>JBAYPM010000029.1:0-34176 GCA_041677705.1 Weeksellaceae bacterium | reverse complement strand
TTTTCATTTATTTGATGTAGAAACCTGGGGTGACCACAAAAATGACTTTCCGGGCGCCGACCGATTCTTTTCAGCCAAAAAAGAAGAAGTCTTTGTTTATGCAAACGGTCAAAATGCTGATTTTCTGATCGGATTTGGCCAAATAGAAGAGTTGAAAGCAACTGATTTTCTTGAAATCGCTCAGAAATTTTCTACGGTTTACAGAAAGGAATTTGACTCAATTCAAACTTTAATTGAATTTTATAACCTATTTAATAACAACTATATAAATAATTTTATTGAAGGTTTGTTTCTTGGAACTTATGCATATCCGTTTGACAAAGAGCATCCGTTTTGGAAAACCGGATTTGGAATTCAGATTGAGGGAATCGACCTTGATTTTGCAAAACAAATTTCTGAGAAAACTGAAGCGGTTTGTTACGGACAGTTTGCAGCGATGGAATGGATGAACAAACCTGCGAATTTCAAAACTGCAAAACTGCTGTCATTTTTTCTGGGTGAAGAATCACGCAAACTCAAACTCAAATATCGTTCGCTCAACCGTGCTGAATGCAAACAGGAGGGAATGGGTGCTTATCTGGCGGTCAACAGTGCGAGTGCGCAGGATGCGGCATTTACGATTTTGGAATATGATTCTGGAATTTCAAACGCCAAAAAAATCGGATTGGTTGGAAAATGCGTATTGTTTGACACCGGCGGAATTTCGATCAAAGGAGCTCAGGACATGCATCACATGAAAAGCGATATGGGCGGTGCGGCTGCGGTTGTCGGCGTGCTGCTTTCGGTTGCAAAACTCAAATTACCGGTCGATATGGTTGCTGTCCTTCCGATTACCGACAATGTAATTTCAAACCAGGCCTGTCTGCCGGGCGATGTGGTGACAGCCTGCAACGGAAAATCAATTGAAATCATCAATACGGATGCGGAGGGCAGGCTGACGCTTGCCGACGGTTTGGCCTATATCACAAAACATTACAAAACAGATGTACTGATTGATCTTGCCACCCTGACCGGCAGTGTGGTCAGAATGTTCGGACACAATTGTGCCGGATTTTTTTCAAATCAGTCAGAATTAAAGGAAAGGCTTGAACAATCAGCGGAACGAAGCGGTCAGCGGATTTGGAATCTGCCGCTTTGGGACGACTGGCTGGAAGAGATCAGATCTGATGTGGCTGATTTGAAGAACATTTCACTCAAACCATACAGTGATTGCATCATCGCCGCAAAATTTCTTGAACAGTTTATCGGAGATCATCCGAATTGGTCGCATCTCGACATTGCGGGAGTTGCTTTTTCAAAAGTCGATTATGCAAAAGAGCCGGCTGCAACCGGATACGGTGTCAGGCTGCTGCTCGATTTGATTGAAAATCTGAAATGAAATAGAAAATGAAATTCCGGTTCAAAGTACAGCTGAAAGGAGTGATTATGCCGCCGGTCTGGCGACAGTTTGAAATACCTGCCGAATTCAGTTTTGATCAGTTTCACAAAGCGATACAGCTTGCTTTTGGATGGGAAGACAAACATCCGTATTCTTTTTTGGCAAAAGGACCCGATTCCGAAACGATGATCATGAAAAAAGACCAATCGGAAGATGCTTTGGATGCCGGGAATCTGAGACTTGAAGATTATTTTTCGGCCGGACAGAAACTCTTGGTTTACATTTATGATTTCAAAGAAGACTGGCAGCACGTGATTCATTTGGAGAAGATTATGCCCGGAACTTCAAATTCTGTCCGACTGATTGCGGGAAAGGGAGCCTGTCCGCCTGAGGGTTGTGGCGGCGTTTGGGGCTTTCAAAGGGTTAAGGAATTTGTCAGGGATTCGGACAATCCCGACTGGCATGAAGTAATGTGGGAAATGTTCGGCAATCTAATCAAAGAAGGCTATGATCCTGATCAATTTGATTTGGAATCGGTACAGTCAAATCTGGATTCATTTGAATTCTGATTAAAAAAGTCTAATTTCGGACAAAAAACAATTTCATCAATACATTGCAGTCTGCGATGTTTGTCGTAATTTTGCACCCTCAAATTTTTATATGCAAAACATCAGAAACATCGCGATTATCGCACACGTTGACCACGGAAAAACCACGCTGGTTGACAAAATCCTGCATTACACCCATGCGTTGAAAGACAATCCGGACCATCAGGGGCTGGTAATGGACAGCAACGATCTGGAGCGGGAAAGGGGCATCACGATTTTCTCAAAAAACGCGGCTGTCGAATACAAAGGTGTAAAGATCAATGTGATCGACACGCCCGGCCACGCCGATTTTGGAGGTGAGGTGGAAAGGGTTTTGAAAATGGCAGACGGTGTGGCGCTGCTGGTCGATGCATTTGAAGGTCCGATGCCTCAAACCCGTTTTGTTTTGCATAAAGCGCTACAGCTCGGCCTGAAACCGATTGTAATCATCAACAAAGTGGACAAACCAAACTGTCGTCCCGAAGAGGTTTATGAAGAAGTTTTTGATCTGTTTTTTAATTTGGATGCAACCGAAGAACAGTTGGATTTCCCGACTTTTTACGGTTCGTCAAAACAGGGCTGGTTCAATACCGAAAATGTTCAAACCGAAGATATTTCGTCGCTTTTGGACGGGATTATCAAATATGTGCCTTCGCCTGAAACTGCTGAAGGAACGCTTCAGATGCAGATCACTTCGCTTGATTATTCTTCATTTTTGGGTCGTATCGCTGTCGGGAAAATTTCGAGAGGCAGCCTGAAAGAAGGGCAGTGGGTGAGTCTGGTCAAAAATGACGGAAGCATCACCAAACAGAAAGTAAAAGAACTCTATACTTTTGAAGGGCTTGTCAAAAGAAAAACGGCAGAAGTGCTTGCGGGCGATATCTGTGCGGTGGTCGGAATGGATCAGTTTCAGATCGGTGAAACCATTGCAGACGCTGAGAACCCGGAAGGACTGACAGGGATTCAGATCGATGAACCGACGATGAGTATGTCGTTTGGCATCAACGATTCACCTTTTTTTGGAAAAGACGGAAAATTTGTAACCAGCCGGCATTTGATTGAAAGACTTGAAAAAGAACTTGAAAAGAATTTGGCATTGAGGGTTGAACCTACGCCAGATTCAAATACCTATTTGGTTTACGGACGCGGAATCATGCATCTCTCTGTGCTGATCGAGACCATGCGTCGTGAAGGTTATGAGCTCACCGTCGGACAGCCCCAAGTGATCATCAAAGAGATTGACGGTCAGAAACATGAACCGTATGAACTGCTTGTGATCGATGTTCCACAGGATTATTCGAGCAAAGCGATCGATCTGGTGACCCAGCGAAAAGGAGATTTGAGGGTGATGGAAACCAAAGGTGAAAACCAGCATTTGGAATTCGAAATTCCATCGCGCGGTCTGATCGGTCTGAGATCACAACTGTTGACTGCAACTGCAGGTGAAGCTGTGATTTCACATAATTTCAGTGAATTCAAACCTTTCAAAGGAAGCATTCCCGGCAGGATGGCCGGTGTGCTGATCAGCAAAGATCAGGGCGTTGCAACACCTTATTCAATCGACAAACTTCAGGACAGAGGGAAATTCTTTATTTCGCCGACTGAAGAGGTTTATACCGGAATGATCATTGGCGAACATACCCGACCAAACGATCTGGTTGTCAATGTGATAGAAGGGAAAAAGCTGACCAATATGAGAGCTTCGGGAAAAGATGATTCATCTTCGATAGCACCAAAAATCGAAATGTCTTTGGAAGAATGTATGGAATACATACAGTCGGACGAATGCATAGAGGTGACTCCTCATCATATCAGACTGAGAAAAATCGTGCTCAAAGAAGAAGACAGAAAAAAACTGAGCCGTAAGGTGGAGGCGTGATTTCCCCAATCTTTAATCACAAGAAAATCATAACCTTACTATTTTCAATACAGTCTTCTTTTTCGGTAAATAAAAAGACTTAAAACAGTTCCGACAATCAATCCCAAGAGGAAATATTGTTCGAATATTAGGGTAGATACAGCCACATCATTCACTTCTTCTCCAAAAAATGAAGGCATATTCAAAAGTCTAAATTTAAGATTTAATAACCTGAATATCCAAAAAAGAGTTCCGCTTCCTATTATAATGCCAAGCGTTGTAAAGATTTGTTTCACGGAATTAATCTTTGTTACCTTTTTGACAATCAAATATAAAAGCGGAATAATTCCAACCGATAAATTAAAAACAAGTAATGCCCTTTGCCCGTCTCCAGGACTGAGGTTTATAAATCTTGTTTTCTCGTTTGAAATCATTGAAAGCCAAAAGAAAAAATATTATTGAATGAAAAAACCTACCAAAATAAATAGAATAAATAAAACTGAATATTTTAGAAATGACTTCATTTTAAAAATCTAAATCCAGGACAATCGCAATATTTTCTTTTACTTTCCCGACAAACTCTCGGGCAAAACCCCGATTCTTTTTAGTAGTCTTTTATTATCAATTGCTCTTAATTGATCAATCATAATAGCAGAATCCTGTTCCAAATTTACTGTGCTTTTTTTAAGTTTACTCTTAAAATTTCAGAACCTTTTTGAATATTAGTTGTTATTGGGCAAATTAAGGTGGAAGAATGCTCAATTTTATTCAATAAATTGGTTTGCACAATCAAAACCGGTCGGGTTTTTCCCGGTTCAGTGCCCATTTGAGGGTTTAAATCCGCTATCCAAATTTCAAATTGTTTAACTGTCATAATCAATATCTTCAAATTCCTTCAACACTGACATGGAATCGGATTTAACCAACTCAGATTCCAATTTAAGTTTCTTTTCGATTAATTCCCCCTTTTGAAATTTATTATAAAAAGCCACAGCTTCGTTAATATAATGATTTCTCGATATTTTTAACCGGATGGCGATTTTTTCAGCTTCCTGAAATACGGATTCGTCTAATTTTAAAGATATATTTTTCATTTTATCTAAATATATACAAAATTTATCTTTTTAGAGATTTTAATCCTTTTTATATATTTGAAGTTAGCCTAATCATTCATTTACCTTTTCAATTAATTCTTTAACCCAACTATTAAATCTAGTACATTTTTTTAGTATAGTTTCAATTCCGGTTGTTTCTATTATAATAATTCCATCAATTATTTTGTTGTAGCCTTTAATTAACTGATGTTTTTGTAACCTTTTTGATGGTGCAGTCTCAGGGTCGTTATTTATATCTTCCGGGTTGGGGTAAGTATCTATAACCTTTTTAAGTTCTTCAAAATCTGCTTCATTAGTATCGTAAAGAGAAATAATGGTGTCAAGTGAAGAAAAAACCAATGCTTCAAATTCATGAACTTGAATATATGGCAATAAGTTAGAAATACTTTTTCCTGTACTTTTACTGATATCTTCAACGATTGCATTTTCAAGAAAATCTGCTCTATCGAAACTGTTTTTGATTTTTTGAGCTTGCTCATATTGGGGAAAATCGTTTGGCAAGGCGTAAAAATCAATTAAAGTACTCACTAAAACATTATTTTCAAAAACGCAATTTTTTATATCTTTCTTTAAATGTGAATATTTTGATAATCCACCTTTTGAATGCTTGATCTTAAAACATCTAATTTCTTTTAGCCCTTGAGTGTAAAGATAAGGAGCCAATACTTTATCTATAAAGTTTTTCTCTGTGTCACCTTCGACGATTATCAATAATCTTTTCATTGAGGTTGACCTTTAATAACACTTTTAACCCATAGCTCACCAATTGAATAATCATCAATCCAATTACTTAATAATTCTTTATCTAATCTTTTAAATACAGATTGGTTATCAGCCTTATCTACTGTTATAATATCTTCTGCTTCAAAGTTGTTAATTAAAGAAACAGATTGAGTTGAAATAATTATTTGACACCCTTTATCCGATGCCGACTTTATCAATCCTGAAAGCCTGTTAATGGCTGTTGGGTGAAGTCCTAATTCAGGTTCATCAACGATTATAACTTTAGGTAGTTCTGGTTGCATAAATAAAGTTACTAATGCTATAAAACGTAGGCTCCCATCTGATAAATGATTGGCATTAAAATAAGTCTCCGAGTACTCTTTCTCTGTCCATTCCAGCAATATTTCGTCTTCATTTAAGGAAGAAGGAGATAAATTAAACCTATCAAAAAATGGTATAACCGATTGAATAACCTTTTCAATTCTCTTAAAATTCAAAGGATGTTTTTCTTGAAGATAATATAAATATGCAGGTAGGTTGCCTCCATTTTCTTTTAAGTATTTATTATCATTTAGGTTTACTTTTGAACGTAAAGGTGCAGAGGAACTTGTGTCGTGAAAATGATATATTTTATAGCTTTTTAAGTGTTCACTCAAATACTTATTTCTATAAGTTAATGATCCTTTTATTAAACTTTCTTTTATGTCTTTTTCGTAAAAGGTTGGGGAATATTTTTTTTGATTTTTTAAAATGCTATCCTCTCGACCGATAAAAAGAGTTCCAGTATCACTTGGTAATAAATTAAACATATAAGCATTTTTACCGAAATCTAAATAGCCTTCTATTTCATTAGTGTTTTTCCTTCCAAAATAAAGAAGGTTATCAATCCCGATTTTTAACGAATATTGTTGTAGCCTTTGCTCATAAATATTATTTACAAGTTTGAAAAATGAAATAAAATTTGATTTTCCCACTCCATTTGATCCAATCAAAATATTAATTTTTGACAAATCAAGGTCCAGTTCTCGAATGGACTTAAACCCTTTTATTTTAATATTCTGAAGCATCTGATTTTAATTTAAAAGACTAGAAATTCATGTATTTGTGTTCTACAAATTTAAGAAAGTTTTTAATGTGTTTTTATATTCTGTATAATCCACTATAAAAACAGTTGTTTCTTGATGATCTTATCTTAGTTTACCAGCTAAAAAATCAAAACAGAAAAACTTAATATAGTTACCCCTATTCCAATTACTAAATATAAAATTCCATAAAGAATAAATATTTTTCTTTCATCCTTTGAAGTTAAAACGCTGAATTTAGTATGCTTAGGTGCATATTCGATACGATATCCCATCTAATATCTTCGATCTGGAACCAATATTGATTCCATTTCAACCTTATACATTGTTTTGTTTTTCATTAGTAAAAATCTAAGACCTTTGACTAAACCTATTATTGCACCTATAAAGCTACAAAAAGGGATTATACTAAAAACAAAGCAAACAATTAAACCAAAAGTAGTCAACCAAGAATCTTTCTTGTTATATAACTGAATTTCTTGAGTATTACTATCGAAATTAATATTTGAATCAACAATATGTTTAACGGGTATCGCATGGGCGGATCCATATACTTTATTACTAATTACTCTTCCTCCGTCTCTGCCTACTTGCCGAACAGCAGATTTTATGAAATCTTTCGGAAGATTTGAAAAAAAGCCCATACTATTTATTTTTAATTCTGGTACTAATTAAACTAATTTCTACTTTGTACTTAATACATTGTTCTTTATACAAAAACCTACCTATACCCTTCATTAATCCCCTTCAGCACCTCATTCCCCGGACAAAGCACTTTCTCATCTAATTGATTTAAAGGCGTGTCGGTTGTATTAAAAATCTGATGAAGTTCAATCGGTTCTCGGTTGATATAAAGCAAACCGGTCAGCACTTCTTTCTTTGCTTCTGCCTTTTTCAATGCGGTAATCGCTGACAGTCTGTCTTCCGGATTCCAGTCGTTGTCGAGTTTATGAAGTTGAATCGCACTTCCGTCATGAAGCTCGATGGTCGAAGTTTCTCCTTCTTTGGAAGAATGCGTAATCGGCACCATCACCGGAATATAATCCGTTTTTCCGGTGCAGGCGGAATGTTCGCGGACAAACTGATAAGACTTGGTCGAACCCGGATTGTTGTTAAAAGTCACGCAGGGTGAAACGATATTCAAAAACGCAAATCCCGGATGGTTCATCGCCGCTTTCAACAATGGAATCAACTGGTCTTTGTCGCCCGAAAAACTTTGTGCCACAAACGAGGCACCGAGTTCAATCGCCAGACTCGCCAAATCTATCGGCTGATAGGGATTGACACTTCCTGCTTTGCTGACAGAACCCACATCTGCAGTCGCAGAATCCTGTCCTTTGGTCAGACCGTAAACGCCGTTGTTCATACAGATATAGACCATATTCAGGTTTTTCCGAATCACGTGTGCAAACTGCCCCATCCCGATGGAAGCCGAATCTCCATCACCCGAAACGCCAATATACATCAGGTCGCGGTTGGCAAGATTTGCGCCGGTGGTAACGGCCGGCATCCGTCCGTGAACCGAATTGAAACCGTGCGAATTACTCAGAAAATAAGTCGGTGTTTTGGATGAACAGCCAATTCCTGAAAGTTTGGCGACTTTGTGGGGTTCGATGTCTAATTCAAAACACGCCTGCACGATGGCGGCACTGATGGAATCGTGGCCACAACCGGCACAGAGCGTGGACAATGCGCCTTCGTAATAAGCGGAAGTGTAACCAAGTTTGTTTTTGGGCGTATCGGGATGTCGAAATTGAGATTTTATAAAAGTCATATTTTTTTTGCTTTAGGCTTTAGGCTTTATGCCGTATGCGTTTTTAACTATTTTATTTTATACTTTGTACCTGGTACCTAATACTTTGTACATTATACTCTTTTAATAATATCATCGGCGGTAATCGGCATACCGTCATAATTTAATATCTTAATTAGTTTTTTCGGGTCAATTTCCAATTCTATCATAAGCAGACTGCGCAATTGGGCATCTCTGTTTTGTTCTACCACATAAACCCGGTCATGAGAATGGATGAAATCTTCCACCGTTTGATTAAATGGAAATGCTTTGATACGAATCGCATCCAATGTTTTTCCATCTTTTTTCAATAAATGCAATGCTTCTTCCGCAGCATATTTTGAAGTCCCGAAAAACAGGATTCCCTCTTTGGACTGATTGGTTTCCTGATACAATTGCGGCGCCGGAACGAGGTCTTTCGCAGTGTTAAATTTCTTTAGCAACCTGTCCATATTTCTTTTGTAATCTTCTCCGCTTTCGGTGTATTTTGCATATTCATCTTTGGAGGAACCGCGGGTGAAATAAGCACCTTTTTCGGGGTGTGTACCCGGATAAGTTCGGTAGGGAATTCCGTCGCCGTCCACATCCAAATATCTTCCGAAGCTTTCCATTTCATCAAGGATTTCAGCCGAAAGCACTTTTCCTCGGTTGTATTTTTGATTATCATCCCAAACCAAAGGTTCAGAAATATGGTCATTCATGCCCAAATCCAAATCTGAAAGCATAATGATCGGAGTTTGTAATTGTTCGGCAAGGTCAAAAGCCTGTGCACTCATCTCAAAACATTCTTTGGGTGTGGACGGAAAAAGTACGACCTGTTTGGTATCGCCATGAGAAGCATAAGCGGCTTCAAATACATCACTTTGCTGTGTTCTGGTCGGCATTCCCGTGGAAGGTCCGGTTCGCTGAATATCAAAAAGAACCATCGGAATTTCCGCAAAATACGCCAATCCCAAAAATTCATTCATCAATGACAATCCCGGGCCGCTCGTTGCCGTAAAAGACCTGGCACCATTCCAGCCGGCACCAATCGCCATGCCTACTGCCGCCAGTTCATCTTCAGATTGTACAAATGCAAAATTCTTTTTGCCGGTTTCGGGGTCAATCCGGTATTTTGAACAAAATTTATTAAAAGATTCGGCCACCGAAGTTGAAGGCGTAATCGGATACCAGGTACAAACTGTTGCCCCGCCGTAAACCGCACCCAATCCGCAAGCCGTATTGCCGTCAATCAGAATGGAATCTCCAATTAAATCTCTTCTTTCCAATCTGATATTGATTGGTTCATGATAATTCTCTTTGACAAAATCAATCCCCATTTGCAACGCTTTGACATTGGGTTCAATCAACTTTTCTTTTCCTTTGAACTGGCTGTTCAGCACCTCAACAAGTGCCTGAAATTCAATTCCGAGCAGTTCCGACAAAGCACCGACATAAATCACATTTTTGAACAATTGCCGTTGCCTGGCATCTTTGAACGCACGAACACTCAATTCCATCATCGGTACTCCGATGTAATGAATATCCGGCCGGATAAATTCTTCATACAGCATTTTTGTACTGTCATACATAAAATAACCGCCGGGACGAACGCTTGCAATATCGCCGGGCATGCTTTGCGGATTGACGGAAACCATAAAATCGATTCCGTCGCGTCTGCCAAGCCATCCCTCTTCACTCACCCGTACTTCGTACCAGGTCGGCAGTCCCTGAATGTTGGACGGAAAAATATTTTTGGGCGTAACCGGAATTCCCATCCTGAAAATCGCCTTTGCAAAAAGAAAATTCGCACTCGCAGAACCCGTTCCGTTTACATTCGCAAACCGAATCACAAAATCATTTAGTTTGATGTCGTTTGCTTTTTCTATTGTTTGTGGTGTCGGCATATTTTGATTTTGTTTTTTTAGTTCTTTAAATTTAATTTAAAATCCTTTCCGATAACAATATTATCATCAATAAGGAGGATTTTATATGGTTTTAATTCTGAATCTGAATGATAAAATGTTTTGGTTTCAATATTTAGCTCATTGCATAATCCAACAACCTTGTTTGTAATGCTCACCGGTGCTTCACATAATTTCCCGTATCCTTTTACCATATTATTTTTAATTATATCGATTGTCAAATTAATACTTTTATCTTCAAAATAATCTTTCCAGTTTCTAAACCCTTTTGTTTCAAAATCTATTATTTCCTCTGCCTTTTCAAAAAACAAATCTGTATTTTGAAATGATGAATTGATATAGGTTATTATGAAACCTTTCTGATGATTGATCAGCAATGGATGTTTGTCATTTATGGTTAAATTTCCTGTTACTCCTTTTTTTAAATAAAATTCAACTTTGTTTTCAATATCAATTCTGTAAAATTTTTTCTCAAACTCGATTACAATAAAAGTGGTTTGAATTGAATCGATTTTTACTTCTTTATTAATTAAATCTTTTATACTTTCAACAATCATTTCAGAACTCTTTTCCAAAACTTTTCCAAAGTCTCAAACTTTGGAAAAGTTATTATTTTATTCCAAAATCATTAATTCCGTATTGGTTGTCCACATTCCGAAATAAGGATTTTCAGCATCTTTTCTTTTTAATAAAATTAAGAATTCTTTGTCGAATATCATCTTTTTCGGCCGTGGGATTTCTTTCTCAATTTCTTCATCTTCCGCTGCTTCTGCAACTGCGTCCATAGCAGCCTCGCTTTCGATTTCGGCACCGCTTTCGTCAAGAATGAAAGCAGTTCTTTGCCAGGCCTTTTCAATTGTAAAAATTTGTTTGTCAACGTTGAAATGAGTCCCTTCCAAAGTCAAATAATCGGTTTCTATATTGAATTTGAATTTTGGAATGATTAGTTCATCTTCATACCGCAAAAAATATCTCCAGTTAATCCTTTCATCTTGCCGTTCCGAATTTCCGATTTCTGTCAATCTTTTAATTTCAGTATTCATTTCGGCAATCGAATTAAAATCCTTTTCCGATTTGAATAAGATAATTTCGTGTTCTTTGTCTTTTGAAAATAATTGGACAATGAAATTATCGTCATTTTTATAATAAACGATTCTAAATGAGTCAAATACTTCATTTTCTTCAGAACCGTCCAGCCCGAATGAAGAAACTTTTTTTCCGTCAAAAGTCAATTTATTAGTAAAAGACGTGAGTTTTATTTCTAACGGCAAAGATTTACTGAATTCCGCATAAGCCTTTACCATTTCACCGTCTATTTCTCCACTTACTTTGTATTCTTCGGGTTTCAAAACATCCATAAAAGATTTTGAATTGTTGAACAGAATCAAATCCGAATATTCCTCTGAAATTGTCAGAGGAGAATTGATTTGATTTCTGATTTCATCCCACGCAAATAGAAGAGTAGCGCAATAAACCGAATTTTCGTTTTTTGAAATTTGGTTTTCTAAAGTTGGTATAAATTGGGTGTGACTGAATTCTGAAAGATTTTTTACTTCAGGAAACTTGGAATCTTTTTTACAACCAAACAGGATTGTAAAAATTAAAGCTAATATGGATATCTTTTTATTCAAGCTAAGTTCTTTTTTAAACTTTTCCAAAGTTCCAAACTTTGGAAAAGTTAATATTTGGTACCATTAAATTTTAATAAATCACCACCGGCGGTAAACCATCATTTTTTCCTTTATTTCCCATATTGTGTGATTTGGTCACATTGTAATAGAACTGTTTCATATCCCAGGCGGAAGTCGGACAGCGTTCTGCGCATAAACCACAGTGCAGACAAACATTTTCGTCTTTAATCATAAATTTGGTGGTTGGCAACGGCCCCGAAACATATAAATCCTGGTCGGTATTGAGCGCAGGCATTTTCAGTTTGTTTCTCAAATGCATTTCATCTTCTTCCATGGTGGTAAAAGTGATGCAATCGGTCGGGCAAACATCGACACATGCATCGCATTCAATACATAAATCTTTGTCAAAAACGGTTTGCATATCACAGTTCAGACAACGTTCGGCCTCTTTAAAAGCTTCCAATTCATCAAAACCAAGCTCGACTTCCATTTTTATATCCTGCAAAGTTTCTGCTTTGTCGGCCTGCGGCACCAAATACCGCTGGTCGTTTGAAACCTGGCTGTCGTAACTCCATTCGTGGATGCCCATTTTCACGGTTCTCAGATTGACAAATGGCGAAGGACGGTCTTTTTTGATGTCCATTTCCTCACACATCAAGTGAATCGAAATTGCAGCCTGATGTGCCTGAGCCACCGATGTGATGATGTTTTTTGGGCCGAGCGAAGCATCTCCGCCAAAAAACACTCTTTTGTTTGATGATTCAAAGGTCTTCGGATTGATTACTGGCATTCCCCACCGGTCAAATTCGATTCCGAGGTCTCTTTCAATCCACGGAAAGCTGTTTTCCTGACCGATGGCCACCAGCACATCATCTGCTTCGATAAAAACTTGGGGTTCACCGGTCGGAATCAGACTTCTTTTGCCGTTTTCATCATAAACAGCATTCACTTTTTCAAACATCATCCCTTTGAGTTTCCCGTTTTCAACCACATAGGATTTGGGCACATGATTTTCGTAAACCGGAACGCCTTCGTGTTCTGCATCTTCAATTTCCCATTCCGAAGCTTTCATTTCGGCTTTTGGACTTCTAACCACAATTTTTACATCTTTTCCGCCCAGTCTGAGTGCGGTACGACAGCAATCCATAGCCGTATTCCCGCCGCCAAGCACGATGACTTTTTCACCGATTTTCTCGGTATGCTCAAAGGTTACGCTTGCCAGCCAGTTGATGCCGATATGAATGTTTTCAGCTCCTTCTTCTCTGCCCGGAATATGCAAATCCCGTCCGCGCGGCGCACCCGTTCCGACAAAAATGGCATCATAATCTTTTTCGAGCACTTCTTTCATTGAAGAAACATAATGATTGAAATGGGTATGAATCCCCAAATCAAGGATATAACCTATTTCTTCTTCCAAAACTTCTTCGGGCAGCCGGAAAGAAGGAATTTGACTGCGCATAAAGCCGCCTCCCTTGCTTTGGTCGTCAAACAAATGGATTTCATAGCCCAATGGAGCTAAATCCCTTGCCACGGTTAAAGAAGAAGGACCGCCGCCTATGAGTGCGATTTTTTTGCCGTTGGGTTCAAAAGGTCCTTGCGGCATGTATTTTTTGACATCTTTTTTATGGTCGGCTGCCACCCGTTTCAAACGGCAAATCGCCACCGGTTTTTTCTCCACCCGTCCGCGGCGGCATGCGGGTTCGCACGGCCGGTCGCAGGTTCTGCCGAGTATGCCGGGAAATACATTTGAATCCCAATTGATCATATAGGATTCTGTAAATTTTCCTTTTGCGATCAGTCTGAGATATTGCGGAACAGGTGTGTGCGACGGACAGGCATACTGACAATCCACCACTTTGTGAAAATACTCGGGATCGTTGATATTGGTTGACTCCATGACAACTGGTTTTTTGAAATAAAATGAATTAAACTCAATAAATATAAAAATAAAGTATTGAGAAAAGGAGCGAACAAGATGATTTGCACCTTAATATAAAATGAGTATAAATAAGGAAAACAAGGCGGAATCAGTGTTGGTTTTAATTAATCGACTGTATGAATTCGATATTGTTGGAAGATATTTTATTGCATTGAAAAGAATGAAATGAAATTTGTATTAAAAGTTTGATTCAAATCTAATTCAATATTCCGAACGGCAGATATTTAAATTAGTTGATAATGAGTGATCTGAGATTAGAATTAAAATCAAATACGCACAAACTAACAGGCAATATGCAACAGGAATTAAAATCTAAAACTTTTGCATTTTAGATCAATAGTTTCATATCTATTATTTTGATACGGATTTTATCTGTGCCTTGAATGGAAAAAATATTTTTTGGAAAACACTATTCTTTCATTTTCCCGTTTTTAAATCTTTCACTTGCTGTCTGATAGTATGAAATGGTTTCGTTCACCAATTCTTTGTTTTGAATGATTTGCCCTGAAAGTGTTTGGTCATTTTCAGAAACAATGTATTGTTTTGTTCTTTTCCGGTCATCGATTTGAGTGAAAATATTGTTTTTCAAAACGCCCAATGTTCTGTAATTCCCTATGAAAGCTCGTTCTTCTCCTTCCTGCATTTTGTTTATATCTTTTCCGTATAAAGCAGTGTTGTAATTCCAGTCGAGATATCCGAATAATGTGGGCATCAAATCAATTTGAGAAACCATTCTGTCTATTTTTTGCGGTTCAACGGGCAGATTATAAATAATGGCGGGAATATGATGCTTGTCGATGTTGATTTCCCATTTGCCGGCACTGCTTGCACAATGGTCGGCTACAATCACAAAGACCGTGTTGTCAAACCAGTCTTTATTTTGCGCTTCGTCAATGAATTTTTCCAAAGCATAATCAGTGTATTTAACCGCTGAATTTCTGCTGCCCTGCGGTAAATCGATTTTTCCGTCCGGAAAAGTATAGGGTCTGTGGTTGGATGTGGTCATGACAAACTGAAAGAACGGTTTTCCTTTTTGATTGTTTTTGTCTGCGCAGATTATTGCCTGTTTGTATATATCTTCATCACAAATGCCCCAGGCATTTTCAAAGCTTACATCTTCATTCTGAATATTATAGCGACGGGTATCTATTTTGTCTGACAGCGGATTTCCCCGGTCACGATCAACTATGTCGAAACCCTGGCCGCCGAAAAAGTTATTCATATTGTCAAAATATCCGTCACCTCCATAGATAAAATAGAGCTGATAACCTTTTTCTTTCATAATGGTGGCAACCGAAAACAGTTTCTGATTATTGGGTCTTCTTACAATGCTGTTCCCCGGAGTGGGAGGAACCGACAATGTGAGAGCTTCCATTCCTCTTACCGTTCTGGTACCCGTTGCATACATATTGGTAAAGAAAATGCTTTTTTCAGCCAGTTTTTCATAGTTCGGAGTAAGTTCGTCTTTGTTTCCGAAAACAGATAAAAATTCGGCACTGAAACTTTCTATGACAATTAAAATAATATTGGGGCGATAATTATTCTCGCCTTTTGTAATTCTCATAATGCTGTCCCAGTCGTCTGAATCATATTTCTGATTATTCTGCAACAGATTTTTCTTCAAAATCGAATATGCTTCTTTTTTACTGAGTTTGGGATAAAAAGTATCATAATCCAATTCATTTGAACGGTAAGCAGTAAAAAATGAGAAGATTCCGTTTTTCCCCAATTCATTTATTACAAGATTGCTGCTGAATTCAGCCTGTTCATTTTTCATCACATTTAACAGTAAAACTGCGGCAGACAAAGTGGAAATTCCATAAATGGCCCTGAATTTAAAAGACATTTTATCTGAAAATACAGCTTTTAATATTCCCCATTTTTTTAATAAATAAAAAGTGAGCGCCACCAATCCCAGCAGAACACCAATAATTAAAGGAAGCGGATAGGACTGATTGATATTTGAAACAACCTCATAAGTATAAATCAGATAATCAACCGCGATAAAATTGAAGCGGACACCAAATTCATCCCAAAAAGGAAATTCGGACATGATACTGAAAAAGAATATGATAAGGACAATCAAAACATAAAAATATGTGAATATTCTGTCTGCAAATGAGCCAATCCGTCTTTTTGGAAACAGCAGCAAATAAAAAGCATAAGGCGAAAGAAAAGCCAAACTTATGGTTAAATCAAAAACAAAGCCTGTAAAAAATAAGCGTAAAAAATAAATCAGATTGAAATCAACATCCTTTGCTGTCCACACAAGAAGAGCAATTCTTGTGAGAAATGAAAGAATAAGGTATAAAAATCCCACTGATAAAAGCAGAGAAAACCGATTGCTAAAACACTTTTTCATAAAGATATGGGAAATAAATAATAAGAATAACCGTCAAAGCCGACAAAGCAGCAAAAGTGACCGCACCTGCAGCAATGTCTTTTATGAAACCATCCTGTTTATGATAATCAGGATGAATGAAATCGCAGGCTTTTTCAACGGCTGTGTTAAGCCCCTCAATGCTCAGAAGAATTCCGATTGCCATGATCTGAAAAAGCCATTCAGATTTTGTAATCTCAAACAGAAACCCGGCGATGACAAAGAAAACAGCCAAAGAAAACTGAGTGATAACCGAATGTTCTGTCGTTATCAGTAAATATGTGCCTTTCAAGGCGTATCCGATGCTTTTGATTCTGCCTTTGAGAAAGCTGTCTTTTGAATTTTTCATTCAATTGTCTGTAAGAAGTTGAACAGACAAAAGTGAAAATGAATTTTGAAGAAATTCTGAAGTTAAAAATTCAGTATAAAATGGTGTCGCTTATTTTCAAACCGATAATCAATTTTCCAGCCGTTATTGTTGCAAATTTCTTTGACAATAGCCAGCCCCAGACTGCTTCCCTGACTTTTTGCAGATATTTTGTTGAAACGTTGAAACAGTGCATCCATTTCAAGCGCCCGGCTTCCGAAATTAGAAATAATCAGATTTTTTTCTGCCAGTTTAACTGAAACTGTGCTGCCATTTTCAGAATATCGAACGGCATTAAGCAACAGATTGCTGACGAGGATTTCGGTCAAAGCCTGATTGGATTTTAATTTTGGATGATTTAATAATTCGATATGGGTCAAAATATTTTTTGCATTGATGAAATCCTCCAGCTCACTAACCGAATTCCTGATAATTTCCGACATATCGTATTCTTTTACATCTGCAAACTGCCGGTTTTCAATCTTGGCAAGCAATAACAGATTTTTATTGATGCGCGACATTCGCAACAAAGTCATATTGATTTCCTCGATAATGTCATATTGTCTGTCGGTAAGTGATTTGTCCTGCAACAATACATCCAATTTATTTTTAATAATTGCAATTGGTGTTTGTAATTCGTGCGAAGCATTTTCGGTAAATTCTTTTTGACTTTTGTAAGTTGAGATGCTGTGCTGAATCAATTTATTCAAAGTAGCATTCAGTTCGGCAAATTCTATGGTGTCTGTTTCCTGAAATTCAATCCGCTTTTGATCATTTAATTCAAATGATTTTAATTTCTCCAATGTATTCCGAAACGGTTTCCATAATTTTTGCGATAATTTTTTGTTCAGCACCCAAAAACCGACTATCAGAATCAGAAAAAACAAAAGTGTAACAACAGCAATATAAAAAACGGTTTCTTCGGTTTCTTCAACATTGGTTTCTATGACCAGTATATAATTCTGATGATTGATTTCCACATTTGTTTTCAAACCCCGAAAACGGTCAACAGCTTCCTTTTGTGAGTAAGGATTGGCACGACGAATCGTATAAATGCTGTCCTGCTGAAGAGACCGACCAGCCGGCGTCAGATTGCCAACCGCCTGGATTTCATTCCAAAAACGAATATTTTCCGCAAGCTTTTCATCGCTGATTTTCTGTTTGCCGAATTCATTTTCAATACGCTGCGCAATGATTTCATTGTTTTCATCCAACTCTTTTCTCCAAATCCAATCCACCATTAGGAGATATGACGGAATACTCAGTGCAAAAACGATAAATGCAAAGATGGTCAGCGGTTTGAGTGATTTTTGTAACAGGTTTTTCATTCTTCCCATTTGTATCCGGTTCCGTAAATCGTTTTCAGGTAATTGCAATAACCTGCGTCATTGAGTTTTTTCTTTAAATTTTTGATGTGTGTATATACAAAATCATGGTTATCCATCATATCGGCAAAATCACCAGAAAGGTGTTCTGCCAGATTGCTTTTTGAAATTACCCGATTTTTGTTTCCCATAAAATAAGTCAGTAAATCAAATTCCCGTTTTGTCAGGATAATTTCTTTTCCGTGAATAAAAACCGATTTTGAAATCAGGTTAATTTCTATTTCATTCTGCTGAACGATATTGGCATTGTCAAATTGTTTCCGTCTGATGATTGAAAACACCCTTGCGGAAAGTTCCGCCAAATGAAAAGGCTTGGTAAGATAGTCATCTGCCCCGATTTGTAACCCTTTGATTTTATCTTCCAAAGAATTTTTTGCGGAAATAATAATTACACCATCCTGTTTTTTCATTTGTTCAAGCGTTTCCAAAAGCTTCATCCCGTTGCCGTCCGGAAGCATAATATCCAATAAAATACAATCGTAATCAAAGGATTCTATTTTGTATAACGCCTGTTGAAAAGTAGTGGCATATTCACACAAATAGCTTTCGTCTGACAGATATTCTGATATGCTTTTTGCAAGCTCCATTTCATCTTCTATAATCAGGATTTTCATTAAAACAAGTAATTATCTTACAAAGGTAAATATTCAATATTGAAGAAACTTTGGATAAATATTAAACATTTAGAATTTATAAATCAATCCGAGACCAAAACTATTGCTTTGGAAAAATGGCGCGACCGCAGTTACAGATTTGTTTTCTTTGGCTGCGCCGGTCAATAATCCGTTGATTTTAGGAAAAAGCCAGTAAGCCAATTCTGTTGAAAGGATGCCAAATCCTGCTCCCGCCACCACATCGTCTACCCAATGTTTGTCATTGATTGTCCTGTAAACTCCCGTAAATACAGCAAACGAATAACCGGAAATTGCCAGCAAAAAATTAGTGTCTCTGTATTCCCTGAACATGAATTGTGCAGAAGAAAAAGCCGTGGCCGTATGCCCCGACGGAAAGGAAAGATTATTGGAACCGTCCGGTCTTTCTTCTTTTGTAATATGTTTTAAGGGAAGAACAAAGGCGGCAGAAATCAATTGTGATGTTGCATATATAATCGTTCTCTCCTTAAAATTGTGCCTGCCTTTTATTCCGGCTGCATTCAGACCATAGACCATCGCTGCCGGCATGTATTGGGAATAATTATCTAGCGGTGTATGATTGAGACGATGCTCATTGATCTCATCTCTGGTTGAAAAATTGAGCTGCTTCAACCCGTCATTTTCCAAACTGATTATTCCAAAACCGATAAGGACTGCCGGGGCAATTAAATTTCTGTAATTCAGTCTGTTATTTTTGTAGTCGACATTTTTTGAAATATTGTCATGAAAAACAGTCTTTGTATCCTGAATTGTGTCCTGTGCCAATACAGGAAAACAGTTTATCAGTTCAAAAATTAAGACAACAATAATTTTATTTTTTGAGAACATTTTATTGGTTTAATTCGTTTTTTAACCTTTCAATATTTACTTCCTTAAATTTTTGAAGAACATTTTTGCCATATCCGGTATAATAGCAGTGGTTCTTCAATAAATTATAGTTTGTTTCTGCCCATTCCTGATCCGTATAAGTCTTGCCCAAATGAATTTCAAACTCTTTTCTCAACCGTTGTTCGTATTTGAGATAATCGGGTTTTGTGAAATGGTACAGATCGGCATCTGACAATACTTCTCCTTCAGCCGATTTTGGATTTTGCGGAAAACGGGTGGCTTCAATACAGTCCAAAACTTTTTCAATTTTATTGTTTGGGTAATTTTGAACACTCAGGAAATTTTTTGCAATTATTTTACTTTGGTCCTCGTGGTTGGTATAAACAGCAGTATAACCGCAATCGTGAAACCACGCAGCCAATGTTACAATTTCCAATTGATCCTGTGTAAAATCACATTCTCGGGCAATTTCAACCGCTGCTTTTACAACTTCCCGTGTGTGCGTTGGGGTGTGAAAATAAATATCACTGGAAAGTTTGTCGGATAAAAGTTTCGATACAAATTCCTGTACAGAATCAACAGTATTTTTATTCTTCATTTTTTTTGATTTAAAATTTATAGCTGTATCCCAATCTGATAACCTGCGTTTCATAATAATCATCACTTGTGTAGTGAAAGCCGGTTCCGTTTATTTTTCTTTTAATGACCATCGTATTCAGCAAATCGGTTGCGTTAAAAAACAGTTTTCCTTTTCCGCTTTGTACTGATTTTTTTATGCCTGCATCTATCGAAAATCTCGATAAGATTTTTCCCTGCGGTATAATATCAGGTGCTAAATAAACCGCTGTGAATTGCGCATCCCAACCATCTGAAAATTTGAATGTATTGTTCAATTTCAGGTTGCCTGATATTGCCGATTGTTGGGCAGCGGAAAAGGTATTCGGTTCAGGATAAAGGTTCTGTACAGTAAAAGCATTGATTTGATTTCTGTAAATATTTCCATTGATATTGAACGAATAAACATTAGAAATTTTTTGGTCCAAAATGACTTCCAAACCTGTATTATAGCTCTTGCCTGCATTCTGGAAAATGGCATATATCAGCGTACTGCCCGGAACAGTTGTTGAAATTCTTGTAATTGTACCGTCTGCAAAACGATGATACAATGCGGAGTAGAAATAACCTTTGTTCCAGCTGTTCCTATAGCCCAATTCTATTGAGTTTGTAAACTGCGGTCGCAATGCGAGATTGCCAACTTTTATAATTTCGGCATCATCGTATTTCGGAAAAATCCTGATGTCCACTTCATTGGGTCTGTCCACCCTGCGGTTATAGAATGCCGAGAGTTTATTGTTGTCGTTGAGCTTGCAGGTCAATCTCAAATTTAGAAAAGGTTGGGTGTAATTGTAACCGTCGCTTGTATAAGTGCTGTGGTTGGGATTTACATTGTATTTTATTTTTACATATTCAATTCGCAAACCCAATTCGGCTTCCCATTTTTCATTCTCAAAAACATAGTTGCCGTAAACAGACGGTATCAGTTCATTGTATTTTGCCCATCCGCCTGCATCAATATCCAAAACCGAATTTATTCCGGGTCTGAAATCCATATTGGTCGGAATTTTCCTGTTTCGAAGTTTGATACCGGTTTCAATTCGACCGTATCTCAAAGGTTTGATGTAATCTATATTGAAATCATATTCCTGTTCGTCAGACAACAATTTAAAAGCATCTGTACCCGTGGATTCCGGCAGATAATTATCATAAAAATACTGTTCGTTCTCTCGATGGAAAGTGTAGTTAAAACCAATATTCAATAAATGACCAGCTTCTTTAAACTTGTGCTGATAGGCTGCTGTAGCCATTATCGTAGTCTTTAATTCATCTTCCAAAAACTGCCATAGACGTAAACGTTGTGAAGTATCCCCGTTGAAAAATGGCTGATCGCCATGGTCAATAATTTTTTCGCTGCCATACATTCCCGAAACGGTCAGCATATTTTGTTCGTCAATAGACCAATCCACACCTACTTTTGTAGTGAGAAAGTTTGTATTTCTATTTCTTTTTAATTGCGAACTGATAAGCGTGCCATCATCATAATATCGGGTTACAAACTCATTTTTATTCAGCGTTTGTGTATAAAGATTATCCGCCTGCAAGAAAAAGTTTACTTTTTCCTTTCTGTAATTGAGTGATACCGAAGGATTAATTTTGGGCGTAAAAGTATATTGAGGCCTTATGGTCGGCAGGTTTCTCTTTCGCACCCATAGCGAACCGATTCCATAGGTAAAACCAACTTTTCCGTTAAAACCTTTTTGTTTGTTTTTCTTCATGATGATATTGATGATTCCTGCATTTCCGTTGGCATCATATTTTGATGAAGGATTGTTGATGATTTCGATTTTGTCTATGGCCGATACGGGAATATTGTCCAATCCGGTTTGGCTTCCAAAACCTGTTAGAGCAGTTTGTTTACCGTCATTCAGAATGGTTACTTTATCGCTGCCACGAAGTTGCACTTTTCCGTCCTGAATCGTAACGCCCGGCAAACTTTGCATACTTTGAAGGGCAGAACCTCCGCTTTGGCTGATATTGTCTGCAACAGAATAGGTTTTCTTGTCCAAACCATTGCTCAGACCTGTCCTTTCTACATTGATTACAACACCTTCTAAAGCGGTTGACTGTTCTTCCAGTTCAATAACCGGAATTTCAAGAAATTCTGAAAGATGGCCAACAAATAACGGTTGTTTCTTGTCTTCAAACCCGATTACCGAAACTTCTAAATTATAATTTCCCGGCTCAATATTTCCAATTGAGAATCTGCCTTCATCATTGGTAATGGTTCCGGCTACAAAAACACTGTCGTTTTCGGCATTTATAACAACATTTACATAAGGAATTGCCGATTTGTCCAATTTGTTTTTTACGATTCCTGAAATGGTAACCGATGATACCTGGGCAGATATAACAGAAGTCATGATTATTGAAATGAACATGAAAAACAACCGTATCTTATTCATTATCTTAATCTTTAACCGCTTTTAAAAACTTACCTGAATTGTCAAAAATGAAATCCAAACCATTCACTTCTGCTTCGTATGTAACAGTTCCTTTTGCAGCTGTAATTTTTATGGTTTCTTTGATTTCTTTGCCCGGATAATTTTTGGCAACATAGGATTTGGCATCGGCAGGAAGTGTGTCAATACTGATTTCAACCTCTGTTTCAATAATATTTCCTGTCGGATCAATCAGAACGGAATAACCGTTTTCTGCAACTTCAAATTCAGCGTCATAATTTTCCGCCTCCTTTTCCCATATTAGATCATTTGTATCCGGATAGTTTCTTTGCAAAACTGATTTGACAACTGCCGGAACCTCTTTTTCCGATACTTTTTGTGCTTTGGTAATTGACACAGTTACCAATCCAATCATTAGAAAAATTAACTTTTTCATTTCCTGATTTTATTCATTGTAAGCCACAAAATTCAAAAGTGATTTTGAAGAAATTTTGAAGTGCATATAAATCCAAATCTTAAAATTATGATTGAGGTTTCTCCATTTGGATACTCATCGCATCAAGATTGGCCATCTTCACACAGACAAAATTTCAGATAAACCGGAATCCATAAAAAAAACCGATTTCAGATTGCTCCAAAACCGGCTGTCAGTATTTTTTGAAATTGATTTTACAACAATTTAAACTTCGGATTAAAACTCAAACCAATCCAAACAAAATTCTGAAGGCTTTTTGGGTTTGAAACTCCTTTCAGCATTTTCAGACCGTCTGATGCAAACATCTGTGAATAACCCAAATTCAGCAGAAAATATTTTCCGAAAGTCTTTCCGTAAACCAGATCCAGCTCTGTTCCAAGATATTTTTCTTGGGTCGGATTGAATTTCTGATGCGCCGAAAAATAATGAATCGCCAAATACAGATTTCCGAATCTGTTCAAATCAATTTTATTTCTCAGATTCAAATCAACCAATCCCGGACCGTTGAAATGATTTCGAGCAAAGAAATAATCCATATAACCGTTAAAAGTGTGGCTGGTGGTATAGACCGGACTGAACGATTTGTTCTTTTTTGAATCCTCAGCATATTTTGTTCCCGAAACCAGTTCTCCGCCCAAAGTCATTTTCCAGACAGAAACCGGCGAATAGTTAAGTGTCAGTGCAAAATCATAAGCACTTTTGTCCTGATCTACGGTGTTTTTTCCAAACTGATAATAGCCGTAAGCCGAAATGTCAAATACAGAACTGAATTGATGTTTCAGTCCCAAACCTGCTGTGGTCATGGAATTGTGGCTTCCGTCTTCGGTCTGAACCACATTGTTCATCAGAATTGCTGAATATTTGAAATTGTTTTTTTGAGAGCTCTGATAATGAACCAACTGCATGGTCTTAATTCTTTCATCACCGTTATAAATCATATATTCTTCATGCTCCAAACTGTCATCTCTTTTTGATGACTGGCTGTTGTAAGTAACCACCGCATCGATCGATGATCCGTCGTTCAGGTCAAAGCCGAGACGGAGTGCATCAAATGTCTTTCCCGCCATCCCCCAGTCGCTTTCCCAAATCAATCGGCCGTTGTCAAATGAGATTCCCTGACGGCCAGCCTTCAGATAAAAATTTTCAGTAAAATTGTATTTTGCCCAGGCTTCATAAAACGAAACACTTTCGCTTTGAGAACTTGTTGAAGTATCGCCCCAGACTCTTGCATCCTGTCCGGCAATTCTGAGTTCGAGTTTGTCAAAGTGAAAATTCATTCCGATTCTTGCTCTCGACAGTACATTTGATTTCATCTTTTTTCCCTCGGGAATCAGTGTGGAATAGCCGTTGTTTCCTTCGGCCCTTGTTTTGAAATTTATGTCCATGGTCAGACTGTCGATCTGTGCAGACAGAAAGCCCGAAAGCAGAAGAAATGAGATTAGAAAAATGTTCCGAATCATATTTTTTTATTTGGCATAAAAATAAGCCCGATAAATCAATAACCAATTATTATGAGTACTGTATTTTGTCATTATTGATTCCGGAATATCGAATGTTTTAAAATCGAAATCATTAAATTTACAATCATTAAAATCAATTCAAATGAAAATCATTTCAATCATAATTGCTTTTGCACTTTTCTTTTTTGCTTCCTGCGGAAAACAGGACAGTGTGCAAACCGCTGAGAACCAGCAGCAGGAAACAATCGGAAATTCAGATCAGGATTTGATTGTCACAAAGGATATCGAATACACAGTGGACGGAAAACAGTACAAATCTCATTTGGCTTATGACGGATTGATCAGTGGCGAAAGGCCGGTTGTCTATATTTTGCCTGAATGGTGGGGGATCACCGATTATGCAAAGAGCAGAGCCCGTCAGATTGCCGAATTGGGATATCTGGCTGTGGTAGTTGATATGTTTGGCGGAGGCGGTTTTGTGGATACGCCTGAAAAAGCACAGCAGCAAACCAAACCGATTTATGAAAATCCGGATTTTGCAAAACAATTGTTTGAAGCTGCAATTGATCATTCAAAAACTTTGGATGAAGCAGATGAATCCAAAATGGCTGCCATCGGTTATTGTTTTGGTGGTGCGATGGTCTTGAATTATGCAAGAGAAGGCGAACCGCTAAAGGGTGCAGTAAGTTTTCACGGAAATCTTTCGACCGGCGTGAAAGCAACGTCAAATGCTGTTCCGATGCTGGTTTTGAACGGTGAAGCCGACAGTTTTATCTCGGCAGAAGACATACAGTCATTCAAAGATGAAATGAACAATGCCGGAGTCGATTTCAAATTTATCAATTATTCGGGTGCGGTTCATTCGTTTACAAATCCTGAAGCCACTGAAGTCGGAAAGAAATTTGGGATGAATGTCGCATACAACAAAGAGGCGGACGAAGCTTCCTGGAATGAAATGAAATCTTTTCTGGCCAAAATTTTTGAATGATTAACGATACATTCACAGTGTATATGATTGCGGAGTTTCAAAGAAATACAGAAAATTATTGAACGGAACAACTTTCAGTTCGTTTGTCAAAAGTTTTGTCAATCAGGAATTTAACCAAAAAATTTATTTTTTTTAATCATCTTTCCTGATTCAATAAAATTAAACTGCCTGTAAAAGATCAGCAATCAACACATTGAATTGGTTGAATCCTGATCAAAACAATTGCAAAAACCATTTTAATTTCTAAAAGAAACTCAGCCTCAAAGTCAGTTTGACCAGAAAGTTTCTTTTGAAATCGTCATAAGCATAATTTCCGATTCGGTAATAAGCGCCCACACCGAGGATTCCAAAAAAGATCTGATTCATTTCGACACCTGCTTCCTGATAAATTTTATTGGGGATTTTGAAAGAGAAGTCCTGATGATCTTCCCGATGCCTCATATCGCCATAGATGGCTTTGTATATGAAATCAGGAAAAATTTCAGCGCCCAGAAATTTGAAACCTGCAATTTTTTGGGACATACTGAACATCAGATAACGGTCAGAATAAAATTCGCCCGGACGCATGGTTTCAAAGTTGTTCATACCCGAAAGTTCCACATATTTGAATGTTCGGTCATGAAATCTTGAGTTACCCATCGCTTCAAAAAGATTGAAAACAGGAGTGTCGCCATAGACCGCTCCGGCTCTGAACTGAATATTGGTTCTGCCCAGAAAAGTGCGGAACATATCTCTGTACATGAAGTTGATCTTTGTAGGTGTGTAGTCCGAATTGAAAACATTCAAGCCTTGATTCACAGTCAGATAAAAAACCGGAAGACCGCTGCTGATGGTGACTTTGCCGTATGGTGTTCTGACGATCTGTTCTTTGGGGGCCCATCTTAATGCGAGCTCGGTATCAAACGAAATGAAATTTTCATCCGGTCGGTTGTCCTGATAACGATAATTGAATTTTGCTTCTTTTTCACTGTAGATACCCGATATTCTGAAAGTCAGATTTTGAAACAAATCCTGCTGATAGCCAAAGGTTACGTCCTGATAACTGTAATAAACGTCATTGTAAATATTTACAAAATTATTGGTCAGATATTTCAGATAATTGTTTTCGAGTTCAAAGGAATTTCGGCCCGAAGGTTCCACATCTTTTTTGTAATTCGCAAAAATCTTTCCCGAATAGGGTTTGTTTACAAAAACGTCAATTCCGCCACCATACTTGAATTTCTTGTCTTTCAGTCCGTATGCGCCATATCCGTTGAGTGAGAAATTTTTGTTGAATTTATAATTTGTACTCCCGCCCAAACCAAGCCTGAAACCTTCAAAACTGTTGTAATTAATTAGCCGTGTGATGTCCAAATCGTAATTTCCGATCCCATATTTTCCGCCCGAACTGAGGACTCTCAGCAGTTTGATGTTTTTGTCCATTTTGTATTTCTGACCGATGGAATCAATCTTCACATAGGTGTTTTCTTCCATCCGGGTCAGTTTGCTGTCCCTGTATTCTGAAAGCGTTTTGTCAGAATCTTCCATCGATTCCAGATCGATTTCATTTGAATATCCTTTGAATTCTTTTCGGTCAAAATCAACCGGCGAATCAATGTCCTTGAATGAAGAGGTGAGGTGGAGCCATACTTTTTCTTTTTTTTTAATAGTGTCCAACTTGGTTGAACCGTCAGCCAAAATCGAGTCTTTCACTGTCGGATAGCTGATTTCACCTCCGTCCATTCTGAGTCGCTGCTGTTTCGGGAACCAGTATCCTTTGAAATTTGTCCAATCCATCTCGAGTTCTGCAATGTTGGTTTCAGAAAGATTTTCTGCATAAAACCTGACCAGCGCTTTGCTTGATTTTTCAATCCAGAGATAACCTTTTATTTTCTGTTTTCGGTTGGTTTGATTCAACGGAAAAAATGCAATCATATATACAACTTTTCCTTCTACCGTATCGGTTCCCGCAATCCGATATCTGTATTCCCTCAAACCTGAATTTGAAATCGGATTGATAAATTCTCTGAAAAAGAATTTAAATTTGTCTTCATTGAAATTGGTCGAAATCGGCTGCATTGCTGCAAATTCATACATCGGAAGTTTGGTACCCGACACCCGTGTTGCCTTTACTATATTTTTTGTTCCGTATTTTTCTGAAAATTTATGATCCATTGCTCTTTCGCCCAGCATCAAATGGCTGCTTTCGAGCAGTCTTCGAACATCGTTGTAACTCGAATCGCTTTTGGTTTTTGGAAAAAGGATGAAGGGCATAGAATCGGTGGATGCGGTCACCAGAAATTTTGAATAACTTTTGTATTCGTATGTTTTCAAATTTTCAATGCTGTTCTTTCTTCGGTTGGCGATCACCTGTCTGATGATTTCTCTTGCTTTTTCGTCATTTCCGGACAGTTCTGTGGTTTCGAGCTCAATTGATATCGGCTGAAGCTGTACGATGATGTCTTTTCCGTAGAGATAAAGTTTCTTTTCCTGATAACCGTCAAAAATCAGCAAAACGTGATTGATTTCTGCCGGGACCGTAAAAATTCCTTTTGAATTGGTCTGTCCCAATTCATGGTTTTCATTGTCGATTACATGCACACCCTGCAGCGGCTGATCCTCCATAAATCCATCCATCACTATGATTTTGGTCTGTGCAAACAGCAGTTGTGAAAAGATGAGAAGACCTGAGAATAAAGGTTTGAACATAGCTTTCAAATAACAAACAAAAATACATAAAGTTTTATCATCTGTAATTTAAAGTCAGAAATTGAAATAAAATACTGCTGTTGGGATTTTAATTGTAATTTGGCATCTTTTTATGATTTGGTGTTGGTGAATTTTCAGATATTGCAGTCCGAATTTTGGTATATGTTTTGAATGAACCGGAAATATCAATTAAAAAATCTATTAATATGAAAACAATTTTTCCACTGATTATGGCATTCGCACTCGCTTTTGGACTGTCCGGCTGCAAAAGCGATGACGATGTTGACTACGATACAATTGGAATTGTTTATGAGCTGAGAAATCAAAACTTTGAATGGGCAGGCGATTCGTATCAGATTTCAAGAACTTTCAATAATCCTCTTTATGATTCGGATGTGCTGCTAATCTACAAACAGATTGGAAATACGAACAACGGCGCACCAATTTGGCAGCAAATTCCAATTACATTTTATCTGAACGACGGACATGAAGTGGATTACAATTTTGATTTTTCAAAATTTGATTTTGTAATTTATGCAGGCGGAACCTTTGATCTGACCGGCAGCGGATATATCATCAATCAGACTTTCAGAATTGTTCAGGTTCCGGCAGCCTTCGGAAAAAATCCAAATGTTGATTTCAGCGATTACAATTCTGTAATCAATTTCTACCATATTGATGATTCAAATCCGGCTGAACTCTAATTAAAAACCGAAATAACAATATTGAAATGCATGCCGAGTTGGGATGCATTTTTTTATTTTTTGAAATTTCGTCGTGAATTAAACACTCTATGTTGTGCATCGTACATTATGAAACAATCATTTCCGAATCAGATTCAATTTGTAAAATTCATCTGCAATTTTCCGGTCGTTCGAAAGCCTTGGGGTTTTGTTCTGACCGCCCAATTTGCCCAAAGATTTCATATAAACATTGAATCCATTTTTGCAAACCTGAGTGATGACAAGACTTCTGAGCACATTTCCAGAAATCAGATCGTCATAATAAGTATTTAATTTTCTGAGATTGCTGTCGATTGCTTTTGAAAATCCATCCAAATCAACGGGAAGTGCTGAAAACTCAATCAGCCATTCGTGATAGGGCAGACCTTCAACCGGATTGACCTGGGGTGCAATTGTAAATTCTGAAATTTCGGCCTGAAAAGATTCCAGCGCCTGTTCCAGCGCCTGTTCCACCTCGTGTGCAATCACATGTTCGCCAAATGCTGAAGTATAATGTTTGATCCGTCCGCTGACCGCGATTCTGTACGGTTTCAGACTTGTAAATCTGACTGTATCACCGATGTTGTATGCCCAAAGTCCGGCTGTGGTACTGATGATCATTACATAATCCTTGTGGGTTTCGACTTCTTCAATCGAAATTCTATTTGGATTTTCATCAAAAAATTCTTCTGCCGAAATAAATTCATAAAAAATCCCGTTGTCGAGCAGTAGCAGCAAATCATCGGCACCGATTCTGTCCTGATAACCAAAAAATCCTTCAGAAGCCGGATAAGTCTGTATCACATTCGGATCATCACCGATCAGATGAATCATCTTTTCGCGATACGGATTGTAATTGACCCCGCCGGTCACCAGCAGACCGAGATTTGGAAATATTTCCCGGATTGAATTTTTCCCAGATTTCTCAATCAGTTTTTCAAAATACATCACCAGCCAGGGTGGAATTCCGCTGATGAGCGTCATATTTTCATTCATCGTTTCTTCAACGATTTTGTCCACTTTGGTTTCCCAGTCGTCAATACAATTGGTTTCAAATGAAGGCAGTCTGTTTTTTTGAAGATATTTCGGCACATAATGAGCAACGATGCCCGAAAGTCTGCCGGTTTTGATTCCGTTTTTTTCATTTAATTCGGGACTTCCCTGAAGAAAAATCATTTTGCCAGAAACAAAATCAGAATTTCCTTTCTGATGAATATAATCAAGCAATGCATTTCTTGCCGAACGAATATGGGTCGGCATTGACTCTTTTGTAATCGGAATAAATTTGGAGCCCGAAGTGGTTCCTGAAGTTTTTGCGAAATAAATCGGTTTACCTTTCCAGAGAACATCCGGTTCACCCGCAACCGCCCGATCGATATAGGATTTCAGTCCTTCGTAATCCCGAACCGGTACATTATCTTTAAAATCATTATAATCTTTGATCGAATCAAACCGATGATCTATTCCAAAAGCTGTATTTTTTGCTTCAGAAATCAGCAGTCGAAAAACCCTGTGCTGGGTTTCCACAGGATTTTGAATCCATTTCTGTTCGTATTTGAAATTGATTTTTGAAAAAATCTTTGCGGCTTCAGCTTTGAGTCCCATAATTTTTTAGAAAACGATATACTGCTGCGGATCCACCGGACTTCCGTCGATCCACAATTCAAAATGAAGATGCGGACCGGTGGTCAGCTCGCCGGTATTGCCGACTGCAGCGATTACTTCACCTTTTTTAATCACATCACCAATCTTTTTGTAAACAGTCAATGCATGTTTATAGACCGAGATCATTCCCATCTGATGCTGTACGATCACCACAAAACCGGTATCGGGCGTCCAGTCGGTAAACAGCACGGTTCCAGCCGCTACAGATTTGATGGCTTCACCCTGTTGTGCTGCGATATCGATTGCCAGATGATTTTCTTCGGTGCTGTACCCCGAAGTTACAAAACCCTTGAGCGGTGTAAACAAAAGAGTTCCGCTGTCCTGATTGTCACTTGAACTGATGTTGAACATTTCTTCTTTTTCAACATTTTTTCGAAGTTCCAGATCGTCTTCGGTCGGATTCAAATCCACTTTGCTCAGGTCGACTGATGATGAGAAATTTCCGCCGGAAGTGTCAATCTTGGGAATCGGCACCTGACCCGAAAGTATTGCCTGAAGATTTTTGATATAGACATCGTTTGAACTGAGTTTCTGTTCCAACATTTCCACCTGATTGGTCAGATCCACGATTTCCTGTTTTCCCTGCACTTCTTCCTGTTTCTGAGAAGGAAGCACATAGTCGTGAATAGGCGTGTAGAGCAAAACCAAAACCGTTGTGGCAATGATAAAAAATGAAGCAAGCGCAACGATGACCAAAACGTTGATCCGGTTCAGCCGCATAGAAAACTGCTCTTCCTGAGAATCTTCATTCAAAAGAATCAGCGTGTATTTCTGAATCAGCTTTTTAAATATGTTTTTCTTTTTTGGCATAAATTAATTGCAAATATCAGAATAGTTTTATTTCTAATGTACAAGTTTTTTTTAAATCCTGCGTTTTTATTGTAGTTTTGCTAACTCTGATTATCCTATGAAGAAGAAAATTATATTTTTGGTTTGTCTGGGTCTGATTACGGCCTGCTCAACGAAGAAAGATACGTTTAAGAACAGGACATTTCACAGTGCGACTGCCTGGTTCAATACCCTTTTCAATGCCGAAAAGGAAATGGACAAAAAGATTGACGAACTCGAATTCAATTACAAAGATAATTATTCAGAAATTCTGCCGGTAGATCCGCGACCCGAAGTGGTTGAGGAGGAGTTGCCTGAAGAATTTATTCAGAATATGGCGGGCAATCTGAGACCGGGCAAAGGAACTTCCGGAAGCAGCAGCAATCAGCCGCCCGCAGCCGGTTTTGATCTGGTTGAAAAAAAGGCGCTCAAAGCCATCGAAAAACATTCAATGCTGATTCAGGGCAGAGAAAGAAACAAAGAAATGGCACATGCCTATTTGGTGTTGGGCAAAGCAAGATACAACAAAGGCAAAGGTTTTGAAGCGCTTGAAGCATTCAATTACATCCAAAACCGATTGCCATACCATAAAAAATATACACCCGAAGCAAGATTGTATTCAGCTTTGGCAAATTTGCAGGTCGGTAATGATTTTGAAGGTCAAAAAATCCTGAACAATCTTTACAAAGACGGCGGATACAAAAAGAAGATGACCGAAAACATATCAAAGTATTATGCCGAATTTCTGATTAAAAATAAAAAATACGAAGACGCAATCGACGCATTAGACAAAACGATTGATAAAACAAAAAACAAGAAAAGAAAAGCGAGATATTATTTTATAGAAGCTCAGCTTTATTCACTATTGGGAGACCAGAACAATGCAGGTGAAGCATACACCAAAGTTTACAAATTGAGACCCGGGTTTGAAATGGAAGTTAAATCACAACTGGGAATCGCTGCAAATTTCAACCCCGAAAAAAACAGTTACAATTCCTACAAAGAACATTTGCTTGATGTTTCTAAAAACGGGAATTATCTGTCCAGAAAAAATGAATTTTATTATGCCATTGGCGATATAGCAGTCAAAGCAAACAAAATTGATGATGCCAAAAAATATCTGAAAGAAAGTTTCAAAGGACCCGAATCTGATCCTTGGGTCAGAGGTTTGGCTTATGAACGCTATGCGGATATTGAATTTGACGAAGGAAATTATGTGCATGCTTCTGCCTATTACGACAGTGCGATGGCCATTGCTCCTTATCAGAAAGACATTGACCGGATTGCAGAAAGGAGCAAATCACTGAATTTTCTGATGCAGAAATATTATCTTGTAAAAAAGAACGACAGCATACTGAAAATTGCAAATATGACACCCGAAGAAAGAAATGGTTTCTTTGGTGATTATATTTCGAAACTCAAAATTGAAGATGCCAAAAAGAAAAAACAGATGGAAGAAGAATCCACTGTTTTCCTGACCCAACAGAAAGGAGGAAGCTTCGGTTCTTCATTTGAAGGCGGCGGAACTTTCTATTTTTACAATACCAATGCCAAATCTCAGGGTCAGAATGATTTCAAAAGAATTTGGGGAAATGTCAGACTTGGAGACAATTGGAGGGTTTCTGCCGGCGGAAGCATGTCACTCGAGGAAAAAGAAGCAGAACTGCTTGGACAGACCGGAACCCAGGATCCGAGAAGATATGAACTTGATTTCTATCTCGAACAGATCCCGACTTCACAAAGCGAATTGAGTAAGCTGAAGATCCAGCGCGATACTGCAGAATTGTCTTTGGGAATCGGTTATTTTGATTTGTTCAAAAATGACAGGACTGCAACAAAAACACTTGAGCATCTGGTTTCAACACCGCCAAAAGAACAGCCTACCGAAGCACAGGCTTATTATCAGCTGTACCGAATCAACGACAAAGCAGATAATGAAGCCAAACGCGAAGAATACAAAAATCTGATTCTGTCAAAATATCCGAATTCGATTTATGCACAGTTCATTTTGAATCCGGAAGTGAATTATATCACACCGACCACAGAAGAAGCGCTTGCCTATTACGAAGAAACCTATTATCTGTATAAGGATGATCAGTTTGATGAAGTCAAAAGTCGTACACAGAAAGCGATAGAGAATTATCCGACCGAAATTATCATTGCAAAATTTGCGCTGCTCAATGCATTGGCAATTGGCAAAACAGAGAGTCGGGAGAACTTTATCAATGCACTCGAACTGATTACGGTTGCTTATCAGAATACTGAAGAAGCAGCCAAAGCACAGGAAATTCTTGATCTGCTCAATGGTGTGAAAAGAGAAAAAGCAACAGAGAAAAAAACAATGGGGGACGAAGCGTTAAAAGAACAGCAGAGAAAACAGGCAGAAGCAAAAAGGATACAGGAAACTCCGGGTGCCGGACAGAGAGGTCAAAACACCCAACAGAGAGGTGTTGAGAAAAAAGAAACCCAGAAGAATAACAATAAGGATACAGGCTCAAGAAGTCAGGGGCCGGGCAGACCGGGTGACTGATGCAGATTCAGAAAATTAAAAGATATAATAAACCGGATTGCTGAACTTCAGAATCCGGTTTTGTTTTTTTTATGATTTAACCCGTAATATTCATGAGATTATCTTACTGATGAATGCTAAGTTCAAAACTTGCCGCTATAGTTGTCATTTGCAAAGTCTCTACAACCCGGACAATCAATTA
>JBAYPM010000028.1:0-34526 GCA_041677705.1 Weeksellaceae bacterium | reverse complement strand
TTTGAAAATGCAACGGAATTCAGAGGAAATTGGGAAAATTCACATGGTTTATTGAACAATCTAAACGAAACCATTGACCAAAGGACAAGAAAACCCTTATGGCTTATCTCAAATCGTTTCAGCACCATTAGACCAATCGGCAAAGAACTCATTAATATTTCTTCTATGATTTCCTGGCAGCAAAGTCAAGAAAATTTGATGATAAATCCAGGACAATTTTCGGACATTTTAAATGATTCCATTGCATTGTACGGTAATTATCAATCACTGGACTTTAGTCGGTTTTTCACCGAAAATTCATTGGGGGTCACCAAACAACTTCGTTCTTTTACAATTTATCCAAAAATAGGACTGCAATATATAAGTCAAAATTTTGAAAGCAATCTTTTTAATCTTTTAGATGAAAATCAATTTGTTCCAAACAACAGCAATTTTCAAAATGACTTGAATTGGAATCAGTTTAAAAACTATCTCAATTTTGGCATCCATTATCGTAAAAACAACTGGAAAGCAAGCCTGAACCTACCCCTTAATTATTTTCTGATTTCAGTTCGTGACAATTCTCTAAATCAAAAAATTTCAAAGGAAAAAATATTTGTTCTACCGGATTTATCTGTTAACTTTCAACCAAATACTTATTGGATAATTAATATACATGCTTTTCTCAATCATGATTTTGTTAATATAAACAAATTGTATTTTTCCTATATTCTCCAAAATTACAGAACTCTTCAGCGGATAAAATCTACTGTAATCCCGGAAGCATTCGGTCAAAATTACAGCACCTCAATTCAATACAAAAACCCGATAAAATCTATTTTTGCCAATCTGAATTATAATTTCTCCACGATCCAAAACTCAGTAATTTACAATCAAACAATGGACGAGTCCGGCAACTCTTTGATTGATGCTCAGGAAAAAAACAATACATCCGAAAGGTATTCGGTTATCGGAAAAATCAGCAAATACATCAGCAAATTAAAATCAACTTTTACTCTTAGCGTAAACTATCTTACACAAAGGCAAAAACAGTTCTTAAATAATGAATTAAGTGATATTGAAAATTTTGGCTGGGGATTTGGAGTGAAAATCAACTCAAATCCACTTGATTGGCTTTCAATTGGATATGACGGAAAGTTGTCGATGATTCAAAATCAAATAAATGCAATTGAGAATCGAAGAATAAAAACTCAAACACATTCTTTCTCTGTAAATTTATATCCTTATAAAAATCATTATATTGGATTTTCTACGGACTATTTCACAAATAACTTTTCCAAAAATAATCAAGAAACGACCTTTTTAGACCTGACTTATCGATTTACATTTCCTAAAACAAAAATAGATATGGAGTTGAGTTGGAATAATATTTTCAACTCTGATCTCTTTACAAATGTTCTGTCTTATTCTTTTTATTATTCAGAACAAACCATTCAATTGAGACCCTCGCAACTATTCCTCAAAGTTAAATTTTCGTTTTAATTCCCAATTCTCACTTTTAAGTTAACCATGCAACAGATGCAGCTTTGTTGCCGCTCATTACTGCTTTGCTTCCGATATACTGCGGGATTTCAATCACCTAATTGTACATTTTTTATAGACAGCGAGCAATTCACTGTGTTCAGGCGAACCCGGTTCGTATGACAGCACCGGTTCATTCATTGCAAATGGTATCTGATAAATTCCTTTTGGCATGATTATAATTTTTTTTTGTTTCTGCTATGAGATTGCAAAAACAGGAAATCCAGTCTGTTTTTCTGAGAACAATTGTCATAATAACCGAGTTCAAATAATTTGAAATCAGGAAATTCAAATTGCTCAAAATTTCTATCAGACCAATTCAATCAATAATGTGTCGAATAATAATCAAAATATTTGCAGTTTGATTTGACCTCTTTGTAAAAACCGGTGGTCGAATATTTTTTCAGCTCTTTGAAATAACTTCTGTATTTTCTGACTTTCACCGCTATCATTTTGTTCTCATAATCATTGTAATCATTCCAGTCAAATTCAATGCTTTTTATTTCGGGATCGGTTTCCATCAAATCAAAATAAACCGACTGTTCACATTTTGAAAGCGCAAACAGTATTCTTGCCTTGAGTTCATCTGAATTTGCAAGATTCAAAGCGGTTTCCAAAATCGACATCGGCAGTTTGTAATCATCCGAATAATTGTAATTCCAACCATAATCTTTGAGATAAAACACATTCAATTCCGAATTGTCATTATCTCCGCTGTGATATTTCGGACCGTTGCTGTTGTTGACATCAAAATTGAGCAGCTCTCTGAAATAGCCCATTGAAGTGGTATTGTAAAAGAAATTTCCCAAAAGATAATTTGCCTTTGCTGCTTTTTCACCTTTTTTCTTTGATTCTTCTTCCAACCGAATCAAAGCCTCAGAAAGTTCTTTTTTATTCATATTCTTTTTGATAAAATTGAACTCATCCAGAAAATCAGTATGCATCACCAGGCTCTCCGGGCATTCAAAACATTCGATTCGGTTGTATCCGAAAACTGCAGATGAAACATTTGAGAATCCGTTGTAAATTCCTTTTTTGTATCCGACATTCCAATCGTCATCCGTATAAATCTGACCGGCACGAAGTGAGAATTTTGAATCCACCTGATTGAAGAATTCAAAAGCAGTTTTGAAATCAGCCTTTGAAAGTGCAATGGTCCCTTCAAAATTTGCAACATAAGATTTGAAATCAAATGCTATCTCATTTTTAAGCCGGGCCGGAACCGAAAAAGTTTTGTCAATTGTCGATTTGATGTATTGCTCAAATTCGTTTTTGTCTTTTTTGTCATATAATTTTTTGATGTCATTCAGCAGTGTCAAATCCGGATTTGATTCCAATGCAGTCACTTTGTTCTGAAGAAGAAAAGATTTCGCATATTCCTTCTGAAGAAAATAACGGTTGGCCAATATGTCCATCACAAAATCCTTGGTCGAATTTCCGGTCTGATAATAATAACCGTCTTCTTCAATCGAATTGTCATTCTCAGTTTCAAAGAGATTTTTGTAAAGGCTCATCAGTTTTTTCTCAAAATCAGAATCGATAACCGGCTGAGAAGCAATATCGATCAGCATTTCAAACTGCTTTTTTTCATCTTTGTACAACTGATCGGTCGAATTGATTTTGGCCAGATATTCAGATGATTTATTGTAATTTTTTTTCAGAAAATAAAGATAGGCAGCAGTCAGATTCCAAAAATCCTTTTCTTTTGCATTTTTTGACTGCTGAACCGCAGTTTCAATGGATGAATTTAAACGGATATTCAGTTTCGGATTCAAAGCCACTGGCAGTCTTTTGTCTTTCAAACCGGTCAGACAATCGTCGTATGAAGAAGATTCATAATTATAATCACAATAATAATTGATCGGCAGATATTCTCTTTCCAGACTGTTGACTTCCCTTGCCATCAGCACTTTTGCCTGGACAGCATCGGGAGAAACCGAGATGATTTTCTTCAATTCATTCATCGGATCGTTAAAACTTCGATATCCGAGCAGCATGTATAAGTCAAAACGTTCATTGTCGGTTTTGACTGATTTAAACATATTTTCAAAATCCAGATCCTGAGTGATTTTCATCGAAGTATACGCATCGGTTTTCCGGTTTTTGGTATGGGTAAAGAATTGAAAGAAATCATAATTCGCCTGCAGATAATTGCCCAAAGCCCGCTCAGAACCGCCTTTCTGATCGAGTGCGTAATAATACATGATAGCTTTGTAATTCAGACTTTCAACATACTGATTGAACCAGCTGATCGCCTGATCATATTTCTGATAATAATGCGCAAATCTCACCAGTTGATAACCGTATCTCAATTTCAAATCTTTGTCAGTTTCTGCATCCCAGCTTTTAATCAGCACATTGGTCACTTTTGAATAATCGAGATCGGCAACCGTTTTTTCGGGCAGATTGGTCCAATAATAATTAAAATCGTTTTGTCCGCTTCTTTTGAACGCCATATAGGGTTCGAGATATTTTGAATAAGCCAGATAGAGCAGCGCCTGTTTGAATTTGGTTTTGAAATTTGAATCGATAAATTTCAGATTTTCATCCGACGAACTGTTTCCTTTCGCCAGTTTCTGCACCTCCTCACGATCGGCTTTGAAAACCAGATAATAAGCCTGACTGTATGAAATTCCAAAATACCGCTGCCAGTCTTCTATGTTTTCATTTTGCTGACTTTCATAGGCATTGGAACCAAAATAAGGCTCTTCCCACACAAGCAGAAATGGTTCGTACATCGGCGAATTGATTGCAGTCTGCGCAAACAGATTGTAGTATTCGTATTCAGGATCCCACCAGGCACATCCGAATGTTTGTGAAAAAATTAACGAAAACAATAAAGTAAGAGCTGAGTTTTTCATAATGCGGCAGTTTAACACCAAAGTTATAATTATATGTGAAATTAATCAATTCAATCGGAAATGTCAATCTCATAAACAGATTAGATTCATTTCAAATCATCAATGGTATATCTTTTCAAAAACATCTGGTCGAGATGATAATAAACAATCTCAAAATCTGATTTGATTTTTGAATCCAGAAAATTTCTGGTCTGTTTGAGCAGCTCTGCAGGTATCGTTTCCAATTTGATCTCAAAACCTTTGTTGAGATAGATTCCTCTTAAAAAAGTATCTGATTCAATCCTGTAATAACCGTCTTTTAATTTTTTATAATTTTCATTGTCCAAATCAGATTTTGAAACACCGTTGATCAGTTTCTTTTTTCCGAGATGATTGGTCACGATCGCCCAAGAATAAATCGGCAGCGCGACATCTGTTTTGAGCGGATATCGGTCAATGTCCTTCAGATAATCTTTGACCAAATCCAAATCCAGAATCGAATTTTTTTCAATTTCTTCAATCGGACTCGAAGTTGCGTAGCACATCAGATAGACCTTGTCGGCAGGCGGAATTCCGGTTTTGTTGCTGAATTTCACCTGATGAAGTCGAAGCGTACTGCCGATAATTTTTTGTGAAATCTCTTTCAATTCTTTTAAAAACTGAAAATAGGAATCGCGTGTGGATTCTGTCCAGTCACAGTCGATCTGGATTTGATCAAAGTTTTCAATACCGTAATTTTTTGAAATTTTCTGAATCAGTTCAAAAACATTTTCAGCCAGTTTTTGATTTTCAGATGCCGATAGTTTGTAAAAAACTTCATTGATCAAATAAACGGTCGGTATGTATGCAGCATTCAATTTCTTCGAATCAAAATTCTGAAGCATAGCCGTCGGCTCGGGTCTCCCGTCTTTCTGCACAACATCAAACAGTCTGATGTACAGCCTGTTTGAATTTAATTTATTAAAATATTCAACTTCGGTCTGACCGATGTCGGCATTTGATTTCCAATGATAAAACTGAATCGGATGTGCTCTCGGTTCTGATTTACAGCCAAAGAAGAATGTTTGAGAAATCAGCAGAAAGATGAATCGTTTCATCTTATTTTCGGGTGTTTACTTCACCATAACCGACCAGAAGATCATAGCGCATGCCCCACGGTCGATAATAAAACAGAGCCTGGTAGGTATTTTCGGTCTGCCAGAAACTTCCGTTGATTTCCGAATAATTCACGGTTTGGGCTGAACTGTCAAATACCGCATACTGATAGTTGTAATAGCCCTGTTTGAGCAACACCGCAGCTTCCCAATAATTGCTGTCGGTCAGCATCAGCCGGTATTCGGGCGAAAGCTGCCAGTTGTTGAATGCACCGACGACATAAAGTTCGCGCGTTCCGGCTTTGTCGTCAAACTCATCCAAAGCAAAATGAACCCAGGTATAATCCGCCTCAGAACCTGATCGATTCTGGTCGGGAACCTTCACATTTCGGATATAAAAAGCTCCGTTCACATCCTGATTGTCAAAATATCCCAGATTGGCTGACGGTGAATCGGGTCGTAAAACCGTGTGATAAATGCTGTCCTGCTTAAAAATTCTTTCTGTACTCATTGCCGCCACATCCAGATTTTTTGTGTCAAACCAAAGATATTCACTGCCGCCTTCAAAAACGATTTTCTGGTCTTTGTAGGTCAGCTGGCTCGGATTCATAAACTGAGGTTTGTTCAGCACCAGATTGTCTTCCCAGTTTCCGTTTTTCATAATGAACAGAGTGGCTCCGTCGGGTGTTTCGGTCAGATTCATCTGTCCGCTGGCTGCCACCACACTGATCCGCTGATTCAGATTTCCGCTGCCGATCGCTCTTTCCTGGCTGATTCCGATACTCACTTTATTGGGATCGTAAATCGAAAATCTTTTTGTAAAAATCGGTTTGTTCTCATCGGTCGTATAGACTTTAACCACATAGTTCCCCGGAAGTTTCATGCTGACATCACGGTTTGGAATCGTCAGTTCGTAATGGGTATAATTCTGATAAGTATTGAATGAATTTGTGTAATTTCTGATGTAATTTGAACTGTATCCGTTCAGATATTCGGACTGAAAAATTCCGGATGGCGTCCAATCCGCATTATAATGTTCGATCTTGTAATTGTATTCTTTGAAACCCTGAACCAAATCGTCAAATGACAAAACCAAATATTCGCCCATTCTGATCACAGGTGTTTCGTCGTTTGTCTGCGGATTGAACAGTTGGACTGTCCTGACATTTCCTCCCGGCACTATTTCCCGGTAAACCTGGGCTTCTGCAAATTGAAAAGCAAAAAACAACAGCAGCAATATTCCATTTCTCATAAGTTCAAATATACAAAATCAAATTTTAGAAAAATGATGCAAAAAATTAACGGATTATTTTGACAATACATCTTTAATTTCGTCGGTTTTGTCAAAAACACCTTTTGCATACGGACAAAGCGGAATGATTTTTAAATTGTTTTCTCTTGCAAATTCAACCGCAGCATTTACTAATTTTCTTCCATAACCTCTTCCGCCAAATTCGGGATCAACTTCGGTATGATCGATGATGAATTTATCGTCACCCGCCCAAACATAAGTCATGTAGCCGGCTTTTACATCAGCTTCGTACAATTCAAATTCGCCTTTCTTGCCGTCGTCGATTCTTTCAATTTTTATCATATTTGTTAGATTAATTCGCTTTCAATCTGTACCGTTCCCTCAATGATTCTGTGAACCGGGCATTTTGCACCGATTTCATAAATTCTTTCTTTTTGTGCATCATCCAAATTTCCAAACAGTTCAATCTTTTTTGAAAAAATGGTCACACCGTTTTTGATGTCTCTTTCAAAATCAACTTCAACAATCGCTTCCTGCAGATCCCATCCTTTTCTGGCTGCATACATTTTCATCGTAATCGCCGTACAGGCAGACAATGCAGCATTCAAAAGTTCGGTCGGTTTTGGTCCCAGATCCTGACCGTTTTCATCAATCGGCTCATCAGAGATCAACTGATGATTATTCATTGTCAATTCGGTGGTGTACATCTGCTGTTTGATGGTTCCTTTTACATTGTGGCTCATATTTTTTATTTTAATTTTTTATTTTAATCTGATTCTCGGATTCTGTGGCGGAAGCGGAACAAATCCGGTTTCACCCGGAACTTTTGGAAAAGTCTGATCCAGCCAGTCCTGTTTGGCTCTTTCGATTTTCTCACGGCTGCTCGAAACAAAGTTCCAGTCAATAAATCTTTCTTCCGGAAAAGGCTCTCCGCCAAAAAGATAGACAACCGTATTCTCGGCCATCTCAAATTCGCAGAGTTTTGTATCCTTTGCAATCAGCATATGATTTTCTTCGTAGGTAAAACCGCCGTCAAAAATTTTTCCTTCCAGTATATACAAACCCGATTCGCCAAAAAGTTCACCTCCGATTTTTACTTTTACGCCATTGTCAGATTTGATTTCGATCAGATACAGTTTGCTGTGAACCGGCACACCCGACTTTTTGCCCATCACTTCACCGGCAATCAGTTTGAATTTCAAACCCTCTTCTTCCCATTCGGGCAAAGCCGATGATTCAATATGCGTAAACGAGGGTTCCATGTCTTCCAATTCTTTTGGTAATGCCACCCAAATCTGAATTCCGTGCAGACTTTTGTCGGTCGATCTCAGATATTCTGGTGTCCGTTCAGAATGCACCACGCCTTTGCCGGCGGTCATCCAGTTGACCGCGCCGGGCTCAATGACGATATCCGATCCGATGCTGTCACGGTGACGGATTGCGCCTTCAAACAGATAAGTCAGCGTAGACAAACCGATATGCGGATGCGGTGCCACATCCAGATTCTGATAGTCTTTCATATCTGCCGGTCCCATGTGATCGATAAATGCAAACGGGCCCACCGTTCTTTTTTGTTTGAAAGGAAGCAGTCTTCCCACCATGAAATTTCCGATATCAGCTGCTCTTTCTTCTATGATTAGTCCAACATTTGACATAATTTGATTTTTGATAAAATTATTAAGAATTATTTGCTCTAAAATTGACTTAAATCAAGAATCATCCGGTTTTGAAATTTTTCATTGCCAAATCTTTTCTCACACGGCTCAGCGACTCGGGTGTGATGCCAAGATAAGAGGCGACCATCCATTGCGGAACGCGCAGCAGTATGTCGGGATACATCCTGATGAAATCCATGTATCTTTCTTCAGCAGTTGCACTCAACAACTGATTGATTCTGTTCTGAAGGTGTCTGATATGGTTGTGAAGCAGAAACATATTGAATTTCTGAAATTCAGGACTCAGTTCGCTCAGTTTTTCAAAAGTTTCGGATTCGAACAATATTATTTCGCTGTCTTCAACCGCTTCAATGAACTGTTTTGAGTTGTCACCAAAAAGCAGACTCGAACGATCTGATATAAACCAGTTTTCGGGCGCAAACTGAAGAATGTGTTCTTTTCCATTTTGATTGATGGTAAAGGCACGAAGCAGACCTTTTGCCACAAAAAAAGTGTATTTACAGTTTTCGCCCTGTCTGAGCAGCACTTCGTCTTTTGAAACTTTTCTCTGCTGAAGTTCACTGTCGAGCACCCGGTTTTGTTCTTCGTTGAGGATCACCGAATGACTTGAAAAATAATTTTTAATCGCTTCAAACATCATCTGAAAACTTTGGTTGAATTTACAATTTAATTTTGAGTTTGAATTGAATAAATTTTTTATTCAATAACAAAGCCTTTCAAATCACAGCTGATCCGAAAGGCTTTTTGTGATAGATTCGAATTGAATTATCCTTTCAAAACTGCTCTTGAAATCACGATTTTCTGAACCTCAGATGTACCTTCATAAATCTGTGTGATTTTGGCATCTCTCATTAGTCTTTCAACATGATAATCCTTTACATAACCGTAACCGCCGTGGATTTGAACCGCTTCAACGGTTGCATCCATTGCCACCTGAGAAGCAAACAGTTTTGCCATTGCACTTTCTTTGTCAAAGTTTTTGTGCTGGTCTTTCAGCCAGGCCGCATGAAGCACCAGAAATCTGGCTGCATCAATATTGGTCGCCATGTCTGCGAGTTTGAATGCAATTGCCTGATGATGTGAGATTGGTTTGCCGAATGCCTGTCTTTCTTTTGAATATTTGGTTGCCAGTTCCAAAGCACCGCTAGCAATCCCCAATGCCTGAGCAGCAATTCCGATTCTTCCGCCCGAAAGGGTCTGCATTGCAAAACTGAATCCGAAACCGTCTTCTCCCACTCTGTTTTCTTTTGGAACTTTTACATCCTGGAACATCAGCGAATGTGTATCTGAACCTCTGATTCCCAATTTGTTTTCTTTTGGTCCGACTGTAAAACCTTCCATACCTTTTTCAACAATCAGACAGTTGATGCCGTGATGTCCTTTTTCGGCATGGGTCTGAGCCATCACCAGATACACAGAGGCATTGTTGCCGTTGGTGATCCAGTTTTTGGTGCCGTTGAGCAGATAATAATCTCCTTTGTCTTCAGCGGTTGTTCTCTGATGGGTCGCATCAGATCCTGCTTCTGGTTCTGACAGGCAAAATGCACCGATGATTTCTCCGGTCGCCAGTCTGGTAAGATATTTTTGTTTTTGTTCTTCATTTCCGAATTTTTCCAATCCCCAGCAAACCAGTGAATTGTTTACCGACATGACGACTGAAGCGGATGAATCTATTTTTGAAATTTCTTCCATTGCCAGTGCATAAGAGATGGTGTCCATTCCGGCGCCTCCGTATTTGGGGTCAACCATGATTCCGAGAAATCCGAGTTCTCCCATTTTTTTGATCTGCTCAGCCGGGAATTTCTGGTGTTCGTCTCTTTCGATCACACCCGGCAAAAGTTCAGACTGCGCAAAGTCTCTTGCTGCCTGTCTGATCATTAGCTGTTCTTCTGTCAATTGAAAATCCATTGTATCTGTGTTTTATTTGGCCAAAAGTACATATTTTTTGTTGAGAAAACGACAAATGATCTTCATACGGGAAAAATTAAAAATCAGAAATCTCTTAATCTTAAACTGACAAATCAGTCGGATTTTCGTTCAATTGTGTTTTCAGAAGATTGATATTGGCTCCCATCATTTCGGCCATTTCACTCAGCAGCGGAAAAAATCTGCTCTCAGTCGCAGTTTCAGCACCTGTAAACGGAAGAATATAGCTGAGGGTGGCAGACAGCAGCATCATATTGATCATTAGACCAAAGACAGCTCCGCCCAAACGGTTGAACAAACCCAAACCGACCGCTTTTGCCAGTCCGGTGAAGATTCTCGCAATCAATTTGATGCCGGCATAGACCAGAATCACCGTAAAGACAATTGAAGCAAACGGGATCCATTCTTCTGAAACCAGATTTGAATCTGCAACCGTTTTTTCAAGCAGACCCGAAAATTTAAATCCGGCCCAGACGGCTGCTCCAATTGCAACAAAACCCAAAAATGCTTTGATGAATCCATTTCTGAATCCCCAGAAAGCACCAAGGACAGCTGCAATTATGATTATGCCGTCGAGCAGATTCATCAGCTCACTGCCAAATGTTTGTTACTGATATTTTTCAGTGCATCGATCAGCACGTCCACTTCCTCTTTTGTATTGTAAATGCTGAAAGAAATCCTCATCGGCGAACAAACAGAAGATTTCCCTTCTTCGAGTACTGATTCGAGCACCGGCGAAACCTGTGCCGCTCCTGAGCTGCACGCACTGCCCTGTGAAACTGCAATTCCCTGGAGTTCCATTTCAAAACCGATCAAATTGTCTGAAAACGGAAGACAGATGCTCAGAACGGTATAAAGGCTTTTGTCAAAATCATCTGAAAATCCGTTGAATTCAACACCCGGAATATTTGCTTTCAGCTTTTCGATTGCATATCTTTTCAATGCTTCTATATGACTTTTGTGTTCGTCCATATCTCTGATGGCCAGTTCAAATGCTTTTGACATTCCGGCTACACCGTATACATTTTCGGTTCCTGAACGAAGTCCGCGCTCCTGACCGCCACCTGTGATCTGAGGATGAAAACCGGTTGATTTCTTAATGTATGCAAAACCGATTCCTTTGGGTCCGTGAAGTTTGTGAGCGCTGCATGAGGCAAAATCAACTTTCAGTTCTTTCAAATCCAACGGATAATGCCCCATTGTCTGAACTGTGTCAGTATGAAACAATGCACCGGTTTCTTCGCACATTTGCTGAACCTTTTTCAAATCGAGCAGATTCCCAATTTCATTGTTTGCATGCATCAGCGTGACCAGCGTTTTTTTGTCTGATGATTTTAATTTTTGTTCCAAATCATTATAATCTATTTCTCCTCTTTCGCAGGTTTTAACTTTCTGCAGTTCAACTTTGCCGAGTCGGCCCATTTCAGAAGTAGTTTCCTTTACGCATTTGTGTTCAAGATCTGATGTGATGATCCTGGTCACGCCCAGATATTCAACGCATGAACGGATGATCAGGTTGTTTGATTCTGTTCCGCAGGAAGTGAAAATGATTTCATTGGCTGCAACATTCAGACCCGAAGCGATTTTTTTTCTCGACAGTTCAATTTTTGCTTTTGCTTCCCTGCCAAAAACATGGGTCGATGACGGATTGCCGTAATTATTTTTCATACAGTCCACCATTTCTTCGATTACTTCGGGATGGAGCGGTGTGGTTGCTGCATTGTCAAAATATATTTTTTTCATTTTTGTGTGTTGTTGTGATTTGTGTGCAATTAAAGTTTGTCATTCCTGACGAAGCTGTTCAAACCGAATTTGCGGATGATCTGTTTTTTTGACCCTGATCAGCATGATGGGTGCAGTGATTGCATCGGTTCCGATTTTTGAGCTTTTGATATTGTACTGAATGTCAATTTGATTTCCATTAATTTTTATCCCAGAAATTTGATATTCATTTCCACCCATATTTCGGCTTTGAAAATCTTTTCTGATGATCATTTCTGAGTTTGGATTGAATTCGGGTGCGCTTTCAGCATCCTGAAAGGTCAATTCTTCCCAAATCCGCAGCCAGTCGGACAAATCTGTTATGACTTCAAAATGATCTGAACCGGAACCTCCGTATTCAGAATTATAAAGAACGACAAAAGCATCTTTTGAATCAGAATCTTTTGAGGTAGCTATAGAATTGCTGCATGAACCCAAAAGCGGTAAAACCATCAAGAAAATCAATAATTTTGGCATCTGAATTTTTAGTTTGCACAAAATTAAGCAAAAAACAGTACAACTATTTGGATTCATTGTCCAAAAATCTGAATCTCATCAGATCAGAGGTCATAAAACGCCATTCGGGGGTCAAAAGTTCCCCTTCTTTCAGCTGATACCATGGGCTGAGTTCTTTGTTGCTCGGATTTGATATGATCTGAATTTCTTGTGCAGGTCTGAATCCCTGGGCCAGTAGAAAGAGTTTTTCGCCTTTCTTGTTTTCAACCATATCGACCACGATCACAACATGTCCGTTGGGAAGATTATTTTGGACAAAAACATCGCCGATTTGAATATTTTCAAGCTTTTCGGCTCTCAAGTCGGAACAGAAACTCGGTGTGGAGGCTCTTTCCATTACAAAATCCATATATTTGTGGAACTCCGCTTTTGAAAAATCTCCATTTGAAAAATTGGCAAAACTGATTTTCTGTTTTTCGGTATGAAAAGCGATTTTGTCGTATTCCTGGCTGGTAAACAGATATTCTGAAACCAGTCTGATCATTGAACTGGCAGACATCTGAATGTTTTTTGAAGAAATCGGAAGATCAACGACAGCGACATAAATATTGTTGTCGTTTAATTTTGATTTTCCGTTGTAATAATGTGCCATTGAACCGTCGGGAAGCAGTTCGAGAGTTCTGAGGAATGAAGCAAAAGTATTCTGTTTGACAGGAACGCGGGTATATCCGAGAGGTGAATCAAATCTGTCCAAAACAGTTTTTCCGTAATTGTTCACCAGCGGAGAACCTTCTGCAAATCCCATTGCACCTGAATAAAGCATCCCTTCCGAGTTCAGTGCATTGCAGGAACAGAGACCTGTTAAAACCAGAATCAATAGAATTCGCTTCATTTTATTAATTTGAAAAACTTCTGCCTCGGGTCAGTTTCATCAAAATCTGTTCCAATCAAAAAGCAGGAATCATAAAAAAGCGCCCAAAAGGGCGCTCCGTTATATCAAATAGCGATTTTATCTTGCAATGTTGACTGCCCTCGTTTCTCTGATTACAGTCACTCTCACCTGACCGGGATAGGTCAGTTCGTTTTGGATTTTGTCAGAGATCAGATAAGACAACTCAGATGCTTTTTCATCATCCACCTTATCGCTTTCAACCATTACCCTGAGCTCTCTTCCAGCCTGAATCGCATAAGCTTTTTCAACTCCGTCAAAACTCAATGCAGTGGTTTCCAAATCTTTCAACCTCTGAATATAAGATTCCATCACCTGTCTTCTTGCGCCGGGTCTTGCACCGCTGATCGCATCTGCAACCTGAACAATCGGTGAAATCAATGCGGTCATTTCAATCTCGTCGTGGTGCGCACCGATCGCATTGATCACATCAGGGTGTTCACCGAATTTTTCTGCCCATTGCATTCCGAGAATGGCGTGCGGAAGTTCTGATTCCTGTTCGGGAACTTTTCCGATATCGTGAAGCAGACCGGCTCTTTTTGCCAATTTCGGATTCAATCCGAGTTCTGAAGCAATCACACCAGCCAAGTGTGCAACTTCTCTTGAGTGTTGCAGCAGGTTTTGACCATAAGACGAACGGTATTTCATACGTCCAACGATTTTCACCAAATCTTTGTGCAATCCGTGAATTCCGAGATCCATCACTGTTTTTTTACCCACTTCAATGATTTCATCATCAATTTGTTTGGTGGTTTTTGCAACCACTTCTTCAATTCTTGCCGGATGGATTCTGCCGTCGGTCACCAGTTTATGAAGCGACAAACGCGCAATTTCTCTTCTGATCGGATCAAAACACGAAAGGATGATCGCTTCGGGTGTATCGTCAACGATGATTTCAACACCGGTTGCAGCTTCAATCGCACGGATGTTTCTTCCTTCACGACCGATGATCCTGCCTTTGATATCGTCAGACTCTATGTTGAACACAGAAACCGCATTTTCAATCGCCTGTTCGGTTCCGATACGCTGAATCGCCTGAATGATGATTTTTTTGGCCTCATTTTTTGCATTCAGTTCGGCTTCTTCCATGATTTCCTGAATATGGGCCTGAGCCTTGATTCTGGCTTCTTCTTTCAGTGTTTCAAGCAATTCTGCTTTTGCTTCTTCAGCCGTGTAATTCGAAACTTTTTCAAGCACTTCCACCTGGCGTTTGTGCATCGCATCCACTTCTTTCTGTCTCAGATTCAATTTATCCTGACGTGACTGAAGATTGTTTTGTTCGTTTTTCAAAAGATCCTTCTGTCTTTGAATTTCAGAAAATTCAGTTTTGATCTTTTCTTCTCTTTCTTTAAGTCTGGATTCCATTTCAGCGGTTTTCTTTTCGCGCTGGTTGATAGTTTCCTCGTGTGCCGATTTCAGTTCAAGGAATTTCTCCTTTGCCTGAAAGATTTTTTCTTTCTTAATCGCTTCGCCTTCTCTCTCGGAATCGCTGACAATCTCCTTTGCTCTTCTCTGGGCATCGTCGATCAGAATCTGATTTTGTTTGTCAACTGATTGCTTTGCCAGAAAGTAGCCGACTGCGGCTCCGATTAATATTCCGGCCAAACCGAATATAATACTTGTCATTTCCATTTTTTAAATTTTAGGTCATAAAAAAATCCTACACTAGTTAAAAGAGTTTTGAGTAAACCCCTGAAAAACAGGATTTGGGTTATTTTGCCATTCAGGTATCCGCCGTCAAATAATTTGAACAGCCTAAGCTGTGCGGCCCGCCTTCAGGGCAACTTTCGCCCGGTAACAAAACTAATGTTGAGTTTACCAAAAAATGTTAGAACTAATGTAGGATATAATATTTGCACTGCACTCAAGCAGCTGAACGTCTCTGTTTGTATTTAATTTTCTTTTTCCAATTCTCTTTCAATGAACTCGGTGAGCTCAGACACTTTTTCATTCAACTCCTGGTCGCTTCCCTCGCCAGACTGTTTCAGCAGATTCAATTTTGATGCCATCTGCAGCGCAACCATCGAAATTGCGTCCTGTTTGTCGGTTACTGCATAGCGGTCTTCAAAATCCTGAACCAGCCGGTTGATTTCTTTTCCGGCATTCCTCACCGCCTCTTCTTCTTCAGCATTGATGGTCAAAGGATAAAATCTTCCTGCAATATTGATCTTTACCTTCAGGCTGCTCATTTTTTGTGAATTTTAACCTGAGAGATACAAACGTCCAATTCCTTGATCAGTCTGTTTACTCTCGTTTTCATCAATCTTCTGTGATTTTCATCTCCCAAAAGCGCGCTGGCTACTTTCAATCTGTCGTTATCACTCTTCATCGTCAGCGCCTCTGACTGCATCACACTCAATTTTTTATTCAATGCCTCAATCTCCTCTTCAAGTGTCTTTTTTTCTTTTATAATATCTTTGTAGGCAGCCGCCAATCGGCGAACCCCCATTTCAAGCTTCATAAAATTTTGCTCGTTCTGATTCATTTGATAAGAGAACTTTAGTTAGTCCCAACTTATTTGAAGCAAAGTTAATGTTTTTTGTTTTATTTCAATCATCACTGTAATTTTAATTTGGCATTAAAACTGCTGCTTGTTTTGAAATTTTTATTTTTGTCCAAACCGAACAAATGAGAAAATCTATCATCAGACTGATTTGCATTCCGATAATTTCAATCGCAGTCAAAGCACAGAAAACCGAAATTAATTACCCGAAAAATGATTTCAGAAATCCACTTGGAATCACAAATTATCTCGCCGGAAATTTTGGCGAACTCAGAACCAATCATTTTCACAGCGGAATAGACATAAAAACCAATCAGAAAGAAGGTTACAAAGTTTATGCAGCCGCAGACGGTTTTATTTCAAGAATCAATGTTTCGCCCAGAGGTTACGGAAATGCAATCTATATCGATCATCCGAACGGATATACTACGGTCTATGGTCATTTGCAGAAATTCAATGACGATATCCAAAAATATGTGAGAGAATATCAGTACAGTCATCAGTCTTTTGCAGTTGAAATTTATCCCAAAAAAAATGAGCTGACCGTGAAATCGAGTGACGTGATTGCATTGTCGGGAAATTCAGGAAGTTCGGGCGGACCCCATCTTCATTTTGAAGTCAGAGATACAAAAACAGAAGAACCCCTGAATCCGTTTTTGTTCGGGTTCGATATTCCGGACACTTCAAAACCGCTGATCAACGGTCTGTACGCCTATCCGATCGACGGGACAGTAAACGGAAAAAAATCAAGGCTGGTGATTTCAAACGGCGCTGCGCTTGATGTTTCGGGCAAAATTGGGTTTGGAATCAAAACTTATGACAAACAAAACGGGGCAGAAAATTCGAACGGAACCTACAAAATCAGTCTGTTTGTCAATGATGAACCTCATTTTGTTTTCACGGCAGACCGATTGAACTGGGACGATATGAGAGGCATCAACCGACTGATTGATTATGAGGACAAATCAAAAAACTTCAGCTGGGTTTATCAGCTTTTTCAGCCCGACGGAAATCCGTTGAGAATGTTTTCCGAAGTAAAAAATCACGGCATCATCGAAGCAGAAGAAGGAAAAAATTACAGTGTCAGAATTGAAACCATGGATTTTGCAGGAAATAAAAATACAGTGAATTTTAAAATCAACGGAAAAGCCGCTCCTGCCGAAACACCAAAAGATCCGGATGCACTGATTTTTTATTGGGACAAAGAAAATCATTTCAAAAAAGACGGGATTGAAATTTTTATGCCCAAGGGAACGATTTATGACGATCTGGAATTCAAATACAGAAAATCAGAAAACGGAAAATATTTTGTACACGACTGGAATGTGCCGGTCCATACTTATTATACAATCGCAATCGAACCCGAAGGAATTCCGTCCGGACAATTGGGCAAAGCGGTAATCAAAAGAGAATATCAGTACAGAGGCGCTTGGAAGACCGATTTTATTCCGGCTGAATACAGAGACGGCAGAGTGATTGCGCAGGTCAGGGATTTTGGCGCATTTTCTGTGGACATAGACAATACAAAACCGTCAATTACTCCTGTTAATATCAAAGAAAACAGTACATTTACCGCCTCAAACGGAGTCATCCGATTTACAATAAAAGACAGTCAGACCGGCATTGGCGGTTTTTCTGTCTTTATCGACGGAAACTGGGTTTTGGCCGAATATGACCAAAAGACAAACCGGCTGACCATCGATCTGAATCGCGAAGGGATTTCGAACGGGAAACATCAACTGGAATTAAAAGTTTGGGATGAAAAAGAAAACACTGCAACTTACACCGCAAATTTCAACAAGAATTAATCTGATTCTTGTTTTTGTTTTATTATTTGGTTTTTCAAAGGCACAGCAGGCAACAGTCAGCGGTCGGGTAATCGATGAATTTCAGTTTCCGCTGATGGATGTTGAAGTAACAGACGGCAGCGAAACTGTCTATACCGACACCAACGGAAAATACAGTCTGAATGTGGAAGCAGGATCCGATGTGACGATTCATTTTGACCAGGAAGGCAGGGTTTCTTACACAGAAACCGTTCATCTCGAAGCAGGTGAAAATCGTGATCTTCATGTGATGATGGCGCCCGATACTCAAGGCGTTCTGCTGGGCGAAGCAGTAATATTTCAAAAAGTGGTCGATAAACCGCTCAACAGTATTTCATTTGATCCGAGAACGATGGAAACCAATATCGGAATTACCGGCGGTGTGATCGAAACGATCGGCAGTCTGCCGATGGTAAGTGTCGGATCTGAGCTGACTTCTCAATATCGTGTGCGCGGCGGAAATTATGATGAAAATCTGATTTATGTAAACGGAATTGAAATTTACAAACCTCAGCTGATCCGGTCCGGCGAACAGGAAGGTCTTGGTTTTGTCAATCCGACGATGACCGAAGCAGTCAACTTTTCGGCAGGCGGCTGGGAACCGAAATATGGCGACAAAATGTCGAGTGTGCTCGATATCATTTATAAAAGACCAAAATCATTTGAAGGAACTTTTGAAGCAAGTCTGATGGGCGGAAGTCTGACTTTGGGGACAGCTTCAAAGAATCAGAAATTTTCTGCCATCATCGGCGGACGGTATCAGAACAGAAATCTGGTGCTGAACACACTGGACAGCAATTCTGATTTGAATCCGGTTTATTATGATGTGCAGGCGAATTTGAATTACAGATTCAATTCAAAATGGGACATTTCGTTTTTGGGCGCAAAGACCGACAGCAAATTTGAGATGAAACCGAGAGACCGCGAAACCAAATTCGGTACGCTCGACAATCCGATGAGTCTGAAGGTTTTTTATGACGGTAACGAAGAAGACCGTTTTGCAACCGAAACTGCATCATTGTCACTGCATCACAAACCCAATTCGAAACTCGATCTGGTGCTGGATGCATTTGGTTTTCATTCAAAAGAACAGGAATATTTTGATATCTATGGAGCTTATCTGATCAATGAATTGGATGGTGACGGAAATGCGATTTCAACCTATGACATCGGCAGCCAGATCGATCATGCGAGAAACAATCTGGATGCTTTGGTGATGGGTATTCAGCACAGAGGAAAATATAAATTTGATGTGAACAACGACATCGAATGGGGATTGAAATTCCAGAAAGAGGACATCAGAGACCTGCTCAGCGAATGGCAGTATCTGGATTCGACCGGTTATTCGGTTCCGAATGTTTATCATCCGGGCGAATCGGACAACGGAGACCTGATCCTGAATTACAGCGTCCATGCAAAAAACAAACTCGAGTCAAACCGATATGCAGCATTTGCACAATACACCAAAAAATTCTTTTGGGGTAAATCTAAAGTTCTAATCAACGGTGGTGTGCGTGCAACTTATTGGGATTTTAACGAAGAATGGAACATCAGTCCGAGAGCTCAGATCGCAATCAAACCCGATTGGAAAAATACGGATATGACTTTCAGATTCAATACCGGTCTTTATTATCAGCCGCCTTTTTATCGTGAAATCAGAGATTTGAACGGTGAGCTGAACAAAGATGTGAAGGCCCAGCAGTCGATTCATTTTATACTTGGAAACGATTATGAATTCCAGATGTGGAGCCGTAATTTCAAGATGACGACAGAAGCTTATTACAAAATATTCAATGATTTGAATCCTTATTTTGTTGACAATGTAAGAATCAGATACACTGCCGACAACAATTCAAAAGGGTACGGTTACGGTCTTGATTTCAGACTGTTCGGTCAGTTTGTGGAGGGAGTGGATTCGTGGCTGAGTCTTTCTTATGCAAGAGCTTATCAGAACATCGACAACAGAGGAGACATACCACTGCCGACCGATCCGAGATTCAAAGCTTCGATTTTTTTCCAGGATTATATGCCGATACTGCCGTCGTTCAAAGTCAATGTGAATCTGGTGTATGCTTCGGGTCTTCCGAACGGTGCACCGCCAATGACCGATCCGTATGATTACACTTCTTATCTGAGTGATTACAAACGGGTTGACATTGGTTTTATCAAAGAAATCATCAATCAGGATGATCTGAAAGCAAAAGGAAATTTCTGGGGCAAATTCAAAGAACTGTCGATCGGTTTGGATGTATTCAATATATTTGACATCAGAAACGAAATCAGCAATACCTGGGTGAGGGACGTGAATTCATCGAGGATTTACGGTGTTCCCAACCGATTGACCGGAAGATTTCTGAATGCAAAAATCAGGATGAAGTTCTGATACAATTACTCTTTATTGAAAAAATTACAAAAACCCTTTCGATGCATTTGAAAAGGTTTTTTTTTTATTTTTTGAAGTTTAAATCAGCAGAGGGTTTGAATTCCTTGCAATAATATTCTAAATTTGAGTCGGTTGATTCTGAATTCCGTATTGAATTTTGGTCAATTAAAAAATTCCCTTCAACTAAAACAAAAAACAATGAGATTTTTCAACAAAGACAATGAATTAAAGGTATATGCAGTCAGCGGTACCCAAACCGTGCTGCTTGCAATGGATTTACCAAAAACAAAATCGGTCGGAAAAAAATTTATGGGTTTCAAAATCAGTCGTCAGATCGGAAATTACAAGATCGTGCTGAACGGAACCAAACGCTTTGCATCTGACAATCCCATTGATCCGATTCAGCCGTTGTCGCCGCTACAGACTTTTTTGTGGAAAGATTATACAGTCGATCCGAACAGAACCTATAAATATAAATTTGAAGCCATGTTTGGCAGTTGGGACAATATGTCGCCAAAATATGAAGCTGAACTGACCGTAAAAACCGAACCGCTGGTTTCGGGCGAACATTCTGTATTTTTTAATTTCGGAGTGACCGGATCTCAGGCTTATGCCAAGAAATTTGAAAAAAAGAAAGTTGAGTCACTGCCAAAAGCCGACAAAGAAAAGGCATTTGATATTTTGGGCAGGGAACTATTCAAAGACGGGCTGCTCAAATTTGTCAAACAGGCAAAGAACAGCCGGTTCAAACTGTTGAGTGCATTTTATGAATTGGAATACCCGCCCTTTTTGGATGCGCTGAAAGATGTCCAAAACAAAGGTGCAGAAATTCAATTGGTCTATTCTGCCCGAACGACTCAAAAAACGATCAATGAAACCAAAATCAGAAAAGCAGGTTTAGAAGATGTAAGCATTGGAAGGAGTTACCAGGTTGCACAGCCTCACAATAAATTCATGGTGCTGCTCGAAGACGGAAAACCGACCCAGGTCTGGACCGGTTCGACCAATATCACGATCCGGGGAATTTTTGGCCACAGCAATACAGGTCATTGGACCAAGAATGAAGCAATTGCAAAGAAGTATCACGAATACTGGAAGCTTCTTTCTACAAATCCCAAAAAATCAGAACTCAATACACTGACCGAAAAATTACAAAATGACATCAACGGTTCGCGGTTATACAAAGGAACAAAAGTGATTTTCAGTCCAAGAAAAACTGACGGTATGCTCGCCGAATATGTGAAAATCATGGACAAGGCAAAGGATGCGGTCTGTATCATCTATCCGTTCAATATTGAAAAGATTTTCAAAGATTTTTATTCGGACAAACGCGATTTTATCAGATTTATCATCACCGACAAGGGCGGCGATAAAAACAACATCATCACAGACGACCGAAATGTAGTCAAAACCCAGGGTGCCATACTGGATACAGCGGTTGAAAACTGGGTAAAGGAAATGACCAGCAAGGCAACGACCGGCGCAGGCACGCTCTATGTTCACAACAAATTCTTTCTGGTCGATCCGTTGGGCGATTCACCTATAGTGGTCAGCGGTTCTGCAAATTTCAGTGATGAGTCACTGACAAAAAATGATGAAAATATGCTGATTGTCAAAGGCGACAAAAGAGCCGCAGACATCTATTTCACAGAATTTTCAAGAATGTTTGATCATTTTATGCCGAGATATCTGAAAAAATTAAAAGAGAATGAATCAAAACATCCTTATTCTTATGAAGGTTTCAGCAAACCGCTTGACGAAACCGGTCAGTGGTGTGATACTTATTTTGAAAAAGACCGTTTGGTTTACAAAAGAAAACAAATGTTCAAACAAATGAAGGGAGGTATAAAAGGATAAAAAAATTACAATATGTCAGATCTAAACAGAGCAATCGAAATCGCGGTTGAAGCACACAAAGACCAGAAAGACAGGGTAGGTCAATCCTATTACAGACATGTTTTCAGGGTGATGGAAAGAGGGAAATCGAACGAAGAAAAAATCTGTGGAATTCTTCACGATGTAGTCGAAGATACCGACTGGACATTTGAAGCGCTTGAAAAAGAAGGATTTTCAAAACAAATCATAGATGCGCTCAAATGTGTGACCAAAGAAAGTGATGACGAAGATTATGATCATTTCACAAAAAGAGTTTCAAAAAACCCTTTGGCGATTCGGGTCAAAATCAATGATCTGCTCGACAATATGGACATCAGCCGTTACAGTCAGCTGACTGAAAAAGATCTGATCCGACTGAACAAATATCTGAAAGCCTATCATTTTCTGACCGTCACAAGAAAAGAATCATGATTAAAAACTTTTATTTTGTGAATATATTCGGTTCTCCACATATTCGAATCTTAGTCTTCAGCAACTATAAGCGCCAAAAACCTAAGTCATTGGCCTTTTAATTGGTCGGTTCAGAAGGTCAATTATAAAAAAACTGTTTAAGTAGGAATCAGACACTCAAGCAATTGAAAAATTAATTAACTTTGAGGTATCAACTACTAATTCTCTATATTATGGCAACAAAAGGTATCGAATGGGTAAACGACTATCATGGTCGAGCATCCGATTTGTCCAACTGCGACAATGACGCTGAAGGATTTTACAACAAACTGAGCGGTGTTAAAAAATTTAATTACGCAAACAACAACGCTTGGGACGAAGATTTTGAACACATGGGAGTCGGCACTCCATCTACAGGGTATGATAATCTCTACATCGATAATGTAAATATTGCTTTTTATGCAGGTCATTCATCAAAGGGCGGATTATTTTTCGGGCGTGCCGATAAAGATAATGGCACGGCTCAACCTTCTGAAATGAAATTGGGAAGCAAACAGTTAAGGTGGCTTGCAACGAGTTCGTGCGAGCTGTTGAAACATGATTCTGATTTATTCAGCAGATTGATGAATATTTTCAGCGGGCTCCATTATATTCTGGGTTTTCATACAGTATGCTCAGACACAAAAGACAGAGGTGAAATATTCGCATCTAAGCTTAACAACAGAGACAGGGTAAGGACTGCCTGGCTTTTGGCCTGTGTTGAGACAGAGAGCAGCTCAAAGCAATGTGCATATATCCGGGCCGATAACTCAAACTCTGATACAGCCAATGATCATTGGTTTGGAAAAGGCTTTGTAAGTCCGAAACCAATAAATCCGAATTATTTTCTTTATTTAAAAACAACCTGCTAAAACACCCTATCATGAAAAAAATATTTGAATTCAAGGGAAAACTACCCGAAGGAAAGCAATCCGTGTCGATTTATAGAACGAGCAGACCTTGGGAGACACAGGAAAAGCTTTTGGAAAAAAGAATGAGAACCCTCCCAAAAATTTTTGGAATCAAACCCAAATCTGAAGACCATGGCGAAATTATCCGTCTGCGCGAAAAATCAAGAATACTGGATATTTACCCGGCAAGCGATTCTTTTATTTATTTTGATGAAGAACTGTTTGGAAACGAGGATATTAAATTCAGCAAGACACTTCCGGACGAAAGAACTGCCAAAGAAAGCGCAATATCCTATTTGAAAAATAACAGTTTACTAAATGACAATGCTTCGTTTTCATCAATCACATACTCGACTGTTGCAATAAATAAAGGCACCAAACCGGGAAGACCTGTCGAGTATAAGACTGAAATCCATGCGAATTTTAATTACAGTATTGAAAAGCTGCCGGTATTTGGCCCGGGTGCAAAATCCAGGGTTAGTTTTGTAAATAAAGAAACTTTTTCAAATCTTTATCATTTTTGGCGCGAAACCGAAGATATCAAAGAAAAGAGAAATCTTATGGATCCTGAATTTTCTCTTGAGCTCTTCTCAAAAAATTTTCGATTTGCAAAGCTTAAAGAAGATGCTGCAAAGGTTGTAATTAAAAAGATGGAGCTTGGTTATTTTGCAATGTCACCATCTACTCTGCAAAACTATCTTTTGCCTGTTTACCGTTTTCAGGGTACAATATCAACTCGCGAATTTCCCAAATATGATTTTGAACTGCACCAGGTTGCAATGAAATACAGCGAAGAAGATGTTAAAAAGATGGGAGTCAGAATAAACGATGTGAAATCCATTATTTTTTAAATCATTTATTAAAATTGAAGATTTGGTTTGAAAAAGAATTTGAAAGAATTTTCTGCGGTGGAGATTATCTTTATTATCACCACCGCTTTTTTTGTACCGACACCATCGGCAAAATAATTAAGTCCATCAGATATTTAGAACTCAATAAACCTTCAAGATTCGTCTCAAAATTTTTACTTTTGATTTAATTGCAAACTAAAGAAATCGGTTCGGGGCATAAATTCATAGAAACCCCAAAGAATTCGGGTCAATTTGCTTCACTTCACCACCTGCTGCCATAATTTTATTCACCATATCCTCGGTCCCGCCGGAACCGTCAGCCCTTTTGCCGTCCCAAAGTGCAAGCAGCGAAATATTTTCAGATCCGTTTTGAAAACAAAAGTCCAGCTGCCAGAGATTATTTTTTTGCCAGACATTGAGTTTTTCTTCCGAATTGGCAAAAGGTTCAAAATTCTTTGGCATAAAGAAAACAGGCAAAGAACTGTACAGCAAATTAAATCTCCTGATCCAATCTCCACCCGAATCTGCGACCGATCTTTTCTTGTATTCTTCGACAGGAAGAGGCAAAAACAATCCGGTTTTGATATCCAGTTTCCGGCATTGTTCGTGAAAAATGATGTCACCGCCCGATGCACCACCAGCCACTCCAAATATATTTTTGACAGCTTTTTCTTTGATTTTTTTGATTTCCCAAAAAATCGACCGGCTCACTTTGGATTCAATCGAAGCAGGAAATCTCGGATTTTCACGATCTGCTGCATCAATCCTGTGACCAGTAACATCAAAAAATAAGTATCATTTTCGATCTTGCAGGTTTTTGAATTCTTCATTAAAATAAATCAGAGAAAATTTACAAAATGGTCTTTGACATTTAACTGTATTCTTGCGGTTGCTTTTCCGATGTATCTCAGTTTTTCAATATTTTTCACCTTATCCATTTCTCTAATCTCACGGCTCTTGTAATCCGGAAACCCCAGTTCGAGCAGTCCTTTGGTGCTAAGGTCGGCATTATATCTGATGTATGAAAAGTTTTTTCCGGTGTCTTTTTCAGGACTTTCGGGTGAACCGTCCTGCTTTCTCGGAATCATATCCATAAGCTCACGATCAATCTCTGCGCCAAAAACACAACGACCGACAGTTCTGCAATTGATGTCCTGATCCACCTGCATCGCATACATCAGGCTTCCCGGAATTTTCAGTGCGGTACTGAACAGATTGTGATATGCCTTCGGGCTGTCTGCAGATCTGGTCCCGACAGAAACAATCAGCAGTTTTTTTTCACCTGTTTTCCACTCAAGTTTGTATGCTTCCTGAGTCGCCATCCGATACATTAAAAATGCAGGATTATTGTATGGAGTCACACCGCCGTCAACAAAATCAAAACCTCGCTTTTCATCATTGGGATTGACCATTATTTTTTCCTCTTTGAAATAAGTCGGTGCTGCTGTGCTTGCCCTCACCAGTTTATAAAGCGGTATTCTCAGATTGCAGTCGCTGCGTTTTGAATCGTTGTATTTCATCCATGGAATATTGCAGATCGGCCATGGAGAATCGGTGGTTCGATTCATGGTGACCGCCAGCAGAAGCGATTTGAACTGACCTGATTCAATGTCGATGTCGCCTTCACCAAAAGTTTCCTTCAGTTCTTTTTCGAGAGGAATATGTTTATAGGTGTGCCTGGGTTTTCTGAAAATAGTCTTTTTGAACATCGCTTCACCCTTCTCCTGATAAAAACCTAGCAGCGTATCCACTTTCATACCTGTAGCAAGACCAGCTGCAATGATGGATCCGGTACTTGTCCCGCCAATAAAATCAAAATAATCTCCCCTTTTTAGTTCTTTGGCAAGCCGGGTATCCATTTCCTTTAGTATTTCAAGTGTCAGCACACCTCTGATTCCGCCGCCGTCCAAAGCAAGTATTTTCCTTTGACCGTCATTTGCTGCAAATTTCTTATTTGCAGCAGTTATCAATTTTTCCATAAGTATAATCGTTTGTATTAAGTTTGATTATCCAAAAGACCTGCATTTTCCAAATCCGAATAAATTCTTTTGAATACCTACTGAAGACTGTCCTGAAAATTAATTGAAATCAGACCATTGAGATCGGAAGGCAATTGGGTATCTCGCTGTCGGAGGACTCTAACTTTGTCGCGACCGTATCGTCCGCAGAACCAGCCCAATTCAAAAAGAACATTGGGTCTGCCCTGAAAATATTGCTTCCCCTTGCTTTGTACCATATCGTCTGGTGTGACCAACACAAATGCAAATGCACATTCGCTTGCATAGCGTTCAAACTTTTCAATGATGGTATCACCGTTGTCAGACTCTCTGGTCAGAATTACAGGATTGAGTTTGAAAGATTCTCTGAGAATGGTTTCCAATTCATTCAGAATCAAGTGGTCATGACCGTGAACGATGAATATCTTTTTGTCATATGGCGCCAAAAAAGCTGTCTTTCTTCTCCTGTCGATCAGATTTTCAATTTTTATTTCGATTGTATTTGCCCAACGGCTCAATCCGGCTTTGTAAATGACAGCATAATTAAAATTATCGAGTTCAAAAGGAATTGTATCGGAGTTTTTGAGTATTTTTTAAACTTCCCTCAGCATTGCCAGTTCATCAGTAAATTTTTTGTTCAGTTTGTCAACTTCAGAAGCAATCATCTTTTTGTAGGCTTCAATCTGAATTTTGAAAAACAAAAATGAATTTTTGATGATCGGCAGCATCTTGGCCAGCTCATAATTGTTCATCATATTCATCGAGAGCTGATTGAAGCTCTGCAATGCGGCATCGCAAATTTCAGAAGCTGATGCAACCTCAAAACCGGCCTTTTCAAATCGTTCTTCGTTGTATAGATTAATTGCTTTTGCCACTTTAAATGAAGTTTCAATCTGCTGATGCATCACCTTAAAAATTCTGAATTCATTTGGGGCAACTGATTGCCCAGAATCTGGATGGTGTTGGTCGCACCGTGCAATGCAAATTCAGCCTGATTCACATCCCCAATCTGTATTGATTGAATCGACGCATTGTACTGATTATAAAACTGCTGAGCCAGCATTTCAATCTGACTCTGTTGATTGCCAAACTGACTGGGATAACTCTGATTAAAATTCTGGAGATAATTTTGATCAAATCTCTGATTAAGGTTCTGATCAGGACCAAAATTCTGATTTTGGCTGTTCATTCAATCCTTTGCTTTCTCTCCGAGTGAGTTCAAAAATTCATTCAGATCCATAGTAGAGAAATTTAGTTTAAAGATAAGAAAATAAATTTTAATGAAACACAATTGTTTGATAAGCAATTGCTTCAACAAAGGCCTCAGAAATAACTGAGAGAAAATTTGAATGCATTCCTGATCGAAAGACAATTCGTCACAAATGAATTGATTTTCTAAGAATTTTATTAACTTTAAGGGGTTCAAACAATTGCAGAAAATTTATCTGTTGTTCTCAATACTGAAAACAAATGAAAACATTGATTAAAAAATTTATTCACCTTATAAAAAAACTGTTTATGACAAATTATCCTTTGAATAACTCTCATTTCATGGTGGAATGGGGAGGAACAAGTCTGGGTTTTCTGGAAGTTATCGGGCTCGGCGCATCGGTCGAAGTCATTGAATTCAGGGAAGGTTCATCGCCTGATTCAACCTTGAGAAAGATGCCGGGAATCAAAAAATATGGAAACATCATCTTCAAAAGAGCAATTCGAAAAAATGACAATGAATTTTTCGATTGGTTCAACACAATTCATATGAGTGCGGTGGAACGTCGCAACATCGTAATTTCACTGTTAAATGACGCTCACGAACCGGTGGTAAGATGGAAATTGAGTAATACTTTTCCGGTCAGAATTGAATATTCGGCTTTGAATTCAACCGGCAATGGACCAGCTGTTGAGCTGATTGAAGTTGCACACGAAGGAATCAAAGTTGAAATGGGCTGAGAATGAATTTTTCAAAATCATTTTCCGTCAAACCAGAATCCGGGTTTGATGTTTTTCATTTCGCCGTTTTGATAAATGGTATATGAAAATCCTTCATGGATCGAGTAGGAACCGGTTTCACCCTTTTTATTGACTGCAATATAAGCCACCTGAAAATCACGGCGATCGGGTTGCTTTTTCATGATTCGGTCAACTGCTTCTTCACAAGCCTGCTGTGGGGATTTCCCCTGTCTCATCAGTTCGACGATCAGAAAAGAACCGACCGTTTTCAACACCTCTTCGCCGACTCCGGTTGCAGTAGCCGCACCGACTTCATTGTCAACAAACAGACCCGAACCGATGATGGGTGAATCTCCCACCCTGCCATGCATTTTGTAGGCGAGACCGCTTGTGGTGCATCCGCCGGACAGTTTTCCGTCTTTGTCCATCGCCAGCATACCGATGGTGTCATGGTTTTCAATATTGATAATCGGTTTGTATTCTGATTTTTTGAGCCATTCATGCCAAGCCTTAATTGATTTTTCGGTCAGCAGATTTCGGCGTTTGAATCCCTGCGAGACCGCAAATTCTTCAGCACCGTCTCCTGCCATCAACACATGCGGTGTTTCTTCCATCACTTTGCGCGCCACCGAAATTGCATTGACGATGTTTTGAAGAAAAACCACAGAGCCGTAATTCCCATTTTCATCCATAACGCAGGCATCAAGGGTCACTCTTCCGTCACGGTCCGGTAGTCCGCCATAGCCGACAGATGAATTGTCAGGGTCTTCTTCTTCCACATTGCATCCTTTTTCAATCGCATCCAGTGCTGCTTTTCCGGATTGAAGAGTTTCCCACGCTTTAGAAACCGCATTGGGTACATTCCAGGTTGCAATCACCAGCGGATAGTTTTTTTTGTTGATTTCGGTATTCGGATTCGATTTGGAAACAGTTTTTGCCATTGCCGAAGTTCCTACGGTCAGTGCCAAACCGGAAAGCGCTGTGTTTTGAAGAAATTTTCTGCGGTTCATATTTGTGTGATATAATGATTTTATTTGAGCTAATTTCAGTGTTTTGATTGAGAATTGCAATTTAATATTTGGCACCGCCTAAAAATTCGGGCATAAAAAAAGCCGGTCACTTGAACCGGCCTTATAAATATTCGCTATGAAAATTATTTTTTCACAATTTTAGAAGTATAAACTTTATTGTTGGTATCAACAACTTTTACTGCATATACACCTGCAGGAAGTTCAGAAACTCTAACTGAAGAAGAGTTTGAAGACGCAACAACTTTGCCGTTCATGCTGATAACGGTCATTTGTTTAACTTCAGCATTTTTCATGTCAACTTTTACAAAGTTGGTAGCAGGATTCGGATAAACTGCAAATGAAACGTTGTTCAGATCGGTAACACCCATAGTGGTTTCGTCACCTTCTATAACCATTCCCAGATCCAAATCGGTCCAATCCAAAAGCATGCTGAGCGGAGTCCACTCGGTTGCTCCTGCACCAAACAAATCCATAGGGTCAATCAAATGACCTTCCAATCCGTTTGAAGAAAGCGACTGAAACCAGTTCCATCTTGTACTACCTTCGGTAATGTCACCAAGGCTGGTAACTGCAACCACAGACAACCAGTATTTTTCTGCCGGCAAAGCAGTAACAATACCTGCTGCATCCAAATCCAGAGTAAAGGTATAACCTGTACCTCCGTCGGCAGTCACTGTAAATCCTGGATCACCTAAAACCATTTCAAATGCGTAAAGATTTTGAGTTGCAGGATCATTGCCATCAGGAATCCAGTCACCGTCAGCAATGATATAGAAATTTACTCCTACCAGATTATCCAAAAGATCCATTGAGTTGTTGAATCCGTATGCTTCAATTTTAGTAATTTTTGTTGCAGGAAATGTCAAATCAAAATCATCTGCGCTTGCTACATAATTCCCGCTTGAATCCATGTCAGAAACAATACCAGAAGTACCGGTTGTTGTCTGATTCACTATCACCGCACTGGGTCCGAAATTGGTAACCGGCGTAAATGCAGTGTTTGATTCAACTGTCAGCCCCTGCTGAGCAAATGTTGCAGAAAAAATAAGTCCTGCAGCCAAGAAAGAAATTTTCTTCATTTTTTTAATTTTAAATTGTTTTTGAATATTGATTGAGCAAATTTATAGCTTTTAAAAAATTAACAACTATGTAACTTGTTAAAGCAGGGTGATAAATGTCACTTTAACATATAAAATACTAAAGTTTAACATTTAAAACTCAATTTATGCAAGAAGAATTAAATTGTCCAGCCAATTTTTTTGAAATTGAAGTCATTTCACATCAAAAGCATCTCTGAGTACATTTCCAAAAACATTAAATGCAAGTACCAGCAGCATGATTGCTATTCCGGGAAACAAAGCAAGATGTGCATCACCGAGTATGATATGTGAATAATTTTCCTTGATCAGATTTCCCCATGAAGGTGTGGGCGGCTGTGCACCGATTCCCAAAAAGCTGAGCCCGCTTTCAATCAGAATTGCGGCAGCAAAATTGGCTGCCGAAATCACAATGACCGGCGCAAGAATATTTGGCAATATTTCTTTGAATATAATCCTTCGATCGCCAAAACCCATTGCACGTGCGGCTTCAACAAATTCATTTTCGCGATAACTGATAAACTGTCCGCGGACAATCCTCGCCACTTCGACCCACATCGTCAGTCCGACCGCCACAAAAATCTGCCAGAATCCCTTGCCCAATGCAAGTGTAATAGCAATGACCAGCAGCAGTGTCGGAATCGACCAGACCACATTGATCAGCCACATGATGAAATCATCTGCCTTTCCGCGATAATATCCGCCTATTGCACCAATCGGAATGCCGACAATCAGTGAAATAAACACGGCGATAAATCCGATTAGAAATGAAATCCTTGTGCCGATAACCAATCGTGAAAAAAAGTCGCGGCCATAGGCATCGGTTCCGAAAATAAATTTCTTTATATAAATAAATTTTTTTTCGATTTTGTCTTTCGAAATTCCTTTTCCTGTCCAGTTGCTGACCGGCAGAGAAGCAGCCTCACCGATCAGTCCTTCACCCAAATAAGGAACATAATGAACAGAATCTTTCCCAATTTCAAAAGATTCGATGGCAATCTGTTCGGTTTCTACCTGTTTGCCAAAAAAGAAATCTGAAACTGAACTTTTTGGGGTATAATTTTCAAGCGGAACTTCGATGATTAGCTGTTTGTAACCCATCGGTCTGTGTGCAAGTACTATGTTTTGCTGGTTGGCATCTTTGACCTTGTCTGATGAGATTGCATAGGAAAAAACGGTAATCAGCGCAGCCAGCACAATTAACAGGAATGACACCACACCCAGCGGATTTCGCCTGATTTTCCGGATGGCATTTCTGTTAAAAGAGCCGGACGACTGTTCCATTTGTTTTATGAAATATCTTTCAGAACATCTAAAGATTCTTCAACATAAAAGTCATTTGACACATCTTTGTGCCATGATTTTCTTCTTTCCCTCAGTATGGTGTCTGATTCAAATCTGGGCAGTTCCCATTTTGGTGATTCAACTTTGAATCTGGTTTTGTAGATATTGATCGAATCATATTTTTTTGACTGATCTTCTCTCATTTTTCGGTCTGATTTGTATTTATCAAGATTGAGCGAAACCCGGTCGATCTTGTCCAAATCTTTGTAATAACGCGCTGCCTGATCCATCAGATTCAGATACGAATTTCCTTTCAGTCTTTCGGCGCTGTTTTGTTTAATTTTGTTCAAATCAAAGGTAGGTTCCCACTGATTGAATTTCACAGATTTGATCTGATCCCAGGGCAGCGCATCTTCGGAATTTGATTCGCTGATGTCCGAATAGGTCAGCATATCGGTCAAAACAATATCGGGTGTCACACCTTTTAACTGAGTTGATCCACCGTTGATTCTGTAGAATTTCTGTATGGTCAATTTGAGCGAACCCATATCGTCCGGGTCCATGCTTCTCTGGTCAAGCGGAATAAATGTCTGAACGGTTCCCTTTCCAAAAGTCTTGTTGCTGCCCACGATCACAGCTCTTTTGTAATCCTGCATGGCAGCCGCAAAAATTTCTGACGCAGATGCCGAAGTTTCATTGACAAGCACCACCAGCGGACCGTCGTACTGAACCGCAGGATCAGTGTCTTCATATACCCGCATTTGTCCGTCGCTTCTTCTCACCTGGACGATCGGTCCTTTCGAAATAAACAGACCGGCAATCTGAACTGCTTCGTCGAGCGAACCACCGCCGTTGTATCTCAGGTCAAAAATAAGTCCTTTGATGCCTTCCTGTTTTAGTCCTTCAATTTCTTTGACAATGTCGTCAGACGGATCACGTCCGTTTTTGTCATTGAAATTGGTATAAAACTCTGGCAGATAGATGATTCCGTACTTCACACCGTTGTCATCGATGACAGCGCTTCTTGCAAAAGCCTCTTCCTGTTCAATGACATCTCTGATCAGTCTGATGTCCTTCATGGTTCCGTCTTTCTTTTTGACTGTCAGTGTGACTTCTGTTCCTTTCTTTCCTCTGATGTGGCTGATTGCATCATCAAGCAGCATACCGACAATGTTGATCGGTTCTTCTCCTTTTTGTTTCACCATCACAATCTGGTCGCCGACTTCAAGCTGTCCGTCTTTCCAGGCGGGGCCGCCGATCACCAGTTCCATAATGGTTGCATATCCTTTTTTATCCTGAAGCAAAGCACCAATTCCCTCGAGCTGGCCAGAAATACTCACATCAAATTTGTCTTTGTCCTGTGGTGAAAAATAGCTGGTATGCGGATCATATCGTTCTGCAAACGAGTTGATGTAATAGCCCAAAAATTTATCTTTTTTGAGCTGTGTCTGTCTTCTGAAGAAATCAGAAATATTTTCGGACACATTTTCTCTTGCTTCTTTTTCGAGTTCTGCAAATGGCAGATCGGCTTTGGTTGAATCTTCCTGAAGTCTGATCAGTTCGTTCAGCGCATTGTATTTCAGATATTTTCTCCAGTAATCTTTTGCCTGATTTTTGTCTCTCGCATAGGTCAGCACATCTTCGCCAATCAGAAAATCCTCATCGACTGTATAATCAAAAGGTTCTTTCAGAATTTCTTCCGAATAAACTTTTGCTTCTTTGAATCTTTGAAACAAAGTGTCGATGGTTGAATTGAAGAATGTCAGATCCTGATTGTTGAAATAATCGTCAAGATTGTGGTAATCCTTTTTGAAATAATCATAATCTGACTTCAGCAAATATCTTTTGTTGGGATCGATTTTCTCAAAATAGGCATTGAAAACTTCCTCAGAAAAATTATCATTGATTATCTGTGGACGGTAATGCATATAGGTCAGTGTATTTTTTACATTTCTTATAATGCTCTTGATTTTCGAATCGTCATTTGTATTTCCGGGTGTGCAGAAGCAGAACGCCAAAAAACACATGGACAAAAATGAAAGTATCACAAAAGTTCTCTTTATCAGCATAAAATATCCTTATATTGGTCAAAAATAATTACAAATATAGAGCCAAAAAACAGACTGACTACATTTGGCCATAAAACTTTCAAATATAAATGAATCCAAACAATAAACCATTAATTCTGGTCACCAATGATGACGGAATAACGGCTCCCGGCATCAGGGCGCTGATCAAAATGATGAATGAAATCGGTGAAGTTTATGTGATTGCACCCGACAGCCCACAGAGCGGAATGGGCCATGCGATAACGATTGATTCCACCTTGTTTTGCGAAAAAGTAAAGATCGACGACGGTTCGCAGTCAGACCGCGAATGGGCGTGTTCGGGCACACCGGTGGACTGTGTGAAACTGGGTGTCAACCGGATATTGCCAAGAAGACCGGATATCTGTATTTCAGGTATCAACCACGGTTCCAATTCATCGATCAATGTGATTTATTCGGGTACCATGTCGGCGGCGGTTGAGGCGGGTGTGGACGGGATTCCTGCGATTGGTTTTTCGCTTTGTGATTTTTCGTACAGTGCAGATTTTTTTGCAGCAAAAAATTATATCCAGCAGATTGTGAGGAGTGCAATCGAAAACAGGATGAAAAAAGGGATGGTGCTGAATGTCAATATTCCAAAACTTTCTGAACAGGAACTGAAAGGCATCAGAGTCTGCCGGCAGGCAAAAGCGATCTGGCAGGAGGAATACGATCAGAGAAAAGATCCGAGGGGCAGAACCTATTTCTGGCTGACCGGAAAATTTGTAAATCTGGACAGCGGAGACGATACCGATGAACGTGCATTGGAGGAAGGTTATATCTCGGTGGTTCCGATTCAGTATGAT
>JBAYPM010000027.1:0-35399 GCA_041677705.1 Weeksellaceae bacterium | reverse complement strand
TTCTGAACCGTTCGCTCAACGAAGGTTTTTCTGGCGGCGAAAAGAAAAGAAACGAAATCTTTCTGATGCTGATGCTGAATCCGAAACTCGCCATCCTTGACGAAACCGATTCGGGTCTTGACATTGACGCGCTGAGAATCGTTGCAGACGGCGTAAATGAATTTAAAAAAGATGACAATGCTGTACTGGTGATTACCCACTATCAGCGTCTTCTCGAATACATCGTTCCTGATTTTGTACATGTGCTGCATGACGGTAAAATCATCAAATCGGGCGGAAAAGAACTGGCGCTCGAACTTGAAGAAAGAGGTTATGACTGGGTGATAGAAGAAGCAGCCGGTGTGTAATTTTTAAAATTTGAAAAATGAATGAATTAAAAGATAATTTGGTGGCCAGACATCTGGTGCTGAAAGAAAAATATTCAAAAGTCAAATGGATGAACGGTGTGCGCGAGCAGGCGATCGATACATTTGACAAAGTCGGATTTCCAAAAAGAAAAGACGAAGAATGGCGTTTCACCAATCTTGGGCCGCTGTTGAAATCGGATTACAAGCTGTTTCCCGAACCTTCAGATGCTCAGGTGGGCGCAAAAGAACTTGAAAAATATTTTGTCAACAATATTGATTCGTACAACATCGTGTTTATCAACGGGGTGTACAACAGTTTTCTGTCGTCGAGCACCCATGAGGAAGCTGATATCTGTGTGCTTTCCTGTGCGATGGAAAAAATGGTTCATCAGCCGGTGATTGAGAATTTTTACAATAAAATCGCACCAAAGGACGAAAGTTTTACTGCGCTCAACACTGCGTTTTCAAACGATGGCGCCTATATTTATGTGCCCGACAAAACCATACTTTCAAAACCGATACAGCTGATGTTCTTTTCAACTGCAAAGGAAGAAGAAGTGATGTATCATCCGAGAAATCTGATTGTGATCGGCAACAATTCGAATGCACAGATCATTGAAAGACATCAGACGCTGAACAGCAAAGCGAATCTGACCAATTCTGTAACCGAAATTTCGGTCGGAAAAAATTCGGAATTGGATTATTACAAAATTCAAAACGATACAACCGAAGCATCGTTGATCGACAACACTTACATCTCTCAGGAAAGAGACAGTGTGGCTTCTGTTCATACTTTTTCGTTTGGCGGAAAACTGACCCGAAACAATCTGAATTTTGTTCAGAATGCAGAAAACAGCAATTCAATTCTGAACGGAATCACCATTATTTCAGGCGATCAGCATGTGGATCATCACACGCTGGTCGAGCACCAAGCACCGCATTGCGACAGTCACGAACTTTACAAAGGAATCTATGACGACAGTGCTCACGGTGTTTTCAACGGAAAAATCTATGTGCACAAAGATGCTCAGAAACTGAATTCATTCCAGCAAAACAACAATGTGCTGCTGAGCGACAAGGCCGAGATCGACACCAAACCTCAGCTTGAAATTTTTGCGGACGATGTGAAATGTTCACACGGCTGTACAGTCGGTCAGCTTGACAAAGATGCAATGTTCTATTTGCAGCAGAGAGGAATTCCGAAAGCAGAGGCAAAAGCGCTGCTGCTCTATGCATTTGCGGCAGAAGTTCTGGAACATGTTCAGATTCCTCAGATCAAAACCAGAATCACCGGTCTGATCGCATCAAAACTAAATGTGAATATGGAATTCTGATCAAATAATCAGTTTTTAAAATAAATTGAATGAGGACTTTCCAAAACAGAGTCCTCATTTTTTTTGAAATGAATAATTTGTATTTTTATTGATTGTAATTATGATTATGGAACTGAATAAAATACTTTCAGAAGTTTACGGCGGAATATTTGAAAAAGAGCTGATTGATGAAATCTCAGAGGCCGGATATGTGATGGAATTTGAAGAAAATGATGTGCTGATCGATTTTGGCCGTTATATAAAAGGAATTCCGCTGCTGCTCAAAGGTGCGATCAAAATCATGAGAGAGGATTTTGATGAAGGCGAACTGCTGCTCTATTTTCTCGAAAAAGGAGATACCTGTGCGATGACGATGGCCTGCTGTGTGGACGACAAACGAAGCGAGATCCGTGCGATTGCAGAAAATCGGGGCAGTGCGGTAATGATTCCGATCGGAAAGATGGAAAACTGGATGGGGAAATACAAAAGCTGGCGTGCATTTGTTTTTCAGTCTTACAACAGCCGTTTCAACGAACTGCTTTCTACCATCGACAATATTGCATTCAAGCACATGGACGAACGGCTTGAAAAATATCTGAATGAAAAATCAAAAATCAACAAATCAAAAATCATCAACAAGACCCACCAGGAAATCGCTTATGAGCTGAACAGCTCACGGGTGGTGATTTCAAGACTGCTCAAAGTGATGGAAAACGAAGGCAAAATCAGACTGAACCGGAATAATATTGAGCTGCTTTAGGGTTGGATGTCGGGTGAAGGGATGCCGGATGCGTTCCTTAATGCAACTTAATAATCCTTAACACCTTCATGTTTCAAAAAAAAATTAAACCGGTAAAATGTCGGGTGAAGGGATGTTGGATGCGGGATGTTCAAGTCAAAAAATGGTCAACGCTAATCAGGAAGTTCACAATTTTACAATATACATTATACAACATACATTATACAAGAAAAAAAGTCTCAAGTCTATTGCGGGATGTCTTTTAACTAATTTCTCTTTGGCTTTCATCTGTGAATTTCTGTGTCATCTGTGAGCAAAAATCGTCCACTCGCCCACTCGCAGAATCATCGTCCAATCAATTCAAATTCACCTTTGAACTGATTGTCTTTTTAAAAGTTTCAAGATCTTTATCCAGTTCTTCGACAGTTTTTGGAAGTAAATATTCGGCAATAATTTTTTCGTCTTTGTCCAAAAACAGCAGCTGTTTTTCATCGCCGTCAATCATATTTCTGAACAGATCCCACATGGATACGCCGTTGTTTTTGAGCATTTCAAAAAACTGATCCGCTTTGATTTGGATGATTTTCATGATTTATCTGGTTTTCAGACCGAGTTTTTTTCTAACTCTTTTGAGCACATCATTTGCCACATCCGCAGCGCGCTGTGCACCGATTTCGAGATAATTGTCCAAAACGGTCTTGTCCAGAAGAAGTTCGTCAAATCTTTTTCTTGCACCCGAATAATTCTCAAGCAGCGCCTCAAACAACGCAGTCTTGGCATGACCGTAACCATAACCGCCTTTCAGATAATTTTTTCTCATTTCTTCGACCTGAGACGGGGTTGCAACCAGTTTGTACAGCGCAAACACATTGTCGGTTTCAGGGTCTTTCGGATCTTCAAGCGGTGTGCTGTCGGTCTGTATCGACATCACCTGTTTTTTGAGCTCTTTTTCGGGAAGAAATATATTGATGAAATTATTTCTCGATTTACTCATCTTATTTCCGTCCGTTCCGGGAACAATCATTACATTCTCACTGATTTTTGCTTGAGGAAGCACAAAGGTATCACCCATCTGATGATTGAATTTCTCTGCCACATCTCTGGTGATTTCCAGATGCTGCAGCTGATCTTTTCCCACCGGAACAATTTCTGCATCATACATTAGAATGTCGGCAGCCATCAAAATCGGATAGGTGAACAGGCCGGCATTGACATCAGAAATGTATTCCTGTTTGTCTTTGAATGAATGCGCAAGTGTCAGTCTCTGAAACTGAAAAAAGTTGAGCAGATACCAGGTCAGTTCGGTTACCTGAGGCACGTCCGACTGACGGTAAAAAACAGCTTTGTTGGTATCCAGTCCGAGCGAAATCCAGGTGGCGGCAACTTCATAAGTATTTTGTTTCAACAGTTCGGCATCTTTGATCTGGGTCAGCGCATGAAGATCTGCAATGAAGATAAATGATTTCTCATCCGACGAATTCGCCAGACCGATTGCAGGTGAAATTGCACCCAGTATATTCCCCAAATGCGGTGTGCCGGTGGCCTGAACGCCTGTAAGTACTCTTGGCATAACTTTAAAAGTTAGAGGTTAGAAGTCAGAATTTAGAAGTCTGAATTAATTAAATTAAGACCAATTATTCTTCGTTCAATTTTTGTGCTTCAAAATTATTGATTTTCCTGTGAACAAACCAGGTGAAAAACGGAATTATCGCATAAAGTATGACGGTTAAAAATTCCTTTGTATTCCATTTGTAATAATCTCTGACTTTAAAAGCAAGATACACAAAGGCCATGAAGAACAATCCGTGCAGCATTCCGAAAGGTCTGATCAGCGAATCATCGCCAAAACCGTATTTCATAGGCATTGCAATCAAAAACAGCAGTGCACAGCCGATGATTTCCAAAATGCAAACAATATCAAATATTTTGTTTAATTTTTCCTGATTCATTTTTAAAATTTCGGTCAAAGATAAAGGGCTTTGGGTGAACCGGCAAATCGGAAACCCAATGAAACTGTTAAAAAAAGCCGATACTGTCATCAGCACCGGCATTTATTCCATATTGATTATTGAAATTATCCGAAGATATTTTTTCTGAAAATTAAAATGGTGGCACCGCCGACAGTGATGGAAGCATCTGCCACATTAAAAATGTATGAGAAAAATTCTTTTCCGCCGATCAGCGGCACCCAGTCTGGCCAGTCAAACAGCGGAAAATAGAACATATCGACCACACAGCCTTTCAGAAAACCTGAATATCCGTTGAAATCAGCTTTCGAAATTCCGTCATAACCTGCCCAGCCCGATATTTCGGGATTCCAGGTCAGACCCGAGTCGAAAATCATTCCGTAAAAAAGGCTGTCAATCAGATTCCCGATTGCACCTGCAAGAACCAGCGCCATTCCTATTTTGAAATAATAATTGTTGTGTGCTTTCACGTGTTTCCAGATGTACCAAATGATACCTCCGATCAGAAAAATCCTTAAGACAGAAAGCCCCATCTTCCCTGCAAGACCACCAAATTCGGCACCATAGGCCATACCGGGGTTTTCAACAAACTTTAACTGAAACCAACTGAAAACCTCAACTCCTTCACCCAGATAGAAGTGTGTTTTGACATAAAATTTTACAAACTGATCCAAAATTAGAATCAGCAGTACGATCAATCCAATTTTTTTCAAAACGGTTGTTTATCGTTGCATGTTTTTGGCTTCGATGCTCAGTGTGGCGTGCGGAACAAGCTTTAGTCTTTCTTTGTCGATCAGCTTTCCGGTCACTCTGCAGATGCCGTAGGTTTTATTTTCGATTCGGATCAGTGCATTTTTCAGATCTCGAATGAATTTTTCCTGACGGGCTGCCAATTGTGCATTCTGTTCTTTGCTCATGGTTTCGGATCCTTCTTCAAACGCTTTGAAAGTCGGTGAAGTATCGTCGGTTCCATTGTCCAGACCGGCCATGAATGTTTCTTTGATCAATTCATAGTCTCTTTCTGCTTTGGCAAGTTTCTCAAGAATGATCTGTCTGAATTCCTCCAGCTCAGCATCGGTGTATCGTGTTTTTTCTTCTGTTGCTGCCATAGTTTCAAATTTTTGAAATCGAAATTTCGGTTATTAAATCATTTATCTCTATTTCCGTTCCGCCTGCCGGCTCGTCCTGAAAGACAATTTTATCGGCGAGCGTTTCAGAGCAAATATAATCTTTATTTTGATTAATTGCTATTTCGAGTTCTTTATCGTTTTTAACAATTAATTCAATACGGTCGGTCAGTTCAAAACCGCTGTCTTTTCTCAGATTCTGAATTCTGTTCACAAGTTCTCTTGCCAAACCTTCAGAAATAAGTTCGTCGTTGAGCGTCATATCGAGCGCAACCGTCATGCTTCCGTTCGATGCCACTGTCCAGCCGGGTATGTCTTTGATGGAGATTTCAAAATCTTCAATATCGAGATCCAAAGTTTTGTTACCCAGATCAAGACTGATCTTTTCGTCTGTTTCCAATCTGACAATGTCGTCATTGGTCAGTTTTGCGGTCGCCTGCGAAATTGATTTCATATCGCTGCCGAATTTCGGACCGAGCGTTTTGAAATTCGGCTTGATGCTCTTCACCAGCAGATCAGCCGCCTGTTCGTTTGAAAGCAATTCGATCTCTTTGACATTCACTTCCTGCCTGAGCAGTTCTGCCACCGATTTGAGTCTTGTCTTCATCTGATCGTCCAAAACCGGAATGATCACTTTCTGCAACGGCTGACGGACTTTGATCGCAGCTCCTTTTCTCAGCGAAAGTATCATGCTGGTCGCAGTCTGTGCCAATTGGGTTCTGATTTCAAGTTCAGAATCGATCAGACTTTCATCCGCCTTCGGATAATCAGCCAAATGAACCGATTCAAGCGAAGATTTCTGACTGACCGCGTTTAAATCCTTATAAAGCCTGTCCATGAAAAATGGTGCAATCGGCGCAGAAATGATTGCAATTTTTTCAAGCACCGTATAAAGCGTCTGATAAGCTGAAATTTTGTCTGAGGTATAATCTCCTTTCCAAAATCTTCTTCTGCTCAGTCGTACATGCCAATTGCTCAGATTGTCGATTACAAATTCCTGAATCGCTCTTGCGGCACGGGTAGGTTCGTAATCGGTATAATATTCGTCAACTTTTTTGATCAGTGTATTCAGTTCCGAAAGAATCCATCTGTCCAGCTCGGTTCGCTGTGCGTAAGGAACTTCTGCTTCTTCATATCTGAAATTGTCAACATTTGCATAAAGCGCAAAGAATGAATAGGTGTTGTACAATGTTCCGAAAAATTTCTTCTGAACTTCAAATACACCTTCCACATCAAATTTCAGATTTTCCCAAGGTTGCGCATTTGAAATCATATACCAGCGGGTTGCATCCGGACCGTATGCGGCAAGGGTTTCAAACGGATCAACTGCATTACCCAAACGTTTTGACATTTTCTGTCCGTTTTTGTCGAGCACCAGACCGTTTGACACCACATTTTTATAGGCAACACTGTCAAAAACCAGTGTTCCGATTGCATGCAATGTATAGAACCAGCCTCTTGTCTGATCGACCCCTTCGGCAATAAAATCTGCCGGATATTTTGAACCCGAATCAATCCAATCTTTGTTTTCGAAAGGATAATGAAATTGGGCATAAGGCATTGAACCTGAATCAAACCAAACATCGATCAGATCTGATTCTCTTTTCATCGGTTTGCCGCTGTCCGAAATTAGTATGATTTCATCGACTATATTTTTATGCAGATCGACTTTTGAATAATTTTCTTCTGACATATCACCTGCAGAAAATCCTTCAAACGGATTGGTTTTCATCAGTCCGGCATTGATCGATTTGCTGATTTCATTCATCAGTTCTTCGACCGAACCGATGATGATTTCTTCTGTTTTGTCATCTGTTCTCCAGATCGGCAATGGGATTCCCCAATATCTCGAACGCGAAAGATTCCAGTCGTTTGCATTTTCAAGCCAGTTCCCAAAACGACCTTCGCCGGTTGCCTTTGGTTTCCAGTTGATGGTTTTGTTCAGTTCGACCATACGGTCACGAACCGAAGTCATTTTGATAAACCATGAATCCAGCGGATAATAAAGAATCGGCTTATCTGTTCTCCAGCAGTGCGGATAAGAGTGTCTGTATTTTTCAACCTTGAAAGCTTTGTTTTCTTCTTTCAGTTGAATTGCAATTTCAACATCCACCGAACGCTCGGGCGCAGTGCCTTCGTCGTAATATTCGTTTTTGACGTATTTTCCTGCAAAACCTTCGGGCAAACTTTTGATAAATCTTCCCTGCAGATCGACCAATGGAATCGGATTTCTGTGCTGATCCAAAACCAGCATCGGCGGCACACCGTGATTTTTTGCCACCCGTGCGTCATCCGCACCAAAAGTCGGCGCAGAGTGAACGATTCCGGTACCGTCTTCAGTGGTTACAAAATCATCATCGATGACCTGAAAAGCATTTTCAGGATTTTCATATGGCAATGCCCATTTCAGCAACTGTTCATATTTGATTCCGACGAGTTCTTTTCCGCTAATGGTTTTTAAGATTCTGTAAGGTATATTTTTGCTGCCTTCTTTGAAATTTTCATAATCTGCAGCTTTTTGTGATTCAAAATAATTTTTTCCAAAAACTGAATTCAGCAGAGGTTTGCCAAGAATTACCGTTTGAGGTCTGAAAGTATATTGGTTAAAGGTTTCAACAATTACATAATCGATTTTCGGACCGACGATCAGTGAAGTATTTGACGGCAAGGTCCATGGAGTGGTTGTCCAGGCAAGGAAATACACATCTCCTTCCAGATCTTTCAGGAGTTCCGATGATTCTTTGATTGCTTTGAACTGCGCCACCACAGTCGTATCAGAAACATCACGGTAAGTGCCGGGCATGTTCAGTTCGTGCGAAGAAAGACCGGTTCCGGCTTTTGGTGAATACGGCTGAATGGTATAACCTTTATATAATAATCCTTTGTTGTAAATCTGTTTGAGCAGCCACCAAACCGACTCCATATATTTGGGTTCGTAGGTGATGTACGGATCTTTCAAATCTACCCAATAACCCATTTTTTCAGTCAGATTGTTCCAGATGTCGGTATAACGCATCACCGCTTCACGGCATGCCTGGTTGTATTCTTCAACAGAAATTTTCTTTCCGATGTCTTCTTTTGTAATTCCGAGTTCTTTTTCTACACCGAGTTCAACCGGCAGTCCGTGGGTATCCCAGCCTGCTTTTCTGTGAACCTGTTTCCCTTTTAGAGTTTGATATCGACAAAAAATATCCTTAATCGCTCTGGCCATCACGTGGTGGATTCCGGGCATACCGTTTGCAGAAGGCGGTCCTTCATAAAATACAAAATTCGGATGACCATCTCTGGTGCTTACACTTTTTTCAAATACACTGTTTTTTTTCCAGTCGGCCAAAACTTCATCAGCCAGACCAACAAGATTTAAATTTTTATATTCTCTGAATTTATTGCTCATAATTCAATCTCCATTGCAGCCAAATTAAAACCGATCAACCGGCTGCGTTTAATTTTTTTTAAAGATTTGCGAAGATACAAATTTTTGAGATTCAAAGGTTTTCAATATAAAAAAATTAGTCAGTTTTCAAATGATTTTTTGACAGACTGATGCTGATAAAATTCATACCAATCGACTGATATTATTCATGGTAGATTAAAGGATATGAATATCTTTTATTGTGACCTTTGTATCAGAAATAAAACAATGAAATTTTAAAACCATTAAGATATGAAAACAATATTTCGCACATTGATTATCACTGCACTGTTTACGATGGCTGCCTGCAAACAGAACAATTCACTTTATGCCGATTCGGGTATAAACAGTGAAAACATCAAAACAGACGGAACCACACAAGTAATGGATCTGGTTGCTCCTCCTTTTGTTCCGGCGGCGGTTGGTGACAGAAGCGCGAAGAAACTGGTTGTAACGCTTGAAATCCTTGAGAAAATCGGAGAACTTGCTGACGGTACCCAGTACAATTTCTGGACTTTTAACGGAACCGTTCCCGGTACTTTTATCCGTGCAAGAGTTGGAGATGAAATTGAGCTTCACCTTAAAAACAATGAAAACAACAATCTTCCGCACAACATTGACCTTCATGCGGTGAACGGACCCGGCGGAGGCGCCGAAGCATCATTTGTAACACCCGGAAAAGAAGGCAGCTTTACTTTCAAAGCACTGAATCCCGGTCTGTATGTTTATCACTGTGCAACTGCTCCTGTGGGAATGCACATTGCAAACGGAATGTACGGTTTGATCCTGATCGAACCCGAAGGCGGTCTTCCAAAAGTTGACAAAGAATTTTACATCATGCAGGGAGATTTCTATACCAAAGGAAAATTCGGCGAAAAGGGTCTTCAGGAATTTGACATTGACAAAGCAATCGACGAACATCCGGAATATGTGGTATTCAATGGAAATACCGGCTCACTTTTGGGCGACAACGAACTGCTGGTAAAAACCGGTGAGACCGTCAGAATTTTCTTTGGAAACGGCGGTCCGAACCTGACTTCTTCACTCCACCTGATCGGAGAAATCTTTGATCGTGTATATGTGGAAGGCGGAACAACCATTACAAAAGACATTCAGACCACAAGTGTTCCTGCAGGTGGTGCTGTGATTGCTGAATTCAAAGCAGACACACCGGGTGAATATGTTCTTGTTGATCACGCAATTTTCAGAGCTTTCCACAAAGGCGCTTTGGGCAAAATCAAAGTGACCGGAGAAGACAATCCGAAAGTTTTCAAGAAAAACGAACAAATCAAGAACGCACTGTAATCCCAAACTATAATTTCCTTCAAACAAAGAGATGAAAAGCATACTGAAAATATCATTCGCAATCATTTCAATCGCTGCACTGACTTCCTGCTACAATCGTGTGAGTGTGGCAGCAAAGGAAGTACAGGCGGTTACACCCCAAAGTCTGAGTCCGGTCAAAACCGACAAAAAAATGATCAGCATCGGCGGCGGAAGCTATATGGGTTTTCTTGGAAAGGATTCGGGCAGGATTGTTCAGGTCAAATCTTTTCAAATTGACGAAAGCCCGGTTACAAATTCAGAATTTCTTGAATTCCTGAGAAAAAATCCGCAATGGACACGTTCTCAGGTTACAAGACTGTATGCAGACGACGCTTATCTGCACAACTGGCAGGGAGATTATGAAATTCCGACAGATGCAAAACCCGATTCGCCGGTCACCAATATTTCATGGTTTGCAGCAGAAGCCTATGCAAAGAGTGTTGGGAAAAGACTTCCGACCATTGACGAATGGGAATATGCAGCACTGGCAGATGAAAACACAAAAGACGCATCAGGAAAACCAGAATTTACACAGTACATACTGAATTCATATCAAAAAAAAGGAATGTACAAAGAAGCGATCAAACAGCAGAAACCAAATTATTACGGATTGTATGATCTGTATGGTATGGTTTGGGAATGGACAGAAGATTTTAATTCGGTTATGATCAGCGGTGAATCAAGAAATGACAGTTCAAAAAACGAAAGTCTTTTCTGTTCGGGCGCTGCAGTGACCACAAGCGATTTGACCAATTATGCAGCATTTATGCGCTATGCGATGAGAGGAAGTTTAAAAGCAGATTATTCGGTGAATAATCTTGGGTTCAGATGTGCAAAAGATTTATAAATTTGTAATTGTGAAAAATAGCATATTGATGTTGCTCCTGATGTTCGGTATTGCGGGATGTACTCAAAACGAAAAAGAATCAAATACCGAAGTGGCTCAAAATTCAGTTTTTCAGCTGAATTCAAACTGGGAAAACCAGGACGGACAGCAGATGAAACTCGCTGATTTGAACGGAAAAACAGTGGTGATGGCAATGATTTACACAAGCTGCAAAACTGCATGCCCGAGACTGACTGCCGAGATGCGTGATATTGAAAAAAATTTGGGAAAATACGATCCGGGAAAAGTCAGACTGGTTCTGGTTTCAATCGATCCGGAAGTTGATACACCCGAAAAAATGAAGGAGTATCTGAAACAAAATGATTTTGACGGAGAACAGTGGCTGTTTCTGAGAGGTGACGAATCGGGCACAAGAGAATTTGCAAATGTGCTTTCGGTCAAATACAAACAGATTTCGCCGATTGATTTCTCACATTCAAACATCATTAGTGTGTTTTCGGACAGAGGTGTGCTGACATTTCAGAAGGAAGGTTTGAACAGTGATGTGACCGAAATTGCCACTGAGATAAAAAAACAATTAAAGAACTCATAACCTAAAATTAAAACACAATGAAGAAAATTATTTTAGCACTTGGCTTTTTGGCCTTTGTATTCTCATGCTCTTCAAAAGAACAATCAACAGGTGAGGATGTGACCATCGATTATTCAAATGCATCAAAAGACTATGTTGAACATCCTGCCGAAGGCGACTCAGTTGCAGAGGCAGGCGCAGCAGGTTCCGATGACGGGCTGGCGATGATTGAAGCTTCTGACTGTCTTGCCTGTCACAAGGTTGATGCAAAGGTGATCGGGCCGAGCTATCAGGAAGTGGCAGAAAAATATTCTGAAGCAGACATTGACATGCTGGCTCAGAAAATCATTGACGGCGGTGCTGGAAACTGGGGACAGGTGCCGATGACACCTCATCCGGATGTGAACATGGACAAAGCGAGAACAATGGTGAAATATATTCTTTCGCTGAAAAAATAATCAGAAAGAAAATATTCAAAAGAATGATGACAGCTCAAAAAACGGGCTGTCATTTTTTTATTCGGAAATTGAATTTTTTGAATAATTCCTCCACTTTACGATCAGTTCCGAAAGATCTTCGGGAACAGGAGAATCAAAATTCATTCTTTCGCCTGTTTTTGGATGATCAAAACCCAGCGTCTTGGCATGCAGTGCCTGTCTCGAGCAGATTTTGAAACAATTTTCTACAAATTGTTTGTATTTTGTAAAAGTGGTCCCTTTCAGAATCTTATTGCCACCATATCTTTCATCATTAAAAAGCGGATGACCGATGTGCTGAAAATGCACCCTGATCTGATGGGTTCGTCCGGTTTCGAGTTTGCATTCGACCAAAGTCACATACTGAAATCTTTCAATCACCCTGAAATGAGTCACCGCATGTTTTCCTTGTTCACCGTGCGGAAAAACATCCATCAGCATACGGTCTTTGAGATGTCTTCCGATGTTTCCTTCTATGGTTCCTTCATCTTCTTCAATACTTCCCCAAACCAGCGCATGATACAGTCGGTCGGTGGTTCTCGCTTTGAATTGCGAAGTCAGACTCTGCATCGCCTGCTCAGTTTTTGCAATCACCAAAAGACCGCTGGTGTCCTTATCGATCCGATGGACGAGACCCGGTCTTTCGAGTTCTGCATTCATCGACGGCAGATTGTCAAAATGATATTTCAACGCGTTGACCAAAGTACCGGAATAATTTCCGTGTCCGGGGTGAACCACCATACCTGCAGCTTTGTTGATAACAGCAACCGATTCGTCCTCATAGACAATATCGATCGGAATGTCCTGTGCAATGATTTCAACTTCGCGCGGCGGTTCCGACAGTACGACTTTAATTTCGTCTCCCGGTTTAACTTTGTAATTTGATTTGACAACAAGTTCGTTTGCCCAAATTCTACCCTCGTCTGCTGCTTTTTGAATTTTATTCCGGGTGGTGTCAGGCATAAAATTCATCAGAAATTTATCGACCCTGAGTGGCGCCTGACCTTTGTCGGCCTTGAACGAATACTGTTCAAACCAGTCTTCGTCAGATTCTTCCGTAAACAATGGTTTTGACATATCAGTCAATTTTCATTCCGCTGGGCTGCTCATCCGGAATTTCATGGGTTTGCGCCTTCTTCTTTTCGTTGCCGTCCTTTGGAATATCTTTTTCCTTTAATTTGAATTCTTCTTCAAATTTCGCAGCTGCAATCGAATCATTCGGTCCAAAGTTTCTGAACTGCAAATCTAATTCTTTGATTTTTGATTTCAGTTCTCCCCTTTCTTTCTCGGACAACCAGAGGTCTATCGGCAATCCCTGATCATAATTGTCGTCAGGAAGCGGATACTGATAAAATACAATCAGTTTTGAACTGTCGCTCACACCGCCTTCCACATTGATCCGACCGTTAGCAAATTGTTTTGAAAAGATGGCGGATCTTGCTTCTTCAAGCGCCAGACCGACCAGGTTTGGTGTTTTGACTCCGTATTCTACACCCCGACCGAGTACCAGATCAACTTTTGAAAATCTCGGCAGCTGGGTTCCCTGAGTAATCTGTTTCCCTCTGAAGATGACATCCAGAACGGCATCTTTTGCAATATCGGGTCTGTATATGGTATCGCCAACTTCCAAACCGGCGAGTTTAAGCTGGGTGTATGCAAGTCGTTTTGATTTCCCGACGATATCGGGCAGCGAAGTCGGAAGCCATCCTTTTGGATTGGCTTTGACAAAAATCTTTCTTCCTTCTTTTACTTTAAATCCAGTTTCGGGAAAGAAATCGAGTATCGCATGCGGTGCTTTTGAAGAGTCATATCTCACACTGTCGATCTCATAGGTCAGTTTCAGACTGTCGAGAGTTTTCAGCGCCTGACTCAGATTCATTGCTTTCAGATCGGGAATTTCAATTTCCTGATTGTGGTTGGTGTAACTGTACAGCCACACTCTGAATATAAAATGGTAGGCGCCAAAACAAAACAGGCACATCAAAAGCAGACTGCCCCAAAACTGCCATTTTGTAAATGTTTTAAAAAAATTCACAAATTCGAATATTTAATCATCATTAAATTGTCGGATTCTATTTTCAATTTTTCCGACAGATTGACAAACTTACACAAATTTCATTTCAATTATCGGGCCCGAATTCCAAATTCTTCTGAAACCGGCCAATCAATTTATCTTTCTTTATAGAAACGATCTTCTGAATCATTGGTAAACAAACGTCCGCTTCTTCCGTCCACAAACATTTCCCAGCCATAGTGTCCGTCAGAAAAAACAGGGTTTCCTTTTTCGCTGGTTCCTTTTGGATCCAGTTCAACTTCCTGACCGTCAATTTTCAGTTTGATTGCAAATTCATCTCCTTTCGGGAAGAAAGTCAGTACGACGGTATCTCCTTTTTCTGTTGACATAATCTTGGTCACATTCATCGGATCGTCATTCTGAACACTTTCCGACTGTGGCTGGGCAGCTGAGTCTTCCTTGTTGCCGCATGCAGTCAGCGAAAAAGTCAACATCATAATAATTGAAATTTTGAACAGATTCTTCATTTAATTTTTTTGGCAAATATACAACTAAGCAGTTCAACATTTGACACTTAAAACGAAGCTTTAAAAATTAATTTACAGGTCTTCTGATTTAAATTTAATCCATCCCAAAACTCATTTTGAATCAGCCATACAATTGTCAGATTAATTTGTTATATTCCAACTCATTAAATCAATAAAAACCTGCGGAAAACACTAATAAAAGTCATATTTTAAGTATGACTTGGGTCATAGAATGCGGCATCCAATAGACTTACCTTTGTTCTACCAAAGAAAAGGAGCCGGAGGTATTAAATAAATTTATTTGGTTAGAAACTGAAAAAACCATAATTTAACAACATAAAAAAAACAAGGCTGAAAGGACGCTAACGGGCTCCACGGTCTTTCAGTTTAACGGAATGAAACAAACAGGACCCACAAAAAATGAAAAAATTATGAAAAATCTAAAACCTTTGTTCTTGAGTGCTTTTTCGGCAGCAGTTTTATTTTCATGCGGAGAAGGAAATAAGTCGGCCGGAGAAGGAGGTGACAAAAAAGAAGTTGTAGTAGCAGACTCAAATCCTTCGGATTATGATCCGCAGAGAGGAATTGGAAAGTGGGACGAATCAAATGTGGATGTAAGTTCATTTGATCCTGCGATGGCTGCAACAGGCAAGAAAATTGCCGAAACCAAGTGTACTTCATGTCACAAAATGACAGGCGAAAGACTGGTTGGCCCCGGATGGGAAGGTGTAACCGAAAGACACAAGCCTTATTGGATTATGAATTTTATCACCGAGCCGGATCCGATGATCGATGTGGATCCGAAGCTTCAGGAACAGCTTGAACTTTGTCTGGTCAGAATGCCAAATCAGAACCTGACCGACGCTGACGCAAGAGCCGTTTTGGAGTTTATGCGTGAAAACGACGGTGCAAAATAACCGAATAACATCAAAAACTATATCAAATGACAAGAGTAAAATTAATTGGATTATCTGCGTGCGCAGCATTGTTGGCACTCAGCAGCTGTAAGCCAAAAGGTGCTCAAAGCGCCGTGACGGGCGATGCCGCGCAGCGGGTTTATGTGGCTCCGGGACAGTACGACGAAGTTTATTCGTTTACTTCGGGAGGATTTAGCGGGCAGGTTTCTGTGTACGGAATCCCGTCGGGGAGAATGCTTAAAGTTCTGCCTGTGTTCTCACAGGATCCCGAATCAGGATACGGATACAGTGAGGAAACCAAACCTATGCTGATGACTTCTCACGGATTTGTACCGTGGGGTGACCAGCACCACCTTGCAATTTCACAGACAAACGGTGAAAATGACGGCAGATGGCTGTTTGCAAACGAGAACAACACTCCTCGTGTTGCAAGAATTGACCTGACAACTTTCACAACAACCGAAATTATTGAAATTCCAAATTCAGCCGGTAACCACTCATCACCATTTATCACTGAGAACACAGAATACGTGGTGGCGGGCACCCGCTTCAGCGTTCCTTTTGACGATGAAAACGGAGATGTTCCGATTGCAGATTATGCAGATAAATTCAGTGGTGCGATTTCATTTATTAAAGTAAATCCGGAAAACGGAAGAATGAACATCGATTTCCAATTGAAAACACCTCCTGTCAATTATGACTTGAGCCACACCGGAAAAGGTCCGAGCAGCGGATGGTTCTTCTTCTCAACCTACAACACTGAAAAAGCACACACACTTCTTGAAGTGAATGCTTCTCAGAGAGACAAAGACTTTATCCTGGCTATTAATTGGAAAAAAGCCGCAGAACTTGCAAAAGCAGGAAAAGGCAGAACTGTGAAAACCAAATATGCACACAACGTTTATGACGAAGGAACCCATTCAGCAACTTCAGAAATGCTTACTGACGTTACCGTACTGGATGTAAAAGATCTGATCGACGAAGGTTTTGCGTATTATATTCCATGTCCTAAATCTCCTCACGGAACTGACGTTGACCCGACAGGTGAATACTTTGTAGGTTCGGGTAAACTGGCTTCATTGCTTCCTGTATTCTCTTTCAGTAAAATGATGAAAGCAATCGAAGACAAAAATTACGAAGGTGATTTTGACGGAATTCCTGTATTGAAATATGATGCAGTCCTTCACGGTGAAGTACAAAAACCGGGATTGGGTCCATTGCACACAGAATTTGACAACGAAGGAAATGCATACACTTCATTCTTTGTATCTTCTGAAGTTGTAAAATGGAATGTGAAGTCACTTGAAGTGATTGACAGACAGCCTACCTTCTATTCTACCGGTCACCTGACCGTAGTTGGAGGAGACACTGCAAAACCATACGGAAAATATCTGGTGGCATGGAACAAGATTACAAAAGACCGTTATCTGCCAACCGGGCCCGAACTGGCTCAGAGCGCACAGCTGTTTGACATCAGCGGAACCAAGATGGAACTCCTTCTTGACTTCCCGACCATTGGTGAACCTCACTATGCTCAGATGATTCCTGCCGATAAAATCAAAGACAATCAAAAGAGAATTTATGACATCAATGAAAACAATCACAAATATGTGACTAAGAGTGAAGATGCAACCAAAGTTGAAAGAAACGGAAACCGGGTTGACATATATATGACGCTGATCAGATCTCACATCACTCCTGACAACATTGAAGGAATCAAGATGGGTGACGAGGTTTACTTCCACGTAACCAACCTTGAACAGGACTGGGATTTGCCACACGGATTTGCGATAATGGGCAATAACAATGCAGAGATCCTGGTATTGCCTGGTGAAACCAAAACGCTCAAATGGATTCCGACTCGTTCAGGTATCATTCCATTCTACTGTACCGACTTCTGTAGTGCACTGCACCAGGAAATGCAGGGTTACGTAAGAGTTTCTCCCGCCGGAAGCAGCACTCCGATCAGATTCGGAACCGGAGACAAAGCTCCAACAAACTAAAATTTTAACTGAAACAGTTAACCAAAAAGAGTTGTCTCAGCTAAAATTGAGACAACTCTTTCAAAATCAAAAAATATGAACACAGCCAAAAACACCTCACTGAAAACCCTCACACGAATTTTATCAGCTATTGCAGGTCTGGCGATGTTTAGCACACTATTCCTTCCAATCTGGAAGATCGAACTGACTGCACCGCAATATCCTGAAGGTTTGGAAATGTACATTTATGCAAACAAACTGGGTGGTGAAGTCGACATTATCAATGGTTTGAACCATTACATCGGTATGCACACGATTCACGAAGATGACTTTGCGGAATTTGCAGTTTTACCGTACGTTCTCGGACTGCTTGCAGTCTTTGGACTCCTGACTGCGTTGGTAAACCGCAAATGGTTTTTCTATCTGTGGTGTGCGTTTTTTATAGCTTTCGTAGTTGTTTTGGGACTGGATTTCTATTTCTGGCTGTATAACTACGGTCACAACTTGGATCCTACTGCTCCAATTCAGGTACCGGGAATGACCTATCAGCCGCCTTTGATCGGTTTTAAACAGCTTCTGAACTTTGGCGCATTCTCAATCCCTGCTTCAGGCGGTTGGGTGTTGGCAGCAGTCGGAACTGTTATGGCCGGACTGGTCGGATATGAAATCAAAAAAACAAAACAATGAGTTCATTTAAAATTTTTCCTATAATTTTAATTTCATTCTTTTCAATTTTGGTAATTTCGTGCAGTAAAGATCCAAAGCCGATCAACTTCGGAGCTGAGGACTGCGATTACTGCAAGATGACGATCAGCGACAACCGTTTTGGCGCAGAAATCGTTACCAAACAGGGCAGAATATATAAATTTGACGATTTGCATTGTCTCAAAGGTTTTTTGGATGATGAAGTTATACCCAAAGAAAAGGTCCATTCGACCTGGCTGGTTGACTTCACCGGAAACGGAAAACTGATCGATTCAGAAAAAAGCTTTCTGATTCAAAATGACGAATTGAGAAGTCCGATGGGATCAAATATCGCAGCCTTTGAAAATGAGAATGATTTAATTAATTATCAATCCGGTTATTCGGGAACAGAATTAAAATGGGAAGATTTTTTAAATTCAAACTAACAGTTTTAAGCTTATTCTTTGGTCTTGGCGTTTTTGCCAACACCATCACAGTGGAACCGAACAATCCTCAGAAAACGATTAAAAAGGCGTTTGAAAAGGCAAAAGACGGAGATACCATATTGATTAAATCCGGAATTTACAGGGAAGGCCCTCTCTATCTGGACAAATCGGTCACATTGACCGGAGAGGGATTCCCTGTAATTGACGGAGAATTTGAACACGAAATACTAAAGGTGGAAAGCGATGGAGTAACCATCAGAGGAATACTATTCAAAAATTCAGGCACATCGAACTTCAATGACATCGCTGCACTGAAAATTCAAAATTCAAAGAATGTTCTGATCGACGGATGCAAATTCGAAGACAATTTCTTCGGCATCCACACCATCAATTCATCCTACATCACATATACGAACAACGACATCAAATCGAGGAAGATGGATGGAAGACCTTCTGCAAACGGCATTCACTGCTGGAAGTCAAACCATCTGACCATTAAAAATAATCAGATTCACGGTCATCGTGACGGAATCTATTTTGAATTCATCACCAACTCGGATATCGAAAACAATGAAAGTATGGGCAACAGTCGTTATGGCCTTCATTTTATGTTTTCGCACGACAATTTATTCAAAAACAATACTTTCCAAAACAACGGAGCAGGTGTTGCGGTCATGTACAGCAAAAGAGTAAAAATGTACAACAACCATTTCAAATACAATTGGGGATTGGCTGCCTACGGTTTGCTGCTCAAAGAGATTGACGACAGTGAGATTTATGATAATGAATTCAGCGAAAACACAATCGGAATATTTGCAGACGGCGCCAACCGAATCAAAGTGACCAACAACCAGTTTTACAGAAACGGATGGGCATTTAAGATCAACGCAAGCAGTACAGACGCACTGATCACCGCCAACAACTTTATCGGGAATACCTTTGACATGGCGACAAACGGCAATCTGAAGGTGAAATCTCTTGATCATAACTATTGGGACAAATACGAAGGATATGATTTGGATCGGGACGGTATAGGAGACATTCCTTATCATCCGATTACATTTTATTCACTCATCATAGAACGGAATTCATCGGCACTGATGCTGTTCAGAAGTTTTTTTGTCAAACTGATGGACACCGCTGAAAGTATATTTCCGAGCCTGACGCCCGAAAATGTCAAAGACAATGCGCCGATGACCAGAAAAATTAAAAAACAGATTACATGATTACGTTTTCAAAAATCCATAAGAAATTTGACAAATATGAAGTTCTGAAAGACATCAATCTCGAATTCAAAGAAGGAAACATCATTGGACTAATCGGGCCAAACGCTTCGGGCAAAACCACACTGATAAAGACACTGCTCGGAATGGTGGTTCCGACTTCGGGAGATATTCTTTTTATGGACAAATCAATCAAAAAAGATTGGGAATACAGAAACCATATCGGCTATATGCCTCAAATTGGAAGATATCCTGAAAATATGACCATTGGGCAGGTCTTTGAAATGATCGAAGACCTGAGAGACAAACGTCAGGAACCGGATAAGGATTTGTTCAGAAGTTATAATTTGGGTACACTGCTCCAAAAAAGAATGGGAACGCTTTCGGGCGGGACCCGTCAGAAAGTAAGCGCCTACCTTGCATTTTTGTTTGATCCGAAAGTGCTTGTGCTCGACGAACCCACTGCCGGACTCGATCCATTGTCTTCGCTCAAACTCAAAGAAAAGATCATCAAAGAAAAGGAAAAAGGGAAACTGATCATCATCAGTTCGCATATACTGAGCGAGCTTGACGATGTGGTCAACCAGATCGTATATCTTGAAGAAGGAAAAGTGATCGTGGACCAGCCTATAGACGAACTGAAAGCAGAAACCCAAAGATCCAAATTGTCAGAAGCAATCGCGGTATTGATGGAAAAATCAAGCAAACAATATTAAGATGAAGAAAATTATCAAATATGTAGTTTCGGACATTCTCAGAAACAAAATCATAATTGCGTACACCATATTTCTGCTGATTATTTCATTTGGACTCTTTGTGATTGAAGATGTTCCGGAAAAAAGCCTGACGAACATGCTGACGATGAACCTGACACTGATCCCGCTGATCAGCATCATGTTTTCAACGATCTATATTTACAATTCAGGTGAATTCATAGAGCTGCTTGCGGCACAGCCCATCAAAAGAAAAACGTTGTGGTTCAGTATTTTTATAAGTCTCGCGCTTGCTTTGAGCATAGCATTTTTTATCGGATTCGGGATTCCGGTTCTGATTTTCTCAGCAAATTCAATTGGAATCACAATGATCATCACCGGCATCATCCTTTCGGTCATCTTTGTTTCAATCTCGCTTTTCACAGCGGTTTATATCAAGGACAAAACCAAAGGAATCGGCGTCGCACTGCTTTTGTGGCTTTTCTTTACAGTAGTTTTTGACGGGCTGGTTCTGTTTTTGCTGTTTCAGTTTTTGGATTATCCGCTTGAAAATTTGATCGTGGTTTTGAGCATGCTGAATCCGGTGGATCTGGTCAGAATCGTTTCACTGATGCAGATGGATGTTTCGGCTTTAATGGGCGCAACAACCGCTGTATTCAAGAAGACTTTTACAGGGATGAGCGGTTCACTTATCACCTATGGAGTCCTTCTGTTATGGCTGATTATTCCGCTTTATTTTTCAACCAGAAAATTTGACAAAAAAGACCTTTAATCAGGTCTTTTTTTATGAATGGACTTTCATTTATTTTTCAATTAAAATGTGATAATTATCACTGAATCAATTCGTTGATTATGACTCGAGTCATAAGTACAACCGGTTTGATTGGCTTATTTTTATTGAAAATTCTAATCATTATGAAAAAACTGGTATTAGCACTTTCAGTATCAATTTTGGCCTTTTATTCTTGCCAAAACACAGAAAATTCAGTACAGGCAGACAGTCCGGTTACGTCTCAGGCACAGTCAAGGGATGCATTGGGTCAGGAAGGAGTAGTTGACGATCAATCGAGTCCTGACATTGTAAAACTTGCGGTGGCAAATGCAGAACTGACAACATTGGTTACAGCGGTAAAGGCAGCAGGCCTGACGACTTCACTGAGCAACGCCGGACCTTTCACCGTATTTGCTCCTTTGAATTCGGCTTTTGAAAAATTACCCAAGGGAACGGTTGACAATCTGCTAAAAAAGGAAAACCTCGGACAGTTGGAGGACATACTGGGTCATCACACTTATGTGGGCGTGATCAGAGAAAATCAATTTTCTGACGGTCAGAATTTGGGTATGGTGGACGGAAAAAATATAACCATCAAAATGGTGGACGGCAAACCGACAGTTAACGGAACGATTAATATCGTAACCACTGTTCCGGCTTCAAACGGTATTATCCACGTGGTGGACGGCGTTATACTGCCGGAGTAGTTTCATTCCATATTGTTTTATTTTTTTGGCGGTTCATTGACTTCGGTCATGAGCCGCTTTTTCATTTTAAAAAATTAAAACATTGGAAATTGAATCTTTAGAATAAATTCAGGTTTTCACTTTTTTCAAATTCAGGAAAATCATCAGTGTCGAAATAAATATCAGCACAGTGATTGCCAGCAGGATTTCGTGTGTATAAGGAATAAAAGTATAGGTAAACGAGAACATACCTACGATACCGAGCATCAGTTCGTTTAAGAACACACCGATCATAAACAGAACTATTCCGATTTTAAATGGTTTTGTAATCTTAAAATAATCTGAATCAATGATTCGGCTGAGCAGAAAAGATGAGATACACATCAGCAAAATCAGATGGAGATATGCGATTACAATATTTCTGAAACCAAATGCAAAATGACTGATTGAAGGTATGGTTGAACCGAGCTGCAACACAATTTTAATTGCAAAAGCAGCACCTGCATAAGTCAGAAGTGCCCGTTCGATCGGTGACTGGATTTCCTTGATTTTTGTCCACAGACCTTTGATCCAGAGAAATATTTTGACCGAGCCGACGGTCTGCATAATTGCCGCAATCACCACCGGAATATATATCCAAAGCGGAAGATTCATCCACAGAACAGAGAGCCCGTAACCAAACAGACAGCCGACAAACATCAGCCAGAAGATGATCCGGTTCTGTTGTTTTGAAATTTGAATATTTCGTTTTGAAAGTGAATAAATAATCAGTCCGATACATGAAAACAGAAAGAATCCGTTGTACTGAAAATGAAGAAAGAAATAATGAGATGCCAGATATCCGTCGGCAGTAACCGATTTGGTCATCAGCATATAACTGAGTGAAAATGCGCCAACCGACGATAGCACCGCAAAAATCAATCCGGTCTGAAACCACATTTTTGATTTGCCGCTCACACTTTTCAACCCTGTAAAGAAAGTAAAACTGAACACAAGACTGACCAAAAGACCAAGCAGTATAAACGAGACGGAAACCCACGAGTAACCAGCGGCAAAAAAAGAAACCAGCATGCCGTAGGCTGCCACAAAGTTGATTGTAATCAAATTCCGATAAAGACCGGTTTTCTTCAAATCAGGTTTTTTTTCCTGCAGATATTTGAGGATAAACATATAGATGCATGAAGTGATCCATCCGTAAAATGCAAAGTGGAAATGGCTTTCCAGCATAAATTTCTGATCAGCAATCGGAAAAGAAAACGCAATCTTGTAGCGCATGAGCAATCCCAAAAAAGCCACAATAACCAGGTTAAAAACAGACAATTTCAGTCCGGAAGCGACAGTCCTTTTCATAATCAATAATAAACTTTACCTTTTACAATACTCAGCTTTTTTTCTCTTTCCATCTTTTTGATGGCTCTGATGACGGTTTCAATCCTCAGACCGGTCATCCTTGAAACTTCGTTTCGGGTCAGCGGGATTTTTATTTTCTCTTCTGAATTTTTTTTGAATTTTTCAAATTGTCTGATGATCCGTTCTTCAGGATTCAGAAAGACAATGTCATTGAGCAGCTCGCTTTTTCGCCATGATTTTTCGGCCATCGATTTGATGAATTCAATTGACCATTCGGGATGATTCTTCAGATATTCAATCAGTTTCTCGCGTTTGATCATCAGAATCTCCGCCTTGTTGCTGATGACATTGACATAGCCCGGAAAAGGGATATCGAGAAAAACGCCCGGTTCAGCAAAAAAGTTTTTTTCCTGTACTTTGTGATGAAGAAAGACTTTTCCGTCCTCGGTCAGATTATAAACGCTGACCTCGCCTTTCAGAAGATAAAAGAAATTGGGTGATCTTGCGCCTTCTTCAATAATCACTTCTCCCTTTCGGCAGGAAGTAAAAACCGCTTCGGTTTCGGCCGCAAAATTATCTTCCAGTTCTACAATCATCCGATTCTAAATATAGTAAATTTAACAAAATTAAATTTCTCCCGCTCAGGATTCATCGTCACCGTGCAACAAACTGATGAATTCGTCTTTTGGAACATCTCCAAAATAATCGGTGATATCCACATCAGCCAATCGGCCGGTCAGATCTTCTCTTTCGTATCTCAATCCGATCATCATTTCCTCCAATTCTGCAATCGGTTTTTTGCCAAAGAAATCTCCATAAACTTTAAATTCAGTGATATGTCCTTTTTCAACAAAAATCCTGAGATCGATTTCTCCGACCGGAAATCTTTTTACCCTTTTGATATTGAATTTAGGCGAACGTCCAAAATTCCAATCCCAGGTATCATATTTTTCTTCAACCAGCTGATGCACTCCTTTCCATTCTTCCTCGGTCAGATGATAGGTTTCAAAAGGTTCTTCGTCCCGATAAAGACCTTCGAGCAGCAGCTTTCTGAATTCTTCGATCGGAAGCTGATTTTTCATAAATTCAGAAATATTCGCCACACGGCTTCTGACCGATTTGTGCCCTTTTGATTCGATTTTGCTCATCTTTACATGAAGCGCATTCACAACTTCGCCCAAATTTGAATTGTAAAGCAGCGTACCGTGACTCAGCATTCTTTTTCCGTTGGTAAACTGTGCAGTTCCCGAAATCTTTCTGCCTTCAGCCAAAATATCGTTTCGCCCCTGCAGTTCTGCATTCAGACCAAGACTGTTCAGCACCTTGATAACCGGAGCCGTAAAGTTTTTAAAATTGTTGATGCTTTTGATGTCATGGTTGGTGTGAAAACTGAAATTCAGATTTCCCAAATCATGATAGACCGCACCGCCGCCAGACAACCGACGGACCACATTGATGCTGTGCTCTTTTACATAATCATAATTGATTTCTTCAAGCGTATTCTGATAACTTCCGATGATGATCGACGGTCGGTTGATGTAAAACAAAAGATAATCATTATCGGGGCTGAAATTTCGTAGCATGTATTCCTCCAATGCTATATTGATATGAGGATTGTTATTCCCTTCATTCTCTACAAAGACCATACGTTTTATTTTTTTCAAAATTAATCAATTTAACATTGTTTTCCTATACGCTGCTTTTTGAATTCAGTTTGCCGAATCTCCAAGTTTTTATACTTTTGCTTTTCTTATGACACACAGGATTCACCATAACTCAACTTACTGGATACTGATTTTTTCAATTTCAGGACTTGTGCTTTTGGGTTTGCATTATGCACTCAAGCTTAATTTTGTTTCGGGAATTGAGGAAGCTGTTCCTGCATTGAAAAAAATTACATTTTGCGGTTTTTTGCTGATGATGGTGCTTTTGATCGGCAGACTGATCAGGAAATTTATTCACACACAGATACACTCAGAAGGCGACAAATACAATCTGCTGAGAATCAACCGTCTGATGACGGGTGTATTTCTTGCTTTTGTCACTGCTTCGTTTATGTTTGATAATCTGTACACTACAGTTGTCAGTCTCGGGCTGATCTCGCTGATTCTCGGTTTTGCACTCCAGGCGCCAATCACTTCTTTTATCGCGTGGCTGTATATCGTTTTCAGACGACCATACAAAGTCGGCCACCGAATTCAGATCAACGGAATGCGAGGCGATGTAATCGAAATCGGCTATCTCGACACCAAAATGCTCGAAGTCAGCGGTGATTATGTGCAAAACGACAGAAAAACCGGCAGAGTTGTATATTTTCCGAACAGTCTGATTCTGAAAGATCAGGTAATCAATTATTCGGGACCTCAAATTCCGTTTATATGGAATGAGACCGCCATCCAGATCGCTTATACCAGCGATTTGAAATTTGTCGAAAAATGTCTGCTGGATGCCTGTGTGAATGATTTCGAAAAAAGATATCCGAAAAAAGATATAAAAACCCGAAAGAGGTGGTATCCTGAAGTTTATTTCAGAGTCAACACCTTTGCATGGCTCGAAGCCGTAATTTCTTATCCGGTTGAGCCGACCGACACCACCGGCAGAAGAACCAGAATACTCACCGGAGCACTGCCGATGCTGAATGCCGAACCCGGCAAAGTGCAGTTCCCAGAAGGAAGTATGAGATAATTTTCAGTCAGAGCATCAGTCCCCATCCGATCTGTGATCGTACTGATTTTTGTATTCCCATTTGATTTTGTCGATTTTTTCAGCGACCGATTTTTTCAAACCTTCACGAAAATATTCCAATCGTCCGGTTACACCTGCATTAGAAGTTCCAATGATTCTTGCCGCCAAAATTCCTGCATTTTTTGCGGCATTCAGTGCCACCGTTGCAACCGGAATACCGTTTGGCATTTGCAAGATCGAAAGAATTGAATCCCAGCCATCGATTGAATTTGAAGATTTGATCGGCACTCCGATGACAGGAAGCGCAGTCAGTGAAGCCACCATACCCGGAAGATGAGCAGCACCGCCCGCACCGGCAATGATCACTTTTACTCCTCTTTCTCTGGCAGTTTTTGCATAATCAAACATCCTTTCAGGCGTCCTGTGTGCAGAAACAATGGTCAGTTCGTATTCGACTCCCAATTCCTCAAGCACTGTCGCAGCTGCTTTCATGATCTCAAGATCGCTGTCGCTGCCCATAATGATTCCCACCATAATATTATTTTTTTGAAATGATTCTTACTGTTTTATTCACTTTGTCAATATCTTCTATTAATTTTTCAAGATTTGAATTCAAAAAAGTGACATGCCCCATTTTTCTTCCAGGTCGGGTGAATTCCTTTGCATACCAATGTATGTAAGCAGCAGGGATATTCAATATTTCTTCGGCGTTTTCAATCACTGCAGTTCCTTCTTCATTTTCAGCCCCAATCAGATTGACCATAGCCGAAGTCGAATATAATTTTGTACTGCCCAATGGCAATCCCATCAACACTCTGAGCATCTGATCAAACTGAGAGCTGTGTGCAGCTTCTATGGTCGAATGGCCACTGTTGTGAACACGACACGCAGTTTCATTTACCCAAATCGATCCGTCTTTGTTGTAAAACATTTCAACCGCAAATACACCCGGCGAATTCAGTTTTTCAACCGTCAGTCTTGCAATTCTTTCAGCTTCCTTTGCGGCTTCTTCGCTGAGTGAAGACGGCATCAGCAAATAATCGAGCAGGTTGTATTCCATATTGAACACCAATTCCACCACCGGATAATTTACAATATTTCCTTTTCCGTCAGCAACTGCAACCACCGAAATTTCTTTTTCAAGATCAGCTGGTGTTTCATAAATTGAAGGTGCTTTCAGCTGTTTGTCCAAATCCGATTCAGATCCGAGAAATTGAACGCCTCTTCCGTCATAACCGCCTTTGTATGCTTTTTGAAACAGCGGATAATTCGGATCTTTTTTTGGCAAATCTTCCCAATCATCGAGTTTAAAATAGGGCGCAGTCGGAATTCCGTTGTCGGTATAAAACTTTTTTTGAACCGATTTGTCCTGAATGATCGACAGCGTATCCGGATCCGGAACCACCATTTTCCCGATCGATTTCAGATACCGAAGCGCATCTGAATTGACATGTTCAATCTCGATTCCAATCGCATCCAGATTTCTACCAAAGTCAACCACAGTCTGATAGTCCGCAAAATCTCCTTTTACAAATCTGTGTGCATGTTTTGCACAGGGCGCATTGGCAGATGGATCCAAAATATGGATTTCAACCGGATACTGAAGTGCATTCTGAAGAAACATATATCCCAATTGGCCGCCGCCTAAAATTCCTATTTTCATACACTGCGAAGTTAATGAATTCGACGGTTTCAAAATTAAACCAAATCGATTTAAAATCTAATTTCTCACTTCTGAATCGGATTTGTACCTTTGCTAAAATTAATTTGATTCATGAATTTGCTGAAAAGAGCGCTTTTGTATGTAAAGCCGTACCGTTCATCTTTTTCGGTCGCCATATTTTTCAACTTTTTCTATGCAATATTCAATGTGCTTGCGCTTGCATTCATGATGCCGATTCTTTCGATACTGTTTGATGAAGAAAGAGTTGCAATCACCGAAAAACCGGTTTTTTCGGGCAATCTGCTCAACGCAAAAGATTATCTGAGTCAGTTTTTTGGTTATCAGATGAACCAGATCAGCGCAGACAGCGGCCCGGTACGTGTACTGCTGATTTCATGTCTGTTGTTTATTTTTCTGTTTCTTTTGAGAAATATCTGCAGTTATTTTTCGGAATATTTTCTGATCGACCTCAGATCGGGTGTTTCAAGAGATTTCAGGGTTGATATACACAACAAGATTTTGGATCTTCCGGTTGCCTATTTTACAGAAAAGAAAAAAGGAGATATGCTGGTCAGAATTTCAAATGATGTGGCAGAAGTCGAATCAAATATACTGAACGGTCTGGTCGAAACTTTGAGAAGTCCGATTCAAATTATCGTCTTTGTGACCGTACTTTTTATTACAAACTATCAGCTGACCCTTTTTTCGATCATCGTCTTTCCGATCATGGGAAGTCTGATTTCATGGATTGGCAAAAGCCTGAAAAGAGATGCGGACAAGGCACAGACCGAGTTGGGAAACATATTGTCGTATGTGGACGAAAGTTTGAATGCGATCAAAGTCATTAAGATATTCAACGCTGATTTTCAAATTCAAAAACGATTCAACCGGTCGATCAACAAATACAGAAGGCTGCTTCAGCAGGTGATGAAAAAGAAGGCTTTGGCTTCACCGACCAGCGAATTTCTGGGTGCAATCACCATTGGTATGATCGTCTTTTTTGGCGGAAAACTCAGTCTGGAAGGAAAAGGACTGAGCGGTTCTGAATTTATTTTTTATATCGCAACTTTTTATACACTGCTCGATCCGATCAAAAAATTCTCAAGAGCGCTTTCTGACATTCAGAAAGGACAGGTTTCGGCACAGCGGATTTTTGATGTGCTTGATACCGAAGTTTTGATTGAAGACAAAAAAGGTGCAGTTGATTTTGATGAATTCAAAGATCGGATCGAATTCAAAGATGTGTCATTTGGTTATTCTGACAAAGAGGTGATTCAGAATTTTAACCTTACAATCAAAAAAGGTGAAACCGTCGCTTTGGTCGGTGCTTCGGGAAGCGGAAAATCAACGATTGCAAATCTGGTTACACGGTTTTATGATGTTGAAAGAGGTCAGATCATGATTGACGGAATTGACATCAGAGACATCAAATTAAAAGAATACAGAAGACTTTTTGGCCTGGTTACCCAGGACAGCATTTTGTTTAATGATTCGGTGTTTAACAATATTTCTCTCGGCGATGAAAATCCGACTTTGGAAAAAGTCAGTGAAGCCGCAAAAATTGCAAATGCAGAAGAATTTATTGAAAAACTCGAAAACAAATACAACGATTCAATCGGTGAGGCCGGCGGAAAACTAAGTGGGGGTCAGAAACAAAGACTGAGCATTGCAAGAGCGGTTTACAAGAATCCGCCGATCATGGTTTTGGACGAAGCGACTTCGGCATTGGATTCACAATCCGAAAAACTGGTTCAGCAGGCTTTGGACAAAATGATGGCAAACCGGACTTCAATCATCATTGCGCACCGATTGTCAACCATTGCAAATGCAGACAAAATCCTGGTGATGGAAGACGGTCTGATCAAAGAGTCGGGCACCCATTCGGAATTGGTCGAAAAAGGAGGAATATACAGCCGTTTGATTCAGCTTCAAAAACTGAGCTGATTACTGTCTGGTCAGTTTGACCTTTACAGATTCACCTTCAAATTCAATCATCAATGTAAAATTGTTGTTGTCCAAAAATTCAACTTCAGACTGTGCGGTCTGACCTTCGGAACTGACATAATAAGTCGACCCTTCTTTTGACCAGTTTCCGTTCTGTACTTCATCCGCAACACAATCTCCGCCATTTTCATCTGAAACAAAAGTTTCAATTCTGGCAGAAAAATTATTTTCAAAAATGAATTTATTCTGAAGCGGACAGGGATTTGTCATCTGAATCAGTGCATATACACTCTGGCCTCCCATCCAAACATCAGTAATCTTCCAGGTGCCCACGATCAAATCCACATTATCGCCCTGACCCGAATCGTCATCACTGCTGCATGAAACACCAAACATGCCAATCAGAATCAGCGGCAGAATAAAAAATTTCAAACTCTTCATAAAATCAACTTTTAATAAACTAACGCAGATTTTTGAATAATATTTTTTCCAATCTTGTTCTTGATCTGATTGGTTGAGAAACGAATACTGCTTTTCCGGTTTTTGTTGACAATAGAATAATTCTTAATTGTGCTGATTTTGGAGCTCGGTCTCTTATTATTCCTAATTTTGTCGGGGGAATCAAAACAAAATGGAAATCTTCAGCAAATCCGAAAAATCAAAATCTCTATCGGCCCGGATCAAACAAAGGGCAAAGGAAATGGGGTTTATGGGTTGCGGAATTTCAAAAGCAGAATTTTTGGAAGAAGAAGCGCCACGGCTTGAGGAATATCTCAGACAGGGACGGCACGGAAAGCTGAAATATATGGAAAATCATTTTGATATGAGACTCGATCCGAGGCTGCTGGTCGATGGTGCGACAACTGTGATTTCGCTTTCGTATAATTATTTTCCGGAAACCAAACAGCGTGAAGACAGTTATCATATTGCAAAATTTGCATACGGAACAGATTATCATTTTGTAATTCGGGACAAGCTGAGAGAGTTGTTTGAATTTATCATTGATGAATCCGGAACCGAAGTCAACGGTCGGGTCTTTACAGATTCTGCACCCATACTCGAGGATGCATGGGCAAAAAAATCCGGTTTGGGCTGGGTTGGAAAACATACGCTGTTACTCACCAAACCAAAAGGATCCTTCTTTCTTTTGTCTGAAATAATTTTGGATCTTGAACTGGACTATGATGAGCCATTCAGAACTGATCATTGCGGCAGTTGCACACGTTGTATCGATGCCTGTCCGACCGATGCGATTTTGCCCGATCGGAAATTGAATGCGGGCAAATGCATTTCTTATTTCACCATCGAGCTGAAAGATGAAATGATTCCGTCTGAGATGAACGGAAAGTTTGAAGACTGGATTTTTGGCTGCGACATCTGTCAGGATGTCTGTCCGTGGAATCGATTTTCGCTGCCTCATCACGAAGAAAGATTTATGCCCAAACAGGAACTTGTCAATTATTCAAAATCAGATTGGGAAGAAATTACCGAAGAAATTTATGGTGAGATTTTTAGGAAATCATCGGTAAAAAGAGCAAAGTTTCAGGGATTCAAAAGAAATATCAATTTCGTTTCGGGAAAGTGATTCCAGCTAATTTCAGATCATTTTTTTTATTAAATTTACTAAAACTAAAACTTTACTGCTTTGAAAACATTATTTTCACTTCTTTTCACCTTATTGTTGTTATCATCACAAGCCCAAATAACAACGGGCAGAATAAATGATGTCAGGCTCAACAAAACTTTGGAAGAAATTGAGCAAACCATAGGACAGAAACTCAAACTGAAATCGGACGAATACGACTGGTTGAGTTATGCGGAAATCAGTCACAAAGGAATTCAGATGAAGCTTGGTTTCGTAAAACGTACCAACGAAGAGGGAACTTCAGAGAATTTTATACTATATGAAATCAGGACATCTTCTCACAATATAAAAACGTTGTCAGGCATCGGTGTCGGCAGTAATCTTGACGATTTGTGGAATACTTACAAGAAGGATTTTAATTTGTCGGTCTGGTTTCTTTATGATGATGAAATTCAGGATATTTCAAAGAAAAAGAGAATGTTTGAATTGACCGGTTTGGAGGAATATACGGTTATCAGGTTTTATTTGGACAATGACAAAATCACAGAAATAGTCATTTCAATTTCTGAAGACGGCTGTTAGAATAATTAAAAAGAATTAAAAAAAGATTACTGTTTGATCAGTGTAACCACTTCATAAGAATTGTCGCTGAACATTACTCTTACCAGGTATTTTCCTTTTTTCAGATTGCGCACATCCAACTCAACGGTATCAGATGCTGTGTTGTACTGTTTGCTGAAAACTTCGTTACCGATGATGCTGTAGATTGAAATCGAGCTCAGGTTTGACTGCTTTCCTTCAATACTGACTTTAATAATGGTTGTAGCGGGGTTTGGTGATATGCTGACCTTTTTGAAGCTGACGTTGCTGACAGCAGAAATGCTTTCACCCGATTGCTGTGCATAAACGCCGCCCAGTGAAAAGCTCATAAACATCAAAACAAGTATAAATTTCTTCATATCCGTATCTGCAAATTTATTACATATTTTCATATCTCCAACACTTATGCCAAATTTTTTGAAATAAACAAAAAAATGCAGTCATTTTCAGACTGCAATTTCTATAATTAAAAAATCTTTTTTTATTGATTACAGGCTGTATCGGATAAACCCAACAACTTTCAAATCAGGATTTACAGATTTCACATAGTCAGAAACTGAAGTTTTTCCGTCTTTGATAAATGGCTGATGGATCAGTGTATTTTCTTTGAAAAACTTGTTCAGTTTGCCTTTTGCAATATTTTCAACCATATTTTCAGGCTTTCCTTCCTGACGAAGCTGATCTTTTGCAATTTCAAGTTCTTTCTCAATCACTGCAGAATCAACCTGATCCTCATTCAATGCAATCGGATTCATCGCAGCCACCTGCATGGCAACTTCTTTTGCTACTTCTTCTGCTCCGTTTACATTTGAAGACAGAGCTGCAACCGCACCGATTTTATTTCCGGCATGGATGTATGCGTTCACAAAAGGCGCTTCAATTTTCTGGAAGTTACCAATTTCAATTTTCTCACCGATTACACCGGTTTGTTCAGAAAGTTTCTCAGCAACAGAAATCCCGTCGATCTGAGTATTCAGAAGTGCATCTTTGTCTGCGCTTTCCAATCCCATTTCAGCCAGTCTTTTCGCCAATGCAACAAAGTCATTGTTTTTTGCAACAAAGTCGGTTTCGCAGTTCAGTGAAACAATTACACCTTTGGTATGGTCACCGTTTACCATTGCGATAACTGCACCTTCCACACTGTCTCTGTCTGCTCTTTTTGCAGCTACTTTTTGCCCTTTTTTACGAAGGATTTCGATTGCTTTTTCGAAATCGCCTTCCGCTTCTTCCAAAGCTCTTTTTGAGTCCATCATTCCGGCTCCTGTCGTATTTCTAAGTTTGCTTACCTCTGCAGCAGTTGCTTTATACATCGTTTTTAATTTTATAAGTTACTGAATTGATATTTTTAAACAAAAGTAGTTCTTCCCTTTGCGAAAGAACTACCCTGATTGTTTTCGACTGTATAGATTCGAATTGATTAATCCTGATCTTCTTTCGCTTCTTCAGCTGAAACAACATGATCTGATTCTTCAGCTTCAGAGTTGTCTTCTTTCTGCTTTTCTTTTTCAGCTTTTCTTGCAGAAAGACCTTCTTTGATTCTGTCAGTGATATGTGTCAGAATGATGTCGATTGATTTTGATACGTCGTCGTTTGACGGAATCGGATAATCAACTTCACGCGGATCAGCATTGGTATCGACCATTGCAAAAATCGGAATCCCGAGTTTCTTTGCTTCAGCCACAGCGATGTGTTCTCTAACGGTGTCAACGATAAAAATCGCAGACGGGATACGTGTCATTTCTGAAATCGAACCCAGGTCTCTTTCCAGTTTTGCTCTCTGACGGTCAACCTGAAGTCTTTCTTTTTTGGAAAGAGTTTCAAAGGTCCCGTCTTTCTTCATTCTGTCGATTGAGTTCATTTTTTTCACCGCCTTACGGATGGTGACAAAGTTGGTCAGCATACCGCCCATCCACCTTTCGGTGATGTAAGGCATGTTCACCAATTCAGCATGTTTTGCAACTACTTCTTTTGCCTGTTTTTTGGTAGCAACAAAAAGAATCTTTCTTCCTGATGAAGCGATTTTGCCCAAAGAGTCAGAAGCTTCTTCCAACTTTACGGCAGTTTTGTGAAGGTCGATGATGTGGATACCGCTTTTCTCCATAAAGATGTACGGAGCCATGTTAGGATTCCACTTTCTGGTCAGGTGTCCGAAGTGAACGCCTGCGTTCAACAAATCTTTTACGTTTGCTTTTGCCATTTTCTTTCTTTTTTAGTTTACGTTCCGCCTAATCAGCAATCAATGTCCAAGTGGTTGAAATGATCTCGCCTTGAACATTTGGATGCTAAACCAACCGGAAAATGGTTAATGAATAATAATTGTATTTTTAAAAATTCCCGGTTCCAAAAATTAACGCTTAGAGAACTGGAATTTCTTTCTCGCTTTTTTCTGTCCGAATTTCTTTCTTTCGACCATTCTTGAATCACGGGTCAAAAGTCCTTCGGGTTTAAGCTGTGCTCTGAATTCATTGTCGATTTCGCACAGTGCTCTTGAGATTGCAAGTCTGATCGCTTCTGCCTGACCGGTGGTTCCGCCGCCAAATACTTTGATGTCTACATTGTATTTTCCGGTGTTACCTGTCAGTGCGAAAGGCTGCTCCACCTTATACTGAAGCACTCCGGTAGTAAAATAATCTTTCAGTTCGCGACCGTTGATATAGATTTCGCCTTTTCCTTCCTGAAGATATACTCTTGCTACGGAAGTCTTTCTACGACCTATTTTGTGAATTATTGCCATAATTAAATGTATGCTTTAATATCTGTTGTTTTTGGTTTTTGTCCGACATGCGGGTGCTCTTCGCCTGAGTACACATATACGTTTGAAAGAATCTGTGCACCAAGTCTGTTTTTTGGCAGCATTCCTTTCACCGCTTTTTCAATCAGTCTGATCGGATCTTTGTCAAACAGCTGCTTAGCAGTCAGACTTCTCTGTCCGCCCGGATAACCGGTGTGACGCAGATAGATTTTGTCATTCCACTTATTGCCTGTCAATTCGATTTTATCAGCATTGACAACTATTATATAATCTCCACAGTCTGCATGAGGAGTAAAACTTGTTTTGTGTTTTCCTCTTGCCAGTTTGGCCACTCCGGATGCCAGTCTTCCAAGACTCAATCCGCTTGCATCTACCTGAAGCCACTCTTTCTGAGCAGATTCTTTGTTTGCTGATAAGGTTTTATAACTTAAAGTATCCACTTTTGTAATTTTAATTTCTTTTGGTGAATCAAATTTCGGGTTGCAAATGTAAGCATTCATTTCGGTTTTCCAAAATGCTTTGAAATAATTTATTACAAAAAATAAATGCTCCCAAATCGGGAGCATTTATATTGATTATTAATCGGTTATTATTTAACCACGATTTTCTTGGTCAAGACCTGTTTGCCTGACTGAATTTTCACCATGTAAACGCCTGCTGGAAGTGCAGAAACATTGAATTGAGCATTGGTTGAATTCGGGCTCAGTTTCAATACCTGCTGACCTGAAGTG
>JBAYPM010000026.1:0-36065 GCA_041677705.1 Weeksellaceae bacterium | reverse complement strand
TCTTCTCTTGCAAGCAACGCATTGACAAGATTTTCGGGCAATTCTTTGTAAGAGATCGGAATCCTTTTTTCGGTTTCAAAACGATCGAGCAATACACCGTCCGACGAATAAATTTCGGACGAAACATAGATATCCGGATTCTCGAGTTCCTGTACATCGGGCATTTCGCCCAACCAGCCTTTCGAAGTCACCCAGAAAAGCAGAAATACAGACAGAACCCCGATCATAAAGATTCCCCAGACCAACAGCAGCATTCTTTTCAGCGAAAAGATTCTCGGCTGCTTTTTCTTTTTTTCAGAAAAGTTATTTTGTTTTGCCATCTTTTTCTTTTTTATCGACGATCAGACTCAGATCTTCAATTCCGGCAAGTTGGTCTTCCCTCATTCCCTGCCAGACCTTCAGCTGATAATTTCCTGTATCTTTGAACGAGATATTCTCTCTGTACAAAAGGAACAGCTCCTTCAGACTGTTACCGCTCCCGATCCATTCACCATCCGGAAAAGACAGGAAATACTGAAGCGTATCACTGAATTTTTCACCAGCCGGATCGGTGAATTCGGTGATCAGATACAGATTGCTGTACGGATAAAGGTTGTTGTTTCTGCTCAAAAGATAGAAATCATACAGCGCAGCCGTATCACTGATCTCAAATTTATAATCCAATGGGGTGTTCTTATCCCAATTTCCGCCAATCGATCTCAGTTCCTGATAATAGTGGGGAGATTCACACTGTACAAAGAACAGAGCGGCTGCAAAAACCGGAATCAGCTTACTGATTCCCTTCTTTACGGTTGGATGATCCACGATTGTCTCCTTTATTTTTTGGTCTAAATTTTTTATTTTTCCTTTCACTGCCAGATTTTGGCCCTCTGTCATTTGGTCTTTCGCCACCTTTGCCGGAATGTAATTCTCTTCCGTGTTTTGAATTCGGTTTGCCACTGCCCGGTTTTCTTTTCTTCTTCTGATTTTTTCTTTCAAATCGTTCAAGAGAATTTTCCTGAATGACATCCATAAAATCACGTTTCACATCTTCTGTCAAATCTTTTGCCAAATCTTCAAGTGCAGCCGTTTTGCCGCCGTTACTGCCTTTTTTGATCAGGTCTTTTGCCATATCAACAGACAATTTGACCCAGTTCATACCGCCGTTCTGATAGCTGAACCACATCTCTTTTTTGAATACATCGATTTTCACACAGGAAGCCGTTCCTTTTTCGGTTTCAAATGTACTTTCCATCGAAGGAAAATCTTTGAGTGCATCCAGATAAGAATCGAGTTCGTAATTCAGACAGCATTTCAGTTTGCCGCACTGACCTGCCAGTTTTTGGGGATTGATCGCCAATTGCTGGTATCTCGCCGCCGATGTGCTCACCGATCTGAAATCGGTCAGCCAGGTCGAACAGCAGAGTTCACGTCCGCTCGAACCAATGCCTCCGATCTTTGCAGCTTCCTGCCGATAACCGATCTGTTTCATCTCAATTCGAATTCTGAAGTCTGCAGCATATTCCTTGATCAGTTGTCTGAAGTCAACCCTTCCTTCTGCAGTATAATAAAATATTGCTTTGGTGCCGTCGCCCTGAAATTCAACATCACTGATCTTCATTTCAAGTCCGAGACCTCTTGCAATCTTTCTTGCCCTTATCTTTACTTCTTCCTCTCTGTCTCTTGCTGCCTGCCAAACTTCTATGTCTTTCTGATTCGCTTTTCGATATACTTTTCGCACCTCTTCCGAATCTTCATTTACTCTTTTCTTCTTCATCTGGATTCTCACCAGTTCTCCGGTCAATGTGACCGTTCCTATATCATGTCCGCTTTGGGCTTCAACCGCCACCGCGTCTCCCACATAAAGCGGAAGATTATTTACATTTCTGAAAAAAGCCTTTCTGTCATTTTTAAAACGGATTTCGACATAATTGAATGTCTGATGTCCGTTTGGCAGGCGCATGTTTGAAAGCCAGTCAAAGACATCGAGCTTTCCGTGGCCTGCACCTGTTCCGCAGGATGACCCGCAGGAACCGCTGCTGCAGCCTTTTGATCCGTCACTGCCGGATCCGCAATTTTCACACGCCATATTGTTATTCTTATCTAACCCACAAAAGTACAAAAATTTTTTGCGGACTGAATTTAAATTATCAGAGACCGAAAACTTCTGTAAACGAAAAAGTGGAATCCAAACGAATGCCTTTTTCGGTTTCTGATACTTTCGCCAATTCTCTGTATGGGTCGTGCTCAAAGAAAAACAGATAGTCTTCTTTGACAGCTCTTTTCAGAAAATCATCTTTTTCTGCAAGTGTCAATAACGGCCGGGTATCATAACCCATCACATAAACCAGCGGAATATGCCCGACAGTCGGTACCAGATCGGCAACGTAAACGATTTTTTTTCCTTTGTAACTGATCACCGGCAACATCTGTTTGTCTGTATGTCCGTTGGCAAAAATGATGTCAAATCCAAGTGGTGAATCTTTGATGAAATTTCCTTCTTTGGGCAGATCGATGAAATTCAACTGTCCGGATTCTTTGATCAGCAGAAAATTTTCAGGCAGAAAAGACGCTTTCTCTCTTGCATTCGGCTGAGTTGCCCATTCCCAATGTGCCTGATTGCTCCAGTATCTTGCGTTTTTAAAAGTCAGCCGGTAACCGCCGTTGCTCTCGTCGAGTTCGACTGCACCGCCGCAATGGTCAAAATGAAGATGAGTCAGAAATACATCGGTGACATCATCCGTTGAAAAACCGTATTGTGCCAACGAGGTCTGCAGATCATAATCTCCCCACAAATCGTAATAGCTGAAAAATTTTTCGGACTGTTTGCTGCCGATCCCGCAGTCGATCAGAATCAACCGGTCGCCGTCTTCGATGAGCAATGCGCGCATCGCCAGTTCGATTTTGTTTTGTGCATCTGCCGGATTTGTTTTTTGCCAGATTCCTTTGGGGACAATTCCAAACATGGCGCCACCATCCAATTTAAAGTTTCCGGTTTCTATCGGATAAAGATTCATAGCTGTAATTCTCGGTTAAATTAAATCATTAAAAAGGCTTTCGTCACGCTCGATCATGAGTATGCCCGATTGGGGAACAATATAGTATTTTTCGTCCTGATAGAGAATCTCATAAGCGGCTTTGACCAAAAAAATGGCCAGATCACCTTCCTTTACCTGAAGCGGAATGTATTTTGCCTTTTCTTCGTTCATCTTCCAGGGCTCATCCATATCGTCAAATGAAACTGCATAGCCGGGTCCTGTTTTGACCACATAACCGTACCTGATCTCTTCTTTTTCTTTTACACCCGGCGGAAGATACAGACCCGATTTGGTTTTGCTTTCTTCAGATTTGGGTTTGATGAGCACACGGTCGCCGATGATGATCAGATTCTCAGTTGTATCCATTGATGCAAAATTAGATAAAATACAGAATTGAAAATCATTTGAATAAAATTTCAAACCAAATTCATTTGGATAAGGATTTGCATCGGTCTAAATTTACAATTGAAAAAAATTAAATGAAAATGAAAAATATAATCGCTGCCGCTCTGTTTTTGTTCTTTCTTGCGAGTTGTCATGTTCAACAGCCTCTGGCCAATATTTCTTCAGTCAATCAGGCGGATCAGGTTGATTTTACAAATAAGGACAATGTGCTGATCGATGTGAGGACGGCTCAGGAATATAACGAAGGCCATCTGCCGGATGCAATCAATATAGATGTGAATTCACTCGATTTTGAAGATGAAATCAAGAAGCTCGATCCGAAAAAGAATTATTATCTGTATTGCAGATCGGGAAAAAGAAGCACCACAGCCACCGAGAAAATGGATTCGGCGGGTTTTAAAAATGTTGCAAACCTGAAAGACGGTTATATCAATTATCAGAAAAAAGAATAAAAATGATCGAAGGACTGCAGCCCGAAATACTGAGCAGCCTGGTGACTGCCGAAATGCCGTTTGGAAAATACAAGGGCAGAAAACTTTGTGATCTGCCGGTTTATTATCTGGAATGGTTTGCTTCAAAAGGTTTTCCAGCCGGAAAACTCGGTATGCAGCTGGCAACGCTGTATGAAATCAAAACCAACGGACTTGAGGGAATTTTAAGTGGTTTGAAGAAATTGAAAAAATAAATAATTTATGAATTAAGTTGGTTGATTTTTTTTTCAGCATTTCTATAAAATCATCTTTTTCTTTTATTCGTTGTTTATACTGTTCAATTAATTTTTCGGGTAGATGGTAATTTTGAATTATGCCATTGTTTTCGACTTCTCGATTGTGTTGATTAAAGGTTATCCCTTCCTTAGATAACAATTCCAAAATATTCAATTGATAAACTTCACTTAATTTTGAGAGTTGTTTTATAGTGGGGTTGCTTTTATCACTTTCTATATTGGAAATAGTCTTTTGTGAAATGTCGAGCAGATTGGCTATTTCCTGCTGAGAAAACTTTTTTTCTTCTCTTGCCCTCTTGAGTTGAGCGCCGATTTTCATAATGCGCTGAATTTGTGATGGTAAATATAGAGGGATTTTACTAAAGATTAGAAATACGGGTATAGGTTTTTGGTTTTAACAAACCTAATTTTAGGAATTATTAACCAGTTAAATTATTTTAACATGAGAAATTTATTTTTAAAACCCGCAAGTTTGTTGTTTGGAATGCTTATTTTAGTGTCGTCTTGTGCAACAATCGATGAGCTGAATGAGGAACAATTAGTTGTAACTGAAACCTTTGATTATCAGAGATTTTATAATGATTATAAAAGTGAAATACATAATTTGAATAGAGAGGAGTTTGCAGGGTTGAATGTTAATTTAAGATTGTTAGCCCTTCAGGATTTTTCAAGTGAGAAAAATATGAGTGGTGGATGGAGAAAATGGATAACACTATGAAATTAGAATCTTTGACAAAAGAACAAGTCGATTTTGTTAGAACAGTAAAAGAGATGTTTAATCCCAAATTTTATGATAAGGACAATGAAGAGAAATACGACCTTGTTGATTTTGTTGAAATGAATGCTTATAAAATAGGAATTGATAATGAGTTGATCAGCAAAATATTTATGGAATTAAATGATTTGGATACTGATTTAAATTTAATAAATAGTTCATCCCGATGGAGTTTAGCTACACCAACTTCGGCAAAGACATTAAGAATAGATAATGATAACATTCTAGTTAATTATGATAAACCAACTGACCCAATTGGCACTTGTCCAAATTGTCAAAATTATAGTTGTTGGTTTTGTTCTCCAATCGGTGATTGTGATTGTACAACTAATTGTGCTTATGTGCCAAATGCCTGTGGTATTTATAATGGATTTGATTGCCATGCAACTTGTTGCCCTTAAAAATAATGAAAGCTAAATTGAAAACATATCTTATTCTTTTTATCTATGCAAATTGTTTTGCATATTTATGGGGAGAATGTTTCAGGGGTTATGATTCAAATCAAATTACCTGTGGTATCGGGTTGGTTCTGACTTTTGTTTCAGCTCACTTTATCCAAAAACAATTTGATTTCAAATTGGATATTTGGCAGAAGCTGTTTCTCATTTTATTAATGTTGGGATATTCTTCAATTTTTCTTAGAGCCGACGGTCTTCGCCTTTTTTTATTTAGCCCACATTTTTTGGGAATATTATTTTTGATTTTTAATTTTTTCGTTTTTAGAGATTTAAGAAAATTTCACAACAATATCTTTTTCGTTCTACTCACGATAACCTATATAAACAGTTATTTTTCAGGGCATCATTCTTATTATTGGGGTCCTTTAAACGAAAGATCTATCATTATAGATGGTTCAGAAGATAAAACATCAGAAAAAAGCAGGAAGCACCGGATGATTCCATTGATATTTCTTCTTTTTCTTTTCTGGATTTGAAATTAGACACCCGTAACATTCGTTCTGAAAAACCCTATATTTTTATAGAAACCTGGAATGAAAAATGTCCACCTTGTAAACTTGCCATCAAAGAGCTGACACCCATGTTGGACACAATGAAAAACCGGGTGGACAGTTATTTCATTTATGAAAATCATAAATTTGATAAAAGTATTTTTGTTTCGTCCGCTAAAAAAGAGAAGGGATTGTCCAATCAAAATGTATTGGCAGATCATAACCAGGAATTTTACAAGTCTATGAAAATGATTGCTTACCCCACTTTTTTGATTATTGATAATCGAGAAGGTAAAATTATTTACATGACGGTTGGCTACGGTGGCGTTGCAAGTAGAAATCAATGGAAAAAGAAGTTAAGGGAGTTATCAGAATAATAAGTCATAAAATGAATCGGTTAAGAGAAATCCTGACCGATCTTTATTTATACATCGAACTCCCTTCCAGATATTTCCAAACCCGGTCGGGCAGCATCGCATGCGGATCTTTGCCGTCTTTGAATGACTGTCTGATAAATGTGGATGAAATTTCAACGATCGGCGCATCCACAAAACCAATTTTTGGGTGATCCTTCCATTCATTGGTGTCTGCACCAATCCGCGGATAAACATAAACCGAATAATGTTTCAGAATCTGTTCGTAATTCTTCCATTTTTTAAAACCGCACAGATTGTCGGCACCCATGATGATCGAAAAATCATGACCCGGATATTTCTCTTTCAAAACAGTCAGTGTATCGATGGTGTACGACGGCTGCGGCAGGCCGAATTCGATGTTCGAAGCCCTGAGATTCGGAAAATCTTCGATGGCAAGATTGACCAAATGAAGCCGGTCATAATCATTTGCAAGGCTTGATTTTTCTTTGAACGGATTCTGTGGCGAAACCACAAACCAGACCTGATCCAAATCCGAAAATTCGCAGATATGATTTGCGATGATTAGGTGACCGACATGAATCGGATTGAAAGAACCAAAAAACAGGCCTGTTTTCATTTTACAAATTTATCAAAACTAAATTTAAGCTGAATCCATAAAAAAGCCATCCTTTCGAATGGCTTTTTCAGTGTTTTTTAATTCAGATTATTCACCCGGTTTCACATCAGGAATCTGAGGCATATTTGTCGGATCCAGTTTCTGGGGCTGTTCAACAGAAACCAGTTCAACTTCAAAAATCAAAGCTGCATTTGGTTTGATTTTGCCGTCGGGGCTTCCAAATTCGCCATAACCCAATTCTGAAGGAATATAGAATTTGTATTTCGAACCGACTTTCATCAGCTGAAGACCTTCCTGCCATCCTTTGATAACTCCGTTCAGATTCAGTTTGATCGGTTTTCCTTTTTCTGACTGGTCAAACGTTTTTCCGTCCAGATTCATGCCTTTGTATTCAACTTCAACAGTTGCGCCCGGCTCGGGAATTGCACCATCACCTTCTTTGATCACTTCATAAAGAAGTCCGCTGTCGGTTGATTTTACATTTTTATCAGTTTTCTTTTCTGCCATATATTTGGCTGATTCTTCCTGATTTTTTGTCTTGATTTTATCACCGATGGTCTGCATATAATTGGTCATAAACGAATTCACCGAATCCATCGGAAATAGAGTTGTTTTGCTGCTCAGCTGGTCCATCAGACCCTGAATGATGAATTTTTCATCAATTACACCATTGAGATCGTTGTTTTTCAAAAAAGAAGAGATAGACATACCGATGTTCTGTCCGGTTGCATAAGAATCTCTTGTCTTTGCATTGTTTTTCATAAAATCGGTTAATCCTCGTTCAATTTCTTTGAAATTCAGACTGTCCGCACCCATCTGCATTGAATATTTTTTTACCTGATCTCCGATGTTCATACCGTAAGCATAACCTGCTTTCTGATCATCGTTCTGCAATTTGTCGGTTCCTTGTGACATTGAATCGCCCGATTTGTTGCAACCAACAATTACAGCAGCCAAAATCACAGTTGAAATTATTTTTTTCATTCTATTGAAATTTTTGGCAAGTTTACGAAATAATTTATTGTCATTCATTAGAATTATAGTCCAATCCCAATTCATTTTTTAATTTTATTAGGTTTGGATTGCGTTCCGCCATCTCTTTGAATATCTCGGACTTGGATTTGATGTAGTTCACAGATTTTCCTTCGACCTCAACCGGAATGAGTTCAAACACCTCATTGTTGAGTTTTTCGCGCAGAAACAGAGTCAGCCTTTCTTTGAGTTGTTCAAATTCGGTTATCAAAGAGGAAGAATTGAATTCAATTTCAATTTTAAAACTTTCTTTCAAAACGAGTTTTCCCGACTGGAGCGCATTGAAACTCACGATCTTATTTTCGGTTCTCAGTTTTTCAAGAAATTCTTTCCAATAATTTTCGAGCGTTTCAAAACTGAATTCTTCAGCTGCTTTTTCACTGTTGTCCTCAGATTCCGAATTTTCAGATTCAACGCTGTCAAACAGATTTTTCAGATTGAAGGCAGTTTCGGGTTTTGTACCCAATGGTTTGCTCACCCTGACAGGCCTGAGTTCTTCGGGTTTCTGAATTTCATGCCGGGTCTCTCCGACAAGGTTGTCCTGCGCCGGTTTGGGCTCCTCATTTTTGGGTTCGTCCTGTTTTTTGGAATTTGGAACGGGCTGCCAGTCAGGCGGCGGGATTATTCTGAACTTTTTTTTTTAATCCGTTCGTCTTCTGCGGTGAGCGAACCGATCTGCATCAGTGCGATTTCTACGGTTAGTCGCTGGTTTTTGCTCGTTTTGTAGTTCAGATCCGCCACATTGCAGATTTCGATTGCATTGGTCAGAAACTTGACATCGCAATCCACTGCCTGCTGCAGATATTTTTGTTTGGTTCTTTCACCAACCTCAAGCAGATTTGATGTTTTTGGAACCTTCGCCACCAGCAGATCTCTGAAATGACTGCCCAGACCGTTGATGAACACATGACCGTCAAAACCTTTGTTCAGAATTTCATTGTATAGGATCAGCAGTTCGGAAATATCATTTTTCAGCGCTGCATCTGTGATTTTGAAATAATATTCATAATCGAGCACATTCAGATTTTCGGCTACTTTTTCGAGTGTGAGATTTCCCGAGGTGAAAGTCACCATACGATCAAAAGTCGAAAGTGCATCTCTCAGTGCACCGTCAGCCTTTTGTGCAATCAGGTGAAGTGCATCTTCTTCAAATTCAACATTTTCATCTTTTGCAATCATGATCAGATGATTCTGAATGTCTTTGATCGAAATTCGTTTGAAATCATAAATCTGACATCTTGACAATATCGTCGGAATGATTTTGTGTTTTTCTGTGGTCGCCAGTATAAAGATTGCATGTGCCGGCGGTTCTTCCAGTGTTTTCAGAAATGCATTGAACGCCTGTGTGGAAAGCATGTGCACCTCGTCAATGATATACACTTTGTATTTACCAACCTGTGGTGCAAAACGAATTTGTTCGATCAGATTTCTGATATCATCCACCGAATTGTTTGATGCGGCATCAAGCTCAAAAATGTTGAATGCAAAATCTTCGTCACCATCGGTTACACCACCGGCTTCCTCATTGATTCTTCTGGCCAGTATTCTTGCACAGGTTGTTTTGCCGACTCCTCTGGGACCGCAGAAAAGCAAAGCCTGAGCGAGTTGGTGATTGGTAATCGCCTGCTCCAAAGTCTCTGTGATAGCGGATTGGCCAACCACATCTTCAAAACGAAGCGGTCTGTATTTTCGAGCCGATACGACAAAATTCTGCATAGGATTACAAAGTTAATCGAATTTTTAAGACTGAAAAGGACTGTTGATATTTATCCGAAATTAAGAATTTGTTTGGATCAAAAAAAGACGCCCGAATCAACGGACGTCTTTGTTGTTTCAATTTGAATTTCAAATTCAGAATTTGATGTTCACTGTTTTTGTCACACCCTCATGTATAAAAGTGATGGTGGTTTCGTCTCCTTTGTTGAATTTTGAAAGACATTCCATATAACTGTAAACTTCTTTCACATCGCAGTCGCCAAGTTTTGTGATGATGTCTCCGGTCTGGATTCCGGCATGATCAGCCGGGCGATCGTCAACCACACCGTCAACTTTGAGACCGATTCCGGTATCTGCATAACTCGGCATAATACCCAAAGTCACCTTGTATTTGGGTGCTTCTTTTACAGCATCGAGTTTTGTTTTTGTGAACGGAACTTCGGGTGCGTCTGAAATCGCATTGGCAAGATTGAATACATAATCGGTAATAAATCTCAAACCGTAATAATTGATTTTGTCTTCGTCATCGCTCGGTTTGTGATAATCTTCATGAGTTCCGGTAAACAGGAAAAGCACAGGAATATCTTTCAGATAAAATGAGGTATGATCAGAAGGCCCGACACCCGATTCATCAATTGCGATGTTGAAACCTGCAGGCTTGTATTTTTCAACCAAATCTCTGAAAATCGGTGAGGTTCCCACGCCTCCGACTGTCAGTTCTTTTGTTTTGTTCAGTCTGCCGACCATGTCCATATTGATCATCGCAATCACATTCGGATATTTTTGTTTAACGGTTTCTGCAAACGCTTTTGAACCCATCAGTCCGTCTTCTTCACCCGAGAAAAGTACAAATACATAATTTGCTTTTTCCTTGGTTTTATTTTGGCTGAACATTCTTGCGAGCTCCATCACTGCCGAGGTTCCGGATGCATTGTCATCAGCACCGTTGTGGATCTGACCTTCTGAATTCATCAGAGTTGAAAAATGATGTTCATTTAGTCCGAGATGATCATAATGCGCGCCGATCACGATGGTTTTGTCCGCCTTGTTGTTGAGATAGGCAACCACATTTTTTCCGGTAATTTTAACCGATGAATTTTCATCATGCGGATTCATTTTGAAATTGTAATCATAAGATTGAATTTCAGGTTTCAGGCCATAGCTTCCCATTTGTTTTGAAATAAACTGAGCTGCTTTTTCTTCGCCTTCGCTGCCGGTCAGTCTTCCTTTCAGATCGTCTGAGGCCAGATAGGAAATTGAATTTTTCAGATTTTCACCGCTTACAAATTCGGCATCGTCAAAATCAACCCAGTCAGCAATAAACACATTGGTTTCGTGTGGAGTCGCACCTTCACGATTGCTCGAGAAAACCAGTTTTTTGCCGTCGGGCGAGAACATCGGGAAGGCATTGAAGAAATTGTCATAAGTAATCTGCTTCAGGTTGGTTCCGTCTGTGTCGATCGAAAAAATCTGGAAATCATAACCATGGGTCGAATGGTGGTTGGATGAAAATAGAATTTTCTTTCCGGACGGATGAAAATAGGGTGACCAGTTGGCTTTGCCCAAATGGGTCACCTGTTTCATATCGGTTCCGTCAATGTTCATGGTGTAAATTTCCATATTGGTCGGCATCACCAGACCTTCTGCCAACAGATCCTTGTATTCCTTGATGTCTTCGGGTGTTGTCGGTCTTGACGAACGGAAAACCAGTTTTTTTGAATCGGGCGAGAAAAATGCACCGCCGTCATATCCGAGTCCGAAGGTCAGCTGTTTCAAATTTTTTCCGTCAATATCCATTCTCCAAAGTTCAAGATCGCCGCTTCTGAGTGAAGTGAAAACGATGTATTTCCCATCGGGCGAAAGAACCGCTTCAGCATCATACCCCGGAGAGTCGGTCAGTTTCTTAACAATATTACCGTTCAGATCTGCCACATAAACATCAAAATCCGGATAAATCGGCCAGACGTATTTTCCGTCAGCTCGAGGCTCTGGTTTTGGCGGGCAGGCTTTGTTGCCTTCGTGGGTAGATGCATAAAGAATATGCTTGCCGTCAGGCATAAAGAATGAACAGGTTGTGCGCCCCAATCCTGTAGAGATCAGCTTCAGATCGGTGGTTGCGTATTTATCCTTGTCGAGTTTTAACATATAGATCTGATCACAGTCAGCGCCAATCTCCGGATTGGTAACCTGCATGGTCAGCATTTTTCCGTCGGGCGAAAAGTATGCTTCTGCATTGTCTCCGCCATAAGTAAGTTTGGTAATGTTTTTAAGATTCTTTTCCTGTGAAAATCCAAGGATCGAAAAACTTAAAAACCCAATTGTAAATAATCTATTCAGATTCATTATAAATAAAATTTGAGTGCCAAAGATAGAAGATAAATGGATAATAATCTGTTAAACACTGTGACTATGATTTAATTCATCAAAAAAAATAAATCTTTGTGATTTCAATTATATTCAGGTTTCAACCGGCTGATTCGATTAAAATTATATTTTTGACTGATCAAATTCATCCAAAACCATTGAAAAAGGCACAGTCAAAAACTGAGGAATATCCGGATCGCGGTCTGGGCAACCGGCACATACAGTTGATTGCGCTTGGCGGCGCAATCGGAACCGGTCTGTTTCTGGGGGTCGGTCCGGCGGTTGTGCTGGCGGGACCGTCTGTGATTCTGGGTTATGCAATTGCGGGAATGTTTGCATTTTTCATCATGAGACAATTGGGCGAAATGCTGGTTGAGGAACCTGTTTCGGGCAGTTTCAGTCATTTTGCATACAAATATTGGGGCGATTTTCCGGGTTTTGCATCGGGTTGGAATTATTGGCTGCTCTACATCATGGTCAGCATGACCGAACTTACCGCAATCGGCGTTTACATTCAATTCTGGTGGCCCGAAATTCCGCTTTGGGTTTCTAGTCTTTTCTTTTTTGTGGTCATCAATTTGCTGAATCTGACTTCGGTCAAAGTTTTTGGCGAAACCGAATTTTGGTTTGCAATCATCAAGGTTTCGGCCATCATTGCGATGATTCTTTTTGGAACTTATCTGCTCATCAGCGGAACCGGCGGCGAACAGGCAACTGTCCAAAATCTGTGGAACGACGGCGGTTTTCTGCCAAAAGGTTTGATCAGTAAAGATGCAGCCGGAAATTATCAGGGTCTGTTATCGGCCATCGCTTTGATCATGTTTTCTTTTGGCGGTTTGGAGCTGGTTGGAATTGCAGCTGCTGAAACCAAGAATCCGGAAAGAAACATTAAAAAAGCAACCAATCAATTGATATACAGAATACTGATTTTCTATATCGGTTCGCTGATCATACTTTTTTCGATTTCACCCTGGCAGAGCATCGGTGTGGACAGCAGTCCTTTTGTCAGCGTATTTGACCGGTTGAACAGTTTCAATTTTGAGCTTTTGGGACGAAATTTTCAGGTTTCATCTTTGATTGCAAACGGATTGAACATCATCGTACTGAGCGCTGCACTTTCGGTTTATAATTCAAGTGTTTACAGCAACAGCCGTATGCTCTACGGTTTGGCAAAACAGGGAAATGCACCCAAAGCATTTATGAAACTCAGCAAATCAAAAGTTCCGGTCAACGGCATATTGTTTTCTGCATTTTTTACAGCATTTGGTGTGCTGATCAATAAAATCATTCCCGAAGAAGCATTTGAAATCCTGATTTCGCTGGTGGTTTCGTCACTGGTTTTGCTATGGCTGATCATCTGTTACACCCATATCAGATTCAGTTCTGCACATCGTGTAGTCAAAACCAAATTCCCGACGATACTGTACCCGTGGACAAATATCATCACACTGATTTTTCTGATGCTGGTGCTGATCGTGATGTGGGAAACCGGTCTGAAAATTTCGGTCGAACTGATTCCGATTTGGGTTCTGGTGCTCTATTTGAGCTATTTAATTTCAAAAATAATCAAACCGAAAAAATCATAAAAAATCCCGCACTGTGGCGGGATTGTATTTAAAAAATTTGGATTCGAATCAGTAACCAAACAGTTCTTCGAGTGTCAATTCTTTGACATCTCCCATCAACTGAACCGCTTCCCAATCCAGAATGTCTTTCTTGCCGATCAGACCGACATTGAAATGTTTTCCTTTGATATGGCTGTTGAAGAAATTTTCCAAATCCTTCATCGTCAGCTTTTCGGTGGCAGAATAAATGTCTTTGTTGATGTCATAATCGATGCCCCTGTCTTTGAGATTGAGCTGATAGAAAAAGATACCTGATTTTGTATATCGTCGGGTTGCAATCTTTTTCAGTGCCGCATTTTTTGAATTGTTGAACTGATTTTCTGCTTTCGGCATATCGTTCATCAGTTCTTTGAGCGCATCAACCGCTTGCGGAAGCTTGTTTGCCTGGGTTCCTACATAAGCCACCACGTAGTTGTATTTGTCGTGACGGTCAGAATTTGCATAAACCGAATAGGCGGAATAAGCCAGCGATTTAGATTCTCTGATTTCCTGAAATACGATCGAAGAAAGACCCGAACCAAAATATTCGTTGAACACTCCCGAAGGTGTCAGCAGACTTTTGTCAAACCGGTCTTCTCGTGCTCTGAGCGAAATTTCTGCCTGAACCATATCATAAGGCGCAAAGAAAATTTTTCCGTCTGTCATTGGCTGCGGATAAACCTTTGCTGTCGGAATTTTCTTTCCGTTTCCGAAATTATGATATTTTTCCAATGCTTTTTTGGCCGCCGAAGCATCATTTCCGTAATAGAAAATCTGATGCGGATAATTCAAAAACTCTTTCAGGATCTGAATCAGTTCTGACGGATCGATCGCTCTCAGTTCGGCTTCGCTCAGCTGATCTCTGAAACGGTTTTCGAGTCCGTACATCGCATATTGATTCAGTGCATTCTGAATGCTGTTTTTCTGAACTTTTGCATCATTTCTCGATTTGATGATTTTGTCCACATAATTCTGATAAGCTTCTTTGTCAGCCTTTGCATCTGTCATCAGATGTTCAAACAATTTGATTCCTTCGGCAAGATTTTCCTGAAGGCCGCGGATCGAAACAAATGATCTTTCACTGCCTGCATTGACGCCAAAGTCAATTCCGATTTTGTAAAATTCTTTTTTCAAATCTTCCGGACTGTATTTCGAAGTTCCGAGATAATTCAGATAATTCATCGCAAGCGGAAGTTTTTTGTCATTGTCTGCGCCAATTTCTGTGATGTAATAAACGGTAGAAAGATCGTTGGTCACATTCTGAATCGACGAGAACTTTGAACCTTTCAGCGATTCTGTTTTGATTGATTTGTCAAAATCAACAAATACCGGCTGAATCGGCTTTTCGGTCAGTTTCTGAAAATCTTTGTAGAACTGTGATTCGTTTTCACGATTCAGACTGATCGGCGTAATGCCCGGATTTTCAACTCTGACCAAATCTTTGTTTTCACCCTGATTTTTATAGACGATCACATAATTATCGCCATAATTGTCATTTGCAAATTTCATCAGATCTGACTTTGTAATTTTCGACATTTCGTCAAGTTCGGAAATGGTCTGCTGCCAGCTTCTTTCCTGAATAAACGAATCGTACATGGTGGTAGCGAGCGCATCTGAATTTTCAAGTACAGACTGCCATTGTTTTTTCAGATCATTGACCACTGCAGTAATCATCCATTCGTCAAAATCACCGGTTTTGATCTTTTCAATCTGCTGAATCAGCAAGTCTTTGACTTCATCCATTGACTGACCCTTTTTGGGTGAACCGCTGAAAATATGAGCGGTATAATCTTTCATGATTTGGGTATTTGAACTCGCCGACTGCGCCAATTGTTTTTGGTTGATGTTCAAATCGATCAGGCCGGCGGTACGGTTGCTCAATATCATATCCATCACCTGAACCAGCAATGCATCTTTGGTTTTTGAACCGCCGACACGATATGCAAACTGAAATCTTTCGGCTGAAGGACTCGACACATTGACGGTTTTGATTCCATTCAATTTGGGTTCATTTGCCACATAATGATCGGGTTGGGCTGCCTTTTTGTAGAATCCGAAATATTTGTCAACCATTTTGATGGTCGGTTCAAATTCAAGATCACCGACCAAAACCACCGCCATGTTGTTGGGTACATAATATTGGTTGTAATAATTTGTAATTGCTACCATTGACGGATTTTTCAAATGTTCAGAGGTGCCGATGGTGGTCTGTGTTCCGTAATGGCTGGTCGGAAACAGATTTTTCATCAGCGCATAATGGATCAGTCTGAAATCATTGTCCTGTGCACGGTTGAATTCTTCATAGACCGCTTCCAACTCGGTATGAAACAGACGAAGCGTCAGTTCTGAAAATCTTTCGGACTCGATATACATCCATTTTTCGAGTTCGTTTGAAGGAATATTGTTTTTGTAAACCGTCTCGTCAAACCAGGTATGCGCATTGGTTCCTGTAGCGCCCAGGGACGAAATCATTTTGTCGTATTCGTTTGCCACTGCATATTGAGAAGCGATATAGGAAACCGAATCGATTTGTTTGTAGATCGATACTTTTTTATCGGGATCCTGTTCGAGTTTGTGTTTTTCATACAAATCCGAAATCTGCTGCAGCAGCACTTTTTCCTGTTCCCAATTGTATGAACCGATTTTTGAAGTTCCTTTGAAAAGCATGTGCTCGAGATAATGCGCAAGTCCGGTATTGTCTTCCGGATCGTTGTTTGAACCGGTTCTGACCGGAATATAGGTTTGGATTCTGGGTTCGTCCCTGTTTTGGGCAAGAAAAACCTTCAAACCGTTGTTCAGTGTATAGATTCTGGCATTGGACGGGTCATTTTCAACCATTTCGTAATTGTAACCGTTGGCATCTTTTTTCTGAACCGTTTTGAACTGAGCCGTCAGCGAAACGGACAAAGCCAAACAGCCGAAAAGTGTCAGTCTTTTTATCATTTTATAATTTTTTTGAATTTCAAAGATAAAAAATAAGATTGAGGGGCTGGTACAATCCTTTGTGGAATCTTAAAATGGTTCAATCCGCCGCAGCGGGTTGGTTTAGGGTGATGTATTATTTTCCCCAGATTTCATCGCGGGCTACTGATAGTTGAACCACTTCGTGGTTCTATGTAATATTGCGGTATGCTTTTTAAAAAAGATCCTGAAGGGATTTAACTATCAGTAACCACAGGTGTAACCTGTGGATAATGGATATCCCCAGAATCCAACCCGCGGAGCGGGTTGAACCATAAAAAAATCCGTTCCGGTTGAGAGATTCAGTTGCGCCTTCCAACCGGAACGAATTTCTGATAATGTTATAAAGTTCAATGTTTAAAATCCGAAATTGACACCAAATTGCAACATTTTTCGGTCATCAAAGGTTTTTCCTTTAAAATAAGGACTCAATTCCTGTCTGACATAAAAATCCCAGCCGTAAATCCCAAGATTCAACTGTACGCCATATGCAAAATTGTTGTTGTTCAAATCTGTTTTTCGGTGTCGCCAGTTGATGTCTTCTCCTTTTACAATGTTGTTCTGTCCGATTCTGAAACCGCCGTACACATTGGCACCGATCGAAAATGGTTTTCCCAATTTTCGGTATGCATTTCCCTCCGAATCGGTTTTCAGTTTTGAGGTGTGATAGGTGAACCCGAGCGGAACCATCAGGTAACCGGCTCTGACCTTGCTTTTTTTCAGATTTCCGTCGTGTTTGACCAGATCCACCACACCTTCGCCGTCTCTGTACATCAGATAATCATCCTCAAAACGCATGGTCCGATAAGACAGATACAAACCGGTGATGAATTCAAACGGACTGGTTCGGGTCAGTTGACGGTGATAAATCAGGCCAAAATCAATTCCGCTCGAATAACCCAGATGGTCATTCAGTTTCTGATTGTCGCCGTTTGGAATATGAATCATTCCGTAACCCAGATAACCTCGGACTTCGTTCATTCTTTTGTAAGTCTTCGGTTTTTTCTGTTCTTCCTCTTTTTTCAGTTCATCCAAATCTGTATTCATAATCGAATAGCTGACCTGTTTTTTTGTGATTTCATCCAGATTGAAATTCAGACTGTCGATGCCCGAATTGATCCGATCTGAGAATTTCAGAGCGATTTCTGCTTTTTGATTGTTCGCTTCTTCTTCGGTCAGTTCACCATCTCTGAGTTTCCGGTTGACTTCGCTGACTTCATTTTCCATTTCGAGTTTTTCGCGAATCACGATTTCGCGCACCTGAAGCGCGTATTCATCCGCTTTTTCTCTTACAAACGGACTGACGCGCTCGTCTGTTTTTGAATCATCATTCAGATCCAGTTTTAGCTTTTGTGCCGATGCATTGGTTGCGAACAGACACAACAATCCCATTACAATAAATTTTCTTATCATAGCTTTTGTGTTTTTAATTATTGTTTGATTTGATCCGGCTGCAGCCCGAGGATTATTTTTCTTTGTTGAAATCAATGATCACCAGTTTTGAATTCGATTCATTCTGTTTGACCGATTGATTGTGTTCGATCGAATAGAGCAGCATGTTAGGATCCGTATAATCTGTTTTCTTTTTTGGTTTCTGAACCGAATCATTTTGTTGCGCAATCATCGGTTTGACTTCTTCAACAATTGGTTTTTCAGTTTTTGATTCTTCAATTTTCTCAATCGCAACTTCCCGCTGAATTTCTGTAGTTTGAATTTTGAAGACATTATCTTTTGAAGTTTTCTGATTTTTAATTTCATGGTTTGAATTGACCAAAACCGGCTCTTCTGTTTCAACTGTTTCTGTTTGATCGGTTTTGATTTCTTTGATCAAAGGTTCTTGGGTCTGAACAAAATTAGAATCAATATTCTGTATTTCAATTTGGGATTTCACAAACAGAAATAATCCGACCATCAACAGCACTGACGCAGCCGTCGAAATCAGAATCAGAAATCTTATTCTGGCCGATTTTTTTGTGCTGTTCTGTTTATCCAGCATTCCTTCCAGCTTCTGCCAAGCAGCATCAGAAGGCTGAATCTCTCTTTCATTCAGCTGTTTTTTAATTTCTTTGTCAAGCCCGGTTTTCATCTCTGATCTGTTTACGTTTTACAATGATTTCTCTCAATCGTTTTTTTGCTCTCGACAATTGTGTTCTCGAAGTCATTTCGTCGATGTTGAGAATTTCTGAAATTTCTTTGTGCGAATAATCTTCCAAAACAAAAAGGTTGAACACCATTCTGTAATTTTCGGGCAGACAGTCAAGCAGTTCACCGGCATCAATACCGCTCAAATCCTGCTGTTCATCTTCAGATTCTTCGACAAAATCAATTTCATCCAGAAACACAAAATTTTTGTTGGCTCTCAGAAAATCAAGACTCTCGTTGACCATAATCCGTCTGATCCAACCTTCCAGACTGCCGATGGAACTGTAGGAAGAAATGTTTTTAAAAACCTTTACAAATGCCCTGATCATACAGTCTTCGGCATTGTGAAGATCACCGGTATAAGTTCGGCAGACGCTCAGCATCTTTGGCGAATATCTTTCAAACACTTCCTTTTGTGCCAACCGATCTCCTTTGATCAGCAGTCGGACCATCTCTTCGGTCTTCCGGTTTTTATGGATTGAAATGATTTTCAAAATTCATGTTTCTGTATATAAGACGAGACCGAAATTAAAAATGTGACAGTCTTGAAAAATTTATTCACAAAATACTGAAAGAGCGTAATTTAAATTTCAAAAAAGAATAAATTTATTTCAGTTCATAAACTTTTTCACCATTGATAAAGGTGGCAACGGCCTTGATATTGGGCAAATCTTTTTCGTCTGCTTTCATAATATCTTTGTCCAAAACCGTAAAGTCAGCATATTTTCCTGCTTCGATGCTTCCTTTTTCATTTTCCTCAAAATTGGCATAAGCCGCCCAAATCGTCATTCCTCTCAGCGCTTCTTCACGGCTGAGCGCATCTTTCATTTGAAAACCGCCATCCGGATAATTCTTCAAATCTTTTCTGACAACTGCCGCATAAAATGTATAAAACGGACTGACATGCTCCACCGGAAAATCGGTTCCCAAAGCGATGATTCCTGTTTTGTCAAGCAATGTTTTGTAGGCATAGGCGCCTTTCATCCGGTCTGCTCCCAAACGGTCTTCTGCCCAATACATATCACTGGTTGCATGGGTCGGCTGAACCGACGGAAGTATGTTGTGAGAGAAATAATCAAACCCTTCGGGTGAAATGATCTGTGCATGTTCAACCCGCCAGCGACGGTCGGTCTGTCCTTCAAGCGCTTTTTTGTAATCTCTCAGAACCGAAATGGTCGCAGAATCCCCAATCGCATGGCTGTTCATCTGAAAACCTGATTTTGCAATCATTGCGGCCAGAGTTTCAAGACTGTCAGAAGGTGTAATCATAATTCCGAAATGACCGTGTCGGTCGCTGTATTCCTTTCTGAGTGCGGCACCTCTGGATCCGAGTGCGCCATCCACATATACTTTGAAAGAACGGACATCCAGTCGGTCGGTTTTGTAAATTCCTTTTTTGAGATAATATTCCAAATTTGCAGGTGTATTGCTCACCATTGCATAAATTCTGAGTTTCATTTTTCCTTCTCGCTGCAGATCATCGATCAGATCAATGATTTCGGAATCGAGTCCGGCGTCGTCAACCGTTGTCAGACCATAAGAAAGTGCAACTCTTTCGGCATCGAGAAGCGCATTGGTCGAAAATTCTTTGGTCGGTGCAGGAATGGTTGCATTGACCGGTTCCATCGCATTGTCAATCAGTACACCGGTCGGCTCGCCATTTTTCATCATAATTTCTCCGCCAGCGATTTTTGAATCTTTTGTAATCCCAGCCAGTTCCAAAGCTTTTGAGTTCACAAAAAGCGCGTGTCCATCCACCCTTCTGAGTGCAACCGGCGTGTCTGGAAACAGTTCATTCAGCTTTTCATTGGTCGGAAATTCTTTGTCTTCCCAATCGTTCTGATCCCAGCCTCTGCCCAAGATATAATCCAGCTGATGTTTTTTTTGAAATTCAACCACACGATTGATGACTTCATCAAGGCTTTTGGTGTCGGTCAGATCGACCGTCTGCATGTAGAGTCCGAGACCGTAAAGATGTGCATGTGCATCAATGAGTCCGGGAACGATGGTTTTTCCTTCTGCATCATAAATTTGTTTGGGTTTGTATTTTGATTCGAGTTCTTCCGAATTTCCGACTTCAACAATTTTTCCGCCATTGACCACAAAAGCTGTGGCGATATCAAAATTTTTGTTGACCGTATAAACGACAGCATTTTTGACAAGCAGATCGACGGATTTTTTTGTTGAACACGAAAGAATCAGAAAAGTTGAAAGGATGAACAGTAATTTTTTCATTATTTGAAGATTGAATTTCCAAAATTAAAAAAACATATTCGTTATCCGCCTTGATTTTTGTATAACTTTGATTCTTCATATTTTTGGTTTCAAATGAATTATAAAGAAGCGGTGGAATGGCTTTTTGTACAGCTGCCTGTCTTTCAGCATACGGGCAGTTCTGCATATCGCGCGGATATCGGCAATATCACCGAATTGTGCGAAAGGCTCGGCAATCCGCAGGATAATTACAAAACCATCCATGTGGCGGGCACCAACGGAAAAGGCAGCAGCTGTCATATGATGGCTTCGATCCTTCAACAGTCAGGATACAAAACCGGTCTTTATACTTCACCTCATCTGAAGGATTTCAGAGAAAGAGTCAGGGTGAACGGTCAGCTGTGCAGTGAGAAATTTGTTACAGAATTTGTGAATCTGAATTTTGAATTTATCAAATCTTTGAATGCATCATTTTTTGAGGTGACGACTGCGATGGCTTTTGAATATTTCAGTCGGTCAAAGGTTGATGTGGCGGTAATAGAAACCGGATTGGGCGGAAGACTGGATTCGACCAATATCATCAGGCCGGTGTTGTCTGTAATTACAAATATCGGTTTGGATCATACTTCGATTCTTGGCGATACTTTGGCAAAAATTGCATTTGAAAAAGCAGGAATCATCAAAAAAGGAATTCCGGCTGTGATTGGCGAAACAACTGATGAAACCCGTCCGGTATTTATTAAAAAGTCGAATGAAACCCAATCGGAATTGATTTTAGCTGAGAAATTAAATTATCCAAAATACGAATCAGATCTAAAAGGAATTTATCAGTCAAAAAACAAAAGGACGGTTTTGGCTGCGATTGATCAATTGAGAAAATCTGGTTTTAAAATTCCCGAAGAAGCTGTCAGAAAGGGTTTACTGAATGTGGTTTCAAACACGGGTTTGAGAGGAAGATGGGAAATCCTGAATCAGGAACCGCTGACGGTTGCAGACACGGCGCACAATCCGCATGGTCTGGCCGAAATTAAAAAGCAGCTGCAATCGGTCAATTACAAAGTTCTTCATCTGGTGCTCGGTTTTGTGAACGATAAGGATGTAAAATCAATTCTGAATTTTTTTCCGAAAGATGCGGTTTATTATTTCTGTCAGCCCAATGTGAGCAGAAAATTTAAAATCGAAGAACTTCAAAAAATTATTCCGAAAAAATTGAATGCAAATTATTTCAAAAGCGTTAAAGAAGCTTTTGATGCGGCTCGTTCAAATTCAGCAAAAGACGATCTGATATATATCGGCGGAAGCACTTATGTGGTTGCCGAAATTCTGTTATGATTTATTCGATTTCAGAATCTGAATCGGATTCACCTTTTTTCCATCTGTATTTTCGGTTGAGCAGATTGGAGGGCAGAAAACGATCCCAGATTTTTTGATCTTTTTCGTGGTAATATCCCTGGCCGTAACCATAGCCGTACCCGTATCCGTAGCCGTAGCCATAGCCGTAGCCATAACCAAATCCGCGGCCTGCACCGACATCGTTCAGGATCATCGCCATATTGGGCAGACGTTTTGCACGATAGAGATCTCTCGGAATTTCTAACAGACGTTTGTCTGAAAAGTCAATTCTGACCACATACAGGAACAGATCAGCATAGGAAGCAATCAGCTGAGTGTCGGTCACCAGATTGACCGGTGCGGTATCGACCACCACATAATCATATTCTGACAATGCTTCGTCCATCATTTCCTTGAAACGGTTGTTCATCAACAATTCTGACGGATTGGGGGCGAGCACACCTGAATGGATGATATCCAAACCTCTGTCTTCGTCACGAAGCACCAGATCATTGAGTTTTACATCAGAATCTGACAGATATTGGGTAACACCGATGTGTTTTCGGTGTTTGTTCATTTCAAAATATTTGAGAATCTTCGGATTTCGAATGTCCGCACCGATGAGCAGAACTCTGAATTTTCCTGAAGCAGCCAGTGTCACCGCCAGATTGCAGGCGATGAATGTCTTTCCCTCACCGCTTATGGTGGAAGTTACAAATACGCTTTTTGGCTGATTCTTTTTGGCCGAAAGATAATAGCCGATGTTGGTTCTGAGGATTCTGAATGATTCTGCCAAAAGACTGCGGTCACTTTTTTCGATGATCTGTCCGCCCGATTTTGAGACCGGAACTTCGCCGATGATTGACACACCTGTTTTCTCAACATCTTTTCTGCCTTTCACTTTGTTGTTCAGCAGATAGAGTACATAGAGAATTCCGAATGGAATCAGAAAACCGAATGCGGTTGCTGTGATGTACGCTCTTTTGCTGTCGGGCGAAATCGGTGAGCGGTTGCTGTATGCATAATCCACCACTTTGATGGCAGACGGAGTTGCTGAGTTTGTAATTTCGTTTTCCTCTCTTTTTTGAAGCAAAAAGAGATAGAGCGCTTCAACGATCTGCTGTTGTCTCGAAATGTCTTTGAAGTGCATTTCCTGGGTCGGAAATTTGGCTATTTTTGAATCGATGATGCCGCCTTCTTTCTGGATTCTGCCCAAAGTGATTTGGACTGTTTTTTTATAATTCGCAAGACTGTTGTGCAGATTGGCTTCGACCTCAAGGATCTGTTCGTCAAGATTTTTTACGATCTGACTGGTTTCTGTGGAATATTTCAGCATATCCATTTTTGCCAGCATCAGATCGTTGTATTTTTGTGCTGAAGAAGAAACCGAGCCGTCGTTGAGACCGATATTGGTTGGGATCAGATCATTTTTATTTGATTTCAGATAATCTTCCATAAAATTAATCAGGCTCAGCTGATTGGACTGTTCGACCATCTGTGAATAATTACCGGTTGCCTGTCCCATGCTGGTGCTTCCCTGAGCCGCCAGATCGACCACATGATTGTCTTTTTTGAAGACTTCCACATCACGGTCTCTCGACTGCAGATCTTCAGAAACTTTGGCAAGTCTTTCCTCAATGAATCGGGTGGTTTTTTCACCGACCAATTTTTTGTCGTTGATTGCATCGCTGTTGTACTGGTCAACGAGTTCGTCAATAAATCTTCTTGCCCGGTCTGGAATGTTGTCCACCATGGTCAGACTGACCACAGAGCTTCCTTCAGCAGGTTTGATTTTAATTTTTCCTTTGTAGCGGTTGGTGGCGGATTCTAAGGATGAAATTGAAATCTGGATATTTGTTTCACCTTTTACATCTTTGTTTTTGTGAGGCAGGATCATCATTTCATTACCGCCGAGCACAAAAGATTTTCCAAAAGCTGTATTGATGACTTTGTCACCTCTGATGATTTCAATTTTTGATGCAGATATGATGCGTGCTTCAAAGCTGATGGCGGCCGGATCTTCATTCAGCACCCTCAGCTGTATAGGAGAAACTTCAGAATACATTTCCTGACGTTTTACTCTTCCTTCCACAAAATATCTGACGTTAAGCTGAAGTTTTCCAACCACTTTGGTGATCAGTCGCCTTGAGCTCAATACTTCGATCTGATCCGCAATATTTGGTTTCACATCCAGTCTTCCAAGACTTCTTCCGGCGAGCACGCTCAATTCGGATCCGGTCTGGTTAACATCTTCTTTGATCAGGATTCTGGCTTCTGAATTATAAAATCTTTCCGCATATCTGAGCTGAAAATAGGTGAGTGACCAGGCGATTCCCAATCCCACCGCAAACCAATACCAGTTCCTGAGCAGCTGTTCCCAAATGATTCTGAACGTCTGCGAACTGTTCTCGATTTCTACTTCCAGTGATTCATCCAACTCCTTATAATCCATTTCAGCATTTTAACGGGTGAGCAATGTAATTAGGGTAATCATAAAACTGGCAACTGACATCAGGAAACTCACGTCTCTGACGGTGGTTGATGTGGATTTGATTTTGTGTTTGTCGGGCTCAACATAGATCACATCGTTTTGGGTCAGATAGAAAACGGGGGAATTAAAAATTTCGTTCGACGTCAGATTGACTCTGTAAAAATTTCGCTGATCGCCTTCTTCACGGATGACGAGCACATTGTCCCTGACTCCGTTGATGGTCAGGTCGCCTGCCATTCCAATTGCATCAATCAGTGTCACCTTTTCATTTTCAAGCGTATAGGAACCCGGACTGCTGACCTCTCCCAGAATTGTTATTTTATAATTTGTGATTTTGATTGAAACCCCCGGATCTATGATTTCTGCACTCAGCATACCTTTCATGTACTGAATCGCTTCGTTCCGTGTCAGCCCGCCGAGTTTGATTCTTCCGAGCACCGGATATTCGATGTAGCCGTCCTCATCCACCAGATAGGTTCTGTCACCCGACTTGCTGCTTTCCTGATTAAAAATTCGTGTTGCCTCTGTATTTCGGGCAAATACTGTGATGTCCAGCAAATCATCGGGTTGGATGACCGCCGAATATTTTTCTGCCATTTGCTGTACAGACTCAGGGCTTCCCTGAAAATACACAATTCTTTCCCTTGGCACGCAGGATACGGTCAATAACAGAAAGCACAAAAGAAATCCGATTATAAATTTTAAAAAGAAAGAATGAGTCTTCATTTTATTTTCAGCTGATTCTGCAAATATAAAATTTAAATTATTGTGCATACAATCTGATTGTGTATTCAATCCGTTAAAAATCTGTTTTTGTGTGGAATTCAGGAACGATCTCAATCAGTTTTGAAATCATAATTTCTTTTTCGAGTTTGAAATTGTCACGATCCAAATCTATCGAAGCAAGCCGGTTGATCTTCTCAATCAGGCTGTCATCCTTTCTTTCGACGATTGCAACCATAATTTTGGGGTGATGGGTCTTGAGGCATTTTTCGTTAGAAGTCAGCAGTTCTTCATGCAGTTTCTCGCCCGGACGAAGGCCTGTAATGCTGATCTGAATATCTTCGGGATATCTGAAACCGCTCAGTCTGATCATCTTTTTCGCCAAATCAAAAATTTTGACCGGCTGTCCCATATCAAATACAAACACTTCGCCACCCGAACCGATAGCCGCAGCCTCGAGCACCAGTTGACAGGCTTCGGGTATGGTCATAAAGAAACGGCTGATTTCGGTCGAAGTCACCGTCAGCGGACCGCCTTCTTCAATTTGTCTTTTAAAAACCGGAATGACCGAACCGTTTGAACCGAGTACATTTCCAAAACGGGTGACAATGAATTTTGATTTTTCGGTTGAATTCAAATGGGTAACATAAAGCTCTGCGATTCTTTTGGTTACACCCATAACACTGGTCGGGTTTACAGCTTTGTCTGTCGAGATCATCACAAATTTCTCAACTTTATATTTGCATGAAAGGTCAGAAACGATTTTGGTGCCTTTTACATTTGCAGAAATCGCTTCATACGGATTTTCTTCCATCAGCGGAACATGTTTGTAGGCGGCTGCATGAAAGACAATATCGGGTCTGAAATTTTTAAAGACCTGATCCATTTTTGACTGATTTCTGACATCGCCGATGATAAAGACACAACGATTTTTACTGCAAAGATTCAGTGTGGACTGCTGCAGATCATAAAGTGCAGATTCTGCCTGATCGAGCAAAACGAGCCGTTCGACCGGACAGGCCATCAGTTGTCTCGATATTTCACTTCCGATTGATCCGGCAGCACCGGTGACAAGTATTATTTTTCCACGGACTTCGTTAAAGATTTCATTGCTGTCCAGATTGATCGGTTCTCTGCCCAGGAAGTCGTCGATATTGACCGATCTGATTTGTCTGACCGACAGATCTCCGTTCAGCCATTTTCTGACTGCGGGAACTTTTTTCAGTTCAACAGAAGTTTCAGAAAACCGATCGGTTATTCTGTTGAGTTCATAGGAATTCAGATTTTGGATCGAAATAATGATTTCCGAAATTCCGTTTCTTATGAGAAATTCAGAATCGATCCGATCGGGATTGTAGATTTTCAGCCCGTCAATCTTCTTTTTTCTCTTTTTTGTATTGTCGTCTATGAATCCAAATACAGCCGTCCGGTTTCTGTCTTCTTTGTTCAATACCTTATATGTAATCACACCAGAATCTCCGGCACCGTATATCATCACTCTTCTCTTGGGTTTTCCGCCGCCGATGTAGTTTTCATAAATTCCTTTGTACAAAATCCGGAGAAAAATCATCACAAGCATGTTGAACAGGAAGTGAACCAGAATAACGCTTTTGCCGATGATAAACTGGGGTTGCAGTGAAGAATAAAGAATCAGCCAGTAAAACAGACTGATCAGCACAAGATATACCAGATTGGTAATGAGCACGTTGATCACATCTCTGAATCCGGTGTGACGAATTACGCCTTTGTAGGATGAAGTCGCCAAAAAGGCAGTAAGTGAACAAATCAGCACGATGGGCACCTGATAAATCACCACTTCATGCAATTTGGTCTGCGGTCCGATCTTTAAAAATTTCAGCAGTAAAAAAGTAAGCACAAAGGTGTTGACCGAAATGTACAAATCGATCGCAAGTACGATCCATCTGGGAACTTCGTCCTTAAGGTTCTTTCTGATTTTGTAACTCAGGTATTTAACACTTAATTTTTTCAATTACGCAATCCAAATTTTCACGGCTCAAATTTGATCCGCTTGGTAAACACAATCCTCTGTTGAACAAGTCTTCACTGACTCCGCTGATATATCTCTGATATTTTTTAAAAACCGGCTGCAGATGCATCGGTTTCCACAAAGGTCTGCTTTCTATCTCCGACTTCAACAGTTTCAGTCTGATTTCTTCTCTTTTTTCATGAGATTCGGTCAGTATGCAGCTGAGCCATCGGTTAGAGAAACTTCCTTCGGTTTCGGATAGAAATTTAATTCCCGCAACGTCAGCCAAATTCTGACGATAATATTCAAAATTTTTTCTTCTTGCTTTGATTCTGTCATTCAGCACTTCCATTTGTCCTCTTCCGATGCCGGCCGAAATATTTGACATTCTGTAATTGTATCCAATTTCAGAATGCTGGTAATAAGGTGCATCATCCCTTGCCTGGGTTGCCAGAAAAACCGCTTTTTTCTTCAATTCTTCTGTGCCGACTCTGAGTGCACCCCCGCCCGAAGTGGTGATGATTTTATTTCCGTTGAAAGACAAAACCGAAAAATCACCCAAAGTACCGCATTTTCTGCCTTTGTACTCGCTTCCGAGCGCTTCGGCTGCATCTTCAACAATCGGAATTTCGTAACGGTTCGAAATTTCCTTAATCGAATCAAAATCAAAAGGCATCCCGTACAGATGAACTGCTACAATCGCCTTTGGCATTTTGCCTTTTGAAATTCGGTCTTTGATTGCATCTTCCAAAAGTTCGGGTGACAAATTCCAGCTATTTTTTTCGCTGTCCACAAAAACAGGTTTAGCTCCCAGATAAACCACCGGATTGACAGAGGCCGAAAAAGTCATACTCTGACAGATCACATCATCGCCGTGTTCAACGCCGGCAAGAATCAGGCTGAGATGAAGTGCTGCAGTACCCGAGCTGAGTGCTGCAACAAACGAATTGTGTCCCAGAAAATTTTCAATATCTTTTTCAAATCCGTTGACATTGGGGCCAAGCGGAGCCACCCAGTTTTCTTCAAAGGCACTGTTGATATATTTCATCTCTTCACCGCCCATGTGGGGAGTAGAGAGCCATATTTTATACGCCATTATTCCAAATTTTGAATAACCAAACAAATATACGTCAAATGCATCATCCGTTTGGCCGTAATTGTAGGAAACCCTTAAAAAAAGCCCCATCGGGGTGACAGGGCTTTTTTTGTATTACTGAATCATATCATTAATAATTCCACATATCGGCTTCTGACTGAAGGATGCTGTTTCTGATGTAGTCGCTTTCTTCAAGCTGGCCTTTAGCATCGCTTGGAATATAGTCCTCGATCGGGCTGACTCCGTGGATGGTTTGGGCTTTGTACAGCACCGAGTTGAAACGCCGCGCATTGAGCATATCGTCAAAGGTGACTGTCGATGATGAGTTACTTGGGTTGAAGACGGTGTAATTGTTGAGCACTTCTCTCGCATCCGGATACCAAATCCAGAACAGGTCAACAAAAGTTCCGTCATCAAACTGGGTTCCCAGTGCCTGAGCATCCGGTCCCATGATACACAGTCCCAAAAGACGGTATCTCATTTCACCCAATCTGCGGTCGATATACCACATTCCTTTGATCTTCATCATTTTGATATCACTTGAGTGAACTTCAAAATTAAAGATCAGCGCATCATCCGGTTCTTCTCCGGCATCGATCATGTCCCAATAATACTGTTGGGTATCTTTCTTTGCGGTACGCGATACGATCTGTTCATAAGTCATTTTGGTTGTAAAATATTCGTCGTCATAGACCTGCGAAATCTTACCCGATCTTACACCGTCAACCAGCGCATCGTAAAGCGATGCGGTTTCGTTGATGAATCCGTCAGACGAACGGTAGTAAGGCTGGTTCAGTCTTTCGTTGAAGTCAACGACTTCCCAAACGATTTTTGACCAGATTATATCTTTGTCTTCAATAAATCCGTATTCCAACGGCACTGCCAGTGTACTCACGGTATCTCCGGCTTCGGTCACCATGGTCTTGGTTTCACGCTGCTCTCTAAGCTGTTCAGGTGTGAGCGCGTTCAAAACGTTTTGAGCCATGCTTGCTGAAGCTATCAAACTCATTAATCCGAAAAAAAGACACTTCATAATATGATTTTATTAATTTATTATCTTACTTCAATTGTAACCGGCGAAGCTTCTCCGGGGCCTGCAGTCGAGTTGTACTTGATGTCAAATACACCTACGATATCTCCAGGTTTTGCTTTTGACAGTGGTCCTGCCGCGCCGCCCATCTTGTTTCCGGTAACCAGAGCTGTAGGCTGTCCGGGAACTTTCACTTTGAACGAGGTCACCTCACCGGTAACATCGAACAGGAAGTCAGGCCAGTCAAGACGAACAGTTTGTCCTGCAAGTCCGTTGGCCGGAATCTGCAGATTGGTTTTGTTCGCAATGTGTGCTCTTGCCGGCGGAACAGGTTTGATTCTGAAATCCATTGAACCTGAAACCACTTTACCGGTAGATGTTTTAGCAGATGCGGTGAATTTAACCGTACCGCTTCCGGCAGCAGGTTTGAACATCCATTTACCCGCTCCGTTCGGCCTCAGACCTCCGATACTTGCAGTCAGTGAAACAGGGCCGTCGGCACCGTTTACGGTTGCAGTGATCGGGTTGTCCAAGTTACGGTAAACCACATTCATCTTATCAGCTGTAATCACAGCACCGCTTGGCAGATCTGTAATCGTTTCTGCTACGACTTCGTACTCGTGTGAGAACGGAACCGGTTCAACAAATTCGCCGTTTGCACCTCTCCAAGTGATAGTACCTTTTACAGTATGAAGACCTGAGCCGCCGGTATTCAGCTTAAAGTTAGCCAAACCGTCAACCAAAGGAACTTCTCCGATACCGTCAATCATGACTTTACCCTGAAGATTGTTGTCAAACGCACCGAATGCAATGCTTGCATCGGCAGGTTTGTCTGAACGAACAAAAGGCGGAGCCATAACGATCGGCTGATAAGCTTTCAGTTCGATTTCTTCCTGAAGTTTGTTTGCCAATAACGCTCTGACCAGGTTACCTTCTTCAGTTCTGATGTCAGACTGAAGTTTGGTAAGGTTCGCCATGCCCGCAACCATCGGCTGCTCATAAAAATTATAGTTCAACCATGATTTCTTACCTCTATTCTCAGTATTAAAAACATGATCGATTCTTTCTTTGTCGGTACCTTCTTTATATACACCGCCCATAAAACCGCGGTAATCATCAATTGCTTTGATCAGTTCATTTCCTTTGTCTGTAGGTTTGTCCTGTTCTTTGAACAAAAGTTTTGTGAATACCTCAATATTTGAAAGCGAAGTATAATTGGTTTCTGCATCGTCAACCGCTGCACCATAGGTTGGCAGAGTATAACCCTGCTTGTTCATGATTTCGGTTTTGATGCCTTCCAAAATATGGTACACTTTATTCGATTCAGTTTTTACCTGATTTGCCATTCCCAATATTGCCATATAAGCTGAGTCAGTCTTAGCTTTGTCTGTAATATTTTCATAGAATGTCTGGTTGTTCTTGTCTGTTAATTTGGATGAATCATCCAAAGTCACGGTGATGTCTTCAAAAGATCTCAGAACCTGACGGTCGACGTTCATCGCCATCATCGCGATGAAGACGATATACATCAGGTTGATCATCTTTTGCCGTGCTGCTTTACCTCCTCCTTGTGCCATTTTTAAAAATGTAGAATGTTAAACATTGTGTGAGTTTTAGAAATTATCAATTGATTAATTTCCTTTCATAGCAGACAACATACCTCCGTAAACTCTGTTCAGGTTGTTCACGCTTTCAGACAAAGCCACCAATTCCTGCTGGAATTTCTTAGAACCTTCTGCGTTTGCCTGCATTTCACCGATAAACTGTTGATTTAATTCTACTTGTTTTTGACCATTTTCCAATTGAACCTGATACAGCGCATTCAGAGACTCCATGTGGTTTGCTGCCAATGCAAGCTGATCTCCGTATTGTTGTGTTGCTGCTGCAGCGCTGGTGGTTTTATTGATTTCATTAACCGCTGAACCAAAGTTCTCGATTCCGCTTCTCAGTCTTTCCATCAGAGAGACATCCATTTTCGCATCACTGAGCATTTTGTCCAGTTTTTGTGAAAGAGAAACATTGTCAGATTCGTCTGGCAACGCGGCTGCTTTTGATTTTCTTGCAACCGGAGTTGATGAATCGAGCAGTTCAGGATAAGCTTTTTCCCAATCGTATGATCCTGCAGGTTTGTCAAATGCAAACACGGTAAATACAATCACCTCACAGATCATCCCGATTGCAAGTACCGTTGAACCGTCCAATCCAAGGATTGAATAGTGATTGATTTTAAATAGAGCTCCTGCGATTACGATTGCAGCTCCGATACTGTAGAAGAAGTTCAAGCCGACTTCTCTTTTTGATGCTTTAAGTGCCATAGTTAAAAATAAATTTGTGTTAATTAAAAGTGTTAATTGTCCTTTATCTTGTTCTTTTCTTTCTGTATTTGATTTTTGATCCTTCAGGGAATGACTGTACGGTTCTGAATCCGATGAAGCTTCGTGCAGAGTCTTTGTGTTCCCAGTCTCTTGCGCTCACCATCAGCATATATCCGATGTCTTTCCACGAACCGCCTCTGACAGATTTTTTGTCGCTCCTCTCGCGTGCAAGTGTCGGGTTCAGAGTTGAACTCATCTGATAGAAAGCCTTGTCATAAGGAGATACTGTCCATTCGCCCACATTCCCTGCCATGTCATACAGACCGTATCCGTTTGCATGGAAAGTTTTTACAGGTGCAGTGTACATATAGCCTTTGCCTTCTTCCTCGATATAGTCACCTCTTTTGGGTTTGAAATTGGCCAGATAACAGCCTCTGTCATCGGTCAGATACGGACCGCCCCACGGGTAGGGAGCATCCTGAAGACCACCTCTTGCCGCATATTCCCATTCTATTTCGTTCGGGAGACGATATGCAATCACTTTTTGGGGTGAATCTTTTCTTTTTCTTTTGGTTGCCAGATAGTCATTCTGTTTTTTTGTTCTGAATGCACAGTATGCCATTGCCTGGTTCCAATTGACACCAACCACCGGATAATCCGAATAGGCATCATGCCAGAAATAGTTTTCGTGCATCGGGTCGTTGTACGCATAGTTGAAGTCACGTACCCAGACTGTGGTATCGGGATAAACCGGTACAACTTCCTGGTGACGGAAGTCAACACGGAACGAATCCGGGTTGTTTGCTTCTTTCGCAGCGCTTTCCTGATCGATCCAGGTGTATTTGAATTTCAGTTTTCTTACATCTATAAGACGTTCGTCATTGAATCTTTCTTCGGGCGGATAATAAAGCGCATCGATTGCTTCAGCATAATCGACATCGGGATATTCGTATTTGTTCCATGCCAGATCAACGTTCCAGTTCAGTTTGCGCTGTTCGTTGTAACTGCCTTCTCTGCCGTCTGATTTTGAAGCCACATAATCATCCCATGGTGTCGGTTCGCCGTCTTCGCTTCCTGAAATGTATTTGTATGCCGCGATGCCTTCTTCATTGCCCGAAGAGCCGGTAGTCGGATCAAATCCCAAATCAGCCGCCTTTTCAGCCAGCATGGTTCTTGCGATTGAATCACGGACATAATCTACAAACACATGATATTTTGAGTTTGTGGTTTCTGTATCGTCCATAAAAAAGCCGGATACGGTCACGGTTCTCACCGGAGCCGAATTGTCGAAGGTAAAATCGTAGTCTGTCTGACCCATCACAAATGCGCCACTCGGAACGGGAACCATTCCTTTGGGTCGCTGCGGAGTCCATGTAGTTGATTTTTTACCCACAATCTGACCATCGTCTTTTCCTCCATGTCTTCCTTTCTTCAACATCTTACAGGAAGAAAGAGAAAAAGATAAAATGATTACTGCTGCCAATGCTTTCTTCATCCTTATTTTTTTAAGCGTGTAAATCTATAATATTTTTACAATTCCCCAAAAATTTTTATCGGGCATTTAGCTAAACGATTAAATTGACAAATTATTGTTGTCAGTATAATTTTTTATAAGCTTTCCACCATCTGTGTGGAATTTTACCCAAAAGCGAATCTTTGTAATCTTTATTCGAACAAGGAATGATCTGATGCCTCCCGTCAACAGATTCCGAATCATCCGGTTCCATCCACCACTGATCTGACATGATGTTGCGGTAAAAGACCAATTCCTGCTCAGCCAGCTGAACACGAAAAGTCTCAAAACTCCTTTCATTGTCAAAATCCAGATCTCCGGCTGAATGATTTCTGCCTTCTGTAAAATACCAAAGAATTTCTGCCAACAACAAATTGTCCGACAGTATGTTTTTCGCCTCAAAGTTATAAACGCCAAACGACCTTACTTTATTGTTGATACCCGAATATCTTGCAATCGCACAAATCTCTCTCGAGCTGAAACCGTTTGGTGATGGTTCTGCATTCGACTGAAAATCAGAACGCTGAATTGAATCCAGATTTAAAATAACCATATCCGAATTTCTCAGTTCGGGTTCACTTTCGTCCAAATTTTCGGTGAGCAGTCCCAGACGTTTGACCTCAAAATTCAGTTCCTCCATCAGATCGAGTTCCTCCTGGGCAACAAAATAAGTTTGATGCCCCAGATGGGTATAATCAAAAAGAGAATGGGGTTCGTTTGTAATAATTTTACTCAAATAATTGAATTCCGATAATTCTTCAGAGTCATTTCCCAGTCTGAAACGGTTGTCGATACAGCTGAGATTTACTTTGTGGGTCACCGAATCAAATGCTCTGAACTGCCAGTAGGCCAGCGCCGGATCATCACCTATTATTATTAAGGTGCATTTTTTTTTGAGTAATTCTTCCTGAATTTTCAGAAATGCAAAATAAGTATCATCATCGGTTGCACCCGGCAACAGATCGCCCAGATCATAGATTTTGAGCTGCCAGTTTCCGTTTTTCAGCCGATAGAACTGTTTTCTGAACTGATCTGTCGCAGCTTCTGAACTTTTGCTGCTGTTTTTGTAAACACCGATGATTGCAATTGAATTTTCATCCGGATCATTGTCAAAACCAATGCTGTAGCCGATCGAGAATGTATCGAGTTCTGCTGCATACCGTCTGAGTTCATCCGAAACCGGAGTCAGGAATTCGTCTGTCATTTCTTTTTGGAAGTGGGTTTTTGTTGTTCGATTAATTTTTTCACATCATCGAGTTTCAGTTTTTTCACATCCACCTCTTTTGCAAGTTCAATCTTTGTCTTGCCCTTGATGATGTTGTGTCTGCCCCATCTCGCTTTTTCGATTCGGATGCCTTCTTCCTCCCAGTTCTGAACCACCTTTTCGGCTTCTTTTCTCAGTTTGTCCTCAATCAGTTCTTTGATGTCGGATTGGGACAGATTGTCAAAATCGTATTTTTTGGACACATTGATATACAGGTCGCCCCACTTGATAAACGGACCGAATCTTCCTTTTCCTTTGGTCACTTCTTTGCCGTCGTAAATCGCAATCGGCGCATTTGCCTTCAGTTTCTGTTCCACCAGTTCAACCGCACGTTCAAAACTCAGCTCCATCATGTCCTCACCTTTTGGAATCGAAACAAATATGTCTTTGTATTTCACATAAGGTCCGAATCTACCCACATTCACTTCCAGTTCGCCGCCTTCATATTCGCCCAGTTTTCTCGGCAGTTCAAACAGGGCAAGCGCTTCTTCGAGTGTAACGCTCTGAATCGACTGGGTTTTGAGCAGACTTGCAAATTTTGGTTTTTCATCGTCCTCGGTTTCTCCGATCTGAATCATCGGGCCAAAACGGCCGATCTTTGCAAAAACAGGTTTGCCCGATTTCGGATCGGTTCCCAAAGCTCTTTCACCGGTCGCACGTTTTGCGGTTTCCTCCACTTTTTCGACATTCTGATGAAATCTGCCGTAGAAATCACCAATCATCTCGGTCCATTTCTCTTTGCCTTCTGCTATGTCGTCAAAACTTTCTTCGACTTTGGCCGTAAAATCATAATCCATGATATAGGTGAAATGATCAACCAGAAAATCATTGACCACCACACCGATGTCGGTCGGAATCAGTTTTCTTCTGTCTGCACCAAAAGTTTCGGTTTCGGTTTTTTCCGATATTTTTCCTGATTTCAGTTTCAGTGTTTTCAATTCTCTTTTTTCACCGTCCAGATTCCCCAGAATCACATAATCTCTGTTTTGAATGGTCGAAATGGTCGGCGCATAGGTAGAAGGCCGGCCGATTCCGAGTTCTTCCAGTTTTTTGACCAGTGACGCTTCGGTATATCTCGGTGCCGCTTTTGTAAATTTCTGGGTCCCAAAAATTTCTTCGGCATCCAGTGCGTCACCTTTGTGAACATCCGGCAGGAGGGATGAACCGGTCGAAGTATCGTCATCTTCGTCGGTTACCGTGTCCTGATATACTTTCAGAAATCCGTCAAACACGATGATTTCACCTTTTGACTGAAAGATTTCTTTATTTTTTGAGTTTTTGATATCGATGATCGTCCTTTCCAGATCTGCCTGAGCCATTTGGCTGGCAATCGCTCTTTTCCAGATCAAATCATACAGTTTTCGCTGACTCGGATCTGCCCCTGCCAACTTCAGATTAAAATCGGTCGGACGGAT
>JBAYPM010000025.1:0-37945 GCA_041677705.1 Weeksellaceae bacterium | reverse complement strand
TAACTGATCCAAGGATTCCGCACATTAGATTTCGATTAAATTAGACAGTACTTTAAGCTCTTTTTTTCCTACTTTTTCAATGCTGATATCTTCCATTTTTCTTCTTGCATTTTCAATAATCGTCCTGTATTTTTCAGGATTAGAAACAACCTCTGTGATTTTATCTGCTATTTCTTTTGGTGAATTTGCAAGGATTCCATTTTTACCATCTTTTATAAATTCAGGTATTGCAGTCACGCCATTGCTTACTGTAAGCAAACCCGAGGCCATTGCCTCACACATAATTACACCCTGTGAATCAAACCGTGTAGTTGCAATGAATCCTCCATATTTCTTAAAAGTATTTGGAATTTCGTACCTGTCAATATATTTATTAATTATCACAACTCTTTCATTCAGCCCATATCTGTCAATAAGGTTTCTGCAGTAATTTTCGTATTTCCCCTTTCCGTATATAGTTAGTTTAAATTCTGAGGGAAGGTGTTTAACAATCTCAATTGCAATATCAAATCCATATTTTAAATCCGTAAGGGGTCTTATCATCAATAGTTTATGCCTGTTTTCATATGAATCTAAAAACTTAAATAAATCTGTGTCAATTCCATTTGGAATGATATTAGAATTTTTTAGTTTTAATTTCAAAATTGATTCAGTGTGTTCTTTCATCCAATTAGAAGGAAAAATAAAAGCAGCATTTTGTCTTTTGTTTGCGTCATTTATGAAGCTTCTCATTTTTGCAGAGTTCCAGAAATTTAAATAAATATATTTGAGAATACCTCTTGGTGAAAATGAAAAATCAAATAAATAATCAGGATACTTCATAATCTCAGATCCGTGAATAAAAATGGCAAATGTTCTTTTGTTTTTTCGTATATCATTGTAAATCGGATAACAGCCACTTTTACTTCCAAAATAATTATTCAGCAAATGCAAATAAAGCAAATCAAAACGATCAAATTCTTTTATAATTTCTTGATTTGACATTAGTTTCACATCAACACCCTCGTAGCTGTATGAATTTCTTTTTGATGATGGAACAAAGATTACGACTTCATTTCCCAGCTCTTTAAAATATTTTGCCCTGACATGAACAAACATATGATTATAGGGATCATTTTCTTTTGGGTATCGGGGTGTAATAATGGCAAGTTTCATTTAGTCCTCAGTTTTAAAATTAACGAACATGATTGAATAAAGAAAACCAAACATTAACAAACCTGCGCTTCTTCCAAAATAAGATTCAGTCATTGCAAAAAGAGAAAAAATCAGAATAAAGGCTTGAGCGATTAAACTTTTTCCGGTTTTCAAAAAGAAGAAGAATAAAACAGCTAAAAAAGCGAGAAGTCCAACAATTCCATTTGAAACAAAAAAGTCGAGATATTGATTATGAGCATTGTAATGTTCTGTTAATGCCTGATTAAATCCTCCTTTGAAATAGGCTTCGTTATATATAAACTGAGCGTCTTCTTTTCCGCTGCCTATCCAAAAATTACCCAATAAATCATTTTCTTTTATGATTGCAATCCATCTTGGATATCTATCCAGGATTACATCACCTTCGGGGGTAAGAATTGATGTTAGTTTGTTGCTCAAATAATCAAACTTTAAAATGCTGAGTGCAAGAACAACCAATACCGCCAAATATTGAAAAATTGATTTTCTGGTAAATCTGGAAATAAAATGATAGGTCAGAAATAAAAAAAGACATAATAACGAGATTCTGCTGTTTGTCTGAAGGATAAAAAACGCTTGAACAAATAGAAGTGTACGATACAGCACTTTTTCTTTTCTAAATTCTTCAAACCCCTTATACTTCATCAGAATTATAATTAACAGGACAACCAAAATTCCAACATAGCTCGGATGCGTATTGAAAGGCTTTAGCAAATTAAAATCCGTATAAATCCATTCAAAGAAATACCCCGCCTGATCCAACGGATTCTTTTTTGACAGAATATCCCAGATTATCCTTATCCAGCAAATAAGGATTGTAACAACCGTTCCGGCAATCATTGCCGAAAAAATATTGCTTATTTTATAATCTTTAATTGAGGTGCTGAAAAGAATCAGCGGAAACAAAATCAATGGACTTGCTTTGACAGAAAGATCGATTGCAGCTGATTTATCATCAATGAACCAAAAGTTTGAGAAGAAAAGCAGGAATAGGGCAGTCATTAGGAGAAATGCTGTCAGATTTTGTTTCAGAAGAAAAAACTTTTCTTTCCAATTATTTTTCAGAACCCATGCAATTATCACCGGATAAACAGCCAATGTGTTGATGTTGTTCCACATGAGAAGCGTAAATGCAAATAATGCCAGGCTGAGCTCAAAAAATCTATTATTATTTAATAATTTCATCAAACCTTTTTTTGTATGTGTTTTCTTCTGCAGTGCGTTCCAATTTTTTAAGATACACTTTTCTGTGAATGGTTGCGTCATTTGTTTTTTTCATTACACTTTCAGCATCCTCCCAATCAACAAATAAATTATAATCTTTTCCCATAAGATTTTCCATCGGTTTATGTCTTTCTGTCAGAAAAGGAAGTCCAAAATTAATAAAATCCATTACTTTAATTGGAAAAGTAATGTCATCATAAAAATTTCGCGGTCTGGTGTGAAATGCAACTGCAACGTTATTTTCTTTTAGAAAATCCGGGATCTGATTTCTTTTCAAACTTGAAACAAACAGTTCTTTTGGAATTTTATACCTATTGTTCAAGTCCGTATCGGGTGTCAGCACAAAGAAGTTATAACTTTCTGAGTACAGTTCAGCATATTCAATAAATTTTTCAAAACCTGAATTTACGTAGTGTGTACCTCCCAGATATAAGATTCCGGGCTTTGTATCCGTACTTATTTCATATTGAAATATGGCACCGGAATCTGTTGCAGGCGGCAATTCAAAAAATTCTCTTTTAGGATGATATTTGTTTTTTTCAAAAAAAAACTTTCCCATCTCATAGGTTGGGAAAGCAAGTTTTGATGATATTAAGGTGAGAAAATAGTTACTGAACTGATTGCAATATCTGGTAATTGATTTTCTGGGGCCTTTGTATTCTTCAGGAAATAATTCTATATAAATATCTCTGATAAAAACGATTAATTTTTTGGATTTTATCTTCAATATTAACAGCGCAATCAAATCATCAAAGCCAATCCGATTGGTTGCTGACTCAACATACACCACATTCAGTTTTTTTGTTGCGAGAGCCTTTGATATCTTATTATTTGATATTATCAAATCTCCATTAGAATTAAATTCCTTTTTAAAATCTGTAATTCTGGAAACCGGTCCGCCATTAATCCTTTCAATATTGGGAACTATGTAAAGAAGGTTTTTCATTTCTCTTGATTATCTTTTGTTAAAATTACAAATGGAATCAGCAGATAAAAGAAATAGTTGAAATAGTGAATAGAAAGAAGGTTGGTCATGATAAACATTAAAATAAATCCAAGCTTGGCTTTCAAATTTGGAATTCTATATGTCAGATAGGCATGAGATAACAAAAAAATTGTCATTAAAGAAACTCCGCCTCTGTGAAATATATAATAAAATCCATTGTCAATTTCCTGAAAGGTATAATAACCTCTGAAACTCACAGCAATTTTATTATCTCTAAAAATTCTGGTGCTTGCACCAAACCCTTTGCCAAATATATTTTCCAACGTTGTAAAATTTTCGCTTCTAAAGGCTTTTTGCAAATCTGAAATTCTGATTCTTAAACTGCTGTATTCCCAAGGCCTGAATACATATTTCAATTTGGTTTGAACCAATTCCGGAACTAGAGATGATTGTAAATAGACTATTCCGCAGACAATCAAAATACCGATTACTGAAAAATAAATAGGGTTGAAGAATCTTTTGAAATTAATGATTACCAAAAGAATCATACCTACAGCTATTCCTAAATTCATAAAATTAGTAGTAATTGCAATATAGGATAGCGCCAGTGCAGCCGAAACTCCAAATTTCCAGTCAAACTTTAGCCCTCTGTATAAATAATAAAAGCCTATAAGAATGAATGCGGTAATGGCCGGTCCGTATATACGTCCTTTAAACCCGAACGCATTTTCACTCCAGAGACTTGGCAATAATTTTACCTTGAGGAGTATGTAAATAATGAATACAATTATATTTATGATGAATAAGAGCTTAAGAAAATCAATCTTATAACGCTGGTTTAATAGCCAAAAGTAAAAGATAAACGAAAAGATTTGGAACTTTATATCAATCGTTGGTTTTATATGGTTGTAACTCAGTCCGATTCCCAAATAAAATAAATAAATAAGAACTGCAATTGTGTAATAATTCGGCAACTTGAATTTAATTGATTTAATTGAAATATTTGTTGCCAACAACAGCAAAAGTAAAAAGATAACATACGCATTATAGGTATTCGTTCCCTGCAGAAGAAAAAGTATAACCAATATTATCTGAACAAAAAGTTTCAAAACGTAAAAGTCTTAATATTAAAAGTAAATTTTTTATCTGTTTATCAGAAAAGAATTAAATTTCACAAAAGTAATGCTTTTCATTTTGAAATATTGCTTCAATCCTTTAAAATAGAGAATCTGAAATGTTTGATTAAAATTTTACTGATTAGATGTTACTATCTATATATTTGTTTTTACAAACGTAAATATACCATTATGAGAAACAGTTATTTTATAACCTTATTGGTTCTTTTGATTGCTTCATGTGCCTCTCCTCAGGAAAAGAAAGAAAAATTGTTAAAAGAAACTGCAGTCAACATTTCCTTAAATGATTCTGTGAAATATTCAGTCAATCTTTTAGAAATCAGTAAGTCAATAAAATTTATTGAAATTCCCCGAACCGTACCCAATTTTTCACTGGAACAGATCAAAGGGTATTCAGATAAAATTCTTAAAGATTCTATTGTGGTACTGCATACTTTTAAGCCTTTTTACAAACCTTTGGATGAAATAACATGGAAAGAAAATCCTGAAAATAATACAACCTGGCAGCTTTACTATGAAAATTTATTGTTTGTGTCTTTTTTAAACCACACTTATCAGGATACAAAGGATATTGCCTATCATGAGCAGGCAAAAAAATATGTGAATAACTATATTTCTCACCATCCTTCTTTGGATCAAAAAACATCAGAATATACCTGGTACGATCATGCAACAGCATTCAGGACCCTCCATGTTCTGCAAACAATTGCTGATGAGCTGGAGCTTGATGTTCCTGATGTTGATTTTATTAAAAGGGCATTTGACCATATTTCTCTCAATGTCATTTTTATGACAGATCCGGCTCACTATTCGGTACATAATCATGCTATTATGATGGATCGTACTTTACTTTATCTTGCGAAAATCACAAAATCCAATGCAGATTTGTCAAATTCTTTGCGGAATTTAGCAGCTACAAGGTCACTGGATAATTTTAACAAGATTATTGGCCCAACGGGATTAGCCAGAGAGCACTCAACCACGTATCATATTTTTAATTATAATCTTTACAAATCCATTTTTGACCTTATTGGAAAAGAAAACATAGACCCTTCTATGATGGTAAAATATTTGAGGATGAATGATATTCTTTTGCAATTGGTAAAACCGGATCTGAAATTTCCATTGTGGGGAGACAGCCAGATAGAAATGGTCAACCAGGAAATGATAGAAAAATTCGGGAACGACAAGCGGCTTCGGGATCTTACAAAAAATTATTCTCTTCCTTCTATGGTAAGTTTTGAGAACAACATAGCCACTTTGAGAACCAATACACCCGACAAGGGTTATTTATGTCTTTTTGCGAACTATTATTCCAAAGTTCATAAACATAACGATGATTTATCTTTCATCTTTCAAACGCTCGGCACCGATATTTTTACAGATCAGGGGTATTATGCCTATGACCAAACCTATCGCCCTCAGTTAATATCCGCTTTGGCACATAATACGGTGGTGGTCAATAATTCAGATTATTCACTTGATGGCAAGGATAAATTTTCTAAACTTATCAGTTATACGAGAGAAGAAGATTATGAGATAGTGGAAGCTGAACACAATTTTTATGACGGTATTCTTTTAAGGAGAAAAATAATCTATATCCATCCGAACGTAATTATAGTACAAGATAACAGCGATAATGTCAATTTAACAAAATCCTTAACTCAAATATTTAATTTGGGAGAAAATGCAACGGATATTTCGGTAAATGGTAATTTAGCTAAAGCATCTTTTCCCAATCAAATTTCATTAACGATTCAATCATTAAATGGAGGGGACAAGGTAGCCGTAAAAGACTTTTTCAGGAGTTTGTCTCCCAATAAGAAAACAGATACCAAGCAAATAAATTTAGAAACAAAACAGTCTAACATTACCTCAATTATTACCATTGAGTCGCCTAAATATATAAACCCGGTTGGAAATGTAAGCGTTCAGGGAAATTCGGTAACATATTCTAAAAAGGGTGTAAATAAGAAGATAATAGGTTTGTAAGTAATTTTCTGATATGTAAATATTTATGTTCTTTTTAATGTGCCTATCTCTTAATAATTTTCTTTGTTATGACCTTGGAAGGTTTTAAGTGTATTTTAAGTAAATAAGTTCCAGAGTTTAGATTTGCAATATCTAATTTTTCAAAATTAGAGATAAATGTTTTAATATTCTTCCCCGAAAAATCAGTTAGATAAATCCTGTCTATATCTAAATTTTGATAATTTTTCAAAAACACCACACCACTGTTCGGGTTTGGAAATAGATCAATTTCATTCTTGAGTTCAACATCGTTAATACCTAAAAGGCAAGATGTATCTCCTTCATTTTCAATAAATATTGCTTCAGGGTCTACATCAGTCCAGTTGTTTGTGCTGTAATTGCAATCATCTACAAGAATAAAAGGTAAATTAGGATTATTTAGAAAATTCACACTGATAATATTCTGATTATTTCCATTTCGTAAATCTACTATTTCAAAATTACCACCATATAAAACGATCTCTCTTAAATTAGGATTATTTGACAAATCAAGTTCCAATATGGGTGTATTACCACAGTAAAAATATCTAAGATTGGGATTGTTGCTTAAATCTAATGTTGTAATATTTGTATTAGATAGGCTCATTTCACTTAATTGACTGTGAGAAGATAAGTCTATTTCTGATATAGGATTATTATTCAGTATTAAGAATCCTATATTTACATTAGGGTGAAAAAATATTTCAGTAATTTGGTTGTATGAAAGATTTAAAGAAATAAGGCTTGCGAAATCTTGAAGCCCTGTTAAATCTGAGATATTTACCCCAGACATAAATAAACTATTTATACTTGCGATGTTGTCTGTCAGCACATAATCGTCAAGTACGCATCATATCCCAAATCAATAAGTTTTTGTTCAAAATTATCGTCTGGGACATAGGTCGTTTGAGAAATAACAAATTGACAAAATAAAACAGAAGTAAGGATAATAAATAGCTTTTGCATTGCGATAATTTATGATATTGCACAAATGTAATGGAAAAAGGCTTTCATTTAGTGTAAGAATTGTTAAAAACACGCCCTTTTTTATCAACTAATGTAATTTGATAAAGATCGTTTTTAAATAGAGATAAGTCTAATATTATTTCTTTTTTATCAACTTCAGATTTTAAAAGAACTTCTCCGGTATTACTTATCAGGTAAATGTTTTTCAGCTTGGTTTTTGATTGAATGTGAAAAGAATCGGCTGAAGAATTCAACTCAATCTTTACTTTTTTGTCTAAATTTTTTTCCGGCTTTTTAACCTTAATAAAATCAGACCTGCCTGTATTTAAGTGTGAATAGATATCCTTTCCGTTTTCCATACGGGCTGCTTTTACACTTATTTGATACGTTGCATTTTCTTTTGTTCCTGAAATTCTGCTCAGGTTCAGTGAATTTATGTCCTTTCCGTTTCCCGGTATCCATATTTCGTTTCCTGGATTCTGTGTATTGGTTATCTTGAACAAATAATCGGTTGCGCCGGGTAGCGGATAGGCATATATGGTTTCGTTTCGGCGCATTATATAAGGATTGGAAATTGATTTGGAACTATAATAATCTTCCAAATTTGTATTTTCCGGTATCTGAACCTTGCATGATCTGCCGTAATCAAACCCACTGCCATTGTTTAACCGGTTTACAGCTCTCACACTGACTTCATACTTATCATTGGCTCTTACCCAGTCCTGATTTGTTAAATCAATATAATTACTGAAGCTCTTGATTTCGTTGATCTGTTTCTTTGCTTCATCTTTAAAATTGAAGGTATAATAGTTCGAAGGAGCAATTTCATAGGCCTCGAGTTTATATTCCTGACCGGGCGGTAATTCTTTGTTACAGAATTTATCTATCAAAGAAGTTGTAAAAGGTTTGGGTGGATATTCGGTTGTGATTCGGTAGTTATCAATGAGGATAGTATTGTCTGAATCATAGTTTTTTCTATAGTGACCTAATTTTTGATAGTTCTGTTCAATAATTTCAATTCCGTTTTCCACGCGTGTATATAGCAAGGGAACTCCACCAAGTTTTGATGCCTGAGAATTTTCACTGCCTAGCCGCAAATCAGCGTTTACACCTTTTCTTTTATATTGTTCAATGCTTCTGTCATTTATGATTGGCAAATCGTTTATCCACATTCGAATAAATGCAGAATCGCCAACAGTACTCCATTTGATCTGCGTTACAATATGGTTCCATTCTCCAATTTTGATTGCTTTGCTAATGATATATTCCCGATATCCTCTTGAATACGGGTCCTGTGGACATATATCTCCATCGTTACTAGAATTACCCGGTCCATAGGTTGTGCCATATTTTAAATGAAGATCCATTCTTGAGTCTTGACTGAGAGATCCGGGAACTAATCTTAAAGACACAGGAAAAGCTCTTACTTTTCTTATATCATCGCCCTTCAAACAATAAGTAGGAATCCCTTCTCCTGTCTCATGCCACTGCATTATCACATAATAGTTATCTTCGGAAGAAAATAAATTCTTTGTAAATACCTGATCTGCCGGTAAGAAAATGTCCCAACTGTAATAATATTCATCATTATTTTTAATTTGATGATTCAGAAGTGCAATTTCCGATCTGGTTCTGCCATCTGTAGTTACTTTCATTGAAGGGTGATCATTTCCCTCTACAGTAATTACAAGTGAATTTGAATAAAAGTCATAAAAATTTTCAATTTCAATTCTGCTCGATTCCTGTTCTTGTATTTGCCAATTATTAGTAAATGAATAATTTTCAAAAGGTTCATAATATGGAATTTTCAAATTCTGTGCAAAAGAAAAATTTAAAAAAAGTATAAATAAGACCAATGAAAAATTTTTAATTTGAAATTTCATATATGATTCAATTATTTTTGACAACTCTTAAATTCCCAATTTCTGAGTCTCTTTTCAATGTTATACTGATGGTACCTTTGTTTATTTGTTCTGATTTGACCTTTTGATCATTCCAATAGGCGTCATAATTAAATTCGGGATTCAGACATAACAGTACAGTAAAAGGCTTATTGTTTAATTCCAGAAGCCTGAGTCGGGCTTCAAACGCATTAAAATCTTTATTAAAGTCCTTTTCCATAATCCATACATCAAATCCTGTTGTGAACGTCCCTATTTCGTAATAAGAGCTGAACCAGGATAATACCGGTGCAGATAATCCGCCAAACTGATACCATCCTTTGCCCTTCCCTGTTTCAATTGAAAAGTACTCATTGCTGTTGTATGTGTCCTCTGTTTCTTTTTTCCACAGATTCAGCGCTGTATCAGCAATTTCAAAAGCAAAGTCATCCTCACCCAAATCAAGCATTGATTTCCAGATGAACCATTGGTGGGGCATCCACACATGGCCATTCCAGTATCCATCCTTATTATAATAAGGAGCCGATTGGTCTATTGTTGAAAGACCCACATCAGACCAAATCTTTCCTTTTGTCTTCAGGTTTGCCATCATTTTAAGAATCTGCTGATTATTTGAGATTCCTGATATAATCGGACTGATTCCATCCAATCCCATATTATAGTTTGCGTGATTCTCAAACATAAGTTTTGCTTCTGCATTCCCGCTTTCATTATGAATTACATAACTGTAATACCCTGAATCATCATCCCAGGAATATTGATTCAGTGCCACTGCCCATTTATCAATATCATTTTGATAAGTTTCAAAATCCTGTTTGATCTGAAGTTGACGAGAGGCAAGTCTCATGATCTTGGCGATTCGAATAAGATGCGCGGTACTGATAACAGGTGTTACTTTTTTAGTCAGTTTGTTTTCGTGCACAAATTGTTGGGCGGGATAATCATCCCAACCCCCCGAATTATAAAAATAATCCCAAGTTCTGATTAAACCCGATTTTAGATTATTGGTGGTCGATGTTTCGATTTTTCCGGAAAGAAAATCATAATAGTATTTCAACTTTGGATATTCTTCAGCAAGAAAATCCTTGGATTGGGTTTTATTCCAAATTTCCAAAAACTGATAAAATTGGACGGGAAGAGGTGTTCCGTGGTCAATAAAAGCAGACTGCTCCAGAGGGTCGCTTAAATATACATTTAAATTTTCAATGCTCCGTTGGGTATCGAGTTGATTGAGTCCGATACCGATAAAGCCTGAATCCCATGTATAAAGACAATCCCACTTTCTCCCGGGCGCAGAATGTCTGATGTACTGATTTTGAGTATAAATGGGGTAAACAATATTACTCAGCAGCACAGCTGACATTCTTTCCTGACTGAAAAGATATTTTTCTCCATCCGGAACCACATTAAATTTATGAAGATTGCTTTTTGCCTCTTCTTTAATTTCATTAAAGTTCAGGTTTTTAATGTTTGCAAGATTCTCTCTTACCTGATCCAAAGTTCCTGAACTTATATAAGCATGAATTGTCTGAATTGAATTTGATGGAACGTTAATCGGTGAAAGCACAACATCTTTCAGAAATCCATTTTCTGATTTTTTTTCCTGATCCTGAATTCCAACTGATGAATTTGTGTTGAAATCTGAAGGCAAATCTTTTAATTTGAAATCAATTATTTGAGAATTCGGCTGGTCCCAATACAGACCGTAATAAATATCTGAATTTTTATATTTTAAAATGATTGAGTTACTCATTTCCTGATTATCAATAACCTCAGGCACAGGATTCCACTCCACATTTGAAACTTTAACCAAGTCGTCATCTGTCTTGTTAATTATTGCAAATCCGTCAATAACCACTCTATTGCCCGACTGAGCTTCAAATTCCATGATGACATGTTTATCTGTGATTTTCCCCAATTCTTTTTTGATAAAGGTATATTGATTTGAAGATGTCAATTTAAAGGAAGTTCTGACTGTTCCTGAAACCCCAACTTCGGTATCATTTTCGGAATCTGATTTATATCGAATATAAAGTACTGGTTCTGCCAGGTTTTTAGGAATATCAAATTCATATATAACTTTGTCACCTCTACTTTTTGCAAATTCAATTCCATTTCCATTTATTTGACCGTTCTCCCGAACTTCTCCTCTCAGCATTCCGTCATAGGCCAGCTGATTTCTGTGTCCCGGATTTTTATATGTATAAGTTTTATAATCCAGACCATCAATCCAGATCCCATTTTCCGGCAATTCTATTTTTTTAATTAAGATCTCATCTTCTGGTTTGTGAGGAGCCAACGGAGGGAAGTGCATTGAAGAAACCATATGAATCGACATTGTCTTTTCAATATCAGTATTGTTAATCAGATTCATTGTAATCAATCTCGAATCTTCATTCGCAAATGAATAGGAGATGTCCGCATAAACCCGATCTTTCCATTCCAACTCGTGTCTGTATGAATAATATTTTAAATTTGGAGCGGCCTCCCAGATAAAGAAATTTCCTTTCTTCAGCACGTCGGGTGGAGTAGCCTCCTGATTATAAATGGTTGGGAAAACACTCAGGTCATATCTTAATCCCTGATCAATATTGGGGATGTGTGAAATCCCGACATACTTTTTTGTATAGGGGCCCCAATTCGGAAGATTTAGATCATGTGAAATTTGAGAGTCAATATTTATTGCAGAATTATACGCCACATCTTCTTTTTTCTGACAGTTTAAACTGCATAATCCTATAACCAATAAAAGGAAAAAATTAATAACCCATTTCATAATGTTACTTTTTTTGAATATATCTGCGAATTTCGGCATAATTGCTTTTTGGGACCAAAGAAAATATAAATTCACTTAAAGAAGCGGGAATCATCTTTCGTATTAAAAAATACCAACTGGGAACAACCAGTATAATCATTCCCAATGTAATCAGGATTGCAATCCAAGTTGTTGAATACTGTGCTCCAATGAAAATTAGAACAGGCATAATAATTAATGTAAACAAATTCCAATAAAATTCCAGATGTGTCTTTCCTGTCGCAACAACAAGACTGCCCACAGGATTTCCGAGGGCTCTGACATACATATAAATACTCAAAATCCTGACCAGCGGCACAATTTCCGAATAGTTATTACCATAGAATAATTGAACCAAAATCGGTGCAAAAATAAAAATCAATAAATATGCAACAAAGTTGACCGATGAAACCAAATTAATCAGCTTTAAATAGTTCTCTTTCAAAACATGCAAATTACTCTGAATTTTTGCCAATGCGGGTGAGGCTACTTGAGTCAGAATCGGATTAATTATCTGAGCCGGTCGGTATACCAGTTGTTTTGCAAGGCTGTAGCCCCCCAAAACTTCGGCTCCAAAAAATTTACCAATCAATAAAATATCCAAATCTCTGTTAAAGTAATTTAAAATCTGGGAGCCTACCTGAAAAATTCCGATCTTTAAAAAGCTTTTGGTTTCTTTAAATTTAAAATGAAATTGGATCGGATGTGTTTTGAAACCGGTAATGAGATAGGCAAAACTAACGATGATATAATTCAACAGCAATGAATAAATTAAAGACAGAATACCAAATTCTTTTATGGCCAAAACCACAGCTGCAACCAGTGAAATAACTGCGGAAATAATCTCAATAACAGCAATCCTTTTAAAGTTTAAATCTTTCTGTAAAATGGTTTTAAATTGTCGGCCAATCGCAACAATTATAATGCTTGCACCTGTGAGAGGAATAAGTTTTCTCAATATTTCCTCATCATAAAAATCAGCTATAAATGGGGTAATTACTAATATAATCAAATAAACCGCAATCGAAAAAATAAAATTTATCCAATATAAACTTGAATATTCATTTTTTGAAATTTTTTGTTTATGCAAAATGGCAATACTGATTCCCATGTCCATAAACAAGTCGACAAAGCCCATTACAAAGGTAATAATGGCCATCAGTCCAAAATCTGATTTGTCTATTAGCCTCGCGAGAATTGAAATCTTCAACAATGTGCAAATTGTTAGAATAAGCGTGTTGAGAGTGGTCCATTTGACTCCTTTTATCGCTTTTTGCTTAATAGACATTTAAAAGTGAATTATTTTTTCAAATTTAAGCAAGAAATCATTCGCCAAACTACCAAAATCGTTTCCAGAAAGATTTTGTTTCAGTTCTTTCAATTTTGAATTATTATTTAACAATTCCAGAAGGGTTTCAAACAGTGACTCTGTACTGTTTTCAGCTATAATCCCGTTTTTTTCATTTTGAACAAACTCAAGCGAAGCCGGAAAATTCGTTGTAACAACCGGTGTACCTAAAAGTAAGGATTCGCTGAGTACCATTCCCTGTGCTTCATAAGAAGATGTCAGGACAAAAATATCAGCATTTTTGATATATGGAAAAGGATTGGGTTGATAACCTTCAAAAACCACGTATTTATTAACCCCAAGAATCTCTTTTTCTTTTAATAAAGTGTTTAGATCCGGTCCATTGCCGATTATATGCCATTTGAACTCAATTCCTTTTTCAATCAGTCTTTTTGAAATTTTCAGGATTCTGTCAATTCGTTTTTGTTGGTTATCTATCCTTGCAACTGTAACGATTTTTACCATTTGAACTTCATCTTTATAAGGATTAAATTCATCAGCTTTAATTCGCAAAGAGTTACCATCAATGTAATTTCCCAACAAACATGATTTGGAAATAAATTCTGGAGCCAATTCTTCAAACCGGTTCTTGCAGCTGTTCGAAACATTTACAACCTTGTCAAAACGAGCATATTCTTGCAAGATATAATCTCTGGTCATACCTAACCGATCTATGTCATTATGAATCCAAGCAATCTTCTTTTTTGCAGTTACAACCTTCTGAACAAAATAGTTTGAACCTAAAAAAACATAGTTTAGGGGAATATCATTTGAAAATGAAATTGCAACATCATATTGCATTCTAAAAAGAGTGTTATGAATGACCAATTTCCTTAGAAAATTAGTGCCCATAATTCTTTCAATTGCTTTAACAATAATATAGACCGATAACCTGCGCAGGTTATAAAAGTCTTTTGCTTGTTTAAAGTTTATAAATAGGCAACTCAATAGAAAGGTAGAATGAATTTTTGTTTTATTTCCCAGATCCTTGTATTTATCATCTAAGACAGGATTGAACAAAAATAACTCTATTTCGTGAGCAGATTTTTCTTTGTTTAAAATATCAACCAGATTATACAATGAAGCTGATATTCCTCCGATTTTCATGTGTGGATTTACAATTAAAACTTTCACACTTACTTTACTATAAGTTTTTCAAAACTATTATTTTCATCTAACCCGGTAGAGCCATTTTCGTAAAATAAATTACTCTCAAAATTCTGAAAATAAGGGTATTTAAATTGAGCAAGAGATACATTAACCAAAAAGGAAAACAAAAGAAAAGTAAAGGATTTCATAATCTATAAAATAAAAGCTTTTACAAAAATACGAAATCCCTCTGTTAAGCTGAACTATATTTAATACTGCCTTTTTACTCCACAAAAATCCAAGACTGTTCTTTCGGGAGAAATATTTAATTCAAAAAACTCCCGATGTGCAACTAAAAAAGCAATGATATCCGCTTTTTCAACAGCTTCCCTGTAATCGGTCAGCTTAAAGATATTGTGCTCTTTGATGTTGGGTTCAACGATAAAATATTCTTCATCATTTGCATTTTGCAAGACCCGTTGGACAATGTATTTGGCGGGAGATTCTCTCAGATCATCAATATTCGGTTTGAACGCAAGACCCATTAGTGCAATTTTTGGCTCGCGATTGTATTTCAGCTGGAATTCCTTTTTTGACTGATTGATTTTCTCTGCACACCAGAATGATTTGTAATTGTTGACTTCTCTGGCCTTACCGATGATTCTTGATTCCATCGGATAATCGGAAACGATAAAATAAGGATCAACTGCTATACAGTGACCGCCTACACCACAACCCGGCTGGAGAATATTGACTCTCGGATGTTTGTTTGCCAGTCTGATCAGTTCCCAAACATTGATTTCGGCTTTGTCACAAATCAGTGAAAGTTCGTTTGCAAATGCAATTTGAACATCACGAGATGAGTTTTCAACCAGTTTGCACATTTCTGCAGTTCTTGCATTTGTTTTGTGCAGTTCTCCTTTTACAAACTGACTGTAAAATTTTACAGCCTTTCCGGTTGAAGTCTCGTCAACTCCGCCAATCACACGGTCATTATGGACGAGTTCGTACATTACATTGCCCGGAAGCACTCTTTCCGGACAGTAAGCCATAAAGATTTTGTTTTTTAACTCGGGCCTTCTGGTGTAAATCAACTCCTGCATCTTTTCGGTTGTTCCGACCGGTGAGGTTGATTCAATGATATAAAGATCTCCCATTTTCAGATATGGAATAATGGTCTCTGTTGCTGCCTGTACATAAGATATATCGGGCTCATGATCACCCTTGAAGGGGGTTGGAACTACAATCAGATATACATTTGCAGTTTCGGGTTTCAAACCGGCTTTCAAAAAATTATTTTTTACAGCTGCTGCCACTGCAGTATCCAAATCGGGCTCTACGATATGAATTTTGCCCTCATTGATTGTGTTGACAACATTCGGACTGATGTCAACTCCGAAAACTTTGATATTATTTTGTGCAATCAGCGCAGAGGTGGGCAATCCGATATACCCCAGACCTATTGTCACCACTTCAGGATTATAACTCATCGGTTTGTTTCATTATAAATTCTACAATTCTTTCACTTGCTTTTCCGTCTCCGTAAGGATTGATTACCTTACTCATTTGATGATAAGCATGTTCGTCATTTAACAAACGTTCAGTTTCAGAGATTATTTTCTCTTTGACCGTGCCGACCAAAATAACCGTTCCGACAGTTACTGCTTCGGGTCTTTCGGTAGTATCTCTCATTACCAGTACCGGTTTTCCCAAACTCGGTGCTTCTTCCTGAACTCCGCCGCTGTCCGTAATCAACAGATGTGCCTTCTCCATCAGCCAAATAAATGCCGGATAAGCCAGCGGTGCAATCAGCGAAATATTGTCAATCCCGGAAAGCAATTCATAAACCGGCTTTTTTACATTTGGATTCAAATGGACCGGATAGATGATCTGGACATCAGGATGCTGCTCTGCTATCTGTTTCAGCGATTCACAAATTCTGATGAATCCTCCACCGTGATTTTCTCTTCTGTGACCGGTTACCAGAATCAGTTTTTTATCATTTTTTATTATTTTTTTCAAATAGTCAATTTGAGCATCGGTGTAATTTGGGGCATTTACCTTTTCAATTCCGTAAAACAATGCATCGATGACTGTATTTCCGGTAACACAGATACTCTTTTCGCTTCTTCCTTCGTTGATCAGATTGTTTTTTGAAGTTTCTGTGGGGGCAAAATTAAAGTTGGCCAAAACGGTGGTTACCTGTCGGTTCATTTCTTCGGGAAACGGAGACTGGAGATTATAGGTTCTAAGACCGGCCTCAATATGACAGACTTTAGATCCGTGATAAAAAGAAGTTAGGGCAGCTGCCATCGTTGTGGTGGTATCGCCGTGAACATAAACAAAGTCAGGTTTGAAATCTTCCAAAACCGGTTTGAGATTCAAAATAATATCAGAAGTGAGATTGTAAAGATTCTGATTTGGTCGCATCAGATTCAGATCGTAATCGGGTTTTATATTGAAAAAATCAAGAACCTGATCGAGCATTTCCCTATGCTGTGCAGTAATACATACTCTGGTTTCAAACTTTACACTGTTTTTTTTGAATTCGTGTATCAAAGGCGCCATTTTAATGGCCTCCGGTCGGGTTCCGAAAATAATCAGATTTTTTAATTTCATTTTATATGCAGAAATAATTGTGCAAATGTAAGCAATAGTATTTTGTTTTGTTTCACCGGACCGGAGTTTCGGCTTTTAATTTTCAGTAGGTTTAAAGGGAATCAAAAAATTCTGTTTTTTGAAATGAATTAATAAAGTTATCTTTACCCAAATTTTTTTACTCATGAGCCAGGAGAATCAAAATCATTCAAAAAAAGAAGAAGTTGATTTAATACAATTATTCAATTATTTTAAAAATGGGATCAAATCTGTATTCAGTTGGATTGGTGAATGCTTTTCTTATCTGTTTTATTTTATATTTCTTATTCGAAAAAATTGGATTTTGACCGTTGGATTGGTTTTGGCAGGATTTATTTATGGTGCCTTTATCAAACCGGCATTAAAAAATACTGATATCAGAACCTACGAAATGGTCGTCAAAGGAAACCCCGTCAGCAATATTGAAATTTATGCATTTGGATCTGAAATTAACAGTATGAAATCAGATGATTTAAATTCAAACGAAGAAGGTATTCAATTGGCAAAAAGTTTGGATATTTCTGATGTAAGTATTGAGCCGATTCAGAAAGAGGAAGATATGGTCAATCATTATTTTGAGCAGATCGAAATGAATACACTCAGGGGAATTGAGACTGACACACTGTTTTTTCAGGATTTTAAATTAAAGGATCACAAATCAAAAATGGAAAATTCTGACTTTTCAATGCAAAGAATCAAAATTACAATTAAGAATGCTCAGATCAACCCAAATGAAGTTCAAGAAAAGCTTTTAAACTATTTTAATAATTTACCAAGCGTTAAAAACAATCAGGAGGCTCAACTTTCAATTCTCCAAAACTATGAACGTGAGCTGAAAAGAAGCCTGGTCAATATTGATTCGATTATGTATTCAAGGTCAGTTGCAAATAAAAAATCTGTTTCATCAAATGGTGAACAGTTAATGGTTAACACAGCTTCCAGAGGTAATGTTGAATGGGATTTGCTTCGTTTCACAGAATATTTTACAAAAAGATTATACGGAACCCAAAAACTTATCAGCTCCTATCAGAATGGGGTGAATGTTGTCTCAAATCTGAGGTCGGTTAAAGAGGAAAGTTTACTGGGCAATTCGGGCACCAAATACGGAATATTGGGATTCCTTTTGGCCTGCTTGATTATCCTCGGACTTCGTTTCGACAAATATCTTGATAAATACAAAGACGAAAAGATTTAATAATAAATCGGTAAGATATACAAAAACCCATCTCAATCTCTGAAATGGGTTTTTGCGTTTTTATAAATTCTCTGAATCTGTTGTCTTCGGTCAATCACTCCCCCAGCACACTCCACTTCGGCCTTACCGCCGGTGTCGGATACTGAGTAGTCGGAATCGGATTGATTCTGGTTTTGAAACCGTTTTCTTTTGCAATCTTCTGCGCAAATTCATACCAGGACATTTGCTCCTTTCCGGCGAAATGATAAATTTTCGGTTCGCTCTGACCGGATTCGACGAGGTGATACAGAAATTCTGCCAGATCATTTGCATCGGTCGGTTTTCCGATCTGGTCACTGACCACATTCAGTTCGTCTTTTTCTGCCATCAATCTGAGCATGGTGGTATAAAAGTTTTTGCCGTACCGCGAATAAAGCCAGGAAGTCCGCACGATGATCGTTTTCGGATTTTGGTTGACAGCACGTCTTTCGCCCTCTAATTTTGATTTTCCGTACACATTGACCGGATTGGGCAGATCGTCGGGCAGATAAGGATAGTCTGCATTTCCGTCAAAAACATAATCGGTCGAAATATGGATCAGTACTGCGCCCTGTTCTTTGCATTCTTCGGCCAGAAATGCGGGTCCGTCCGAATTGACACTGAAAGCTTTTTCGACTTCTGTTTCGGCCAGATCAACGTTTGTGTATGCCGCGCAGTTGATGCAGTAATCGATTTTGTTGCTGAAAAAAAAGGTTTCGATCAGTTCTTTTCTGGTGATGTCCAACTGCTGTTTGTCCATAAAGACAAACTGAAATTCTTTGTTGCCGGATTTCAGCACAAAATCCTTCAGACAGCGGCCGAGCTGACCTTCTGCACCTGTCACCAGTATTCTTTTCATTTCAGAAAACTTTGGATTTCAGAAAACGGAAGTGCATTCCTGTCTTTTTCGGAAATAATCATTTCTTCTCTTGGGATTTGCCAGTCTATGGCCAGTGATTTGTCCAACGGATAAATTCCGGCTTCAGATTCTTTGTTGTACAGCTGACTGCATTTGTATTGTACGATGGCTTCGTCGCTTAAAACAGAGAATCCGTGCATAAACCCTTCGGGTACAAAAAGCTGTTTTTTGTTTTTTGCGCTCAGCTCGATTGAAAAATATCTGCCAAAGGTTTCCGAATCGGGTCGGATGTCAACCGCCACATCGAGTATTGCACCCCATTGTGCTCTGACCAATTTTGCCTGTCCCCATTCACCTCTCTGAAAATGGAGTCCTCGGACCACACCATATTTTGAAAGCGATTCGTTGTCCTGAATAAAGTTGAAGGAACGACCGACTGCGGTTCTGAATTTTTCGAGATGAAAGCTTTCAAAGAAATATCCGCGACTGTCTTCAAACACAGTCGGATCAATCACAAAACATCCTTTCAAATAAGTTTCTTCAAATTTCATTTTGGGAAAATATGTGCCAATTTAAAAATAAAAAGCCGCTTTTTGTATAAAAGAGCGGCCTGTATTTGATTTTTTGTGCCTATCTATCAGTTGATTCCCAAATCTTTTTTGACATCCGCAGTGATATCTACACCGTTCGAATAAAGAAGGATATTCTTTTCGATCACATATTTCAATCCTTTTGCATCAGCAACTTTCTTGATTGAACCTTTGATTTTGGTTTCGATCGGCCCCATCAGCGCTTCCTCTCTCTCATTCACCTCTTTTGCAGCTGCCTGCTGATAGTTGACAAGATCCTGTTGTTTTGCCATATAGTCCTGCTGTTTTGCTTCCAGTTCGGGCATGATTGCCTGAATTTCTGCCTGAGATTTGCCCTCAGTTTTTGCTTTCACGTCATTCTCAATTGCCTGAAGTGCATTTTGCTTTTCCTGCATTTTGGTCTGATGTGCCTTTACCATTGCATCCAGTTCGGCGTCTGCACTGACTTTTGCAGGATAGTTGTTCAGAACATCCTCGATGCTTACCACTCCAAATTCCTGAGCAGAAAGACCTATTGTTCCAAAGAACATAAATGCGAAAATGCTAAATAATTTCATTTTTTTCATCTTTGATATAAATTAATTTTGGTTATCACTTTAATGATTTGGTTCCGGTTCCTGTTCCAAGTTGTCTGGGTGCATTTGACCGGTTTGCCGGTGTTGCCCCTTTTGTCGGGGTTGCTCCTTTTGCCGGTGTACTTCTTCCTTTTGTGTTGGTTCCTGTACTCTTCGGTTTTGGATTGGGTTGTTTGGGATCTTTGATGACTGCATTTGGATTCAGCTCAAGCAGTACGTCGCGGCTGATATCAAATTTGGGGTCGGTATAGATCATAATCAAATCGCTTCCCTTGTCAAATATAAATGAGTAATTTTTCTTTTTTGCCACCTGGTCAACTGCCAGATAAATCTGATCCTGTATCGGTTTTACAAGCGATACTCTCAGTTTGATCAGATCACCGCCCTGTCCGTATCTCTTTTCGCGTAGATTCTGAATCTCTTTTCTTTCAAACTCCAAGTTTTCCTCTTCTTTCTTGATCTGTTCTTCTGTCAGCAGTACTTTCTCGTTCAAAAAATCTGCCTGTCTCTGATTCAAAATATCTTCACGGGTCTGTATTTCACGATTCCACTGTTCTGTTTTTGTTCTCAGATTATTCTGCGCCTGAACATATTCGGGGAGATTTTCCAGTATATAGTCAGTATCTACATATCCGAATCGCTGTGCTCCGACAGGAATCAGCAGGCTGCAAAAAAGTATGCTTAAAAAAATTTTATTCATGTCTGTAGTTTTATCGAAAATTATGCCACATAAGATTTTGCAAAATTACACTATTTAAAATTCCTGACCAATAATAAAATGAGTTTGCCAACCCGACCGTTTTTCACTGTAAATCGGTTTGTCAAAGCCATATCCGAAGTCAAACCCGAGCATTCCGAATGCAGCCATAAAGATTCTCACCCCAAATCCGGCAGACCGCTTCAGCTGGAACGGGCTGAAATCTCTTGTGTCCGACCAGGTGTTTCCTGCCTCTGCAAATGTGAGTGCATAGATTTTTGCCTGCTGACCCATCGTGATCGGGTATCTCAGCTCAAACATAAATTTGTCATAAACGCTTCCTCCTCCGGCAGGTGTGATATCGTCCACGGTTCCGCCTCCCTGAGTCGAGTCTTCGTATCCTCTCAGCGGAATGATCTCACGACCGTCAAAACGGTTGCCCATCAGACCGGTGCCGCCCAGATAGAAACGTTCAAACGGAATGGTTCCAATCTTGCTGTTGTATTTGCCCAGATATCCGAATTCACCACCGACTTTCAGAACCACTTTTCCGGCGAGTTCTTTGTACCAGTATGATCTTGCTTTGATTTTGTAGTATTCGAGCCATTCAAATTTTTGAACCGCGTCCATGCTTTGGTAATCTTTGTCTCCAAACAATGAGTAGGGGATGGTAAATGTAAATGACAGCCCCATGTCGGAACCTCCTGTTGGGAATACCGGATCAGGACCTGCAGAGTTACGGGTCAGACCGATTGTGTAATTCAAATCGTTGGCTGTACCGTTGTCATATCTCAAATCGCCAACCTGAAGCGCATAGTTTTCAAATTTATATCTCTGATAGGATATCGAACCCTGAAGTCTGAAATAGTCATCCGGCCAGGTCAGCAGTTTGCTCAGTCCCACGCTTGCGCCGAGTATATTCAAAGTCGATTCCTGTCTGAATGCGTCCATATAGTTGTATCTCGAATAGAAAATTGAGGTGGTCAATGCGGTAGGTCTTTTTCCGCCGATCCAAGGCTCCATAAACGAAAAACTGTAATTTTGATAACCACGGCCTGCCTGGGCTCTCAAAGAAACCGACTGTCCGTCTCCCATCGGAACCGGTCGCCATGCTTTCTTATTAAACATATTTCTGACCGAGAAATTTCCAAAAGTCAGACCCAGCGTTCCCAGGAAAGTTCCAGCACCATAACCGCCCTGAAGTTCAACCTGGCTCGAGCTTTTGTGAACCAGCTCCCAATTGACGTCAACTGTATTGTTTTCGGGATGCGGCTGTATATCGGGATTGATCTGAGTCGGTTCAAAATAACCGAGACTTGCCAATTCAAAATAGGTTCTTTTGATTTCTGATTTTGAAAACAGATCGCCGGGTTTTGTTCTCAGCTCTCTTGCAATCACATGGTCATAGGTCACATCGTTTCCGCTGAAGGTCACTTTGTCAAAAGTTGCGGGTTCTCCTTCCATGATCTTGATTTCCAGATCGATGGTGTCATTTTTTACATTCTTCTCGATTGGAATCAGATTTGAAAACAGATAACCTCTGTCCATATACATGGTATGCAGGTCATCGTCTTTTTCTGAACCGTCAATTTTTTTGTTGATCCCCACCGCATCATAACGGTCTCCTTCCTGATAAGCGAATCTTCTTTCAAGCACTTCGGTAGGAAAAACAGAATTTCCGGTAAAAGTGACTTTACCCAGATAATACGGACGGCCTTCTTCCAATTTTATCTTAATGACCATATTTTTCGGGTCTTTCTGAATCACAGTGTCGGATACGATTTTTGCATCTCTGAATCCGATTGATTTGTATTCGTCAATTACTTTGGTCAGATTTTCATGATATTTTTCGGGAACGAATTTGGAACTTTTAAAGATATTGAGCGATTTCTGATTGGTACCCTTCATCGCTTTTCTTCTCAGCTGCCCGCTTCTCAGCTCTTTGTTTCCTTCAAAGATTATCTTGTCGATTTTGACCCTTTCGCCTTTGTCTGCATTGATTACAAGATTCACCTTTGACGGATCTTCCGGGTCTTTGTTTTCAATAAATTCAACCTTTGGCTGCGGATATCCTTTTGCGATAAACTGTCCTTTGATGGTATTTCTCAGCTGGTTTTTAAGGTTATTGGTAATCTTGGTCCCGGGATTGAGTGTGTAATCCTTGATCAAATCATCCTTTTTTCCTCTTCTCAAACCGTTAACTTTGACTTCAGCCAGTTCGGGCAAACCGATCAGATGCATTCTCAGCCAAATCTTGTCGTCCTCGGTTTTTACCACATAAAGATCAACATTTGAAAACAGACCCGAACGCCACAATTTTTTCAGCGCATTGTTGGTCTTGGTTCCGGGTATCTCCATAGTGTCTCCCAGTCTCAAACCTGTAAATCTCAGAATCTGGTTTTTGCTGTAATGGGTGTCACCGCTGACTTCCAAATCGGTCAGGGTATATGTTTTGGGGTTGTTGTATCCCGCCACCGAAAGATCCGGCCCTGTCTCGGTCTGAACAGCGGTAGAATCAATTTGAGCAAACAAACTTCCGCTCATTGCAAAAATCATAACAGCATATATTTTCCTCACAATCAATTTTTTCTGCATTTTATTCTGTTTTAATTTGCTCTCCGGTTTTTCCGTATCTTCTTTCTCTCGAACTGTACTCCCGAATCGCTTTTAAAAAATCCTCCTGTCTGAAATCCGGCCAAAGCGTTTTTGTGAAATAAAGTTCAGCGTAGGCAATCTGCCAAAGCAGAAAGTTGCTGATCCTGTATTCACCGCTCGTCCTGATAAGCAGATCAACATTTGGGATATCTCCCGTATATAAATTTTGTTCAAATAAATTCTGATCAATATCCGAAACTTCAATATTTCCGGATTTGACATCTTCTGCAATTTTCTTTGCCGCATTTACGATTTCATCTTTTGAACCGTAATTCAATGCGATGATCAGAGTCGCCTTTTTGTTGTCTTTTGTCCGTTCTATTGCTTTTTGCAAAGATTTCAATACAGCCGACGGCAGTTTGTCGGTCTGACCGATGATCAGCAGACGGATTCCTTTTCTGTCCAATTCGTCAATCTCTGATTTGATGGTTGATGAAAGCAGTTTCATCAGAAAATTGACTTCTGTTTTTGGTCTTTTCCAATTTTCGGTCGAAAAAGCAAAAAGAGTCAGATAAGGGATGTCCAGATCGCCGCATACCTCTATGGCCGCACGGACCGATTCAACCGCATTTCGGTGCCCAAAAGTCCTGTCCAGGCCCTGTTTTCGGGCCCAGCGCCCGTTTCCGTCCATGATGATGGCTACGTGTTGGGGCAAATTTGACTTGTCGATTTTGGTTGTCGGTGATGGAATCATGTAAGTTAATTACAATAGCAAGGCGGCCTGCCGAAGGTATAGGTCAATGTCAGACCCGTAAAAACATACCAGTCGTAATTTGAAGTATTGCCCACCTGACGCGATTTGATAATGTTGTTGTTCAATATTTCTATCTGCTCCGGATCCAGCCCCGGTTCAACATTGAATGTAAAATCCTTTTCGTCAGAAAAGCTGAAATCAAGATTATCGGTCTTGGTGTATCTGAATCCAACCTCGGCTGCGATTACAAAATTTCTGTACTTATATTTGTAACCTGCACCGAAAGGTACAGTGAATTTGGTCTGCTTTTCAGCTCTGGTCTCAATTTCCGTATGTATGGAAGGCGGATCGATGATGACTCCGTTTACGTCTCTTGTAAAGGTATGGTTCACATCATACAGCAGTTTGTCATACATAAAGGCGGCCACACCCGCAAATATAAAAGGCGAATGTCTGCTGCCGTCAAAATCATTGATGTTCAGGAAGTTGTATTCAAAAACAATTGAAGCTTCCCAAATTTTATTTTTATAAGTATAATCTCTTCTCCTTTTGTACTGTTCGGGTGCTGCATAGTCCGCACCGATTACTCGGCCAAACAGCGCATTGAATCTGAGCCCCATATACGGGTTGACATTGAATCTGTATATTCCTCCAAGACCGTAGGCTACCCTTCCCACTCTTTCAGCGGTAAAATAGGGAACAGGTGCAGGATTTATGAAATTTGCTTTTCCGATGTCGCCAATTACGTTTGTACCCCCAATAAAGACCCCAATTTCGTGTCTTTGTGCAAAAGACAGTGAACAGATAAGCCCCAAGGTTAATAAAAATATATTCTTCATATTTTATTTTAGAATAGATATGCAAGAAAATCAACGGAAAATTAATAAAAATGTTGCATATTCTTTCTATTAAGCGACAAATATAAACAAATATAGCAGGTCGCTATATGCTTTAACAAAAATTAAGAAAAAAACTTTAATTTTTTAATTCCTTTTGTCAGAACCCCAGAACATCTTGTCTCTTAGCGTGATGAGGTAGGTCATCTCTTTTGGGATTACAATATTCAGTTTGAAATCTGCCTTTTTCAAATGCAATTTCACATTGGATGGCAGTGGAATATTCCTGGAATCGAGCGACAAAAAGTATTCGCCTTCGCGACTGTCAATTTTCAAATCCAGTTCGCTGTCATCAGAAATGATATAAGGTCTGATATTCAGATTGTGAGGTGCAATTGCGGTCACCACAAAAACCCGGTTTCTCGGATGTACAATCGGTCCGCCGCAACTGAGCGAATAACCTGTCGAACCGGTGGGTGTTGCTATGATTAGTCCGTCACCCCAGTAGTTGTTCAAATATTCACCGTTGATCCAGGCTTCGACCGTGATCATGCTTGTGGTTTCACGCCGGGTAACCGAAATTTCATTGAGTGCAAACGGAAATTCAAGATCGATTTCGTTTGAATGAATCCCGATCATCGTCCGACAGCTGACCTGATACTTTCCGCCGAGTATATCGTCCAAAACGCCAAAAAGAGATTCTGAGTTGATGGTCGCCAGAAATCCAAGCCGGCCGGTATTGACACCGACCACCGGAATCTCTCTGTCCTGAATTACAGTGGCAGCACTCAGTATGGTGCCGTCTCCGCCAAAGGTGAAAAAGAAATCGAGATCGGCAGGAAGGTCTTTGTATGCATAAAAGGTTTCATAACTTTCTACGCTCAATGCCAATTCGTTTTTTAAGATTTGTGCGAGTTCCGAAAAAATATATATTTTGATGTTTTTGGCAGCCATCCTTCTGAAGAATTCTTCAAAAAGAATCCTGTGCTCAACAGTTGCTTTCAGACCGTAAACCGCTATCCTCATCTATATATTCAGGTATTTCATCAGTTGTTCGAAACGCTCTTTCATTAGTTCTTCTTTTTCGTCGTTGAAGAATTTATACACTACCTTATAGTCAAAACGTTCAAAAGTTTCGCCGACAGAAGTCAGATTTTCAGACACCAGTTTGAGCGCCACTCTGACATTTTCGCCCTGATAAGCAGTTACAAACATTCCGATGATCTTTGCATTGTTACTCTCGACTATGTTTGAAATCTCGCTGAACGAAAGTTTCTTTTGTGGAATTTCAACAATCATAATCGATCCGGGTTCTATGATCAAAGGCATTGATGAAAGACCCGAAATCACATCATCAAGCATCAGCATGCCCATATAATGATGGGTCTGATTCAGAATCGGAAGTATATTTGAAGTGTGATTGTGATAAACCTGAACCGCATCCAATAGCGACGCTTTTTCATCGATAAAAAAGTTCTCAAAAGAATCTTTGAGCTCTGAAAGCCGGATCGAAGCTTCGTTTTCTTCCAGAATTTCTTTTGACAGATTTCCCGCAAATTCCAGACCTTCAAGCACCGGAATATGTGTCAGATTGAATTGATCGATCAAACCAAGCGCATGACCGGCCGTTTGACCGATTTTGGCGGGTGCGAAATCTTTGGTTATGTAATCTTTTACCAACATTTGATACAAATGTAGTAATTAGAGTGCACAGTGAGAAGTATTCAGATTGAATTATTTAAAATATTCGGTATGGGGTGACGGTTTTAGGGATTGGGAAATTTCTCCAAAGTTCAAAATATTGGAAAAGTTAAAATTCCGAATTTGGATTCCTGATCTTATTTTTCAATTAACACTCCTTCAAAACACAATAAACAAATCTCGCACTGAAATCAATGAGATTCAACCAATTAATGTGTCTTCTTCCTCAGTTTTACAGTGAAATGTCTCAGAATCTCAGCCTGCCAAACGATTTCAAGACCCGATTTGATTTCATCTCTGCGGTCAAAAACATTTTTCAGCGCGGCTGCGATATAATCCATGTGTCTGAAAGTGTAGGTTCTTTGCGGAATCGCCAGTCTGAGCAGCTCCATTTTCGGGAATCTTTCTTCGCGTGTCACCGGATCACGGTCTGCGAGCAGTGTGCCGATTTCAACTCCTCTCACACCACCTTCCTTATAAAGCTCCACACCGATCAGCTGAGCCGGATATTCTGATTGAGGGATATGCGGCAAAAAGCTGAGCGCATCCACAAACACGGCATGACCGCCAATCGGACGTTGAACCGGAATTCCGTATTCGATTAGTTTGTTGCCCAGATATTCGACCTGGCCGATTCTTGCTTTTTGGAAATTATATTCGGTGGATTCATTCAAACCTTCGGCCAATGCGCCCAAATCTCTTCCTGCAAGACCACCGTATGTCAAATAACCTTCATAAATGATTCCCATATTTCCGCAGTTGCGGTAGAGTTCCTCATTTCTGAAAGCAAGCAGACCGCCGATATTCACCAGTCCGTTTTTCTTGGCTGACATGGTAAATCCTTCGCCGTAAGAAAACATTTCCTTTACGATTTCTTTGACCGATTTGTCTTTGTAGCCTTCTTCTCTTTCTTTGATGAAATATGCATTCTCTGCAAAACGGGCTGCATCAAAAAATACAGGCACGCCATACTGATCAGAAAGTGATTTCACCGCCTTGATGTTTGCCATTGAAACCGGCTGACCACCCGACGAATTGCAGGTTACGGTAATCAGACAAAGCGGAATTTTTTCTTTTGGATGGGTTTTATAAACCTGTTCCAGTTTTTCCAAATCAATATTTCCTTTGAAAGGATGAATGTGATCGATAATGAATGCTTCGTCTATGGTGCAGTCAATTGCACTTGCTTTTCTGAATTCGATATGTCCTTTGGTGGTATCAAAATGTGAATTTCCGGGAACGACATCGCCTGCTTTTACGATCACGCTGAACAGTACATTTTCGGCTGCTCTTCCCTGATGGGTAGGCAGCACATAAGGAAATCCCAGGATTTCATTGACCGCATTTTTCAGTTTGGTGTATGATCTGGATCCGGCATAACTCTCGTCGCCGATCATCATTTCTGACCATTGTTTGTCTGACATCGCACCGGTTCCGCTGTCTGTGAGCAGATCGATAAATACTTTGTCACTTTCCAGATTAAAAAGATTAAAACCTGCTTCCTCGATCCATCTTTCACGTTCTTCACGGCTTGAGATTCTGATCTCTTCGGTCATCTTGATTTTATAGGGTTCTGCCCAGGGTAAATCCATTTTGTGTGATTTTAATTGTTAAAATTAATGATTATTTCATAAGGACAGACTTTTTGGGAATGTCTAATTGTTTTGTTTTGTTTTCACCGCCCGGAATTCTTTCAGATAAAAAGGCTCAAAATAAGCCACATCTTCAAATTCTTTGTTTTTAAACTTGGTTTCGGCCAAATCGATCATATTTTTTGCCGAAGGATAAACCTCTTCAATGAAATCGGCATTTGGAAGCTGAAGAATTGTTTTGCTTTTTTCGACACCGTCGCCCACAAATGCAATTTTATTGTCTTTGAAATCGGAAAATGAATTTAGGTCCAGAATTTTTGCTTCGGTTTCAGAAATCTGCTTTCCGTTTCCGTCAAATACCGCAGTATAAACTTCCATCCTGCGCGCATCAATCATCGGGATGACCAGATCATAATTTTTTCCGATCCGGGTCTGAGTCAGAATTTCCAAAGAAGTCAGCGAAAGCAGCGGAATGTTCAGACCGTAACAAAAACCTTTTGCGGCAGAAACTCCGATTCTCAATCCGGTATAGGAGCCGGGGCCTTTTGAAACACAAACCGCATCCAAATCCTTCATTTTGATTTCTGCGCCTTCCAAAGCCCATTCTACAAACTGATGCAGTTTTTCGGAATGACCGTATTTGTCGTCATATTCTTCGCAAAGACTCAACAGTTGGCTGTCTTTTGATATCGCGACCGAACAGTTTTTGGTCGAAGTTTCCAAATTGAGAATTGTCATTGGCTGTGAATTAGAACCTCATCGGCAGACCGATAAAGATTTAGTTTGCAAAATTAATGAATAAAACGGCAAAGCTTTTTCAGAATACTGAATTTTTGATCTTCGAATTATTCCAAACCGACGGTAAGCGGAATTCCGGCATAGAAATCAAGCACCTTCATTCTGAAAGCAAAATTGTATTTTGACTGTGCCAGCTGAGATTTGGCAACGATCAGATTGTTTCTTGCGATATTCAGATCGTACAGATTCAATACGCCGGCATCAAAACTTCTTTGTGCAAAATCTGCCGAAATTTCATTTGAGCGAACGCTTTCTTTTGCAGCTTCATAGGCTTCAAAGGTGGAATTTGCATCAAAAAAAGCAGCCTGCACATTTTCACGAATGGTCTGTTTTTGCTGTTCCATCTGATTCTCGGCCATCGAACGACTGATTTGTGCTTTTTCAACATTGAGTTTGTTGTTGTGTTTTTCAAAAATCGGGATGCTCACGCTTACGCCAATTACATTTGTGAGATTGTCATACCACTGACTCAGCCAAGCGTCTGTCATCAGTCCTTTGTTGAAATAATCGGCATAGGAAGTCCCCAGATTGTAGGTTCCGCTGATGGTTGGTTTGAAACCGGTTTTTGCAATTTCAATGTCTTTTTCTGCAACTTTCAAATCGGTCGATGCTTTTTTGATCGCAGGTTGGTTCGCATATGCTGTTTCAATCACCTGATTCAGATCGTATTGAGGCATTGTCAGATTTTCAGGAAGTGTAATTGTCTCCACATCAAAATCGCGATAATCCGGTAACTGCAGCAAAACCGAAAGATTGAAAAGCGCTCTGTCCACTTCGATCTTTGCATCGGCTACATTTTTCTTTTCCTGTGCCAGACTTGCTTCTGCCTGAACCAGATCTGCCTTTGCGGTTCGTCCGGCATCAAAGAGTTTTTGAGATCGGTCTAACTGCTGTTCACTGATCTCGAGATTGCCCTGTGCGATTTCCAGTAACTCGCGGTTGAGCATCACATTCAGATAATAATTGACCACCATCAGTGAAATGTCATCTATGGTTTTATCGGTCTGAAATTTTTGAGATTCTAAATTCAGCGCAGCTTTTTGGTCATTCAAACCCAGCAGTCCGCCGTTGTAAATCGTGATTGAAGAATTGACACCCAGACTGTTGCCGTACTGTTGATAGCCTTTGTTGATTGCCGGATGGTTGGTGCCGACCGTCAGTGAATTGTCAAAATAACCCGAAACCGTCGGCAGCCACTGGTTGTTTGTATAACGCTGATCGTTTTCAGCCAGTTGTTCCTGAATTTTGCTTTGGCTGACTGTAAGGTTTTTCTCGGCTGCATAATCAACGCACTGTCTCAAGCTCCATTTCTGCTGACCGTATCCGAGGCTGAACAGCAATATCAAAAAAAGTGAAATCAGTCTTTTCATAATCTATCAAACTGCTCCATTAGTCTTTTTGATTTTGTTTTTGTTACAAAAATTAATTTTTTGCAGTTTTTATTTGTCAGTCGTAAAACCTTTCAGAAAATCCAGTGTCTCATTTGGTTTTTCAAGATAGGACATATGGCCGCAGTCGATTTCGAGTATTGAAATATTGTCTTTTTTTGGAATTGCATTTTTAAAACCAATCGGATCGACTGTCCTGTCTTTTGTGCCGAGGATTACTCCGATTTTTCCTTCAAAACGTTGTAAAATTTCTGTCCGGTCGGGTCTTTGGCTCATTCCTTTTAATGCAGCAAGCACACCCGGAATTGAGGTTTCGCGCATCATCTGTCTTGCAAATTCTTTTTGGCTTTCGAGTCCTTTTGAATTTTCGGCAAACAGCATCGGGATGCTCATTTTGATCAGTGTTTCCATATTTTTTTGAGCCACTTCGGCCGCTCTTTTTCTCAATTCCTTTTTTTCATCGGTATCGGCCAGCGAACTTGAATTCATCAGAAAAAAAGATTTGACTTTTTCGGGAAACAATTCTGCAAAAGCCAATGCGATATAGCCGCCCATCGAATGACCGACAACTGAAACTTCTGACACACCCAGACTTTCAATCACTTCATTGATTTTTTGTGCAACCAGTTCCATGCTGTGGATTTCTGAATAATTTGGCGATTTGCCGTGACCCGGATTGTCGCAGCGGATCACCAGATGGTTTTTTGACAATTCGAAAGAAATATCGTCCCACATTTTCAGATTTTCGAGATAACCGTGTATCAGCAGCACCGCGCTGCCATTTCCTGAAGTTTGATGATAAAGCATGATTTTAAATTGAATGTTTGTTACTCAGATCGAAGATTATTAAAATTAATCTTTGTTTTTTTTCGATTAAAGTTTTAGAGTGTAATCGTTATATCGACTTTTCCGCCCAAACCTTTTTCAACAATATCATATAAGGTTTTTAGTGTGATATTGCTTCCGTCATTTTCGACTCTTGAAATGTATTCTCTTTTTTTATGAATAATTTCAGCAAGCTGATTTTGAGTCAGCTCTTTTTCTTCACGTGCCTTTTTAATCAGAAGACCTAACCTAAAAGACTCAAAATCTCTTTCAAGTCTGGACCGTCTTTCAGCCCCTTTTTCTCCGTAAACGTTATCCTTTATTTCCTTCCACGTTTTGACTTCCATTTTTCTGTCCTTTAGTTCGAAATTCAGCGGTAATTTACACAATATTTAACCAAAACTCATTTGAATGAAAACAGGATCTGGTTATTCAGGCTTTAAAATTCCATTGTCATTCAATTCTTTATTAATCTCACCATAATATTCCGAATCAACCGCCTGCATTTTCAATAAATTCAAACTTAAATTGTTTCTAATTTTCTCAGTCTTTTGAGTCAAACGATACAAATCTGTTGAAGCCGGCGGTTCCGCCCATTCAATTGTAAACTGAAATCCGTCGGTTATCAGATTGGATTTTGGGTTCGTTTTTAAAATTAAATAATCATGAAAAGTTTTTCGGGTGCCGTCAAATGAATCACCCATAAATTCTGAAATAAAAAAATATACAGTGTGTTTTCCGCTTACAGGTTTGAATGCATTCTTCAAACCATTATTTTTATAGATATCAAAATCGTCAAATCTTTCAAATGACTTATAATCGATATCCGAATTTTCGGTTTTTGAAATCAACCGATAGATCTTTTCCTGACCAAAGGCCAAATTAAAAATCACTATAAAAGTAATCAGAATTGATTTTCTCATTTTCGTTTTTTTAAACAATTATAACGACAATCTTAATTTTGTGTTATCACTTTTTTTAATTTCAATTCCCGCATTAATTCCGTTCAACATCGTAAATTTACCCAAAGTTTTTAAATCATGCGTTTACTGTCCGGAATCCTGGTTTCTGTATTTCTTTTTGCATCCTGTCACAAAGAACCCGAAATTCCAATTTCAAAACCGGTGCAGTTTGACAAAAAAGAATATACGCAGGAGCTGATCAGCGAAAGAAACAACGTTAAAAACGAACAACAGGTTCGAAAGACCTCAAAAAAATCAAACCAAGCCGAAACCGTCAAAAAAAACAGTTCTCAGAAAATTACAGAACAAAAAAATACCGTAGAGCCGCCGGCAGATACCGTAAAACTGCAGGTCATGTGGGCAAAGGCAAAGTCTGATACCTCAAAACTGGCGAGACAAAAGACTGTGTTTGAATTTGATTCGAGTACCGCCACCGGACTGTTGCTCAAAGTCACGCCCGCCGACAGCACTGCCAATCTGAGAATCAGCCGGATCATTGATCCGACCGGAAAATCGGACGGACCGTTTGGGCGCGAAATCGACTATCCGATCACAGAGAAAGGAATTTACAAGGTCATTGTCTCCGAAAGTCTGATGCAGGGCGATCCCTATTCGGGCAGATTTGAATTTGATGTGAGACTCGTTTGGAAAAAATACAAACCATAGCAATAAAACTTCGGCTGTTTTGTAACAAATACGGTTTCAGCCTGACTAATTGAAGACATTTAACAGATATAAGAATGAAAAAAATTGGATTTATGTTCGCATTAATGGGAATGCTTGGGGCGAGCAGCCATGCCCAAAAAATCGAATTTGAAGAATACGATTTGCCAAACGGTTTGCATGTGATTCTGCATCAGGATCATTCTGCGCCGGTTGTTGTAACCTCAGTAATGTACCATGTGGGCGCAAAAGACGAACAACCGGACAGAACCGGTTTTGCACACTTTTTTGAGCACCTGCTGTTTGAAGGAACCGAAAATATCAATCGCGGCGAATGGTTCAAAATCGTTTCGTCAAACGGCGGACAGAACAACGCCAATACCACTGACGACAGAACTTATTATTACGAAGTTTTTCCGTCAAACAGTCTGAAACTCGGTTTGTGGATGGAGTCCGAAAGACTGATGCATCCGGTGATCAACCAGATCGGAGTGGATACACAAAACGAAGTGGTGAAAGAAGAAAAAAGACTGAGAATCGACAACCAGCCGTACGGAAATATACTGAAAGCAGTGAAGGAAAATATGTTCAAAGTTCACCCTTACCGATGGACAACCATTGGTGAAATGGAACATTTGGATGCTGCTAAACTCGATGAGTTCATTTCGTTTTTTCATAAATTCTATGTGCCGAACAATGCAGTACTGATCGTTGCCGGCGATTTTGAAAAAGATCAGGCGAAACAATGGATCTCAGATTATTTCGGCCCGATTCCAAAAGGAACGGTTACACCCAAAAAACATTATGAAGAAGCACCAATCACAAAACAGATCAATGCCGACTGGGAAGATCCGAATGTTCAGATTCCGATGGTGATTACAGCCTACCGCACACCTTCAATGAAAACCAGAGACGCAAGAGTACTCGATATGATTTCGATGATTCTCAGCGACGGAAAAAGCTCAAGACTGTATAAAAAACTGGTTGATGACGAGAAGAAAGCACTTCAGGTGGCTTCATTCAATTACAGCCAGGAAGACTACGGAACCTATTTCATATTTGCACTTCCGCTGGGCGACACTTCGCTTCAGGAACTGGCAAACGATTTTTCAAAAGAGGTCAAAAAACTTCAGACAGAATTGATTTCTGAAAGAGAATATGAAAAACTGCTGAACAAGCTTGAAAACAATTATGTGAATTCGAATTCGAATATCGAAGGAGTGGCGCACAGCCTGGCAGAATACTATCTGCTGTATGGTGATGTAAATCTGATCAATAACGAAATGGATATCTACCGTTCAATCACCCGTGAGGAAATCAGGGATGTGGCGAACAAATACCTGAATGACAATCAAAGATTGGTTTTGATCTACGGGCCCGAGAAAAAATAAGCTGTAAACCGATAAAATTAGAGAAATGAAAAAATTAATATATTTAGTCGTTATGACATTTTTAGCCGCAGGCGCTCAGGCCCAGTTCGACAGGAGCCAGCCCAAACCGGGACCTTTTCCGGAAGTGAATTTTGGAAATCCTCAAACTTTTCAGCTCAAAAACGGACTGAAGGTGATGGTGGTTGAAAATCACAAACTGCCGAGGGTGGTGATGAGTCTGAGTCTGGACAATCCGCCGTTTGCAGAAGGAAGCAAAAAAGGAATCAGCGATGTAACAGGTGAGCTGATCGGAAACGGAACTTCAAAAATTTCGAAAAACAAATTTCAGGAAGAAATCGACTTTATGGGGTCGAGCATCAGCTTCAGATCAGACGGTGCTTATTCAAACACACTGTCAAGATATTTTAACAGAACGCTCGAACTGATGGCGCAGGGTTTTACAGATCCTTATTTTGACAAAGATGATTTTGACAAAGAAATCAATCGTGCGGTTGACGGTCTGAAAGCTGATGAGAAAAGTGTAACTTCTAATGCACAAAGAGTTGAAAATGTACTGGTTTTTGGTGCTGATCATCCGAGAGGCGAATTTATAACCGAAGATAAGCTGAGAGCGTTGAAATTGAGTGATGTGATCAGTTTTTACAAAGAGAACGTGGTTCCAAACAATGCCTATCTGATTATTTTGGGCGATGTGAAATTCAATGAAGTTAAGAAACTGGTTGAAAAGAATTTTGGAAAATGGAAGAAAGGAAATATTTCGGTTTCCAATTATCCTGACCCTAAAAATGTTTCAAAAACAGAAATTGATTTTGTTGATATGCCCAATGCGGTTCAATCTGAAATCGGAATCCTGAGTTCGGTGAATCTGAAAATGACTGATCCCGATTATTTTCCGGCCATCGTTGCCAACCGAATTTTTGGCGGTGATTTCAATTCATATCTGAACATGAATCTGAGAGAAGCACACGGATGGACCTACGGTGCACGTTCGATACTCATAGGCAGCAAGTACGTTGGGAAATTCAGAGCCGGCGCATCGGTCAGAAACGAAGTAACCGATTCTGCAGTTGTCGAATCGATGAAGGAGCTGAAAAGGATCAGAACCACAAAGGTTGAAGCCGATATACTGGCAACCGTTAAAGCTGGTTTGATCGGTGCTTTTGTGATGGATGCCGAAAAACCGGAATTTGTGGCAAGACAGGCGCTGCTTGTTCAAACTCAGAATCTTCCGGCAGATTTTTATCAGAATTACATCAAAAACATCAATGCGGTAACACCCGAACAGGTAGAAGCTGCTGCAAAAAAATATTTCAGCTATGACAATGCCAGAATCCTGGTTGTCGGCAAGGCTTCAGAAGTGCTTCCCGGGTTGGAGAAATTGGGTTATAACATCAATTATTACGACAGATTCGGAAATCCGACTGCAAAGCCGGAACCGAAAAAAGCTGATGCAAATGTGAGTGCAAAAAATATTTTTGAAAACTACATCAAAGCAATCGGCGGCGACAAAGTAAAAGAAGTCAGCACGATGACTTTAAATTACGAAACCGAAATGCAGGGAATGAAATTGAATTTGAAAACCATCAATACCGCAGACGGACGATCATCGACCATATTCTCAGGTATGGGAATGGAGATTCAGAAAGCAGTTTTTGACGGTACAAAAGGTTATTCCGCACAACAGGGACAGAAAACCGAAATGGGCGCAAAAGAAGTCGAACTGATGAAATACAATGCACTGCCATTCCCCGAACTGGCGCTGTCAGAAAAACCGGATGTGAAAGTAACCGGGATTGAAAATTTCAACGGCAAAGATGCCTATGTGGTTGAAGACGGCAAGACAAAATATTATTACGATATGGAATCGGGTCTGAGACTTGGCGTGGCAACCGAACTGGAAGCTCAGGGTCAGAAAATAATGCAGACCATCACCTTTGGCGAATACAAAGATCATGACGGGATCAAAATTCCGGATTCATTTACGATGAATGTCGGAATGGATATGGAATTTAATCTGGTGGACGTGAAATTCAATACACCGGTTTCGGACTCGGATTTTAAATGATTCAAACCATAAAATAATTGACAAAGCGGGCTGGATTCAGTCCGCTTTTTTGTTTTGATTTTCTCAATTGTAATTTGATTGGCAGGAACTTGAATTTCTCTTCGAATTAATTTTCAGCTGTTGAATTTGCATTTTTTTCGATTCAATTTCTCATATTTGCAGCTGAAATGAAACAAATTCTAATACATAGTAGCCAAATAGCAATGGAAAGTCAGAGCGATTATCGTACAGATCTCAAAGGATTCCGGACGAAATCGGTGCGTTATGTATTCATTATTGATCAAAAATTGAGGTAAATACCAATAAAATAAATTGAATTCAGAAGCGTCCGGTTGTTGAATCGGACGCTTTTTTGGTTTAAATCAAAAAATAATAAGAAATTTTTTAAAGATTTATAGAAACATATAATTTTTAAGTGTGACAGAAGAAGCAGGTGAGAGACAGACAGTTGCAGGAAAACACAAATATCCGCCAAATGCGGACAGGAATTCTATTGTTTGAAAATCAAGTCAAGTAACTGAATATCAGTAATTTAAATTGAATTTTTATTTGCGTAATTCAAAAATCTGTTTTTACTTTGCAACGCATTTCTGATGTTAGAAGTCAGAATTTCAAAATCAGAAGTTTTAAATTTCAATAAGAAAATTAAAAAGAAAAGGAAAATGAGATTAACAGTAATACATACAAGCGGCCAGCCAAATCAAAAGGGATTTGGGTTGAGTCTCTGCGACGAGAATCAGTTTGTAAGGGAGAAAACCTTGTTCAGGTGAAATCGACAAATTTCATCAGAAATCATCGAGCGTCTCCCAAAAAGAGGCGCTTTTTTTTATAGAATACGTTCATTAACTTATAGTGATTATGATACTGCAGCTCAATGGGAGAGCAGGAAGCTTTTAACTTCGGGGGCGCGGGTTCGATTTCCCCCGGTATCACAGCGGCTCCGTTGGTCAAGTGGTTAAGACAGCTGACTTTCTATCAGCAAACGGGGGTTCGATTCCCCTGCGGAGTACAAAAATGGAAATGTTGGTCAATTTTCCGGTTTACCTGACAGTAAATCAGGTCATTAATGATCATAAAGGTTCGAAGCCTTTTATTTCCACAGAAGGTTCATTGAGGTAAAGGCAACCTGCCCGACTGTCTCTCGGGCACTGCGGGTTCGATTCCCGCATGAACCGCAAAAAGCGGAAAAATCAATCCCGGATGCAATAGTGAGCATG
>JBAYPM010000024.1:0-38115 GCA_041677705.1 Weeksellaceae bacterium | reverse complement strand
TTCGCCCATTAAAGTGGCACGCGAGCTGGGTTCAGAACGTCGTGAGACAGTTCGGTCTCTATCTATTGCGATCGTTAGAAGTTTGAGTGGGCTTGACCCTAGTACGAGAGGACCGGGTTGAACGAACCTCTGGTGTATCAGTTGTGCCGCCAGGTGCACCGCTGAGTAGCTACGTTCGGTTAAGATAAGCACTGAAAGCATATAAGTGCGAAACTTGCCACAAGATGAGACTTCTTTTTCAAGGGTCGTTGGAGAATACAACGTTGATAGGCTACAGGTGTAAAGGCAGCAATGTCAAAGCCGAGTAGTACTAATTACCCAAAAACTTTGCTAACCGCCGTCGTGTGGAGTTATTGTATTTTGAGTTATGGAAATTAAGTTAAAGACGGGCGACTGTCCGTCTGTACAGAGATTGAATCCTTATTTTTTCTTCCATTGTGTCAACCCATACGCTTGGGGTTAATCCCCGGGCGAACGATTTTGGGTGGTTACAGCGGCAGGGCTCACCTCTTCCCATTCCGAACAGAGAAGTTAAGCCTGCTTGCGCCGATGGTACTGCTAAAGCGGGAGAGTAGGTAGCCGCCAGTCTTTTATTAAAGCCTCATTGTGTTTACAGTGAGGCTTTTTTGTTTTTTAGTTTATCACAACCCACAATATCCTGTCTGTGGTTCAATTGTTTGTCCTCCTGTAATGTCTGGATGTACTCATGACTACTTGAATCTGATGATTCTTTGTAGGTGAAATTAGGTTTGAATTGTTGACATTGTAAATATTTTGGACTTCTGTTTTGAGAGTTTCGTATAGGTTTGTTTTACAAAATCTAAAATTATGAAAAACTTGTACTTTTTATCTTGCTTTATTTTTTTGGGAATCATTATACAAGCACAGGACCCGTCTATTTTATGGCAAAAAACCATAGGTGGAAGTTCCTCAGATGTTGTTTATTCGCTCCAACCTACAATTGATGGCGGATATGTACTGGGAGGCTATTCCAATTCCAATGCCTCAGGTGAGAAATCTGAAAATAGCCGAGGCTTAATTGACGGCTGGATTGTAAAAACGAATGCAAACGGAACAATTCTTTGGGACAAAACCATTGGTGGATCCGGCGATGATTTCTTAACAAGTCTCAACCAGACTTCGGATGGAGGTTTTATTGTAGGTATGGGGTCAAATTCCAATATTTCAGGTGAAAAAACCGAAAATTCCCGGGGCGGACTGGATTTTTGGATATTGAAGTTAGATGGTTTGGGAAATATTGAATGGCAAAAAACCTTTGGAGGTGCACAGCCTGATTTTGATACCCATGTGTTTCAAACAGTTGATGGAGGTTACTTTGTTTCAGGCTATTCAGATTCAGATATTTCGGGTGATAAAACCGTGCCGTCAAACGGACAACGGGATTATTGGGTGCTAAAATTAAATTCTTCAGGGACAATTGTCTGGCAAAAAAGCTTGGGTGGATCGACCCTGGACAGAGGCATAATCAGTATAGAAACAACAGATGGCGGATTTTTGATCGGAGGACATTCCGATTCCGGTATTTCTGGTGATAAATCAGAGAATTCGAGAGGGCTTTTTGACAATTGGCTGGTAAAATTGGATGAAAACGGTAATAAAGAATGGGACAAAACCTATGGCGGAAGCGACAATGATATTGTTCGTGATATCATCCAAATTGAAAATGGGTACATAATAGGCGGGTATTCATATTCAGGTATTTCGGGAGATAAAACCGGAGAGCTGAGAGGTGTAGTGGATTACTGGATCTACAAAATAAACGAAAATGGCAGTATGATTTGGCAGAAAACAATCGGTGGAAGCCAAACTGATTATTTGCGTACGGTTCGACAGAAATCTGACGGTAATTTACTGGTTACCGGATATTCGAATTCCAATATATCAGGTGAGAAATCGGATAATTCAAACGGTGGGTTTGATATGTGGTTTTTATTATTGAATCCGACAGGTGAAATTGTAGGTCAAAATACCATCGGAGGTTCAGGAGATGAATCTGCCGGCTATTCCGTTGTTTTGGCGGACGGATATATTTTTGCAGTAGCTTCAGATTCAAATCAATCGGGTGATAAATCGGAAAATTCAAAAGGCGGGGAGGACTATTGGCTATTTAAAACTACAGACAATCTATTGGGAACAGTAGGTTTGGAGGAGCAGGCCTCAATTTCGATATTCCCCAATCCGACAAAAGGAAATTTCACGGTTGATTTTGGAAAAAATTATTCCAGAGCTGAGATTACGGTAATCAATATAGTTGGAAAATCAGTTTTCAGCAGAAATTTCATATCCACTTCAAAAGAAGAAATTCAATTGTCGGTACCCTCCGGAGTGTATTTGGTAAAAATAAAAGTGGATAATAAAAAAGTGATGACAAAAAAATTAATTGTAGGTGAATAATTGTTTAATTTTTAATCTGCCAAAATTTTTTTTCAAATTTTGGCAGATTTTTTTTAGACCGATATTTGGGTAGAAAATGAATCATTTCAAATTTCTCCATTGCCCTGTTCCGATTCCAATTCTTCACAGCCGTATTTGTAACTAAATTTTATTTACTTTTGAATTCAATTCAAACTGAGCATGGAAAAACTAATTCCCAACAGCACCCTGAGACAAATTCTTTTTATCATCGTTTCCATTGTGTTGCTTCTTGTTGTGGTTGCTAATCTGTGGCAATTCTTTCCGGGGGTACTCGGCGCATTCTGTCTCTATGTGCTTATGGTGCATCCGCTCAGATGGTTGACCATCAAATGGAAAATGAACAAACTGCTTGCTGTCCTTATTCTGATGATAAGCAGTTTTGCAATTATCATTACACCTCTTTTCTTTCTGGTTAATATGCTGACTGACAAGGTGGGAGTGGCGATTCAGAATAAAGCTGAAATCCAGGATAAAATCCAAAAAGGACTCGAACAGATCAATCAGAAATTGGGTGTCGATCTGCTGAAGGAAATCAATCTGGGAGATTTGACCGCATGGATCATAAAATTGATTCAGGAGATTTTGAATACCTCACTCAACGGTGTGATCCAGATTGCTGTTGCCTATCTGATCCTATTCTTTATGCTCACGAATTATAAAAAAATGGAAAATTGGTTTTATAAGAACATTCCCTTAAAAACTGAAAACCTGACCATATTAAACAAAGACCTGAGAGATCTTGTGGTTTCAAATGCTGTCGGAATACCTCTGGTTGCGTTTTTTCAGGCATTGGTTGCCTATGTCGGATACATCATCTTTGGACTATCAGATCCGTTCAGCTGGTTTCTGATTACATTCTTTGGCGCAATGCTTCCGGTAGTCGGTGCAGCCATTGTCTATGTGCCAGCCTCACTTTATCTGCTTGCTGCAGGAGATACTGCAAACGGATATTTGCTGCTTGCCTATGGTTTTATCGTCGTGGGACTGACTGACAACATACTCAGGTTCTGGCTTCAAAAAGTAATGGCCGATGTGCATCCGCTCATTACAATTTTTGGTGTGATACTCGGTGTAAATATTTTTGGATTTATCGGTATTATTTTCGGCCCGATTTTTATTTCACTGACCATCTGGATGTTCAGAATCTATAAGTTGGAATTTACCAATGAATTGGATGAAGAGGAAAAATCAGAAGAATCTTCAGCCGTTTAGCCCAAAATTGGGCCTTCAGGTTTTAATCTTTGAAGAATTTTTGTAAGTTTGTAATTCGAAAAAACAGAATAATATTTTTATTCTCTTTTGGGGGTCGTTTTTGGTCAATTGCCTTTCTGCCACCTGGGTTTAATTAGCATCTGCAATTAGATCCTTCTGAAATGCAAAAATGCCTTGAATTGAACCCCCTTTTTTAATGCCTGAAAGGTATATGGATCAAAACACCGATTTGACTACCCGCCAACCCTTTTGACTTTGAATCCTTTTTCCTTTAGGAACTGCATGATTTTGTCCCGATAATCACCCTGAATGATGATTTTGTCATCCTTAAAACTGCCGCCCACACTCAACAGTTTTTTTATTTCCTTTGCAAGCTGTTTGAAATCCTCATCCGCACCGGAATAACCTTCCAATATGGTATGAGGTTTACCGTTTCGCTTTTCAAATTTGCATATAATCGGGTCATCCTGCATCCACAAATCATCGGCAGGCTTTTCAATTTCATCTTCTGATGTGATGTGATCCGGAAATAATTTCTTTAATTGATCCTGTAAATCCATATTCAAAAATACATAAAAATCCTTCATGTCCTTCAGATGAAATCTTTACAAATTCTACAAAATATCAGATTTTTCTAAAATGACTGTTTTTAGAATTCTTCATCATTCATTTAGACACGAATTAAAACATAAATCATAATATTTCCCTATTTTTGTCAATCGGTTTGAAACTTCCTTAATAAAATGAGTTCGATGAACAATAAAAGATCAGGTCCGAATTGTAACGATTGCCCAAACAGTTCAAATAATATTTTCTGTATGATCAAGGGTATCAGACTTGATGAACTCACTGATGAAAAGACCTATACAAAATACTCAAAAGGCGAATTTATTTTTAAAGAAGGAACCCGTCCGTTTGGTATATTTTGTCTGAATTCAGGAAAAGTAAAACTGGTCAAAGCAGGTGAAGACGGCCGAAATCATATCCTGAGACTTCACCGCCAGGGCGATCTTCTCGGGTATCGTTCTCTTTTCAGCGAAACCGGTTACAACGCCAGTGCAATCGCGCTGGAAGAATGTCAGATTTGTTTTATTCCGAGAGAATTGTTTCTGAAATTTATTAAAGAAGACAGTGATTTGGCATTCGAACTTTTGAAAATGCTTTCAGATGACCTCAAAAGAGCTGACACCCATCTGACCAATCTTGCTCAAAAACCGGTCAGAGAAAGAGCTGCAGAAGCATTGATTTTTATTCAGGAAACATACGGATTTGCAGAAGACGAAAAAACAATTGATGCCATTTTTACTCGTGAAGACATTGCAAATATCGCCGGCACCGCAACCGAAACCATCATCAGAGTCTTGTCTGATTTCAACAAGGAAGGAGCCGTAATGCTCAAAGGAAAGAAAATAATCATCCCTGATATTCAGGAGCTAAAGCGGATTGCCAACTCTTTTGACTGATTTCAATTCTGACTAAAGTCATATTTTTACATTTTCAGCATCATTTTTATTGGCAAAAGTTCAACTGATTTTTGTATGAGTATTATTGGCTCTTGTATAGAAGTTAAGTAGGAATCTATGACGGTTGAAGATTTTAAAAAAAAGAAAGCTGAAATTTTGGATAGTGATTATCAAAAATTCTTTGATGATTGCGAATCTTTGATTTCAGAAATTGAACTGAAGGTCGAAAGCCCGATAGTTGAAAGAATTTTGACACGTGTCGAAACCATTCAATCAGAGATCAAACAAATATTTTACAAGGAAAAACTGATTCTGTTTCCTTTTCTCGAAAAATCATTTGAAGTAGAAGGACTGATCGAATTCCCGATTTCTGTATTCCAGATAAAAGAACAGACTGCTCAGCTTGGCAAAAAAATAAGACAGTTTGAATCCGATTTTAAGAAAATTGAAACCGGACTGACTGCCAAGCAAATCGATCAAATCTACAATCAAATCGACCAGCTTTGCAATCTTTGGAATCATATCGATCTGCAAAAGGAACAACTTTTCGGTTCTTTCATACTCAAAAAAACAAAAGAGAGATGATTTCTACAGAATCAAAAGCTGATTTGCTTTGTTACCATTGCGGTGATGACTGTGGAAGCAAACCGATCGAATTCAACGAAAAAAAATTTTGCTGTCATGGTTGTCTGAGTGTCTTTCAGTTGCTCAACAGCAATCAGATGGGCGAATATTATTGTCTGAACGATCGTCCAGGTCAAAAAATAGAAAACCTTCCAAAAGAAAAATTCGCATTTCTTGAGGAAGAATCAATCATTCAAAAATTACTTCTTTTCAGAAGCAAAGAACAGGCGCAGGTTTCGTTTTATCTGCCGCAGATGCATTGCAGCTCCTGTCTGTGGCTGCTTGAACATCTTTCAGAAATCAACTCGAATGTCATTGATTCTCAGGTTAATTTCAATTCAAAAACATTGAAAGTTACATTCAGAATCAATGATATGAGTTTGAGACAGCTTGCCGAACTTTTGGCACACATCGGTTATGAACCGGTCATCGACATCAATGATGAAAAAGCTGAAGCAGACAGATACAATTCAAAAAGAGCTTATCTGAAACTCGGTGTGACCGGCTTCTGTTTTGCAAACCTAATGATGATTGCATTTCCGGAATATCTTGGTCTCGATCCGGAAAATCAGCCAAAACTTGCACTTGCATTTAAACTGGTCAGTGTTTTTCTGTCTATTCCTGTTGTCTTTTACGGTGCAAGTGAATTCTTTGTAAATGCATTCTACAGTTTTAGACAAAGATACCTGAACATAGATGCACCGATTGCCCTTGCCATCGCAGTGACTTGGCTGAGAAGTCTTTACGAAGTTTTTTCACAAACCGGCCCCGGATTTTTTGACAGCATGTCGGGCATCGTATTCTTTATGTTGCTTGGCCGAACCATACAGAATCGAAGCCGAACGACCTTAAAATTCAATCGTGATTTCAAATCTTATTTTCCGATTGCCGTAACCGGAATCAGAAACGGAGAACGAAAATTAATTAAACTCGAAGACATTGAAGAACACGACAGCCTGCTGATCCATCACCAGGAAGTGATTCCGACCGACTGTCTGCTTTCAAAAGGAACTGCAAAAATCGATTACAGTTTTGTGACCGGCGAGGACAAAGTAGAACCGGTCGATAAGTCCAAAGTCATATATGCAGGCGGCAGGAATGTAGGTGAAACCATTGAGGTGGTTTCGGTCAAGTCATTCAATCAAAACAGTTTCACTCAGCTGTGGAACAGCAATGCATTCAGAAAAACCGAAGATGACCGCGAAAGCCGTGTTACACTGATCAGCAAATATTTTTCTATCGTTGTTTTGTTACTTTCACTGGGCGCATTTGTCTTTTGGAAATTTCAGGGCAATTCTGATCTGGCGTGGAAATCAGCAACTGCGGTTCTTATTATTGCCTGCCCCTGTGCGCTTCTGCTGACTGCCTCCTTTACAAACGGATATCTGATGGAAAGATTTGCAGCGGCCGGCGTCTATTTAAAAAATTCATTTGTGATTGAAAAAATGGCGGCTGTTGATCTGATTGCATTTGACAAAACAGGCACACTGACCGAACCCAATGCATCCAATCTTGAATTGGAATTTTCGTATCTGACTGACGACGAATTGTCAAAAACACTTTTTCTGGCTTCTCAAAGTCTGCATCCGCTGAGTCGTGCATTGGTTGAGTATTATTTTGAAATTCCTCAAAAAAGATTCAAAACAAAGATTTTGGAAATTCCGGGAAAAGGTCTGAAAGCTGTGATTGACGGAATTGATTACAGAATAGGAAGTGCCGAATTTACAGCTGCCGATCCTGAAGAGAGCAGCGGAAAGACTGTGGTTTATATTTCGGTGGACGATGAAGTCAGAGCGAAATATAATTTCAAAGTCAGTCTGATTCCCGGAACTGAAAAACTGCTTTCAGAATTATCTGAAAATTATGAATTGTCACTGATCAGCGGCGACAATAAAGTTTCGAGACAACAGTTGGGTCAATTTTTTGGCAGTCAGGAAAAAATGCATTTTGAGATGAATCCGGAGGATAAATTAAATTATGTAAATCAAAAACAATCCGAAAAACATAAGGTGATGATGATTGGCGACGGATTGAATGATGCCGGAGCGCTTAAACAGAGCGATGTGGGCGTGTCGGTTGTCAAATCGGCATTTGCATTCAGTCCTTCCTGTGATGTGATCATGGATGTTTCAAAACTGAAATTTCTGCCACGATTTATGAGATGGGCAAAAGGTGCCGAGAAAATGATCAATATCGGTTTTGGATATTCGCTGATATTCAATGTCATCGGATTGGCATTTGCACTTTCGGGCAAACTGTCACCGTTGGTGGCGGCGATTATTATGCCGTTGTCATCACTCGGAATAATTCTGATTGCATGGATGGGTGTGATGATGATGACAAAATCGGAAGGAATGACAGCAGGCAGAATAAAAACTGACTAAGGTCATATTTGTGAATGGATATTCTCATAGGAGAGCAGACGCGAACTTTATTATTTAGCAGATAATTCGATGAACACTCAATATACTGCAATGGGGATAATGATTTTTCTTTTATGTGTTTCACTATCAGTGGCACTGGTGTTTTTGGTTGTGTTTATCTGGAATGTAAAATCGGGTCAGTATGAAGATGATTACTCGCCCGCCCACCGTATTTTGTTTGAAGCCAAAGTTGAAGAAAAGAAAGATGAACAATAAAAATAATTAAAAGGGATGATTCAAAAAGAACAGTTTTATTATGACAACAAAATTGTAAAGCAATTTGGGATTGCTACAATTTTTTGGGCAGTCGTAGGTATGTTGGTTGGGGTGATCGCAGCCTTTGAGATTGCATTTCCTTCTCTCAACGGCGGTATTCCTTATATCACTTTCGGCAGGCTCCGTCCAATCCATACCAATGCTGTAATTTTTGCATTTGTAGGTAACGCTGTGTTTGCGGCTTCTTATTATGCATTTCAGAGAGTACTGAAAACCCGTATGTACAGCGATCTGCTGAGCAAAATCCATCTTTGGGGCTGGCAGCTGATCATCGTTTTTGGGGCAATCACGCTTTCGTTGGGATATACTTCAAGCAAAGAATATGCTGAATTAGAATGGCCTTTGGACATTGCGATTGCGATTATCTGGACCATTTATGGTATCAATATGATCGGTACCATGCTCAAAAGAAGAGAACGTCATATCTATGTGGCGGTCTGGTTCTTTATTGGGACTTGGGTGGCGGTTGCTATGCTGCACATCGTTAATTCATTTGCGCTTCCGTATGCATTTTTCCATAGCTACAGTGCTTTTGCAGGTGTTAAAGATGCATTGGTTCAATGGTGGTACGGTCACAATGCGGTTGCATTCTTTCTGACCACTCCAATGCTGGGGCTGATGTATTATTTCGTCCCAAAAGCAGCAAATCGTCCGATTTATTCTTACCGATGGAGTATCATCCACTTCTGGGGATTGATCTTCATCTACATTTGGGCAGGCCCTCACCATTTGCTTTATACTGCTTTGCCACAATGGGTTCAGGCAGTCGGTACTGCATTCAGCATCATGCTGATTCTGCCGAGCTGGGGCGGTATGCTCAACGGTCTGTTCACCATCAGAGGCGCTTGGAATGATGTGAAGGACGATCCGGTTCTGAAAATGTTTATCGTAGCACTGACCTGTTACGGTATGGCAACGCTTGAAGGACCGCTGTTGTCACTGAAATCACTGAATGCAATTTCTCACTTCACAGACTGGACTGTTGCTCACGTTCACGTGGGTGCACTCGGATTCAACGGATTCCTGATCTTCGGTATGCTTTACTGGCTGATCCCGAAAATGTGGAATACCAATCTGTTTTCAAAAAAGATGGCAAATACCCACTTCCTAATCGGTACAGTCGGAATTCTTCTTTATGCAATTCCACTATACTGGGCAGCATTTACACAAAGCCTGATGTGGAAACAGTTCACCGAGTCAGGTCAGTTGAAATATCAGTTCCTTGAAACAGTAACCCATATCTGGCCTGCTTATGTACTGAGAGGAATCGGTGGTCTTCTGTATCTTACAGGAGCAATATTGGCCGCCATCAACCTATACAAAACCATGAAACAGGGTTCGTTTGTAAGCAACGAATTGGGAGAAGCCGTTCCATACAGACTGCTTCCAAAACCTGAAGATGAAAATCATAAAACCTACTGGCACAACCGTGTGATCGAAAGAAAACCGATACTGCTGACCGTATTGAGTCTGGTCGCAGTCGGAATCGGCGGATTGGTCGAACTGACACCTAGCCTTCTGGTCGAAAAAGATGCTGCGGTTATTTCGGTGGTCGAACCTTACACTCCGCTTGAACTGACCGGCCGAGATATTTATATCCGAGAAGGCTGTTATCTGTGCCATTCACAAATGGTCAGACCGTTCAGAGATGAAATTGCCAGATACGGAGAATATTCAAAAGCGGGTGAATTTATTTATGACCATCCTTTCCAGTGGGGAAGCAAGCGTACCGGTCCGGATCTGCACAGAGTCGGCGGAAAATATTCGCATTCCTGGCATTATATGCACATGGACGATCCGCAAAGTACCAGCCCGGGAAGTTTGATGCCGCATTATCCGTGGCTGCTTGCCAATAAAGCGAACTATGCATTGCTGCCTTCAAAAATCAGAACGCTTCAGAAACTGGGTGTTCCTTATCCCGAAGGTTTTGATGAGAAATCAATAGAAGAATATCACAAACAGGCAGAACAGATTACAAAAGAACTGCATGAACAGAAAATCAAAGGGGCAACAGCCGACAAGGAGATCATTGCACTGATCGCATATCTTCAGAGACTGGGTACAGATATTAAGAAATTGGATTCAGAGAATATTACACAATCTGAAAATTAATAAAGATGAAATTGTCAAATTATTTAAGAGATATTGAAAATGTGGATATCTATCCGATCATTTCACTGGTTATCTTTTCTGTCGTATTTCTGATTGCGGCGCTGTATGCCTTCACGGCAAGCAAGAAAAAGATGGATGACAATGCAAATATTCCGTTGAAATAAAAAAACAAAGCGATATGAAGATTAAAAATTTTAATAAACTGTCGATTTTAACCGCCGTTCCAATTGGACTGGCACCGCTTCAACTGACTGCTGCACCTGCCTCAGCCGATGACGGATTCAACGGATGGCGATGGTTGATCATCATTCTTGCTGTAATTTTTGCTTATTTTATTTACAAACTTACCTCAATGGCGCGTAAATCACATGTGTCAAAAGTAAGAAGAGCAATGAGAAAAGCTGCAAATGATTCTAAAACACTGATTGCGTTATTATTTATTTCGTTCCAGTTTCTGGTGACCGGTGTGTATGCACAGAAAATTGAAACCGTTGAAGCCGGAGCAGAGACCGAAGTTTCTGCGTTGAGTCTGATTCCTGGTGATATCTGGTTTGGAATTTTGGTGATTCTGATCGAATTGGTTCTGATATTTTATCTGCTTCCGATCGAAAAGAAACTGTTCAATGAAAATGAAAAAGAGGCTGAGTCTGAAGCAAAAGCGCTTGGCCTTAATTATGTGCCCAATAAAATTTGGTGGAAACGTGTGATCAATGCTTTTGGTGCTGACAACACTGCAGAGGATATTGAGAAACTCGATCTTCATCACGATTATGACGGAATCAGCGAATTGGACAACAGCATTCCTGCCTGGTGGACCTGGACATTTGCGGGAACCATTGTTTTTGCGATTGTTTATCTGATCAGATTTTTCATCACAGGCGGAATTCCGGATCAGGTCAAAGAATTGGCAGAAGCACAGAAGATGGAGGAAATCAGAATGGAGGAATATTTGAAAACTGCAGGCGGCCTGATCGATGAAAACAATGTGGTCTTGCTTGACGAAGCCGGTATTGCCAAAGGAAAAATATTGTTCGACAAAAACTGTGTGGCTTGTCACGGTACAGCAGGAGAAGGCGGAATCGGACCGAATCTGACGGACGATTACTGGTTGCACGGCGGAAGAATCAACGATGTGTTTTTCACAATCAAATACGGTGTGCCCGAAAAAGGGATGAAGTCTTGGAAAGATGATTTCTCGCCCGAACAAATGGCACAGCTTGCAAGTTTTGTGAAATCGATTCACGGAACCAATCCGCCCAACGGAAAAGAACCTCAGGGCGATAAATATACAGAGGCGACTGAATAACAGCCGGGTGATTTGACATTCAAATCCCGTCTCAAAAAAAATGAAAAAATAAAACAATAAGGGATTGAAGATGGCGACAAAGGAGTATTTTATACCGGAGCACTACGGCAACAAAATTTCGACCGTAGACAACGAAGGGAAAAGAAAATGGATTTATGCCTTCCAGCCAAGAGGTAAGTTCTACAAATACAGAACCTGGCTCAGCTGGTTTTATATAATTTTGTTTTTTGGGATGCCGTTTATCAAAATTAACGGCAATCCCATTTTTTTGTTCAATATACCTGAAGGAAAATTCAGCCTGTTCGGACAATTGTTTCTGCCTCAGGATTTTGTGATTTTGGCTATCGCAATGCTGCTCGGCATTGTATTTATCATCGTATTTACACTTTTATTTGGCCGTGTCTTCTGCGGCTGGGTTTGTCCGCAAACGATCTTTATGGAAATGATGTTCAGAAAGATTGAGTTCTGGATTGAAGGACCGGCGCATGTTCAGATGAAAATGGCCAAACAAAAGGTCAAACCAAAAAGTTATTACATCAAAAGAGGATTGAAACACATCATTTTTTTTGGAATTTCATTTGTAATTGCAAATACATTTCTTTCCTATATCATCGGAGTTGATGCCTTGGTCGAAATCATCAGAGCGCCTTTGGGTCAGCATCTGGTCGGATTTATTGCATTGCTTGGATTTACTTCGGTTTTCTATTTTGTTTATGCTTATGTGCGTGAAATCGTTTGTACCGTGATTTGTCCTTATGGAAGATTGCAGAGCGTACTGATGGACAAAAATTCGATGGCGGTTGCATACAATTACAACAGGGGAGAACCGAGAGGCAGAAAACGAAAAGGAAATGACGATCTCGGCGACTGTATCGACTGCGGAATGTGCGTAAATGTCTGTCATACCGGAATCGATATCCGTGACGGTCTTCAGATGGAATGTGTAAATTGTACCGCCTGTATGGATGCCTGCGACGATATGATGATCCGTGTCGGCAAACCGACCGGACTGATTACGATTGCAAGTGAAAAACAGTTGGAAACCAATACAATTGGTGAGAAATCATTTGATTTGCGCAAAAAACTGATGATTACTCTGCTGATCGTACTGACGGGTGCATTTACTGCATTGATCGTCAGCCGTTCGATTTTTGATTCAACCGTGATGCGTGTTCCGGGGCAGCTGTATCAGGAAAATCCGGACGGTACAATCTCAAATCTGTACAAAATCAAACTGGTGAGCAAAAGCGCACAGACGCTTCCGTATCATCTGGAAGTAAAAGAAAAAGAGGCAGAACTGATCTATGTAGGGCAGGCGCTTGATTCACTGAGAACCGGTGAACACATGGAAGAAACTTTCTTTATCAAAATTCCAAAGGATAAGATAAAGAGCAGAAAAGAGGATCTGCATGTTCAGATCATGTCTGACGACAGGGTAATACAGACCAAAAAGGTCTCATTCCTGAGCGGTTATTAATTTTAAGATTTATTAAATGATTAAATTTTTGAAACATCCGGGCAATCTGATCATCGTTGGTTTTGTGCTGTTTGCAGTCTGGATGGTATATTTTTCATGGAAAACTTCGCAGGTCAAATTTGAAATGGCGGTAGAAGGCGATTATTACCAGCTTGAAAAAGATTATGACAAAAAGCTGGCAGCAGAGAGTCTTGCCAATCAGTTTGGAAATCAATTCAGTTTTAAAAGGAATGGAAACAAACTAACGGTTCAGATTCCGTCAGAGCTGAGTTCAAACCTCGAAAACGGAACCATAGAATTCTTTTGTCTTTCCGATTCAAAATCAGATACCCGGCAGAAACTTCTAAAAAGCAGTGACGGAATCTATGTTTTTAATCGAACCACAGTTGCACCCGGACACAATTATATTGTGAAAATATCACTCAATTCGTCTGGAAAGAATTATTACAAGGAATTCAAATTGTTTTAAAATTCTTGAAATGGATTGGCTACTGTTTGGATCTATGTTTTTGCTCGGTTTGGGCGGAAGTCTGCATTGTCTCGGTATGTGTGGGCCGCTGGTGATGGCAGTCCCGTTTCCAAAAAACAGACAGACTTCGGGAGCCAAATTTCTCTATTTTTTCGGAAAAGCAATGGCATACGGAATGCTCGGAATCTTGGTCGGAACAATCGGACTGAAAGCGATTTGGGGCGAATCCCAAAGATTTATTTCAATTCTTGCCGGTGTGCTGATTTTACTGATGGTCATTTTTCCGCTGCTGAAACCGAGAATCGGAAAATTTCCGTTTCAAAATCATTTCAGATCGGTTTTTGATCAAATCAAAGAAAACCCGAAATGGCAACATTTTTTTCAGCTTGGATTCATCAACGGACTGCTTCCCTGCGGAATGGTTTATATGGCGCTGGCGGCTGCATTGGCAAGCGGCGGACCGGTCAAAGGATTTTTTGCAATGCTGATTTTTGGCTTTGGAACCACACCCATACTGTGGGCGCTTGCGGTATTAAAAACCAATCTGAAATTTGATCTGAAGAAAAAACTCAAACCGATAACCGTTGCGCTTTCAATCCTGGTCGGTCTGCTGCTGATCCTGCGCGGACTGAATCTCGGGATTCCATACATCAGCCCGCAGATGAACACTTCAACAAAAGTTGAAATGAACCATCATCACCATCATCATTGATTTGAATTATCTGATGACAAACGAAATCTTCTGCCATTGCTGGTCTTCAATATACTGAAGTACATAAATTCCCTTTTTGAAACTGCTCAAATCGATTTGAAAGCTTGAAACGCCATTCAGTTCACCGGATTTTTGAATAAGCCCCGACAAATCATAAATCCTGAAGTTTTTTATTTTCTCGGCATTCAGCAGCATTCCCTTTTTCTGTCTGCTGACTGCAAATCTGACCTTTGATTTTTCAAACTGTTGAATATTTAAGACTGATTCACAGTCGATTCCCATCTGATCGTCATGAAAATAGAGATTCTCATTTTTCCAAAAACAGCTCAGCTGACCCACACCAAAATAATTGGGATCACCGCCCGGCGCATTGATCAGCGAAAGCGAACCGACGCCTTCCACCCAGACTGGCAGATAACCGAAACCTTCATGATTCGAATCGGTTGCAGAAAAATAAAAAAATCTTGACTGCTGATTTTCAAGTCTTGGTTTTGAACGGATCGAATCCAGTTTGAAATATCCCAAATCCGGTGGAAAAGGACTGACAGGATTTAGCATCCGGATGCTGTCACCCTCTTCCAGACTGAAATCATAAAGAAGATATTCATTTGTATTGCCCGAATAGGTGATGCTCAAATATATTTTTTTCTCCTGGATTTCTTCTCTCAGCAGAAATTTCCTTGAGATATAATGATAACCGTCCAAAATCTTGTACTGATGACCAAATGCAATGGTGTCACCGTCGGTGAAATAGGAATCTGTATTGCAGCCGAAATCGTCACAATAGCCGATCTGCCATTCGTTCCGGTTGTCGAGCATCGGTACATACGACTGACTGAAAACCGAAGCACGAATCATTACAAAGATCAAAAATAAAACGAACCTCATTTGTTTTGTGTTTGAACAAAACTAACTAAAAAACTGATTTATTCTTTGATGAATTTTTTGGTTTGTAATTTTTTGCCGGTTTTAATTTGAATGATATAGATACCTTTCGGGAAGTTTCGGGTTTGAACTTCAAATTGATTCAGATTGATTTTTGATTTTTTATAAATTGTTTTGCCCGAAAGATCCGTAATTTCAATTTGTCTGATCTGAGCGTCACTTACTATATTCAGCAGATTTTGAACCGGATTCGGATAGATTTTAATTTCTGATTCTGAATTCAATTCATCTGTACTTAAAACCGAACCTGCAATTTGGCAGATCACATCAGATTTAGGATTCGGAACAAAAGAAGTCACATTAAAACCAAGATCATTTACCTCAAAATTCTGTTGCTGTGCACTGATTTCAAATCTTCTGATTTCTTTCTGACCGGCGCTTCCTCTGAATTCAATTTCAAACGGAGTATGAAAAAAGAGAACCGAACTGTGTGAACCCGTCTGACTGAATCGCACCGTCAACTCATTGCTGTTGGGCGTTTTGTCAACCAGAATATTAAAAATCGGATGGCCTTCGCCATAGATCCAATCGTTGAAGTAATTGGACCAGTCATTTCCGGTCTGGGCTTCAAGAAATGCTTTGAGATCTTCGGTGTCTGCATAGCCCCATGCAAATTCCGGATCATTCAACCAGTTTTTAAGGGTTTGATAATACAATTCATCGTCGTTCATCATAAACCGAATCAGATGTGCCGCCATTGAACCCTTTTTATAAGTCAGCCGGCTGTTGAAAGTTCTGCTTTCGCTTTCCGCATCAGGATTATAAACCGAACCTCCGTTTTGAGCTGTGATCTCCTGCACCCTTGTTGATTTCCAGGATTGGAAACTTTGTTCACCATCATAATATTCTGTCAGCAGACCGGTACAGTAATCTGCAAAACCTTCGTTTAGCCAGATGTCGTGCCAGGTTGCACAGGTCACTTTGTCTCCAAACCACATATGGGCAAGCTCGTGAACCACCAGATTGAATGTGAATTTTCCCATAAAACTCATTGTGGAATGTTCCATTCCGCCGTTTCTGTTCCATTGGGCATGACCGTATTTTTCATTTTTATAGGGATAATCGCCAAATTTTTCACTCAAAAACTGAATATGTGAAGGAACCTGATCCAGCTGATCGGTCCAGTTGGACATGGTTTCTGGATACAGATAATTGATAATCGGAACGGTCGTACCATTGATTACCACCGAATTGTTGTATTCCGCATAATTGGTCACCGCAATCCCGATCAGATAAACCGGAATCGCATAATTGTGCTGCCAGTGGGTAACCGACATTCCGTTTTCTGCCGGTGTTACAGATTTGAGCAAACCGTTTGAAGCTGCCTTGAATTCATTGGGATGAGTCACATAGACATCTAATTTGGTCACTTTATCGATCAGATCATCTTTGCAAACCCACCAGCTCGATGCGTGCCAGGGCTGTGCAATGGTTTCGATGATTGGAACTCCTGCATGCTGACCCAGCGTCAAGCCGGTCGAAGTGGTTGAATTTCCAGAAAAACTGATCGATATTGAATCGAGCTTTCCGGACGGAAGCATTTCCGGAAGCGTAATATTCAGCACATCTCCCGCTCGGGTGTAACTGCTGATTGTGTTTTGATGATAACTGATCGACTGTATATTCAAATTTGATCTTGCATTGATTTTGAATAAAGACAGTTCATCCGTAGTGTTAAAATGAACCGTGGTCGTACCCGAAAAAGCCTGCTGATTCGGATTCAGATTCATTTCCAACCGATAATAAATCGGTTTGTATGCTGTGTCTAACTGAGTGCCTTCGGTCTGATTCTGTGAAAAGACAAATGAAAATGTCAGTATAAAAAAGAGCTGTAAAAAATTCCTCATGACTTAAATCCAATTTAAATTCAGTTTAAAGTTACAGAATTTGAAATTAACAGCCGGAATTTTAACCAAATCGAAATTAAATTTTAAATCCGAAATCAGCCTATCTTTTCTTCTTCTTTTTCAGATTCAAAACTGTTCCGGGTTTTGGCTGCTCGCCCGGTCTCATCCGGTTCAGCGTATATAGTTTACTGACCTTGATACCGTTTTTCTGAGCAATCAGATACATATCGTCGCCCTGCTGAACTTTGTAATTGGCAACTTTTCCTTTGTTTTTCTTTTTGTCAAAAAACACAGGCTGACCCGGTCTGAGTTTTCCATTCAGCGGAAGTTCATTGAATTCTGCCAGTCTTTTGGGTCTCAGATTATAAAGTTTTCCGATGCTTTTAAAAGTTTCTCCTTCGGTTGCCATTACATAATTCACACCGATCGGATGTCTTTTTACCCTTTGTGCCGGGCTCAGCGGACGGGTTTCCATCTCAACCGTACTTGGCTGAACCGAAGGTTCTTCAAAAGGAATATGAACAGCAACCGTCTCTTCGGGTTGGTCAATTGAATAATTTGAAAGCGCCAGTATATTGGATGGACCATACAGCTCAATGAGTTTGGTCTCCACCTGATCGGGGCTGAGATGGTCAAACTGATTGAGATGGTATCTTTCAATGCTTGAAATCAGCAACTGCGGATATTTCGGGTTGGTCGCATAACCCGCCTTTTTCAGACCGTTCGCCCAGGCTTTGTAATCGGTCATATTGAGTTTGAACAAATCTTTGTAATAGGGCCGCTCAGCCAAAAATTTTGAATGATCGCGATAACTTTCCTGAACCGAACCGTAGGCTCTGAAACATTCGTTGGGCGCATCGTCGGTGTGGCTGATCACCGGACCGGTCCATTCGGTTTTGCACTTGATTCCAAAATGATTGTTTGCAATATCTGCCAGTCTGCTCTGCCCACCGCCGGTCTCCAGAATTCCCTGAGAAAGCGTGATACTAGCCGGAATATGGTACAATTCCATTTCCTCAACTGCCAGACGTGCGTGTCTTCTGATGTAGTCTATGTTTTTTGACTCCTGTGCGAAAATGATTGCTGATAAAAATAAAAAAATTGCAACCGCATTCTTTTTCATCATTCGATCTCTGTTTTGTTATTCCTTTTCAATCTTTGATTCATTGGTTCAATCCCCTGTAAGCCACCTGTGTGTATGGACAAAATGCTGCTTCCTTGTTCAAAATTTCCTCTTTTGATCAGCTCGATGATACCATACATCATCTTGCCGGTATAAATCGGATCCAAAGTTAATCCGAAATTCTTTTTAAAGTTGTTAATGAAATCTATAAGTTCATCATTTGTTTTTGCAAATCCGCCAAAATGAAATTCTTCTGTCAGCTCAAAGTTTGAACGCCGGCTGTATTTTTTTATTTCTTCGGTCAGAAATCCCGAATCTTTCAAAGCCGGAAAACCCAATACTTTCTGATGATCTTCCGAAGTATTGATGATCCCGGAAATCGTTCCGCCGGTTCCGACTGCACAGCAGACAAAATCAAATTCTTTGGTTTGATTCCCCAAAATTTCTTCACATCCCTTGACCGCCAAATGATTGGTTCCGCCTTCGGGCAATATACAAATCTGTCCGAATTCAATTTTCAGTTCTTCCAAAAATTCCGGATTTGTCTTTTGTCTGTATTTTTTGCGATTGACAAATTTGAATTCCATACCGCATTCTTTTGCAAATTTCAGGGTCGGATTGTCATCGATTTTGTCCAGGACTTCCTCACCCCGAATCACACCGATGGTTTTGAATCCAAATTCCTTTCCGGCAGCGGCAGTTGCAAAGATATGATTTGAATAAGCACCTCCAAATGTGAGCAGTGCACCATAATTTCCTTGCTTAAAAGTTTCCAGATTGTATTTTAATTTTCTGAATTTATTGCCCGAAATCAGCGGATGAATCAGATCTTCTCTCAAAACACTGACACTGACTTCATTCAATTCAAACAGAAATTGGATTTCAGATTGTATGTCCTGAAAACTGATCATAAATATTTCGTAAATTGCCAGAATCTCCTTTTTTTCAAATAATCAAAATTCGATTCGTTTGAGTAAGCTTCTCTTTCAAAGCAAATATTCATATAAGCCAGATGTGCATTTTTGTATTTGATCCAGCGAATCAGAAACTCAATCAGATACCACAGAAAAAACAGTATCCAAAACAATTCCAACTGTTGTCTCAAATGAATCCTTTCATGAAAAATCACGATTTGATTTTCCTTTGTCGCTTTATCTTTTAAAAAAATAAACGGAAAAATGGTCAGTCCTCTGAAGTTTTTCACAAATAATTTAGGAAAGATGATGATAAACATGCTGTAAAAATAACTGTTTTTATTCTGCCAAATTGAGTTTGTGTGATTCTGAAAATTTATTTTGTGCCTCCTTCAGCTGATCTTCAAATTTTGACAACGTATTCAAATCTTTTTGAATGATAAACAATCGGCCCGAATCCAGTTTTTCAATTCTTTCATCTGAATTCAGCAGATAAAAAATACTGTCCAGATTTTCATCCGAAAAATAACTTCCGACAAATGAATAATATTTGACCGCCTGATCTTTGAATTCGCTGTTTTCGTCAAATGCTCCGGAATTCAGTGTTTCAGACAAACCGAGATTTGCGGTTTTCACAATTTCTTTTCTCAATTCTGTAATTTTTTCAAACGAAGTATTTTTATTAAAAATTGTATCCATTAATTCAGAAATTCTTACCTGAGAACCGATTAGCATATCGTTATAGCTCAAAGCAGTCTGTTTGCAGGCGCTCAGAAAGACAGAAATCAAAATCAATATCGCAAAGGGTTTGCATCTCATTTTCAATGATTTTTTCAAAGATAGAAAATTCCTGTTTTTTCAGACTTTGTATTATTGAAAAAACTGGTTTTGCGAACTTAGTCGGAGTTGAATTTTTTTATAATTTTTCATACTCGGTTTTTTTTATGAATTTTGGAATTATTTTCAATCGGATGAAACTGAGACAAGCCAATCTGACCCGTTACATACTTCCGCTGCGCGAAGGCGGTTCGTTGCCTGCGTTGGCCGAAGCGGATGACGGTTTCAAATATGTAGTCAAATTCAAAGGTTCGGGACATCGGGAGAAATCTGTGATTGCTGAACTTTTGGGCGGTGAAATTGCAAGAAAAATCGGTTTGAGAGTTCCCGAAATTATTTTTCTCTATCTCGACGAAGCATTTGGCCGAACCGAAGGCGATGAGGAAATTCAGGATCTTCTCAAACTGAGTCAGGGAACCAATCTGGGTCTGCATTTTCTGTCGGGCGCTGTAAATTATGATCCGAATGTAATGAAGATCGATCCCGAAACTGCCTCAAAAATCGTTTGGCTGGATGCATTTATCACCAATGTAGACCGGACTTTTAAAAACACAAATATGCTGATGTGGCATAAAGAACTGTGGCTGATTGATCACGGTTCCAGTTTTTATTTTCATCACAGCTGGGAAAAATGGGAAAAACAGTCGGTCAGCGAATTCAAATTTATCAAAGATCATATACTGCTTTCTGAAGCTTCAGAACTTGAAAAAGCAGATGAAGAATTGAAACCCCTGATTACCGATGAATTTGTATGTGAACTGGCAGATTTGATTCCCGATGAATGGCTGAAATGGGATTTGAATCATACGCCGGAAGAATTAAGAAAAGTCTATCATGATTTTATAATCAGAAGAAGAGAACATTCTGTAAATTTTGTAAAAGAAGCTTTGGATGCAAGACAGAATCTTATATGAATATGCGGTAATTCGGATTTTCCCGAAGATTGAAAGAGAGGAATTCATCAATGCCGGGATTCTGATCTATTCAAAACCTGCAAAAATGCTGCTGGTCAAAACTCATTTTAACCGGCAGAAATTTGATTCTTATCATTCAAAACTCGATCCGGATGAAGTGAAACTCAATCTCAAATCATTTGAACTGATTGCAGCCGGCGATTCTGAAGGCGGGCCGATTGCAAAAATGGAGATTGGCGAAAGATTCAGATGGATGACCGCTGTAAGGAGCTCATGCATACAGACTTCACGGCCACACCCCGGGTTTTCGACTGATCTCGAAAAAACAATTGAAAGACTTTTTGAGGAACTCGTTCTGTAGTTTTTATGCTCAAACTTATTTTGCCAGATAACCACCGTCGATCGGAAAATAGGTTCCGGTGGCAAAAGATGATTTATCCGAGGCAAGCCAGAGAACCAACTCAGCTACTTCCATCGGTTCACCCAATCGCTGAAAAGCATGCTGGCTTTCCAAAAACTTTAGGGTATCCGTATCAAGCGCATTGTCCACCAGCGGTGTCCTGATAAAACCCGGTCCGACCGCATTGATTCGTACATTGTCTGCACCGTATTCCCATGCAGCAGTTTTTGTCAGCCCAACCACACCGTGTTTTGCAGCCACATAAGCAGATGAATTTGCAAAACCGACAGAACCGAGGATGGACGCCATATTGACGATGCTTCCACCGTTCTTTTTGATTTCAGGAATCTGATAATGCATACCGTAAAAGACACCGTTCAAATTGATGTCGATCACTTTTTTCCAGCCTTCCAGAGACAAATCCGCAACCTTATTGGCTTCACCGCCGATTCCTGCATTGTTCAATGCAATATGGAGCGCACCAAATTTTTCAACGGTTTTTTGAACGATCATTTGATTGTCTTCTGCCGATGAAGAATCCGCTTTTAGAAACATTGCATTTTCACCGAGTTCTGAAGCTGTTTTGTTGCCCAATTCTTCATTCAGGTCTGTGATACAAACCTTTGCACCTTCCTTAACAAACAATTCGGAACATGCTTTTCCTATACCCGAAGCACCGCCTGTAATGATTGCAACTTTGTTTTCCAATGATTTCATCTTTATTAATTTTACAGTTATTAAATAGGTATGAAAGATACAATCATACAATCTGCAAAAAAATGAGCTGTATCAGTTCAAAACAAGATATTGATTCATGTCAATCAGTTGCTTCAAATCATTAGTTTTGCAAAATGAAGATACTTCCGTACAAAAATCTGTTTGTCGGCATCAATGAGGCTTTGGAAAATATTTTTTTCAACAGCAGATATGCAGACAGGGAAATCGAACGAATCCTGAAATCAAATCCCAGATGGGGCAGTAAGGATCGCGGTTTTATTGCCGAAACCGTCTATGACTGTGTTCGTTGGAAAAGAATGCTGGAAGCTTCGATGGGTAAGGAGCTGAATCCTGAGAATCTGTGGGAATTTGTAGGTACCCGATTTGTATTGGAAGGCGTAAAACTTCCGGATTGGGATGAATTCAAAGGAATCAGCACAAAGGAAGTGTTGAAAAGGAATCATTCGGCGACCAACGGTCATTTTGCAGTCAGGGAATCAATTCCCGATTGGCTGAACGAACTGGGATTGAGTGAGCTGGGTGAAAAGAAATGGCAAACAGAAATTGAAAAAATGAATCTGACCGCACCAACCGTCATCAGAGTGAATACATTGAAGACCAATAAGAAATCACTTCAAAAAAGTTTAAAAGAAGAAGGGATCCAAACCGAGGCGCTTTCAAAATATCCTGATGCATTGGAACTGGTTCAAAAAACAAATGTCTTCAGAACAGAAGCATTCAAAGAAGGATTGTTTGAAATTCAGGATGCAGGTTCACAGATGATTGCTCCATTTCTCGATGTCAGGCCAGGAATGCGGATTGTGGATGCATGTGCAGGGGCCGGAGGCAAGACGCTTCATCTTTCGGCTTTGGTTCAGAACAAAGGTCAAATTTTTGCGTTGGATCTGCACGAATGGAAATTGAAAGAATTGAAAAAAAGAGCCAAAAGAAACGGCGCACAGAATATTCAGACCAAAATCATTGATTCGACCAAAGTAATCAAACGGTTAGAAAATTCTGCCGATCGACTGCTGATCGATGCGCCATGCAGCGGTTTGGGTGTTTTGAGCCGTAACCCGGATTCGAAATGGAAACTTTCTGCCGAATTTATTGAAAAAGTTAAAAAAGAACAGCAGAAAATTCTAAACGATTATTCAAAGATGGTCAAAAAAGGAGGTGCAATGGTTTATGCCACCTGTTCGATTTTGCCGTCTGAAAACAGTCTTCAGGTCAAATCCTTTTTAGAAGATCATCCCGAATTCAAACTAATCAGAGAAAAACAACTGTTTCCGTCACAGACCGGATTTGACGGATTTTATATGGCTTATTTGGAGAAAATCAATTGATTTGAAATAAATTGAATCTAATAATTTTGGATATAGAGTTTTGCGAATTACAAAATATTGAAAATTAAAAAGTTAAAATTTTCAAAAAAATAATTCTCGTTGCTGAAATTTAATTAAAAAATATTTAGCTTTGTAAGATGCAGGATGTGGAAAATTTGTTTCTGGAGGTTGGCAGAGCAATAGATGGTTGCGACATAGCCTCGGCCAAGGACCTACTCGAAGAAATTCTATTGATTGACCCGGCGTACAGCAGGGCCCATAATCATTTGGGCTGGATTTATGAAACCAAGCTCGAAGATTTCAACAAAGCAAAAAGACATTATGAATTGGCAATAAAATTCAGCAAAGGCGATTATCCGGTAGCCTATGTGAATTTTGCCTATCTGCTGATTAAATTTGAACGTTTTGAAGAGGCTGAAAAAATCATCGAAGAAGGATTGAAAATTCAGGGTGCTGATTATGCCACTTTGATTTATCAAAAAGGAAAAATAGCCGAAGCAAGAGGTAAATATACAGAAGCCTGCCGTTATTATATACTTGCCGGAAAATTGAGCTTCAGCAAGGATTTTATCATCATGCTCGATCATGAGTTTGACAGAATAAAGGCCAAAATGAACTTGTGGCAAAAATTGGTTGTCAAAATCGGTAATTTTTAAGAAACTTATTTGACTTATTTCCCAAATATTTCTAATTTTAGACAAATTTAGAAACTGACAAAGATGTTTTTAAAAACATTGGTCGGTTCTCATGAATTTGAATTTCACAAAATTAAAAACTAAAATTTTTAGAATGAGCTATTATAAACTTGGGAAAATCCCGCACAAAAGGCATACTGTCTTTAAAGACGATAAAGGGAATTTTATTTATGAACAGTTGTTCGGTACCGAAGGCTTTGATGGAATCGCTTCATTACTGTACCACATTCATCGGCCAACCCAGATGCTGAGTATAGGTGATCCTGTTGACGACAGCCCGAAGGCTGCCGTCGAAAAAAATATTTCGCCAAGACTGGTAAGAGGTTTTGAAGCCAAACCGGCTGATGATTTTATCGAATCAAAATCACCAATTTTTTTTAATGACGATGCAGTACTCGGTGTTGCGGCACCCAGGAAGTCAATGACCGATTATTTTTACAAAAACGGACATTGCGATGAATTGTTTTTTGTTCACAAAGGAAGCGGAACATTCAAAACACTTTTGGGTGATTTGAAATTCAAATACGGCGATTATCTCGTAGTGCCGAGAGGAACCATTTATCAATTTGAATTTGACGATGAAGACAACCGTCTTCTTTATATCGAATCATTTTCACCGATCAAAACACCTGACCGATACAGAAACAATGTCGGACAGTTTTTGGAACATTCTCCATTCTGCGAAAGAGATCTGAGGATGCCTGAATATAGAGAACCGATTGATCAGAAAGGAGAATTTTTGGTGAGGGTAAAAAAACAGGGCAAGATTTATCCGGTGACCTATGCAACTCATCCGTTTGATGTGGTCGGCTGGGACGGATATTTTTATCCTTATGCATTTTCAATTTTTGATTTTGAACCCATCACCGGAAGAATCCATATGCCGCCCCCTATCCATCTGCAATTCCAGGGAACCAACTTTGTGGTCTGTTCTTTTGTGCCGAGACTTTACGATTACCATCCGCTTTCGATTCCGGCGCCATACAATCACAGCAATATTGACACAGAAGAAATTCTGTACTATGTGGACGGTGATTTTATGAGCAGAAATCATATTGAAAAAGGATACTTTACACTGCACCCGGGCGGTATCGCGCACGGACCTCATCCGGGCGCAATCGAGAGGAGCGTGGGTCAGAAGGAAACCAAGGAACTGGCTGTGATGGTCGATTTCTTCCATCCGGTTAAACTGACTGAACAGGCAATTGCATTCCAGGATCCGGAATATGTGAGAAGCTGGCTGGAGCCCTAAGAAGATTGTAATTAAAAAAACGTTAAATAAAAAATCCCGTCATCCAATGACGGGATTTTCTTTTATGTATTGCACGACCAATATCAGTCTCTTCCTCTCATTGCAATCATTACAAAATAAAGCAATTGTGCAAGCGAACCGAGCGCAGCAACCAGATAGGTTCTTGCAGCCCATTTCAGCGCATCCTGAGCACCTTCATATTCGTTGGGCATCACCATATTTTTCTGTTTCAGCCAGGCAAGTGCACGATTGCTTGCATCATATTCAACCGGAAGGGTGACAAATGCAAACAGCGTAGTTACCGCAAAAAGCGCAATTCCGACCCAAAGCACGATTGAATTGCCGGATGAAAAATAAAGGACAATTCCACCCATCAGCACCCATTGGAGCAGACGACTCGAAATATTGACCGCCGGAACCATTTTTGAACGCATCTCAAGCCATTTGTATGCTCTGGCATGCTGAACTGCATGACCGCATTCATGCGCCGCAACCGCAGCTGCAGCCGCATTTCTCTCATGATAGACCACTTCTGACAGATTCACTGTTTTGTTGGCAGGATTGTAATGGTCGGTCAGCTGACCCTGAACAGAAATCACCTTCACATCATGAATGCCGTTGTCTGACAGCATTTTTTCTGCAATTTCTTTTCCGCTCATTCCATTGGCGAGATAAACTTTTGAATAATGACTGAATTTGCTCTTCAGTTTTGAACTGACATACAGGCTCAATAAAAATGGAACACCGATGACAATCAGGTAAATTGGGTCGAATATCATTTCTCTGTTTTTAGTTTAAAATTAATTTCTTTAAAAAATTCCTGTCCGTTGATTTCAAAAACTATTCCATCTGAACGGCTGTCAGTTTCGGGCGATTTAAATTCTGATATCAATTGTGAATTCACCGGAAAAAACTGATCAATGAAAACTTCATTCTCGGTCATTTGGGTTGTGAGAATCGAATCAAATCTATTGTTTTTCAGTAGGATTGACTTGATTTTATCTGTATTTTGAATTTTTGCAATCACCATAAAAACCGAAAATCCCTGTTCGGTTCCGTTGAAATTTTTTAATTCATATTCGGCTGTCAAAATTTCAGGCAGACTTTCTTTTGCCATATTGGTGCATGAGTTTTGAAACAACATCAAAATCATCAATCCGATCAACCAATTTTTTTTCATACCTTTAAAAATACAAATATTTTGAAAATGACAAAGAAAATATTTTTGATTCCGATGATTTCAATTCTGTTTGCCGGATTGATTTCATGCAACAATGACGACGACCATTCAACACCCTCCGCTTCGGTCAATGATTTTATCTGGAAAGCGATGAATTATTGGTATTATTGGCAAACCGATGTTCCGAATCTGGGCGATCAGCGTTTTCAGTCAGATACCGAATACTTGAATTTTCTGAATTCAAAACAACCGGATGATTTGTTTTACAGCCTGCTTTTTGATTACGGAAATACTGATCGTTTTTCCTGGATTGTCAGTGATTATCATGAACTTCAGAATCAGCTGTCAAATCAGAAATACAGTTTTGGCATGAAATACGGTTTGGTATATGTCAGTCAGGGTTCGAATCAGATATTCGGTTATGTTCAGTATGTACTGCCAGGCACACCCGCATCCGATGCCGGTCTGAAACGGGGAGATATCTTTACCCGTATCGACGGTGTGCAGCTCAACGATTCAAATTATACAGAACTGTTGGGTGCACATTCTGCTACTTTTGGAATGGGGTACATCCAAAACGGTCAGCTTTTCGACAGCACACTTCAGGTTTTTTTGAATAAAGTCAATGTGCTTGAAAATCCGATTTTTATCAATACGGTCATCGAAAAAGACGGACACAAAATCGGTTATCTGATGTACAATGCTTTTCGGTCAAATTTCAATGTCGAACTGAACAATTCAATTGGCCAACTGAAGGCCCAGGGGATTACCGATCTGGTAATCGACCTCAGGTACAACGGAGGCGGTTCGGTTCAGACCTGCGCCTATTTTGGCAGTATGATAACCGGTCAGTTTGAAGGTCTGGATTTTACCCGTTTGACTTTTAATTCAAAAAGATTTGATTACAATTCGATTTTTAAATTCGAAGATCAGGGAACTTCTTATGACAACGATATGAACCAAAACGGAACTTTTGGAATCAATCATTTGAATTCAAACAAAGTATATGTGCTCACACTTTCAGGGACCGCATCTGCAAGCGAAATGCTGATCAACAGTCTGAGACCTTATATTCAGGTGACCACCATCGGAAGAAAAACATACGGAAAAACCGTCGGGTCGATCACCCTTTATGATTCACCGTCGAGTCATTATACATCGACAGACGGAATAAACCCCAATCATACCTGGGCGATACAACCAATTGTTTTTGATTCAAAAAATTCACAAAACCAGGCTTCACCGGTGATGGGGATCAGTCCGGATACGGATGTCAGTGAAATTGCATATCTTGAAAATCTGCCGCCTCTGGGAACTGAGTTTGATCCTCTGCTTGGTGCTGCAATTTCAAAGATTACAGGCGGCGGAAGACCAGCACCGGCATTTGAACTTTTCAATACCGGGAAAATGTTTAAAAACTCATTCGAACTCGAAAGATTTGGAACGGAAATGTATTTGGAAAAAGACTTTGAATTAAAGCAGTAGTTACATTATCTTTGCCGGCTGTATGAATATAGAGGTCAGAGAAATAAAGACGAGAAACGGTTTGAAGGATTTTGTGAAATTCCAATTGAATCTTTACAAAGGACATCCTTATTTTGTTCCGCCATTGATTTCAGAGGAAGTTAACAATCTGGATGCAGAGAGAAACCCGACTTTGAAAGACGTGACCCCTTTTTATTTTATGGCTTTCAGAAATGGTGAAACAGTTGGTAGAATTGCAATCATGATCAATCATTTCGAAGTTGAAACTCAGAAAATTAAGAAAATCAGATTTGGTCATTTTGATGTAATCGATGATTTGGAAGTCAGCCGTGCGCTGTTTGCAAAAGTTGATGAGATTGCTCGTGCAAACGGGCTTGAATATATGGAAGGCCCGATGGGTGCTTCAAATCTGGAAACCGCAGGTATGCTGACTGAAGGATTTGATCAGCTTGGAACCGCAATCGCATTGTACAATTATGATTATTATCCCAAACATCTTGAACAGCTCGGTTTTGTCAAAGAAAAGGAATGGGTTGAATTCAGACTGATTGCGCCTCAAACGATTGACGAAAAGATCTATCGATTTTCTGAAATGGTGACCGAACGTTATGGTTTGAAACTGATTCATTTCAAATCCAAAAAAGAACTTCAGCCATACATCAAACCGCTTTTTGATCTGATCGATGAATCTCATGAGGTGCTCGATACTTATGTGCCGATTTCAAAAGAACAAAAAGAGTTTTATGCAAAGAAATACACCAAAATTCTGAATCCGGAATACATCACATTCATCAAAGACAGAGATGACAAGCTGTGTGCATTTGCAATCACGCTGCCAACTTTTGCAAAGGCGCTTCAGAAAGCAAAAGGAAGACTTTTTCCTTTTGGCTGGTATCATTTGATTCAGTCTCAAAAGAAAAATGACACCTGCGAATTTATACTGATCGGTGTTCATCCGTCCTATCAGCGGAAAGGAGTTACTTCAATTATTTTTAGAGAAGCCTATGAAATTTTCAAAAGGAACCATATCAAATATCTGGAAACCAACCCTGAATTGATAGAAAACCAGAGTGTTCAGGCTTTGTGGGCAGATTATCAGCCGACTTTGCACAAAAGAAGAAAAACCTTCAGACGGGACGTCAAGTAAATGATATACACAGGGATTAAAATTCGGTTTTGGATAATTCAGCTTTCGGTTTCATTAATTTAATGTTGTTTGACTAACTTTGCATCGATTTTTTAAAAATGCCGAAATGTCAGACAATCAAATAAAAAAATATCCGATTGACCGTTTTACTTACCCGATTCAGAAATTTATTCATAGCGGCAGATCCGGTGGTCTGGTGCTGATTATCAGTGTGATTGTTGCGCTTATTTGGGCAAATTCTGGCTGGGCATCTGAATATTTTGAGATTCTCGAATACAAACTTGGCCTGACTTTCAGAGGTGAATCCTATCTGAACCTCGATCTGCTGCACTGGATTAATGATGGGCTGATGGCGATTTTCTTTTTTGTGGTCGGATTGGAACTCAAACGCGAATTTGTGGGCGGCGAACTCAGAAATCCGAGAAAGGCGATGTTGCCTATTGTGGCTGCAATCGGAGGGATGCTGGTGCCTGCTGCGATCTATCTCGCACTCAATCCGAGCGGCGAAGTTCATCACGGCTGGGGAATCCCGATGGCGACAGATATTGCTTTTGCATTGGCGGTTCTGTATGCATTGGGCGACAGAGTTCCGCTTTCGTTAAAGGTGTTTTTGACCGCATTGGCGATAGTTGATGATTTGGGTGCGGTGCTGGTGATTGCATTTTTCTATTCTTCAGATATTTCGATAATGAATCTGGCAATCGGACTCGGCTTTGCGTTGGCCATGTTTATTGCCGCAAGGGCAGGATTGAGAAGCGTACTTTTTTATGCGATTCTCGGAATCGGCGGCGTCTGGCTCGCCTTTCTGCTTTCAGGTGTTCATGCGACCATTGCGGCAGTGATTGCAGCATTTATGATTCCTGCGGATGTCAGAATCAAAGAAGCAGTCTATGCAAATCGGATTAAAAATTACCTGAATGAATTTTTGAAGATTGATCCGAAAAACGATATTCCGAATCTGACCGAAGAACAGTTGCTGGTTATGGAAGAAATCAAAAAAGATACAGATCAGGCGATTCCGCCGCTTCAGAGATTGGAACATGCACTTCATCCGTGGGTTACCTTTTTTGTGCTACCGATCTTTGCATTGGCAAATGCCGGAGTGGCACTCGATTTTGAGCTTGACCACCTGTTCAGTACAAATGTTGCGCTGGGCGTAGGATTGGGGCTTTTGGTCGGAAAGGTAGTCGGAATAATGGGTTTCACACTGCTGATGGTCAAACTGAAACTGGCTCCGCCTATGGAAGGAATGACTTACAGAAATCTTTTTGGAATCGGACTGCTGGCCGGAATTGGATTTACAATGTCTCTTTTTGTAACTTCACTTGCATTTTCCCATGAAGAATACATGATGCAGGCGAAAATCGGAATCTTTGCAGCTTCTTTTTTTGCTGCAATTTCCGGCTATCTGGTACTAAATTCGGTGAAAATCCAAAAGTAGGATAAAGTTTCTTGCTCAATAACAAATACGCCCGGAATCATCTTGATCCTTCATCTGTTATTTCAAAAATACAATGAATCCTGATGCGCTGAAAGATGATTTTCTATCGGTGCTGCAAGTAGTTATATAAGTAATTTTCAGGTGCTTCACTGTTAATAATGAGGTGCTCTTATTTTTAATTAATTACCAGGTACATTGGTTTTAAGGCAAGGTTATTAAAAAATTTTGGAAATCATTTTATGAAAAAACAAATATTCAAACTGAATGAAAACGAGGAATTTATTCCTTTGGACAAATTGTTGAAAATCATGAGATTGGTTAATTCCGGCGGAGAAGCACATTCTCTAATTACCGAAGGAATGATCAAAGTAAACAACGAAACCGAACTTCAAAAAAGAAAGAAAATCCGCGTTGGCGACATTGTCATTTTTGATAATCAGCAGATTGAAATAACGAAATAAGAGATATACTTCTACTGAGATTCATAAATATAGCTTATGTAATTTCAAAATATTTTTTTATGTAAATTCAAAATTATTTCTATGTAAATCCAAAATTCATCTGATTTCTATTTTATAAAACCTACTGATTATCATTTAGTTGTATCAATAATACAATCAAAAGAGAATATGTCATTTTAATTGAAATGAAATATATCCTTTCATCCTTTCCGGATGATAAAAAAGCACTTAGAAAACCGTCTTATTTCTTAAATCTTACACAAAGCGGTATAAAATTTTTGCCGGATTCGGTCAATATAAAATTTTGATTTAACGTTTTTTTATTTTCCGGGTCAATCAAAAAAAATCTTAATTTGCATGGTAATTGCTTTTGGTTTTTTAAATCATTCATTATGAAAAAGCTAATCCTCTTTTTGTTGTTGATTTTTAATTACACAATCATTATGGCTCAAACTCAATTTGATTATAAATCCGCATGGGAAAACATAGAAAAACAGGAAGAAAAAGGTTTGGGTAAAAGTATGCTGAACCAGGTAAATACTATATTCCGGCAGGCCAAAAAAGACCAAAACTCACAACAATTGATTCGCGCATTGTTATATCAATCGAGAATTCTGCAGGAAACCGCGGATAACGAGGATATTCAGCTTGAAATTGTTAATAATTTCAAAAATGAAATCAATTCTGCAAAAGGTGTAGAAAAACAAATTCTGGAATCCATACTGGGAGAACTTTATGCTGATTATTACAATGAAAATCGTTGGGAAATAGAAAACCTGACGGAGTTGGAAGAAAGCGCAGGAGAGAATTTCAGAACCTGGACCGAAAATCAGTTTAGAGATGAGATTATAAAACTTTACAAAAATTCTCTTGAAAATCCGGGAAAATTAAAAGCAGAACCGATTGAAAACTGGGTCTATCTTTTGAAAAGAGAAAAAGAAACCGAAAAATTCAGACCGACACTTTATGATTTTTTAGCTTATCGTGCACTTGATTTTTTGGCTGGTGAAAATGATTATTTCTCCCGGCCAAAATTTGATTCGGAATATGAAGCCGAAAAGAAGGAATTTATCACATCGGTCTATTCAGATTTAATTCAATTTCATAAAAGCAAAGGAAATCAGGATGCACTGGCCTACAGCGAACTTGAATTTTTGAATTATAAAAAACAGAATTTAACGGATGAAGCTTATGAAGAAAAGTTGATTAATCTTTCAAAATCCTATTCCGATAATTCCTATTCGCCCTATATTTTAATGGAGCTTGCAAAATTCTATCAAAAACAGGTTGACAGCCGGGACGAAAATGATTATTCCTCGCGAAAAGAGCTGACCGAGAAATCCATTTCCTGGTTGGATAAAATCATCACTAAATTTCCAAAATCCGATTTATCAAAAGATGCTCAAAGATTCAAAAACCGTTTCAATGCTGACCGATTGACGATTCAGATTGAAAACTATATTTCACCCAACCGGAATACACCGATAAAAATTACGCACAGAAATCTTGATAAAGTCTATTTCAAAATATTGAAATATGATGAAAAAACGATTGAAAATTATTCAAATTTCAGAAATACGGAAAAAAACAAAAAACAAAATCTGCTGAACGCATTGATTCGCAACGCACAAATAATTGATGAATATTCGGTTGATTTGAAAGCTTTTGATGACTATCAGGATCACACTACCCTTATAAAACTGAATCCTCTGCCGGCAGGAAGATATTTGGTATTTGCAGGAAATAATTCCGATTTTAAAATCAATGATGACTTTACATTAAACAATTCCATAGTCAATGTTACCAATTACGCCATCGATACCAGAGGAATGGAAGTTTTGGTTACCGAAAGAGAAAGCGGAAAACCCGCAGCCTATAAAAATGTGGAGATTTTCCAATATAAAGATGGAAAAGACCGGAAAATTCAAACGGTTAAAACCGATGAAAACGGTCTGGGAGTTATAACTTCATTGACAAGCGGCAGAAACAGCACTTATAAAATTGAAGGAGAAGAGGTTGAATATTCAAGTTATTTCTACAATTATTTTGGTGAAGAACCAAAGAATACAAAAACAATGGTTCGGTTTTTTACGGACAGAGGAATTTATCGTCCGGGACAAATCGTGCATTTCAAAATCATCGCCTACAATGAATTTCAGGATCAGGCAAAAAAAGTCATTCCCAATAAGAATATCAATATAAAATTATTGGATCCCAACAATAAGATTTCTTCAGAAATAAAGGTAACAACCAATGAATTCGGGTCTGCTTCGGGTGAATTTGTTCTGCCTTCGGGCGGTTTAACCGGGAATTACAGCCTTTCGGTTAAGCAGGGGGAATTTTACAACAGTTCAGATTATTCTTTCAGTGTTGAGGAATATAAAAGACCAAAATTTGAAGTGGAATTTGACAAAGTAGATGACATTTTTAAGTTGAACGAAGAAATTACAGCCAAAGGAAAAGCAACCGCTTTTTCAGGTGCAAACATCGACAATGCGGATGTGGTTTACCGGGTTTACAGACAGGCGGTTTATCCTTACAGACCGTGGTGGATGAAAAATATTTATCCGCAATTCGAACCACAGGAAGAAATCACACATGGCGAAACCAAAACCGATTCGGACGGGAAGTTTGAGATTAAATTTAATGCGATTTCACCCAACTCTACAAAAGCAAAAGAAAACTCCTTCCCTTTGGGGAGGCCGGGTGGGGATGTAAGAACCTATATCTATAAAATTACTGCGGATATCACCGACATCAACGGTGAAACGCATTCTTCTGAGCAATCCATCACCGTCGGGGATTTGAGATATATGCTTGATTTCCCGGTTGCAGAACGGATTGAAATTTCAAAATTAGATTCGATTCCGGTCAGCACCAAAAATCTGAATGGTCAATTTGCAGCTGCAAAAGGAAAAATCAGCCTGACCAAAATTAATCCGCCAGAAAGAGTTTTAAGAAATTCTCCTTTGCGCGGAATGGATTATGAATTGTATTCCAAACAGGATTTTGTTTCCTATTTTCCGAACGAAGCTTACGGCGGTGAAAATGAAAAACAAAACTGGGAAAAAGATTCACCGGTTTTGGAAGAAAACTTTAATACAAAGATTTCCGAAAGTTTAAAAATCAATCCAAAAAACTGGAAAGAAGGTTATTATATTTTGAAAGGATACATCATGGACGGGAAAGATACAATTCCATCCGAAAAATTGATTTATCTCTATAAGAACGAAAAGAAAAATCCGGTGGACAATGAATTATTTGCCATTCAGACGGATAAAGAGAGTTACAAACCGGGAGAAACGGCAAAAATCACCATTTCATCGGCAAGTCCGGATTCAGAAATTTTGATTCAGCTGGAAGCAAACGGAGAAATCGTAAAAACCGACAGAATTCAAATCAATAATTCGGTAGAAACTTATTTGATTCCGATTAAAGAGGAATACCGCGGGGATGTTTTTGTACATTATTATTTTGGGAAATTCAACACGGCAATGCCGGGGAAATTAACCATCAACGTCCCTTATGAAGATACTTCCCTAAAAATTACAACTTCCACCCTGCGGGATAAATTGCAACCCGGACAAAATGAAATATGGGAGTTGACCGTCAGTGGAAATAATAAGGACAAATTTCTCGCCGAAATGCTGGCCACGATGTATGACAAATCGCTTGACCAGTTTCGTTCCCGAACGATTTCCTTTCAAACAGGTAAATCCGCCAACTATTCAAAATTCAATTCTTGGGATACCTATAAAGCACGTGGTTTAAGTTATTCCGGCAGTTTATTTAGCAATTCCGACCTGAACTTTTATCCAAACTTTTATATGAGTTTTGACAAACTGAATTGGTTTGGGTTCAATTTTGGAAGATATTTACAAGAATTAAGTTATATGTTAGGAGGAGAAGTTGCAGGAATTGTATTAGAATCTTCTGATTATGGCGGATATGCCATTGCAGAACAGATGCCCGCTCCGGAATCAGAGTCTAAAGCTGTCATAAGAGGGAATAATTCTATGGACATTGCCAAACAAAAAGCATTGTATGTAGTTGACGGAGTTTTTGTTGAAGGCGGAGACATTGACCCTGACCTGATTTCATCTGTCTCAGTTTTGAAGGATTCAGCTGCCACGGCTATTTATGGTGCAAGAGGTGCCAATGGAGTTGTGATTATTACCACCAAAAAGGCCGAACAGCAGCTCAATCAGGTTCAGGCAAGAAAGAATTTACAGGAAACAGCCTTCTTCTATCCAAATCTGAGAACGGATGAAAACGGCAATGTGAAAATTCAGTTTACCACACCGGAAAGCCTGACTTCCTGGAAATTTATGGCGATGGCGCATACACCCGATTTGAGAACCGGCTATTTTGAAACAACCGTTCAAACCCAAAAAGATTTGATGGTTGTGCCCAATCCGCCAAGATTTTTGAGAGAAGGCGACACAATTACGTTTTCTTCTAAATTAACCAATCTTTCTGATAATGAATTGACCGGTCAGGCAAAACTGATGTTGTTTGATGCTTTTTCGATGCAGCCGGTGGACAATGAATTTGAAAACCAAAATGCTGTTCGGAATTTCAAAGTGAGCAAAGGTCAAAGCGACAATATTTCTTGGACATTGAAGGTGCCGAAAGGTTTGGGGGCAGTGGTTTACAGGGTAGCGGCTTCGGCAGGTGATTTCTCAGATGGCGAAGAATCTGCGCTGCCGATACTGACCAACCGGATGTTGGTTACCGAAACTCTGCCGATTTCTGTTCGTGAAGGACAGACCAAAACCTATTCTTTTGATAAACTCAAAAACAATCCGTCTTCAACACTGGACAATTTCAAACTGACCTTTGAAATGACCACCAATCCGATTTGGATTGCAATTTTTTCATTGCCTTACCTGAGAGAATATCCGTATGAATGTTCGGAACAGGTATTTGCCAGATTGTATGGAAATCTGATTTCGCAGCACATCATCAATTCCAATCCAAAAATCAAGAATGTTTTTGACGACTGGAACCTAAAAGGCGAGTTGAAATCAAAATTGGAACAAAACGAAGAATTAAAATCCATTCTATTGGAAGAAACGCCATGGGTGCGTGAGGCTGAAAGTGAGGAAGAACAAATGAAACGAATTGCGGTTTTATTTGATTTGAATCAGATGAGCAACGAGCTCACGAATACTTTTGAAAAACTTAAAAACAAACAATCCACAAACGGCGGATTCCCGTGGTTTGAAGGCGGTTCGGAGAGTTTTTACATCACTGCGCATATTATCTCCGGCTTTGGTCATTTGCAAAAAATGAAAATCGACCTGAATCAAAAAGCAAACGCCAACCCCGATTCAATGATACAAAACGCCATTCGTTTTATTGACAGCGAAATGGAAAAAACCTGGGATAAATATCAGAAAAACAAAGATTTCAAACCTTCCAATTATACCGGAATTCAATATCTGTATGCAAGAAGTTATTTCCTGAATCAATATCCGTTATCGCAAAAAGGGAAAGTCATCAGAGATTACTTTTTGAAAGAACTGGAAAAAGACAAATTCAAACAACCGCTTCAAACACAGGCAATGCTGGCAATGATTTTTAACCGTTATAATAAAAAATCTTCTGCAAAAGAATTGCTGACTTCGGTAAAAGACAATTCGGTGGAAAGCGATGAAATGGGTATGTATTGGAAAAACAACCAACCCGGCTGGTTCTGGTATGAAGCACCGGTTGAAACCCAGGCGATGCTGATTGAGGCTTTTGACGAAATAACCGAAGATGTGGAAGTCGTTGAGGCAATGAAAGTCTGGCTGTTGAAAAATCGTCAGGCCAATCAGTGGAACTCAACCAAAGCAACCACCGAAGCAGTTTATGTACTGATGAATACCGGAAAAGACTGGACCAGCGCCGAAGACGGAATCACCGTAAAAATCGGAAATCAAAATTTAGATTTGAAAGCTTTGGAAAAAGCACCGCAAAGTGGAAGCGGTTATGTAAAAACAAGCTGGCACAAATCGGAAATCAAACCTGAAATGGGCGAAATAGAGGTTCAAAAAACTTCACCGGGTGTCAGTTGGGGAGCGATGTACTGGCAGTATTTTGAGGATTTGGATAAAATAACGGATGCAAATACATCGGTTAAATTCAAAAAAGAATTGTTTTTGAAAAAGAACACTGACAAAGGCTCGGTTTTGAGAAAAATCACGGAAGAAACACCAATTGAAATTGGGGATTTGGTAACGGTTCGTCTTGAAATCCAAACCGACAGAGACATGGAATTTGTTCACATCAAAGACATGAGAGCAAGCGGTTTTGAACCGGTCAATGTAATTTCGAAATACAAATGGCAGGGCGGTCTGGGCTATTATGAGAGCACCCGCGATGCCGCTACCAATTTCTTTATCGACCGGATGCCAAAAGGAACTTACGTTTTTGAATACGATGTAAGAGCCAACAACGCCGGAAACTTTTCAAACGGAATCACTTCCTTGCAAAATATGTACGCACCGGAATTGAGTGCACACAGCGAAGGGATTAGAATAGAGATTAAATGATAATTTCGAATTCCAAAGATAATATGGAACGCGGATAACGCTGATTCATAAATGAAGACACAGATAGTCACGGGTTTTTTCTGTGTTAATCTGTGTCTTGCGCAGCAATCCGTGTCATCCGTGTTCTATATACCTCATTACTAATAAAGTTGGAACGCGGATAACGCCGATTCATAAATGAAAACACAGATAGTCACGGGTTTTTTCTGTGTCAATCTGTGTCTTGCGCAGCAATCCGTGTCATCCGTGTTCTATATATACCATTGCTCATAAAGTTGGAACGCGGATAACGCCGATTCATAAATGAAAACACAGATAGTCACGGGTTTTTTCTGCGTTAATCCGCGTCTTGCGCAGCAATC
>JBAYPM010000023.1:0-40212 GCA_041677705.1 Weeksellaceae bacterium | reverse complement strand
TTTTGCCAAATTGATCCGCATGCGGGTCTTTTCATCTTTTTCATAATATTCGCTAAATGCAATCAGCGGAATCCCGTCAGCAGTCAAAGCAATCTGTGCAAACTGACCGTCCTGGCTCAGCAGTTCTTTTCTCAGATTTTTACCGTCTTTGTCAAATTCGGCATAATACACACCTTCTTTTCCTTCAGCACCTGTAAACCAGCTCAGACAGCGTTTTCCGTTTCCGACCGCCAATGCCGGTCCGTTGTGCGGACAACCGTCAACGATCCAGTGATCCTGACTCAGATCTTCGGGTGTTGAAAAATTCAAACCACCGTCAGCTGAAATGCTCATCGAAATATCTCTGACCTCATCTTCGGTCAGATTTCTGAACCCAATCAATATCTGTCCGTCCTGATCGCCTGCAACCGCAATTCTGCAACATTCACATGATTTTGAAGTCACTTCGACCGCATCATTGAAACCGCCATCTTTTGAGGTTTTTGCAAACATCAGCGGTCTGCTTTTGATTCTCTGATCGGAATTGTTGTCCAGCCAGGCAACACCGATTTCACCGTCTGACAGTCGGTTCAGACCCGAAAAATTGGGTGATGAACCTTCGTATTTGTTTCTGAAAACGCTTTTGGCTGCTGTCCATGTATTTCCGCGGTCATGAGATTCCATAAAACTCAAATCCGAAATTCCCCATTTCCTGGTTTCTGATGGTGTTGAACTCTCATAAGTTGCCAGCATGGTTCCGTCCGCTTTGAATGCAATTTTTGGCATTCCTTCTTCGTGTACGCTGACATTTGGCGGAATCGGAATTTCTTTTTTGTCGCCAAATTTTTGAGTGTCTTCCAGCCAGACCGCAAAAAACATTTTCGGATCGGTATCTTTATTTTCCTCTATCCAGCTCACCGCAGGAATTCCGTTTGGGTCGGTTGCCATAAACACACAGGACGCCTTTGCTGCCGGGTCTGACAGCAGATTGCCGGGTAGGGTTGCAGGCTGTTCATTGGTTCCTTTGCAGGAAAAAATCACAAAAAACAGCAATTGAATGATGGTCGGATAACTGATTGTATTTTTCATTTTTTTCATTTGATTAAATATTTAAAACCAAAACCTCCGTATAAACTGATTTCGGGATTCGGATTGTAATAAGCGGGTTCCTGTCCGCCAAAAGAAGCTGCATTGAGACTGACAAACGAACTGTATTTTGCATTGGTCAGATTGTCTGCACCTCCAAAAATATCGAGAACAAAACTCTTTCCGATTTCTGTTTTGTAACCGACTTTTGCATTCAAAACCATCCACGAATCATTGAAATCGGTGTTTGCGTCGTTGAGCGGTGCTTTGTCAGAATAATAACAGTTCAGATTTGAATAAATTCCGGATCGGGTTTCCATATTGATTTCAAAATTCGCAGTAATCGGTGCAATGCCGGTCAGTTTGTTTCGGTCAAAATCAGAAATCACCTGATTGTCTGCATCCAGAATTTTATAATCCGTAAATCTGAAATGAGAATAGGCAAAAGACAGACCCGCTTTCAGATTTTTGATTGCACTCTGATCGCTTTCTCTGATCGGAAACCAGTCAATAGAGAGTTCAATTCCTTTGTGTTCTGTTTTTCCGGAATTTCTGTAAATTGTAATTCCCTGCTGCACATTCTGCGGAATCAGCTCGTTTTTTATATCCATATTGTATAATGCCAGATCATAATTGAGCCGCTTGCCAAAAAACGATCCTTTTGCATTGATTTCATAATTGACTGCTTTTTGTGATTTCAGTTTCCGGTTGACCGAACCGTCCGCATTTCTGATTTCACCTGTAGTTGGTGCCGAAAAGCCGGAACTCACACCGGCATGGAGACTCAGAAAACTTCCAAAATCATAACTGAGCGCGGCTCTTGGCGAAGCCTGTGCATCCAGATCCATTTTTCCGCTTCTTTCGGAATACAGATAATCGCTGTAATTGTAAACGATGCCGGTATAATTCACGCCCAGCGCAAGATTCATTTTTGAAGCCAGCGCTGTATTTGTCTGAACAAAAAATGAATAAAGCGTGTTTTTGTATTCATTGTCGCTTCTGATGCCTCCTTCGGTTCCGTGTACATTTTCATACTGACTGCCGGTAGAGTAGGCCTGATTGAATTCTCCGCCAAATGCGATTTTTGTATTGAATTTTTCAAATTCGGGATTGTAATCAAACAAAGTTCTGCCGCCAAAACTCTGATACCGTTAGTTTTGTAATTGATAAATTTAGTAATTGTTTAATCAAAATGAAAACTCCCATATGCTGCGTTAACCTAAACTTTGGTATAAGAAAAACTTAAGTCGTGTTTTAGGAACAGCATGTTTTGTTTGAGTATTCTTGAGAGTAATCCGGGGAAAACCCAGTAGCATACGGTTTCAGTAACTCAAATACAGGGAGCCTTCATTTCTTAAATTTCCTTGTTATGCAAATTTACGCAATTGATGTTTCAAAAGAACATTTGGATATTTTTTCCAGATTGGAAGATGAAAAAATCTTTCAGAAAAGAATTAAAAACAACTTTAACAGCATTTGTAAGCTGCTTTCAGCACTTGAAACGGAAGATTTTATCTGTGCCGAATTTACCGGGGTTTATACCAATCTACTGTGGCATTTGTCCGCTATGTACGGTATAAAGATCGCTTTGGCTTCCGGATTTGACATCAAACACAGTTTGGGAAACAGAAAAGGGAAGTCAGATAAGCTGGATGCCGAAAGGATCTGGGAGTATGCCTCACGATTCAGCGATAAGTTGAATTTTGTCCGACCCGACGATGAGCGTATGCAGGAACTCAAAATGCTCTTCAACCTGAGAAACCAATTGGTGAAATCACTCAAAACACTTCATACTTCTCACACTATGAGTAAACTAAATCCGTATCTGTCCATCGCTGAGAACAGGATAAGAGAACAAACAGGTGCTTTCATTAAAGAACAAATTAAACAAACAGAAGATCAGTTGTTTGAACTTATTGAGAGTTCTGAAGAACTTTCACTGAATTTTGAGCTGGTTACTTCTATTACCGGAATTGGAAAGGTGACGGCACTTGAACTGATTATTTCAACAGGAAATTTCAAACGAATCAATTCTGCCCGGAAAGCCGCTGCCTATGCCGGTGTATGCCCTTACCCCAACCAAAGCGGAAATATTGCTAAAAAGTCAAGGATACATTTTAGAGCTAACAAAAAACTGAAATCCCTGCTCCATATCTGTGCCAAAACGATTTGTATCCATAACAAAGAATTTAAATTATACAGAGAAAGGAAAATGATGGAAGGAAAGCATTTTTACTTAGTAATGAACAATGTTTCTAATAAACTGCTGTTTTAGCCCCTTAAATTCTCGGACAAAGTTATATTAATAAATCTGTAATAATTTTGTCATTATGAACACAAAAAGAACATTCACAAAACAAGAGAAGCTGTCGATCCTAAAAGAAGCGGCAGAAAATGGAGTTACCACCACCTTAGAGAAACATGGAATCTATCCGGCCACTTACTACAGCTGGCGTAAGAAATTCAAAGAAATGGGTGAAGAAGGTCTGAACCACGGCATGACCAAAGAGTATCTGAAAAGAATCAGAGAGCTTGAAAGGGAGAACTCAAAACTCAAGGAAATTGTTGCCGAGAAAGAACTCGAAGGAAGATTGAAAGATGAACTGCTAAAAAAGAAATGGGCCTTGGAGAAAAGAAAGAAATAGTGACCGGCTATATCTCACAGGGCCTGCGTTCGAGACGAGCATTCAAGATAGCGGGCATCACAAAACATCAATATTACTATCGTCCCAAAAAGGGAAAGCGAGGAAGAAAAGCAAGCACCCATACATTGAAAACAGAAGAAGGCAAGCAGTATGAAATCCCAAATCAAGAAGTTGTGGAAGAAATCGAAAAAGTGAAAAAAGACCCGGATTTGGATTACGGCTATCATGCGATGGCTGGTTATTTACAGCTTTATGGCTGGCACATCAACCATAAGAAAGCCTATCGTTTAATGAAAGAAAACGGGCTTTTAAAACCCGCAAACAAGAAGCCCGCTAAAAACTATGTGAAATACAGAAAAGTGCTGCCAAAAGCTCCCTTGGAAGTCATTGAAATGGACATCAAAATGGTTTGGGTGGAAAGAGACCGGAGATTTGCCTATATACTGAATGTCATTGATACATTCACCCGAAAGCTGTTGCACCAAATTGTGGGATTTTCAATCACTTCAAACCGGGTCAAACAAGCCTGGGGACACATTGTAACGCATCATTTACAGCCCAACGACAGTTTGAACAAGAAAATACACATCGAAATCAGAAACGACAACGACAAGCGTTTTTCGGCTAAAATTGTGCAGGAGTTTTTCAAGGAAAATTATTTGAACCAAATCTTTACACATCCTTACACGCCACAGGAAAACGGTCATGTAGAGAGTTTTCATGCCATTTTAGGCAATCATCTTAAACGGTTTACATTTTGGTCTCTTGATGAACTGGAACAAGATTTAATCGTTTTTATGGAGAAGTATAACAACCAAAGACTTCACGGCAGTCTGGCACACCTTGCCCCCAATGATTTTGAACTTTTATGGCAACAGAACCTGATACAAACAAAAATCGATGAAAAACAAAGAAAAATAGCATTCAAACTCACAATTCCCAGGCATTTGGCAAAACAATATACGGGCAATAATGAGCCGGAGGGCAGTCTCTCGCCAAAATTTTCTGACCCGCCTTTTCAGGCGGTGGAAGAAAATTTTAAAACAAAAGAGATGAATGACGCCAACATCTCAAACAACATACGGTATAAAAAATCGCCGCCGGTTGTCTCTCGCATTGCAAATATATCAACTAAAATAGTTAGTTTTGAATTGGAAAAGTAAATAGTCCGATTAATAGGGGGCTAGACCAAATTCCATTTTTCAATTGCGTTTTTATTTGCTCGGTAATCTGCATCACTTTCAAAGTAAACATTTCTATAAATTTTAATTGATTGGGTATCATGATTAATATAGTTACCTGACATGGTTATTGGAGGATCTCCTTGGGGGTCTTCACCAGACATCCCTGTTGGATCTATTAATCGAATTGGGTTCTGATAAGTATATTGATACGGAGTCATCGTCTGCTCAGTGAGTGGGTCTAAAGATAAGGAGATTGGCAGCTGAGGACCGTAAAATATGTAAGTTGAGTTTTTCATTGAGTTTTTGTTGAGATAAAGGTATTGATTTTTCTGCCAACATATCTGTAACACTATCTTTAAATATTACCGACATTTAAAGTATATTTCCTCAACAACTTTTCCACCCTTATTTATTAATGACCCAATTACAGGATAATAATCTAATTTCACTTCGCTTCCTGCTGGACGTGGATAATTATCATCAACAGTAATGTAATATAATTGGTTATTTTTATTGAAAAAAATTGAGTGTGGTGTTTTTGCTAAGGAAGCGAATTCTAATATCTTTATATCTTCATCTAAAGAATAAAACTCATAACTCCAATAATCAACACCTATTCCAGTAGCACCTCTTGCTTTTCCAATCAGTATTAAGTATTTCTTATCTGAATTTTCTAAAACATACTCTTCATTGAAATTTGTATACTCGTAAAATTTCAAAATAGATGTATTTTGAATAACGCATTTTTGAGAACATTTATAATATTGTGTATCTTGATTTTTAAAATCAATGTTATTTAAATAATTAGTTTTATTCAAACTATCCAAGATTGTATAAAAACAATAATTATTTTTATTCTGTTTTTCGGAACTCATACTAATAAAATCAATAAGAGTCTTATTTGTTTTTTTGTGACAACTATTGAAGAAAACTATTATGATGAACAATAAAATTATTTGCTTAGATACCATTTTGTCCCTTGATTTAAGAATTTTGAAAATGTAGTCTCCCCTATAGCTTGTGTTGTAATTAATTGAGATGCCCCAGAGGTTTCTTTTAGCCCCCACAAGTTATGTAATGGGTCTGAAAATTTCAACCCCCATTTTTTATAATGGGAATTTGTTTTTATGTCAATCCCATCCCAAAAATAGGCTCCGTTAGAAACATCAATATCTGTAATTAATCCAACAGCTATTGCTCTATGAATATTTTTCTTCTTCTGCTCCACTCCATAACCTGTTTCATTCTGATATGCGTACTTATAATTACTATTTTTCCCTTTGCTAGTTTTCCAAATACCATAAACTCCATATGGTGGGGAGGCTGATAATTGATCTAAAATAGTTGTACCTTCATTGCTCGCTCTGTTTTCTAAAACATTTACAATACCAAGCGATTCCATATAACCACCTGAACTTTCAGCATATAAAGTTTCAGCAAAAAACATAAACTCTTCAGATGTCATGTTAAGATTATATTTTGAGTTTTCTAATGTATTTAAAGTTAAATCATAAACTTCTCTGTCATTATCAAAAGAATCTAGCATTGAGTTTATTAAATAGGTACTTGCTGCAATCACTTGATCTTTACCATCGTTTATACGAGTTTTTTCCCCAGTATCTATATTAATGTAATCTGTTTCCCATAGTCCTGTTGGATCGGTATATCGGATTGGATTATTAAAGCCGTAACGATATGGTGTCCAGTTAGGTGCTTGCTCCGCCAACGGATCAACACTCAACCACACACTCACTCTCGGATCATAATACCTCGCTCCGTAGTAGTATAATCCTGTTTCCTCATCTAATTCTTTACCGTTAAACTTGTATGGGCTATTATTTGAGCTTCTATGCTCTTCAACAAAGGTTTCACCGAACGCAAAATACTCCATATGTTGTGAAACTTCACCCAACAGATTCGTTATATAAGACGTACTTCCTAAATGGTCAGGATGGAAGAAATATTGTTCTACCTCATTCCCACCGTGCACAAAACTCTGCACGGGTATAAAAACGGGTGAAGAATCATACGTCGGTGGATCTATTCCGAATTCATCGTACACTTGGTCAACACCTTGCTCCGCATTCTCTAATACCCCGAAAGATGAACCTATAACATCGATAGGACCGCCTGTTCCTTGCGTAAACCAGTCTTGTAGGTAGTCACCTAAGTTCTCAGTCGTTCCTATCTTACTGCTTACTCTTTGAGTTCCAGCGTAATAGTGTTTGGTATATCCTAATCCGCCCGTAGATTCCTCGCTATCGCTCGGAATGACACGGGCGACTAACATGCCACTTGGGTAAAGCGTAGCATCCGTTTGTATGGTATCAGCTACTTTTTTACCATTGAGATAGATACTTACGCTTGTATTGCTATGTTTGAGGATTCTTTCTCCTCCTGCGTCATAGGTATAGATGGCTATCGGCCGTACACCCTCTGCATCGGGCGTAATGTCCACGGCTCTTAATCTGTTTTCTTCATCCCACAAGTTAGTACGCAGTTTTTCAACAACATCAGAATCTCCTGTTTTTTGGGTAATAGCAGTCAGGTTCCCGTTGGCATCGTAATCATAAGTTTTGGTTTTTACATCGTTGCCTGTGCTGGTTGTGTAGGGTTTGTCAATGATCGTACGCGGTGCTTGAGGTTTATTGTTTGCTTCGTAGGCATAGTCCAGTCTGTAAGTCGTAGCGAGAATATCGGTAAATATTCCGCCACTCTGCCCCGGTGCTTTCTGATGCAGCTGCTCTTTACTTACAATATTGTGCAGATTGTCGTATTCCATTGCTAACGAATGCTGTTGTTGTAATATGTATAAAGAGTTTTTCACGGATTTTTTCTAAGCCTAAAGATTTTTATTTTTCTAACTATGTTCATTTTAGAGTTGTTAATTAAAAAAAACTTCATCACTAAGTTTGATACATTACACATTAACGAATATCCATAATTAGATATTAATTGAGTTCCGTATGAATTTATGAACTTTACCGCTATTATCCACATAAATATAAACTACAAACTTATTGTCATAAACCCCTTCCGGCCGGATACGATCAAATAAATACCATGTATCAAGTTTTAACTTTCCAATATTATTCTTGGTACAATTATCATCGGGAATGGAAATTCCAAATGTATCTGTCTTATGACAAAACCATTTCCAATTTTTATAATCTTTATTAAAATAGATTTTTACCCCTTCTGTTTTAGGAACTGCTGCCCAATAATTTTGTTCCTTATTAATCGTATCTATTTCTAATAGGTTTAGATTGATGTAATCCTCTACAGAATAATTTAAGCTATCCATATTAAAAGAATCTTTAACTTTTAATTTAAATATTTGCAATTCATTTACTGGAACTCCATTAAATTTTCTCAAACCATTCTTTTCATCCCAAAGTTTATTTTGGATATATTCTCTTGTGATAATAATCTTTTCCCTATTTATACATGAGTTTAAAGAAAAGATAATCAAAAATATTGTAATACCGTATTTCATGTTATTTGTCTTTTAATCTGTCTTTTTCCATTTTTCTAATCATCTTTGCCTGAATAGCTCCTGCATGGTTTTTATAGGCTTTATAAACATTTTTGTCCATTATACTCCCATTTATTTTATTATCAACTTTCCATTGTTTATAATCCCTTAAACTACCTATTACAAATCTTTGACCTATTAAAGCTATATTCATTTCTCCAGAAGTTCCTTCTCTAAAGGCTTCTTCTATCCCAGGTATCATATTTGAGGATATTTCTTGTCCATTCCCTATAATATTTAATGCTTGATCTACTCTAAATACCATATCGTAATCAGCCGATAGTGTCCTAGTGTCTTCTACATAACCAAGGTAATTTCCACTTTTGGTTGAATTGTAATAATCCATATCGTGGCGTTTAGCTATTGCATCTGCAATATCTACTGGTTGAAAACTAAAATCATAAACCCCATTCATGTTTCTAATACTACCTGACCCTGAATATAAACCATGACGAGAATAATTACTTTTAAAATCCCAGCGTTCAAAAGTATGTCCGCTTCCATAAACAAAAGTGTGCTTCACTCCCTTTCCTTCAGGACCATATGAAGCTGAATTATAAGAACCTTGATAAGTCCCACGTGCATTTCTAATTTCAGCTTTTGACATTTTATAATACTCAACTGTTTTGGTTTCCCATTTACCTCCTTGATTAATATGAATAAAATGTACATATTGGTTACCATCAGGATCTATATACAATACTGGGTTTTGCCTACAATAAGAAAAAGAATTATGATTAAACGAATTAGCAAAACCACCATCGTGCTCAAAATTTAAATACGTTCCATCATAAATAGGCGGATCCACACTCAACCACACACTTATTCTCGGATCATAGTACCTCGCTCCATAGTAATACCAGCCTGTTTCTTCATCCAGTTCCTTACCGTTGAATTTGTAAGGCGAGTTATTTGAACTTCTGTGTTCTTCTACAAAGGTTTCACCAAAAGCAAAATACTCAATATGTTGAGAAACTTCTCCCAATAAATTAGTAATATAGGAAGTAGAACCTAAATGGTCGGGATGAAAATAGTATTGTTCTATCTCATTTCCACCATGTATGAAAGAAGCCACAGGTATAAACACAGGATCACTATCGTAGGTTGGCGGTTCTATTCCCAATTCATCATAAACTTGAACAACTCCATTTTCCGCATTCTCTAATACACCGAAAGAACTTCCGATAACATCTACAGGTCCGCCTGTTCCTTGGGTAAACCAATCGTATAAGTAATCTCCGAGATTTTCGGTAGTTCCAATCTTACTGCTTACTCTTTGCGTTCCTGCGTAGTAGTGTTTGGTATAAGCAAGTGTTTGTTCTTCTTCGCTTTCGTTGTTTCCTAATTTGGCAACCAACATGCCACTTGGATAAAGTGTTGCGTCGGTTTGTATTGTGTCCGCTACTTTTTTACCATTGAGATAGATACTTACACTTGTATTACTATGCTTGAGGATTCTTTCTCCTCCGGCGTCGTAGGTATAAATCGCAATCGGTCTTATACCTTCGGCATCCGGTGTTATATCTACTGCTCGCAGACGGTTTTCTTCATCCCATAAGTTAGTACGCAGTTTCTCAACTACATCGGATTCTCCTGTTTTTTGCGTAATATTTGTAAGATTTCCATTTGGATCATAATCATACATTTTGGTTTTCACATCATTGCCTGTGCTGGTTGCTTCCGGTTTGTCAATGATTTGCCTTACAGCATGCGGTTGGGTATAAGAATAACCCGCCACATTGAATTCTGCCGTATTATATTTCTCGTATGTAAGATCATAAGTTGTCTGATGGGCTTTTGTCCAGTTCGTATTGTCCGGTGAAGTTTCATGGATTTGATTTTTAGACAGAATATTGTGCATATTGTCATACGCCATCGCCAACGTATATTTTTGGTATTCATTGCCTGTATCCGTAGAATTCCTTCCTATAAAGTTTCCAGTTGCATTCTTCAAGCGATTCAAGTCATCATATTCATATTCATACAATACACTTCCACCAATCTGTCCTGTGGTCGGTAAAGCGGCTGTATTTTGAACGCTCAATACATTTGACAACACATCGTACGAATAATTGTTGTTGATAAAAGTTCGATTTACCGAAGAACCGTAGGTTGTGTTGGATTTAGCGGTCATGTTCAACAATCGTCTGCGGTTGTCTTCATAACTGTATTCGGTTTCGGTTCCGTTGCCGTAACGCAGATACGTTCTTTGTCCGAATTTGTCATAACCCAACTGGCTGATGATGTCTGCGTTCTGCTGGCTTTGCTTTTTGCTGGTGATGCCGTGCAGTTCTCCGCCACGGTTGTAGAAGTAGGTTACTTCCTCCTCGTCCGGATAGCTGATCTTTTTTACGCGATTCCAAGTATCGTATTCCCATTCTGTTTTGAACCAATAAGCTTTGTCGCCTGGTACCGCTACCGAACGCAGGTTGTAAGTCACCTCGCCCAATCGTCCGTATTTGAACTGTTGTACCCCCGTGGCATCAATCTGATACCACAATCTGCCCACAGAAAAGTCATCCGCAGCAGAAGCGTCCTGGGCTTCGCCGTAGAAGAAATGAACGTTGTTGTATGGGTTTCTCGGATACACTATACTGTCTAAACGGTTAAAGGTATAAAAATATTCTATCTTTTCCGCATTGTTTTCTGCCAAAAGGTTGGCTGTTTCCTTGGCAATCAGGTTACTTGCGTTGTCGTAAGTAAATTTGGTAATGCCGTTGTCGGGATGGCGGAGTTCTGTCCTTCGTCCTGCCATGTCGTATTTGCTCAGGGTTTCATTTCCGCCTGTGTCTTTTACTTTGAGCAACTCTCCGAGAGCGTTGTATTCAAAAGTTGTTTCTATGTTACCTCCGGTAGATTCTTCCACTACTTTGGTCGTTCTGCCACGCACATCTGTAAAGCTGTGTTTGGTCTGGCCGAGTTCATTGACTACGGTGGTTTTGAACAAGCTGCTTTCTATGCTGTATGCAGTTGTCATTTCTGCGGTTTCACCCGGAAGTTTGGTTGTTTTTACACGGTCAAGCACATCATAGGTGGCTTCGGTATAGAAGTTTTCGCCAGTTTCATAAGCTGCGGCATTGTAAGAAAGCGCCGCCGTATTGAACGGGTTAGAGACATTGTAATCTTCCAGAATCGGATACCATGTTTTGACTGCTCTGCCAAAGGCATCGGTTTCCACTTTGCCGTTGATAAGCCATTTTCTTGTATCTCTTGCGTCAATGACGGTTTTGGTAATGTCGCCGGTATGATTGGTTACCGCTGTTTTGATGGAAGTGCTTTTCTTTACCTGAATGGGTTTGCCCAATCCGTCGATCAGGGTAATGGTATAAATCTCATTTTCGGTCAGCGGAGTTTCGGGGTCGGTTCTGAATTCCGGGTCGAAGTGCCGGGTGACGGCATGGTGAAGCGCAGAGAGCGTAGGAGTTTCCGAAGAAGCCTCCGGCTCAAATTTTCCTATCGCATCAATGAGATAATCGGTAAATTCGATATTTGCCACACGGCTTGCCACAGTGGCTTCGCCTTCGTATTCAAAACGGATGGTCCATGCCGGGTCGCCTGTGGTCAGTCCTTCCACAAAGAGTTCATAAGGTCCGGTGATTTCGACTACCCTGCCGCGGTTGTCAATCCGGGTACGCATCGGCATATAGTTCATGTCTTCGGTATAGACCAATGCACCAAAACGGTAATCGTAGGTATTGTTGGAACTGTAGCCAAAGGCATCTTCTATATGCACCGGATAGGTGTGCAGCTGGTTGTCGTAGGTATATTCGTAATAGAAAGGATCCCCGTTTTCGTCTTTGCTTTCTTCATGGGTTACTTTCTCGATATTGCCGTAGGCATCATAATCAAAAGAGACAGTTGATTTTTCTGAGCCTGTGAGGTGAATTTTGATTGAATCAAGGTTGGCTGTCCCACTGTCAAAATTGTAATAAGCCTCTCTTTGTCTTAAGATACCCGTCGGGGACATTACTGTCATAATTCGCGGATATCCTTTAAAATACGATTGATCATATCCTGTATAATATTGTATAACAGTTGTTACCGCATCATCTCCGCCTTCACCGTTGTCTTTGTATTGGGTAATATTTCCGTAAGGATCAAAGGCCTGAATCTCGGTAAAGGTGGTTTTCGAACCACTATCGACTTCGATAAAAGTTTTGGTTGTTTTGACTGGTGACACAAACAGACTTGCCTTGTCGATGGGAGTATTGAAATCTGCAGACCCAAAGGTATAATCCGAAGGTTTTACCACAGTACCCGGATTGGTTTGACCCCGGGTCATAATAGCATAAGTGGTTTCGGTGGAAGTCCAGAGCACATTGGTTTTGTCGTAAAGGCTTTCTTTTTTTACGGCTCCTTTCAGGTAATAACTGTTGGTATGGAATTCCTGCAGTGAATAGCGAAAGATTTCATCGCTGTTTTTTACATCCAACTGATTGACACGAACTTCTCCATAACCCATGAACTCACGTTCTCGGCGGTCGTGGCGTGGGTTAGTATATTCCACGGAAGTTTTGGCAATATCCGGTGTAAAAGCATTGTCTCCCGTAAAACCGTCATATACCTCAATGGCGGTCATTTTCCATTTGGCATTCGGCATTTCATAAGAGTTCTGTTCTCTTTCATAGTCGATTTCCCAGTGTCCGCCCAACGGCAGGTTGACTCTTCTGAGCAGATGGGCTTTGCCGGTTTTGTTGAGGCGGACTTTGAGGTCGCCGTCGTTTCCGTCAGACGGCGTATAAAGAATATCTGCATAACCGTCGCCGTTGATGTCAGTAATGGTTCGTTCTACTCTGTCCAAACCAAGATTTCCCGCTGCCGTTATGGTTGTTGTAAATTTGATTGGCAGCAATATTGGAGTAAATCCATACGTGAATGAAATATTAAGCCCCTGACCGGTACCTCTGTTGAATTGTATATAAGCATCGTCGATAATATGCTCATTTGGTTCAAATCCGGTGCTTGTATTTAACCTATAAGCTATTTTACCTCCATTTTCATTTTTAATTTGCCGAACCAGATCGGGCAGACCGTCACCGTTTAAATCCACAAAATTATCAATGGTAAAACCTTCAGAAGAAGACAGTGTAATTCCGCCTCCCCAACTGTTATTCAGAATGCTGAATCCTCCTCCCACGCCGCTACTGAAATTTGAGGTTTCTCCCTTGATATCAATAAAAAATACAATGCAGCAACGCTTTCACTGGTACTGCACTTTTTGGATGACAAAGGCAGCAAACTCGGGTTGCTGAATGATATAGCCCAAAGACTGGTTCCGGGTTCCGAATTTGTAATTTTTGATATAACGGGTGATGAATCACAGATCGCCAATAATCTGAAAGTCTTAAAGTCTCTGCTACCGGATGGATTGGATTCAGAGCTTATTGACCAGCGACTGACCAGAATAAAAAACGACTTTTTTATTGCTTCTGAAAACAGGCTATCGGATCTTTGCGAAGAAGCAGGGTTTGAAAAACCGGTAAGATTTTTTCAATCTTCGATCTATATGGGATGGCTGACTAAGAAAAGTTAATTGACGTTTTTTTGGTATTTTTTATCCGGCAGTTTAAGTGTATTAAATTACCTGACAAAATTTAGATATCAGTAAAATTGTTTTTAATGAAATTTAAGTAAAATACCATGCTGGAAAACACATCCAAATCATCTGAATCGATTTGGTTCGGAGCTTTTCAACCAAGACTTTTGCAAAAGAAATCAGGCAGATGAATGATAAATCCCGAAAATCCCACTGACTGTTTCCGGTCATTTTTCACCGAAAATTTCAGATTGATTAATTTTCTTACGAAAGCAGTCAGGTGTAATCAGTAAAAGAACAAAGGGCGGTCCGAATCTGTTCAAACCGCCCTTTGTAAAAAACTAAATACAAAAGAATTACAAAAAGTGACTTCTAATCGGTGGTCCGGCCGGATTGAACCGTTGTCACCGAATATCTGGCTGAGTAAAACAATTTATGTCAAACAACAAACTCAATAAAACAGGCATTTTTGCCATAAAAGTCGGATTATAATTTTATTAAATTCTTTTACTGACTACTGAACAACTATTTTTTGTGAATCAGAATATTTTCCGGTATTGAATTTCAGTATATAAACTCCTTTGGGCAGACTGCTCAGATTGATCTGATGGTTGAAATATCCGTTTGCCGGAAGCTGCTGCTGAATGACCATTTTTCCTGCCATATTGTAGATTTCAACTTTTGCAGGCTGTGCCTGATTGGATTCGTAAAGCAAAGTCAAGATGCCGCCTTTTACAGGATTCGGATACAGGCTCAGTGAATTTTTGCTGTCAAAATTCACGGTTGACATCTGGTCGGTAACGTCTTCATAAGCAAACGAGAAATTACCGGTCGATGATCCTTCATAGGTCAGGAAGTGAAAACGGAATACTTTGCCGTCCGCATATTTTAGGAAGTAGTAAGTGTCTGAATCCACATCATATCCTGTACCGTTAAAGGTTTTCCAGTCATAACCGACAGTATTGATTTCCGCTTTGTATTCAGATTCGTCGATCGTATTCACATCTGTACTTGTACTTTTTGCAACGGTAACATCAGGGCTTTGAAGCGCACCGAGCACCGGATACATAATGCCGAGATCGGTCATGTAGGTCTGGAAAACCAGATCCCAGTTGGCAAGATCGGGCGATGCAATCACCGACTGATTGTTGGTCAGACTGTAATAGTTGAACAGTTTTCCTTCGTTCTGGGAATTGGGAAGGGTTACTGTGTGTTCGTTCTCCCAGCTTGAAGATGATGCATTCCAGCTTGCATATTTGAATGTATAACCGGAATAAAAATCATCGATCATAAATTTCTTGAAACTTCCGTTTGCATACTTCAAAACATACACGATGGTACCGGTTACATGGTGAGTCACCGGATTGTATTCGCCCCAGCCGTAATCTGCCGAGCCGAAATCAAATGCACCCGCTTCCCACATGGTATCGCTGTTGAACAACTGTATCCAATTGCTGATGTCAGCCGGATTTACGGTTGCATAATCATCCGGATTGTTGGATGCTTCATACACTTCAATGCCCAGACCGTCATTGATTCTTTCTGCAAATTCAAATGTTCCGGTTCTTAAAAATGCAATGTCCCATGATGCCACATCATAACTTTCAGACTGACCGGTGTTGAAATGATAATATACATTATTTGAGTATCCGGAACCAAACGAAAGATTCACAGTGGTTTCCTGCGCCTGAATAAACAAACTGCCCGCCAAAAGGGCCAAAAGAAAATTTAAATTTTTCATATAAATAATTTTTATTTGATAGAATGATTAATGTTTATCTTAATAAATCGTATTTGAACTGAGGATAGCCTCTGACGCCGTTTTCGTTCTCCAAAGCGGTGAATTTCAATTTGTAATAATTGCCTTCCGCATCTTTGATGATGTAGAAAATGTTGTCGTACAGATATTTGTCGGGTGGTGTGACTTTTCTCCAGCTGGCGCCGATGGTTCGCTGATTCAGTTCGAATTTTGATTCGTTGATGTCCGAAAATGAAAATCCGTCATAGCTGAACTGATCGGTATAAACCCGGTAAGCCTTTACATTTCCAAGCGGATTGGTTTCCACATAATCCGAATAACCGTAAGCGGTATAGCCTTCACCCGGCAGTACTTCGACTTCTGTTTTTACAGTAAAATTCAAATCCCAACGGTTTGCTTCAGGTTCAACACTGACCGTATTTTCTGTATTGAAACTGAAGAAAGTGAAATTGTATCCTTCCGATTTTGAAATCACTACCTGATGATGGCTTGTTGAATTCACATCCGCATACTGCAATATATAATCATCGCCCTGTCTGAGAATTCTGATTTTTTTGTAACCTCTTTCGGCGCCTGCAATCGCTACTCCGCCCGGTTCGGGTGTGTCGGTCCCGATTTCATTGCCCAATTTCAGCAGATAGACATGATTTTCGCTGTCATTTTCAGAAATTTCCGCTATTGCGGTTCCGTTGATGTCGCCGGTCGGATCATCCACATAATTCTGTGAACCTTCGACAAGAAAGGTCATTTTTGATTTGATCGCCTGGATTTCGGAGCTCGAAACCTGATCGATATCGGTCGAGCTGAGCTGGCCTGCGAACATATACAGTGAAGTGTTCAACTTGACCCTGAACTGATCGCCCGAATAAAAACCGAGATCCCAAATATCTCTTCTGATGGCAGTTTCTATTTTTGAACGCAGTTCCAGATACACCTGATTGGGCTCGTTTGGTCCGCCGACTTCGGGTGAGAGGGTTCCGCCGAGGGCTGCCGTTTCAGAGAAGGATACCAGTACGTTTTTGTTTCCCTGAATACTGGTTAATTTTCCGGGCATTTCAATCTGTACGATCGAGAATTCAACCGATTTATCTTCATCAGGCAAAACTTCTGCCAGCCGGTTCACTTTAAATACGGAGCGTTCTGTGTTTTTCTGAATCGGCACCCTGATGGTTCCCTGCGCTGCTTCCGGATTTGTGGTGAAATCCTGGAGATCGCCGTAGATCAGATTGTCCGAATGAAACTGTATATCGACCCAGCCGTCGCTGACCGGTGTTTCCGAAAATACGATTTCTATTTCGATTGAATTTTCCTGCGGATTCATACTTTCTGACGGATTTTTGAATGCGGCAACAAAGTCATTCGATCCCCAAAGATCATCGTCGCTGCTGCAGCCAAAAAGAATCAGACCCGACAGCAATATGCCTGCTGTAATCAATAAAGCTTTTGTTTTCATCTTCCTATATATTGAGATTATACTGAAGTTTCAAAAAATAAGATCTGCCGTAACCCAACAGCAGTGAACTGCTGCCTGCATCATGGCCTTCACCCGAAGTGGTGGCGGTTTTGATTTCTTTTACATCCAGCAGATTTCTTGCACCCAGACTGATTTCAAACTGACGGTTGAAAAATTGTTTTTTGACCGATGCATTCAGCCAGCCGTATCCCTGCTGTTTTTCTTTGAGTATGCTGATATCGCCGCTTGAATCGAGTGTGCTGACAAACTGGTACTGCGGTCCGGTGTATTTGAAATAAGCAGAGAAAACCGTATTCCATTTCGGAATTTCATACGAGAGTTCGCTGTTGATCTGAACCGAATACAGATAATCATCATTGTAAGTTTCTTGGCTGTTCAGCACTTTTGATTCGCCCGAAAAGCTGATGCCCAGACCGGCGGTCAGTCTGCCGTATCTCAGTTTGTTCCTCAGTGCGAATCCCCAGTTTTTGTACAAATCTATATTGTTGTACTGATAGGCAAGGGGAGAAGTATTGACAATGATCAGATCGATCTTGTCATCCACATCCAGATACCAGAATGAGAGTTTGGGCTGAATGCTTGCTGTCTCATTGTTGAATCTGAAAGTTTTTTTCAAATGCAAAAAAGCGGATTTGCCTTTTTCCGGCGAAAGATTCTCATTTCCTCTGACATCGTGATTCGAATCAACGAGGTAGAAAAACAATTGTTCAAAATTGGGCAGTTTGGGTGCGGTTCCAAAGATTGCCCTCAGTTCGTATCCCTTGTTGAACAGATATTTTCCGCTGAGTGAAAAAGCATATTGATCCGAAAATTTGTTGGAACTGATGTATCTGAAGCCCGGCCGGAATGATAGCCGTTCAGTCAGTCTTAATTCGGAAGAGACAAATCCGCTGTAGGTGTCTATTGTATTTAATTTTGTATTGTCGCCGGTGCTCTGTTCCGCCAGACCGCTTGCAGAGCCTTTGTCGTGATCGAACTCATAGCCGACCTCGATGTCATAACGATCCGAACCCAGCAGGTTGCTGAGTGTTCCTCTTGAGAAGAATCCTTTTCGGGTGTTGTAATCGTAACGGTCGGTATTGGTGTGTTCGCCTGATTTCAATACATAGGTATAATTTTCAATATTTCTTTTTTGTTCCTGAATCGAAGCCGAAATGTTGAAGTTCATTCTTTGCGCCAGTTTTCCGTTTGCATTGAAGTGATGATAATAACGGTCGGTTCTGTAGATTGCATCATTTGCAGTCGGATTGATCGTCTGGGTTGAATTGTTCGGATTCAGTCTGACGTTGTTTGCATATTTGTCGGTTCTTTCGTCAAAATATTCAAATTTGTAAAACGCATTGAAATTTCCTTTTTTAAAATTCAGCAGCGCTTTGGCTGTATTTTGTGTCTTAGGCAACCATTCGTAACCTCTCAGTCCGTCGTTTGCGTCATCGGGATTTGCATAATTTCTTCCTTTTCTGTCGCCATACAAACCTCTGAAATCGTTACGGGTATAAGAAGCTTCTGCAAACCATTCGTCCGAAATCCGATGACCGATTTTTATTGACTGTATATGTCTTCCTTTGTTCTTCCAATTGTATTCGCTGCCGATTGTTTCCTCCTGTATATAAGGTGTAATCTGCCATTTGTAACGGCTGCTTTTTTTGGTGATGATGTTGATCACACCGGTTACTGCATTTGAACCGTACTGCACACCCATCGCCCCTTCGATGATTTCAATCTGCTGGATATCGTCCAGATTGATCTGCGAAATATCGATTGCATTTCCAAAACCTTCATCTCCAACAATCGGAATGCCGTCAACCAGTATTTTGATGTATTCCGAATCAAAACCAAATTGCTGCAAACCCGATCTTCCTTCACCCGGATTGGGCATAATGGTCAGATTCAGATTTTGGGTCAACACATCTTCAAGTGTGTTGCCCGCCATTTTTTCGATATCAGAACGACTGATAACTTCCACTTCAAATACGGATTTGTCCACAGACTGAGGACTGTACTGACCGGTCAGTACCACCGGAGCAAGCTGTTCCTTGTATTCCAGAGAATCGTTGACCTGTGCCGATATAAAGCTGCCGACCAAAACCATTGTTGCAATTGATAAAAATCTCATTCCTGTTGACTTATATTATGATCAATCTTTATTTAGACTGATTATAAATTTGTTTCACGCTGCAATATTAGAACAATCGGCAGGCTGTGAGATTCCGCAATCGGGAATAATAAATACGGGAAATGGAATTTGTTTGAATTCTGTTTTGAATTGATAAAGATGATTCAACCCTTATGATAATTGTCATGTTCATTGGTTCAACTGGTTTATTTTGTTTAGAATCATGCTTTTAAAACATATCTTGATTTCTTCGTCTTTATTTAGACTTATTAAAAATAAATTTATATTTGCATCCAATAACGAAACAAATTGATTCAAAGACAATTACGTAAAAAATCAAAAAACCTACGTAAAACGGAATAACGAAAACAATTGAGTGACTATGCCCGATGACAACGAATTCAAAGAATTAAAATCTGCAAACCGAAACAGCTATATGCAATCGGGTTCAGATCAGGTATATACCGAGAGGGTTTTGGATTTTAAAGATTCGAACAGCAAGGGAACGGTTAGTGAAATCAAATTTGATTCGATTCATATTATGCGCATCAGCCTGATGATTTCTGCTGAAACCAGTATTCCTTTTTTTGCAAGTTCACCCACCGTAATATTGTTTTTCAGTCTTCAGGGTGATTCTGTACTCGATACCGATTATGTAAAAAATCTGAATCTGAAAGCGAGTTCACACAATATCATTTATATGAGTCCTTCGAAAGGAAAGATCAAATGCAATTGCGGTAAATACGAAGTTTTTTATATCGGTATGTCACCCGAAATGTTCAAGGATTATTTTCCGAGAGGCGAAAAAATCTTTGAAAGATTCAATGAAAAAATGAATCAGTCAGAATTTTCACTGTTGAGACAGGAACACGGAGTGATCAATCACAGGATACTGAAAGCGATAGAGGACATCAGCCGTTCGGGCGATAATCAGTCCATCAAAGAAATTTTTTTGAAAGCAAAGGTGATCGAGCTGCTTTCTTTTCAGCTGGGTGAATTGTGTACCATCTGCAATCCGCTGCCGACGGTCAGACCTGAAGATGCCGAAAAGATGTATGAGGTGAGACGATTTATAATGGAACATCTCAACGAAAATCATTCGCTGTTCGAGCTGGCACAAATCGTCGGAACCAATGAATATACGCTGAAAAAGGAATTCAAAGAGCTTTTTGGAACCACAGTATTTGGTTTTTGGAGCGATGCCAAAATGGAAAATGCACAAAAATTACTGGCTGAAACAAAAACGGATATCAAAGAAATATCAGAAATCATCGGTTACAAAAACCCGCAGCATTTTACGACTGCATTTAAAAGAAAATTCGGACTGACGCCAAGCCGGTTCAGAAAAAATCATGAACTATAAATAACTGAATTGTAATATAACGGCAAGTATAACTTTGGCGATAATGCTGATGAACGATTGAAAATTAGATGATTAAAAAACAAATTAAATAAATTATGGAAATATTGGTAGATGATATTCTGAATATCAAAAAAAAGGAATTGGCGCGAAAACTGATTTGTTCGCTTGCCGGAAATTATCAAGTGAATTTCAAATTTGCAGAAACTTTTGCACCCGACGAAAATTACGAATACCACGACAGAGAATTTTCTGAAGCAAAAGAAGTGGTATTGCTGCTTGAAAATTCAGAAGACAGAATCTCGCTGCAGCACATCCTTTATGTGGCTGACAAAATGGTGATCAAACACTGGCGTCAGGACTGGATTTATGAAAACCGCGAGTTTTTGAGTCTGGTCAAAGATCATGAATGGGAAAAAATTCAGATCAGCGAAGAGGAAGCAAAAGGAACCTGGACACAAAAAGTTTATCAGGTCGATGACTGTCCGAGATACGAAGGCCGCGGTACCTGGATTCATGCAGACGGACGTCATTTCTGGGAAAGCCAGGCAGATGCAGCCCTGCCGCGTCGTGAAATTACAAAAAGAAGTGATTACAATCTGTTGAGGAGATTTTCACACATCGAAATTTTTGACAACGGAGACTGGGTGATCGAACAGGACAATCAGAAAATTCTGAAAAATCTGGACGGTTCCGAAACACTGATCTGTCTTGAAAGGGGGCTTGAAACCTTTACCGTTCAAAATTATGATGCATCATTTGCTGAAGAATGGTGGAACAACAAAAAGGATTTCTGGGCGATTGTTCAGAATACCTGGCTTGATTTCATTGCAGAAAATGAAAGAATCAAAATTACCGAGGATGAAAAACTTTATATGGAACAGTTCAAACTGGCAGAGAAATTCACCGCTGAAAATTTTGATGAAACCCAAGCCACAAAGGCGATCAGAGAATTGCTTTCACAGCATGTGGAAGGGTTTAGAGCCTGATATTCAATTTTCAATGAATTACAAATTGTGAAATCACGGAAAAAAACTCTGTTCTGTGATTTCACATCATTTAAAGTCCTTTTGATCGATGAAAAAAACGAATTTAATCACAGCTGTACTGATTTTTGCATTTGTCATATCGGGTTGCGGCAATAAAAATGAACCGGCAGATCAGACTGCAGAAAAATCACAACCGACGGAACAGCGGATTGTCTCATTGAATGCGGCAGTCACCGAAACCCTTGCCGAATTGGGCATTGACGGCAAACTTGTCGGACGTGACGCCACCAGCATTTATCCGCAGTGGGTAGCCGATTCGGTTAAGAATTTCGGTCCGCCCTGGACGGTTGGCGCCGAAGCGCTGCTTTCGGTAAGACCCAATATCGTGTTTGCGCTCAGTTCGGAACTGGATCCGGAGAAAGTAAAAACGCTTGAAAACGCAGGTGTGAAAGTGGTACTGTTTGAAAAAAGCAAAACGGAAGATGATGCAAAAAAGATGATTGCAACCGTTTCTGAATACACTAAAAATCATGAATACCAGTATCTGATTGACGGTATTGATTCAAAACTATCCAAAGTGGAAGCATTGAAAAAGAGACCAAAGGTATTGTTTGTATATGCAAGAGGTCCGGGTCTGATGCAGGTGGCGGGCACCGGGACAACTGCCGATGAGCTGATCAGACTTGCCGGTGCTGAGAATGCAGCTTCAGACCTGACTGAAATGAAACCGCTGACCCCCGAAGGATTGGTAAAAAACAATCCTGATGTGATTTTGATGTTTGATTCGGGGATCAAGAGTCTTGGCGGTGAAAACGGACTGTTTGAAGTTCCGGGAATGAAAGAAACCAATGCGTACAAAAATAAGGCGGTCATCGGCATGGAAAGCTCATTGCTTTCGGAGCTCGGCCCCAGATTGGGTCAGGCAGCCTATAGTTTGAACCAAAATTTGAAAGCCTATGCAGAATAGGCTTGGCGCTTATATAATTTTTGGTTTGACTGCTCTTGTCGTATTGGGGCTGATATCCCTGATGATGGGCGTTTATAAATTTGAGAATGACTCATTTTTTGGTATGGTAAAAGACGGATTTTTAGGTTCTGAAAATTCTGATCCCGGAGACTGGTATGTGTTTTCGGAAATCAGACTTCCCAGAGTCGTCATGGCGATTTTGATCGGAAGCGCACTTGCGGTTTCAGGTGCTGCCATGCAGGGGATGTTTAAAAATCCGCTTGCCACACCGAGCCTGATTGGAGTTACTTCGGGGGCTTCGCTGTTTGCCGCAATTGCAATTGTACTCGGAAGTTTCATCCGTCAAATTCTGCCAGAATTTTTACACAGTCTGCTGATCAGCCTGATGGCATTCATCGGCGCCATACTGACCATGGTCTTTGTGTACCGAATGTCCACCGTGCAGCGAAAAACCAATGTGGTCATCATGCTGCTTGCGGGTGTTGCCATCTCTGCAATGGCCGGCGCAATCACCGGTTTTCTGATTTATCTGACCAATGATGAGGAATTGAGAAATCTCACTTTTTGGACACTTGGAAGTCTTGCGGGTGCCAGCTGGCAGAAAAACCTGATTTTGGCGTTGGTCATTGGCGTTTCCTATATCTTTTTGATCAGCAAAGGGAAGGCACTCAATGCGATGATGCTGGGCGAACAGGATGCGGCTCACCTTGGCATACCGGTTGAAAAGATCAAAAGGCAGATTGTGATTTTCACTGCGCTGATGGTCGGTGCCTGCGTGGCTTTTGCCGGAACCATCGGTTTTGTCGGACTGATCATTCCCTACATTCTCAGACTGATTTTCAAGTCAAATTACCATATCATATTGCCATTGTCGGCAGTTGCCGGAAGTATTTTGCTGCTTTGTGCCGACACATTCAGTCGTACGGTGGTGGCACCGTCAGAGATGCCGATTGGTGTGATCACTGCATTCTTGGGCGCACCTGTTTTTATTGCCATTCTTATTCGATTTAAAAAAGCACTCTGATTATGCTCACAGGAAAACAATTAAGTCTCAGAAAAAGAAATTTCAATCTGCTTGATCGTGTAAAGATCGAGGTGAAAAAGGGAGAGCTGCTGGTAATCATCGGACCAAACGGTGCCGGAAAATCAACTTTGCTCAGTGTGCTGTCAAACGAACAGCAGGCTGACAGAGGTGAGATTTATTTCAATGACAGAAAATTTAAGGAATGGGACAATTCTGATCTGGCGCAATACAAAGCAAAATTTTCTCAGGAATTCAATTCAAACATCGGTCTTCAGACTGCCGATATCGTAATGATGGGCAGATACCCCTATTTTGATTCGAAACCCAAAAAGAAGGATTTTGAGATTGTTGAGAAGATGATGAAACTGACCGAAATTTATCCGTTCAGAGACAGGAATTACAACCAGCTTTCGGGCGGTGAAAAACAGAGGGTTCATCTGACACGGGTTTTGGTTCAGCTTGAAAATGAAAATTCAAATAAATTAATTTTTCTTGATGAACCGCTGAACAACCTGGATGTCAGACACCAGCGCCAGATATTGAATCTGATCAGAGAATTTACAGAAAACGGAAACTCGGCTGTTTTGGTGCTGCACGATCTGAGTCTAACCGCTGAATTTGCGGACAAAATACTGTTGTTGAAAAAGGGAAAGGTCGTCGCTTTTGGAGACACTGCTTCAATTTTTAGACCCGAACTGATTTCTGAAGCGTTTGATTTTCATTGTGAAATTTTCAAAAACCCGATCAATTCCCGGCCGATGGTGATATTTGGCGAAAAAAATGATGAATTGGAAAAATTGGAAATGAATCGGTTTTGATTGATTTTCTTTTTCGAGATTTTCTGAAAGACTCAAATTCAGAATTTGGCCATTTCTGTTCATTTTCAAATTTCTTATCTTCACCTAAATTTTCAGAAGATGAAAATCCTGATTGTCGAAGACGAAATCGAAATGTCAAAAACGATTGAAACCTCTCTTGAACAAAGCGGATACAGAGTGGAAACTGCGGTTGATTTCAAAACTGCTTTGGACAAAATCATTTCGTTTCAGTACGACTGCATTTTGCTCGACATCGGCCTGCCCGACGGCAGCGGTCTGGATTTGCTCAATGAACTGAAAACCTTGAAAAAGGAAGATGCGGTGATCATCATTTCTGCAAAAGATTCGGTGGATGACAAGATCAAAGGACTTGAACTCGGAGCGGATGATTATCTCGCCAAACCTTTTCATCTGGCAGAACTCAATGCGAGAATCAAATCGGTGATCAGAAGAAAAAACCGTCAGGAAGATGAGTTTTTGACCTATAAAAATCTGGCGGTTGATTCAGAGAACAGAATTGTACTGATCGATAGCAGAGAGTTGATTCTCAATCGGAAAGAGTTTGATCTTCTGTATTTCTTTTTGACCAATCCGGGCAGATTGATTGCAAAGACTTCGATTGCAGAATACGTTTGGGGTGATCATGCCGAAGATTCTGACAGTCTTGATTTTGTGTATTCTCAGATCAAAAATTTAAGAAAAAAACTTCAGCAGCACGGCGCTGAGATTGAGATTCTAAGTATTTACGGTGCAGGTTATAAACTGATCTGATGAAACTGGTGTCACTAAAATATTATACGCTTCGTTATTTTTCGGTCATTATTCCGCTGGTGATCGCATTGTGGGCAGCGTCTTTTTACTGGCTGATCGTGGATGAAGTTTATGACAATATTGATGACGGTCTCAAGGATACCGAATTGAGGATAAAAGATGAAATCAAAAAAAATCCGGTACTGCTGAAAACCAATGAATTCGGTTTGGCTAAATTTAGATTTACTGAACTGAATCCCGGTGATTATGAGCACAAACGGCATATTTACAATGCACAAATGTATATGGAATATGACGGTGACCACGAGCCGATTCGTATGCTTCAGTCGATATTTGAGGCGGGCGGAAAGAATTATCAGCTCGAGATTTATGCATCGACAATTGAAGAGGATGAGTTTGCATTCAATCTGTTTTTGTCGCTTTTGGGGCTCTATTTCATATTGGTTGTTAGCATGGTTCTGTTGAATCATTTTGTGCTGAAAAAAGTGTGGAAACCATTTTATTCGCTGATGGAACAGTTGGACAGTTACAAATTGGGAGAAAAAAGCAGGATTGACACTTCACCCAAAAGAATCAGTGAATTTGCAGAACTCGAAGCCGGAATCAATGAGATGATCGAAAGAAATGAGAAAATCTATTCGGGTCAGAAACAGTTTATCGAAAATGCATCACACGAATTGCAGACACCGATTGCGATTATGGGCAACAAGCTGGAAATGATGCTGTCAGACGAAAATCCGGATGAAAAACAAATCAGCAGGATTTCTGAACTGCTTCAGGATTTGAGCCGGTTGAAGAAATTGAACAAATCATTGCTCAGACTTTCAAAGATTGAAAATACACAATACAATGAAACATCGATTCAGAATTTCAATCAGATGACCCATGAGATTTTTGTTGAATTGAAAGAATTGTATGCCGAAAAAAGATTGAAAACCGGAATCAGTGAAGAAGGGATTTTTGAAATTGAAATGAATCCCGAGTTGTCAAATATTCTGTTGAGCAATCTGATCCGTAATGCGTTTATTCATTGTCCGTCGGGTGGAAAAATTCAGATTCGAATAACCGAAACCCAATTTGAAATATATAATTCAGGTGATTCGGCTTTGGACGGGGATCGGGTTTTTGAACGATTTTATAGTGATTCCAAATCATCAAAATCATCCGGTTTGGGTTTGGCAATGGTGAAATCGATTGTTCTGAATTGTCCCAATTTATCGGTTGGCTATCGGTTTGACAACGGACACTTTTTTTGGTTGAAGAAGAATTAATTTTTTTAATAAAATTTCAAAAAATCACATCCTGCAGATCATTCCAAAATCTTTCCAGATTCGCAACTGAACTTTGCACCGTTAAATCAATAAAAAATAAAGGAAAATGAAAAATTTATCAAAATTTGTCTTTGGGTTGATGATGCTAATCGGTGTACAGGCAGCCGCACAGGAAACTGTGATCGATGCGAGCCAGTTGCCTGTCAATTCAAAAAACTTTGTGACCAAATATTTTTCGGATGTTACAGTTTCAAAAGCTGTAAAGGATAAAGGAATGGTCAAAACCGAATATGAAGTTCGTCTTTCAGACGGTTCAAAATTGGAATTTGACGGAGACGGAAATTGGAAAGAGGTGGAATCAAAAACCAAATCTCTGTCCGGAATGGCATTTATTCCGCAAGCCATCAGAGATTATGCAGCCAAAAACTTTCCGACTTATCAGATCAGAAAAATCGAGAAAAGCAGTCGAAAATTTGAGGTGAAACTCACAAACGGTCTTGAGCTCGAATTTGATTTGAATGGTAAATTTTTAAGAATTGACGATTAGAATCTTGGAAATGAAATTGATAAGAATGATTATGGTGCTTGGTGCAATCTGGGGATTGACAGCCTGCAGTTCAGATGATGATTCGTTTACAGAAACCACAATCAATTATGGACAGTTGCCCGAACAAAGTCGTACTTTTATTGAAACCCATTTTGCGGGTGTTCAAACGGTCAGAGTTGAAAAAAATCAGGTTCCCGATACAGACGGGACGGTTTATGAGGTGAAACTTGCAAACGGTTTTGAAATTGATTTTGATGCCAACGGAGTTTGGATTGAAGTGGACGGAAACGGAAATCCGGTGCCGAATGCGATAGTACCCGAAGCGATACTTACTTATGTTCAGTCAAATTATTCGCCCGAACTTTTTGTTGAGTCGATTGAAAAAAAGAATTACGGTTACAGGATTGAACTTTCAAATGATGTTGAATTGAAATTTGATTCCGATGGAGGTTTTATCGGAATAGGAGGTTAATCGTTTTGAATTGAATTTTGAGACTGCTTCGAATTTTTGATTTGGGGCAGTCTTTTTCATCTTACAAAAACAAGTTCATTTTCAGATGACAGTTTTTCGTCATAAGCATAGTGGTCTTCATTGAAAAGTTTCAGTTGATCAATACTTGAAATCTCATTTTCAGCGCAATATCTGCACATGCTGCCTCTTGCATTTTTAAAATAAGCCATGATCGGTTTGAGTTTTCCGTTTTTGAAGTCAAGAAATTTCACATCGATTTTTGATGATTTCAGCTTTTTGTCGTCGATTGCTTTTGAATATTCAATACTTGCCAGATTCAGCAGGATCTCATCTTTTTTCAGTTTTGAATTGACATGGTCGGTTAGAGTTTCTTTCCAGAATTCGTACAGATTTTTTGAATTTTCAACCCCAAAACGGCTGCCCATTTCCAGGCGATAAAGCATGATTCTGTCTTTTGGACTCAATATTCCGTACAGACCCGACAAAATCATCAGATGATCATTGAGCCAGGTCTGTGCTTTTTCATCGAGTGAAGCCGGATTAAGACCTCTGAAAGCCTCACCCTGAAAGGCGAGCACTGCCTGAAGACTGTCTTTTGATTTTGGATTTGGATTCCACGCCAGATTTCTTTCGCGATTCATTTCTGCCAGTTCATTAGAAATAGACATCAAGTCCACAAGATCGGCTGTTTTCAGCGTCCTGAGCTTTTTGATGATCGTTTCCGAGCGGCCGATAAATTTTGGCACAGCAGATTTCTTCCATTTCCCATCTGATTCGAGTGACATCAGCTTGGCAGGAGACAACAGTATTTTCATTTTTTGACCACTTTAAAGGAAAGAATAGATATCTCCTTTTCCTTCTCTCAGTACCAGGACTTCCTCGGCAGAAATATCAACCACTGTTGAGGCGATATTGCCTCCGGGGCCGCTGTCAACAACCACATCGACCAGTTTGTCAAACTTTTCTGCAATCAATTCCGGATCGGTGGTGTATTCAATGATTTCATCCTCGTCTTTGATTGAAGTAGATGCAATCGGATTTCCGAGTTTTTCAACGATCATCTGAGAAACCAGATGGTCGGGCACCCTGATTCCGACGGTCTTTCTGTTTTTATAGGTGTTTGGAAGTTTTGAAGAAGCTTCCATTACAAAGGTGAAAGGTCCGGGAAGCGCTCTTTTGAGCAGTTTAAAGCTTGTGTTTGAGATCGGTTTTGTGTAATAGGCCAAATGGCTCAAATCATTGCACACAAATGAAAACTGTGCTTTTTCGGGTTTGATTCCTTTCAGTCTGCAAAGCTTTTCCATCGCTTTTGGGTTGGTGATGTCGCAACCCAAACCGTAGACCGTGTCTGAAGGATAAATGATGAGCCCTCCATCTTTTAATGCTTCAACAATCTGATCGATTGCTCTTTCGTGTGGGTTTTCCGGATGTACTTTAATCAGTTTCGCCATATCTTTCAGTTTTATTCAAATCTACTAAATTAATTCTGCAATTTCTATTTTACCACCATGATTTATTTCTTGTCAACGACCGGTCGGCTTTCTGAATTAGCCAGTTCCCAGGCGGTTGCAAAAATCAGCTGAGATCTTTTGGCTAGCATGTCATAATTGATCTTGTCCGGCGTATCGGTCGGTTTGTGATAATCCTGGTGTACACCGTTGAAATAGAAGATGACAGGGATATTGTTTTTTGCAAAATTGTAATGATCCGAGCGATAATAGAATTGATTCGGATCGTTCACATCGTTGAATTTGTAGTCCAGATCAAGACCTATGTATTTTTTGTTGACTTCTTCAGACAAATTGTGCAGATCGGTGCTCAACATATCCGAACCGATCAGATATACATAATTCGGATTGTCCCTGTGTGCTTCGTCCACCCGTCCGATCATATCTGTGTTGAGATCTGCAATTGTATTTTCGAGTGGAAAAACAGGTTGTTTGTCGGTATAAAATCTGGAACCGAGCAGACCGATTTCTTCTCCTGTCACATGAAGAAACAGAATAGAACGTTTGGGTCTGTATCCGTCTTTTTCAGCCAGTTTAAAGGCTTTTGCAATTTCCATCACCGCGACCGTGCCCGAACCGTCATCGTCTGCACCAAAATAAATCTGGCCGTTTTTGATGCCTTCATGATCATAATGTGCCGAAATAATCAGGATTTCATCAGGTTTTTCGCTTCCTTCAATAAAAGCCATCACATTTTCAGTATCTTTTTTGATTCTTGGAAAAGTTCCCGCCGGAATATGCTGAAAATGATCTTTTACATGTTCGCTGACCGGTGATGCAATCTTGTTTTTCTTGTAAAAATCACGAATATAAGCTGCTGCTTTTTTCTGACCTTCCTCTCCGGTTGCCCTGCCTTCAAATTCCTCTGATGCAATGACATACAGCAAAGTCTTCAGGTCGTTCGCTTTGATGGTCTGTATATATTTTGGCAGCACTTTGTCATAATCTGTTTTTGTAAAAACCTTTTGGGTTGAACAGCAGATGCCGAGTGTACCGATCAATAACAGTAAAAATATTTTTTTCATACAATGAGTTTTGGAATGAATTGCTTTCCTGTTTTATTGTTTTTAAAACAGCCTGCTCTATTTTGTGATTTTTTGATTTGATTCAAATTTCGAATTGTTCAGAATCAAAATTAATCAAAACAAATCAATAAAGCCGAATGAAAATTAAACTTCAATAAAAAAATCCCACAGTTTGTGCGGGATTTAACAGGTATTGAGTATTTTTTTATTCTCCTCCGTTTACAAGAATTCTCAACCGGTTGGTCCATTCAGTCCATTTCTGAGTATCTTCTTCATTCATTCCCCGGGTAATCTCGTTTGCCTTTTTTGTCCACTCTATTCCCTGCCGGGTCAACTCGACTGTTTTTTCGGTATTTTTTGATTTTGTTGCATTCAGCAGTTCTTCAAAATACTTTGCATAATCGTTCGCAAAATTTTGAACTTGTTCGTTGCTGAATTCCGGAACTTCAATGGCTTCCTGTTCTGCCGATTTGATGTTTGCTGCCTGTTCTTCCATATCCACTGCCTGCTGCCCGGCATCTTCCAGAGCCTGTTCGGCTCTTGTCTCAATTCCATTTGAACCTTCGTTTTTACAGGATGTTGCTGAAATGAATCCAAATACTGCAACAGCCAAAATAATTTTTTTCATCCGATTTGTTTTTAGATTTGACCAACGAAATTATGAAAAATTAAAAGGACTGTGTTTTAAGGTGATGTTAAAATTGAATTATTTGATAATGAGTCAAATGCATTACATTGTGGTCTTTTTCTCTTTTTAATTGAGTTGAACCGTAATTAAAAATAATTCTCAAATGTATTGAATATCAGTGTTTATAAATAATTTCCAATTCCGATTCAGCGCTTAATTCATTTTATAAAAAAATCCCGTTTTTATTGACGGGATTTAAATTTATTAGAATAAGGCTTTCTTATTCTCCTCCGTTGAGCAGATCTCTGAGTTTATTTGTCCATTCTGTCCATTTTTGGGTATCTTCAGCATTCATGGATTGGGTGATTGCACTTTCTTTTTTTGACCAGTCAACTCCCAATTTGGTCAGTTCCTGGATTTTTTCATTATCGCCGGATTTGGTCGCCTTCAGCAGTTCTTCAAAATATTTTGAATATTCGTTTGCGAAATTTTGAACATCTCCGTTGCTGAATTCGGGAACCTCTACTGCCTCCTGTTCGGCAGAAGTGATATCTGTTGTTCCTTCATCCAGATTGAGCGCATCCTGATCAGCATCTTCCAAAGTCTGCTGAGCTTCAGTTTCAACTGAATTTGAATTTTCATTTTTGCAGGAAGTTGCTGAGATCACGCAGAAAACAGCAACAGCCAGAATTAATTTTTTCATTCTTAATTTGTTTTAATTATTGAGTACAAAATTACACAGAAAATAAAAAATAATGACAAATCAGTGTCTAATTGACATTGGACTGAAACTGAACTTCATGAAGTTTGTGGTAATAACCTTCTTTTTTGAGCAATTCCTGATGAGTCCCCGATTCTACGATTTTTCCTTTATCCATCACCAGGATTTGGTCTGCCTGTTGAATGGTTGAAAGTCTGTGCGCAATCACAATTGAACTTCTTCCTTTGGTCAGTTTTTCGGTTGCATTCTGAATCAGCATTTCGGATTCGGTATCGATTGACGAGGTGGCTTCGTCCAAAACCAGAATTTGGGGATTGTAAACATAAGCTCTCAGAAACGAAATCAACTGCCGCTGTCCGACCGAAAGACTTGCACCTCTTTCATTGACTTCGGTCTCGTAACCTTTTGGCAGGCTCATTATAAAATTATGAATTCCGATTTCCTTTGCAGCCGATTCCACCTGTTCACGACTGATTTCGGAGTTGCCGAGTATGATGTTTTCAAAGATGGTGTCGTTGAACAGAAACACATCCTGAAGAACAACCGCTATGTTTCTTCTCAAATTTTTCAGCTCGACCGAATAAATGCTTTTCCCGTCAATCAGTATATCGCCAGAATCGATGTCATAAAAACGGCTGAACAGATTGATGACGGTTGATTTTCCGGCTCCTGTAGCGCCCACAATCGCAATCGTCTGACCCGGATAACTGTGAAACGAAACACCGTTGAGCACCGGACTTTCTTTGACATAAGAAAATCTCACATTTTTGAATTCGATTTCACCCTTTACATTTTCGAGTAATTCTTTTCCGCTGTTGGGAAGGGTTTCGTCCTGATCGAAGATTTTAAAAACACGATCTGCACCGATTAGTCCACGCTGGATCGAATTGAAACGGTCTGCAATCTGACGCATAGGCTGGGTCAGCATGGTGATATACGAAATAAACGCAATCACATCACCCACAGAAACATCTCCGTGAACCGCAGTTCTCAAGCCGCCAAACCACAGCAGCAATCCAATTGCAAGCGCCGAAACGATATCGACCACCGGGAAAAGCAATGCGAAATAAACGTTGGTTTTTAAAAATGCATCTCTCAATTCGGCATTGATCAGCTTGAAACTTTCATATTCCTTCTGCTGACGGTTGAAAAGCTGAACGATGGTCATACCGGTCAGTCTTTCCTGTACAAATGCATTCAGTTTTGCGGTCAGGTTTCTTTCTGCCTGATATACTTTTTTGAGCACCCGCTGAAACAGTCTTGTGATGATGATCATCATCGGCAGAATCACGATAATGATGGATGCGACCATCCAGTTCATATAATACATCACGCTGATGATCAGTATGATTTGCAAGCCGTTGACCATCAGTGTCAGTACGCCGTTGTTAAAAATTTCGGCTATGGTTTCTATATCTGAAACCGAACGGGTGACCAGTATGCCGTTGGGTGTTCGGTCAAAATATCCGAGTTTGAAATTGATGATATGGTTAAAAAGTTTTACTCTTAAAAAGCGGATTACTTTCTGAGCGATTTTATTAGAAAGATAAATCAGAAAAAAGCTCAAGACTACTTCCAGAAACAGTATGCCGCAGATAAAAAGGATATACAGAAACAATCCGGGCAGATCTCGGTTGAGGATGTATCCGTCGATTGCTTCCTTCATCAGATAAGGTCTCCAGGTGGAAACTGCAGCGCTGAGAATTGCGATAATGACCACCGAAATAAACAGCACCCGGTAGCTCATTCCGACCCGTAGCACCCGTTTCAGTCCGCTGTAATCAAATCCGCTGGAATCACTCATTTGTGTAAATTGATTTTGGATATTCCACACCGACCAGATACAGACCCTGAGCCGGTGCAGAACCGCTTGCAAATTTACGGTCTCTTTTTTCGATTATCGTCTTAAATTCTGCCAAACTTATTTTTTCTCTGCCTGCATCGACCAGTGTTCCGACAATTGACCGAACCATATTTCTCAAAAACCGGTCTGCCGTGATTTCAAACCTGAGTTGGTTATCCGAAACTGTCCAAAAGGCTGATTTGACCTCGCAGATATGGGTTTTGACATCTGTGTGAATCTTTGCAAAACTACTGAAATCCTGCTTTCCCAAAAGAAATTCTGCGGCCAGATTCATTTTTTCAATATTGAGCGGCTGATGAATCTGCCAACTGTAATCGTAATCAAATGGATCTTTTCCGATTCTGATTAGATAATGATAAGTTCTTGAAAGTGCATCGAAACGGGCATGAGCATCGTCTTTGACTTTGAGGATTTCGTATATCACGATATCTTTTGGAAGAAACTGATTCATCCGATGGGCGAGATCTTTCGGCAGTGTTTTGTCGAAATCAAAATGAGCAAACATAATTTTTGAATGAACACCGGTATCGGTCCTTCCGGCGCCGACCAGTTTGATCTCCTGTCTGAGTATCGTCGAAATCGATTCTTCAACTGTCTGCTGCACACTTTTTTGTCTTGGCTGAATCTGCCAGCCGAAATAGTCTTTTCCGTTGTAAGCCAGTTTTATGAAATATCTCAATTTCGAAGTTTTAATCTGCAAAATTATGAATTTTATCGGCTGCTGCTAAATTGATGAAATTCGGATCGGTAATTTTTAAATTAAATAATCAAAAAAAAACAGGCCTCAAAACGATTGAGACCTGTTTCCCTCTGATTTGTGAAAAAATTATTTTTTACTGAATTTGTGTGTGTTTATTGAGCCTCCTGAATTTATTTTGATCATGTAAACTCCTTTTGAAAGACCGTTCAGATCGATCTGAACTTCAGAATTCAGATTTTTTTGACTGTAAACGGTTTTGCCGGTTATATCAGAAATTACAATCTGGTCGATGGCCGATTTGTTTTTAACATTCAATACATCTTTTGCCGGATTCGGATAAATCACCGACTGACTTTGAATATTTTCATTTGTAGAAAGAACGATACCAGAAAATTTGATCATCATTCCGCCAGAGCCGCAGATCAGGCCGCTGTTGTCTGCGAAAAATGATATGTCGTACAGCTGATCATCGCCTGAGCCGTTGAAAATCATTTCAAAATTTTCGCCGTTGTCAACAGAAAGATAGACATCCTCGTCTGTTCCGGCTGCCAGTATTTTGTCTCCTTTGTATTTGAGTCCGTAGAAATGATGATAGCCGGTGTACAAAGTGTTTTCCCAGGTTTCACCGCCGTCATGAGTCACATACAAATCACCTTCTTCACCTGCATAAACTCCGTTCTGACTGTCTTTGAAATTTACACCGAGATTGATATCCGTTCCGTTTGAGTCAACAAGTGTCCAATTGTCGCCACCGTCAATAGATTTGTAAACACTGCTGCTGTATCCGACTGCGAAAATCGTGGTCTCATCCGCATAAGAAATCTGCATGATCCCGTGTTGAGGCGGATTTGAACTCAAATTCCAGGTTTGTCCGCCGTCGCTTGTTGTTTTGATCACCAGATCATACTCATCTGTGATATAAAGCACAAGACCTGTATTTTCATTGAAAAATTTGATGATTCTGATTCCGTAAACATCATTTCCTACATTCACATCCTGCCAGCTTTCACCACCGTCTTCTGTCATTTTCAAAAGCGGTGAATAACCGCCTGCGAATCCTTTCTGTGGTGTAACAAATTCTACCGACTGTATGTTGTCTCCTGAATAAACAGATTCCCAAGTTTCACCTCCATCCGTAGTTTTTATGATGACACCCGGCGCAGATTCTACGGTATATTGTGACCCGCCTGCAAATGCAATTGATTCATTTTGTTGTGGGACAGATACATTATACAGTATAAAATCAGTTCCCGAAGTTTTGTAGTCAAAAGTTTGTGCGTGAGCTGTCGTAACCAGTGAGAGTGCTGCTGCCAAAATCAAGAAGTTCTTCATTCGAATTGTTTGTGTTTTTTTTGAATTGATCGGCCAAATGTATGGTATGCAAACAGTTTAAAATAGAAAAGTATTTTTGAATTTCACGAATTTTAAAACCCAAAAACGGAATTGCGAAATTTGATTTTCAGCTATTTAATGATCAGAACCCAATCTTTTTGAGCAGCCACCAAATGATTGAAAGAACGACAGAAACCAGCAGCATAGATACCCAGGGAATAAAAACAGAGACACCCGGTTTTTCGATTCTGATATCGCCGGGCAGTCTTCCGAACCAGCTGAAATCAAAATTTGTAAACTGGATCAGCAAACCAATTGTCAGTATAACTGCGCCGATAAGGATAAGTATTTTTCCCATTTTTAGAATTAAGTTTGCATTACAAAATTAGTCAAAACAAAGCTATGAAGATACTGCTGTTGTCTGATACCCATTCATACATCGATCAACGGATACTCGATTATGCTTCGGCTGCAGATGAAGTGTGGCATGCGGGCGATATCGGAGATTTGAAAGTTACAGATGAATTATCAAAAGTCTGCAGATTGAGAGCAGTTTACGGGAATATTGACAATGCCGAAATCAGAAAAGAATTTCCTCTAAACAATCGTTTTTTGGTTGACAATACGGATGTTTGGATCACTCATATCGGCGGTTATCCTGGGAAATACAGTCAGCCGGTCAGGGTAGAAATCAACAGCAATCCGCCAAAAATATTTGTTTGCGGTCATTCGCATATACTGAAAGTAATGTTTGACAAGAAGCTCAATCTTTTGCATTTGAACCCCGGCGCCTGCGGTATATATGGTTTTCATCAGATCAGGACAATGCTCAGGTTTGAAATCAATTTTGATAAAATCGAAAAAATGGAGGTAATCGAATTGGGGAAAAGATAATTCACGGGGAAATCCAACCTAAAAAAGAGGGGAAAAACCCCCTTGACAAAAAATTATATTATCACTCACTTTGCAATGAATTTTAACCTAAATCTAAACCTGTGCCACGAAGCCATTTCAATCTTTCGGAATGGCTTCGTGCAGGAATTCCCTAAAACCATAACTGTTATTGAATGAATTCCTCCCTGAAATAGGGTGGAATTCCCCTTGAATATGGCAAAAGGCAGATTGTATATTTGTTGTACCTGAAATTTAGGTACATGAACTCAACCTGAAAGCCATTTTCCTTATGGAGATGGCTTTCCTCATTGCCGGATTCAACAAATTCAATTCAAAATCAAATTTTAAAAGCCAAACTTTTCTGTTCCTTGAAATAAAATCTATATTTTTAGGGTTCAAAAATCATCAAATCAGTGTCTGTTACAGTAAAACATTCGGGCAGATTGATCAGTGTTTTCAAAAATCTTTTGCCCAGCCCTTTCACGATCGCAATACTGCTCACCATCGTCACACTGCTGCTTGCACAGTTTGTGTCAAAGCCAGAATCAGAACCACACTTTGAATTTTTTATCAAAACGGTCACTTCCTGGGAATCGGGTTTGTGGGACAGTTCTGCGGGCGGTTTGTATTTTGCATTTCAGATGATGATGATTCTGGTGTTGGGGCACATTCTGGCACTGACTACTGTGGTTGACCGTTTGATTCAGTTGTTGCTGAAGTATTGCAACACCACTGCATCGAGTGTGGTGACCGTCGCGGCGGGTTCGATTGTATTGGGACTGATCAACTGGGGGCTCGGATTGATTTTCGGTGCGATTATGGCGCGAAAAGTAGGAGAGAAGTTCGCCCGGGAAAAGAAATTGCTGAATTACGGACTGGTCGGTGCAGCTGCTTATTCCACGATGATGGTCTGGCACGGCGGTTTGTCGGGAAGTGCGACCACCAAATCTATGGAAAACGGATACATTTCCGAAATGATGGAAAAAGCAAACATCACCGGAAATTTTCCTTCAAGCATTCCTTTTGACTTGACGATTGGCTCTACATTGAATATTGTCATTGCATTGAGCTGTCTGATCCTGATTCCGGCATTTTTGTATTTCATAGCCAAAAGGACCAAAAATGAATCGGTTCCAAAATTTGATGATGAATTTGCACATTCATTAAAATCAGAAAATGAACAAATAGAAGGTGCCGAAAGATTGGATTACAGCAATATTCTGGGAATGGGATTGGGTATCGCCTTTTTGATGCTCGGAATATACAGGGCATTTCAGTACCAAGGCAGCAGTACGCTGGGTTTTATTCAGTTGAATTACATCAATTTTATTTTTCTTGGACTTTCGCTGCTTCTTCATAAGAACATCAGAAATTTTCTGAAATCACTCGACATTGCAATCAATGATGTTTCGGGAATTCTGATTCAATTTCCTTTGTATTTTGGGATTCTCGCAATTATGCAAAACAGCGGACTGATTATTTTATTCTCGGATACGATTACTTCAATTGCAAATTCACACACGCTTCCGTTTTTCACTTTTCTCAGTGCCGGAGCGGTCAATATGTTCATACCGAGCGGTGGCGGCCAATGGGCAGTTCAGGGACCGATTGTGATTGAAACAGCCGCAAGATTGGGCGCAGACTTGCCAAAAACAATTCTTGCAATGGCTTATGGCGATCAGTGGACCAATATGCTGCAACCCTTCTGGGCATTGCCTTTGCTTGGAATCACCAAATTAAAACCACAACAGTTGCTGCCTTACAGTTTTTTGGTTTTGATACTCGGTTTGCTGATCTTCGGAATTGGTTTGTTGATATAATTTAATTATAGATCCTTAAAATTAAATGATTTATAACATATTTGAATTAAGACTGATTCATCTTTTTTTAATTAATTTAGCACCTGATTAATAAAAAGTTGAATCCATAATGTTTTCGGTTTTGGAAACAGTCAAATCAAAAATAAAACAATAATGAGCGATATTAAAGACGAAATTAAGAATCAGGACGGCGAGTTGGATGTAAGAGTGCTGATCCCGATAGAGCGACACAAACTTTTGGTAAAGATGTTTGGTGAACTGCCGGTGGACGAAAGTTTTACTTTTATTAACGACCACGATCCAAAACCGCTTTATTACGAATTCAGGTCAATTTACGGAGATGTGGTCGGTTGGGAATATCTGAACCGCGGCGGTAGAGAGTGGAAGGTGAAGGTTAGCCGAACCGAAGCTTCTCAGGGAAGAGAATTTACAGACATTTCAACTCTGATGGATTTGAGAAAAGCAGATGCAAAAGAGTGGAAACAAATTGTTTTTCACCGGTACGGGATGATGCAGCAGGGAGATGTGATGGAAATTATTGCAGCCGAAGATCCGGTTGAAATTCACCACATCTTTATGCAAAAATTCGAAGGACAACACAAATGGATTTATAAAAAGAAAGAGGAAGGAGAAGTCGTGGTTCATCTGATAAAAGAAGTAAAAAGCGGTTTGGGTGATGACGGCTTTTCGGTGGTCAACGAGATGGATTTGAGACCTTTCCCGCCCGCAGAAAGACACGAAATGTTTTACAAAGCGTTTGCAGATATCAATGCGGGTGAAGCTTTTGAATTTCTAAACGATCATGATCCGCTGCCGTTGTATTATCAAATGGAAGCCGAGAGCAAAGAACCTTTCCGTTGGGAATATTTGGAAGAAGGACCCGATCAGTGGAAAGTCAGAGTGATTAAGACAAAGGAATAAACTAAATCTTTTATAAAAATTTAAGCCCTGCAGGTCAATGACTTACGGGGCTTTTTGAAAAGTTGGTTTAGTTTGGTTGCTTAGTTGGTTATTCAAGTTGGTTTTATTTAAATGTTTTCAATTACTTTTTTCAATTTGCTGCTTACCTCAGTGGCCAATTCACCCAATTCATCATTTTTGACTGCAACCATCGATGCCACCGGATCGACTGCGCTGACCATAACGCCTTTCTCTGTTTGCTGAACAATCACATTGCAGGGAAGCATACTGCCGATTTCCGGTTCTGTCATTAGCGCACGATAGGCAAATGGTGGATTGCAGGCACCCAATATTTTATATTTTCTGAAATCAACGTTTAGCTTGTTTTTGAATGTCTCTCTGATATCGATTTCGGTCAATATTCCAAATCCTTCTTTGTTGAGTTCTTCGGTGGTTTTCAAAACTGCTTCATCAAACTCCATATCAGTAATTTTTGAAAATGTATAACTCATGATTATCTTATTGACTTTTTTGCAGAGACAAATTTAGAGATAAAAATACAAAAAGACAGTAACAGAGGTTACAAAACTGAAGCTTAAAATAATCTTAAACCAATTAGGGAATAAATTTTAATTTTCGTTTGTAATCTGTTGATTTCCATCTCAACCGGTTTTTTATTTACAACATCCTGTTTTTTTTAACTGTCTGATTTTGTGATTGTACGCATAAAATTCAGCTGAATCGACCGGAATATAAAGGACAAAATGGTATTTTTTTTAAAATAATTTTTATATTTGGGACATATTAGTCTTAAATACACAAACGAAAATTTTGAAAACGACAGTCAGAGATGCATTTGGATTAATTTGGGTTTTCCATGTGGTTTGAAATAATGTATTAAGCGTTGGCTGCTTAATATTAACGCAGAAGATTTAAACAGAGGAGCTTGGAATTCCCTGCAAAACTGAAAAATTTTAAATCTTAATTAATATGTGCGGTAACAGTATTTTAAAAAACAAACGGCAACTGTATGTTATCACGCTGCTGTTTACCATCTTCTTTATTTTAATATCGACTCCCTGGAGTTTTGGATTTTACTTCTATGCAGATTCAATGGCTGCATGGGTGATTTATTATGTTTTGGGTGCCATACTCGGCGTATATACCATGTGGGCCTTTGTAAGAGCCTTCCTAATTTTGCTCAGTCATGAGAGACACCATATAGAAGGCTGCAATGGTTAACCCGAAAGAACAGAAATCAAGAAAGATCGCTATCTGGGTCATAGG
>JBAYPM010000022.1:0-41257 GCA_041677705.1 Weeksellaceae bacterium | reverse complement strand
GACACGCCCGGTCACAAGGATTTTGCTGAAGATACATTCAGAACGCTGACCGCTGTTGATTCTGTAATCGTGGTTGTGGACGTGGCAAAAGGAGTGGAGGAGCAGACCGAAAAACTGGTTGAAGTCTGTCGGATGAGGAATATCCCGATGCTGGTTTTTGTCAACAAGATGGACCGCGAAGGAAAAGATGCTTTTGATCTGATGGATGAAATCGAGCTGAAACTCGGTTTGAGGGTGAGTCCGCTGAGCTGGCCAATCGGTATCGGTTCAACTTTCAAAGGAATTTTTGATATCCGTCAAAAAAATATAGGTCTTTTTTCGTCGGACAACAAGCAAAGGATTTCAGAACCGGTTTCTTTCAGTGATCTGAATCATCCGGATCTTGAGGAAATCATCGGATCAAATTATGCCGAAAATCTCAGAGAAGAAATCAATATTGTCAATGAGGTTTATCCTGAATTTTCAAGAGAAGAATATCTGAACTGCAATCTGCAGCCCATATTTTTTGGTTCAGCACTGAACAATTTCGGTGTCAGAGAACTTTTGGACGCATTTGTCGATATTGCACCTGAGCCTCAGCCAAAGGAAACAAATTTCAGAGCTGTTCTTCCGAATGAAAACAAATTCAGCGGTTTTGTTTTTAAGATTCATGCCAATATGGATCCCAAGCACAGAGACAGAATTGCATTTGTCAAAGTGGTTTCGGGGAGGTTTGAAAGAAACAAAAACTATCTGCATGTCAGAGCCGGCAGACAGATGAAATTCAGCAGTCCGAATGCATTTTTTGCAGATAAAAAAGAAGTGGTTGAAGAAAGCTATGCGGGTGACATCATCGGTTTGCACGATACCGGAAATTTCAGGATCGGCGATACGCTGACCGAAGGCGAGAACATGTCTTTCAAAGGAATTCCGTCCTTTTCGCCCGAGTTTTTCAGATATGTCAACAATGCAGATCCGATGAAGGCAAAACAGCTTGAAAAAGGAATTGACCAGTTGATGGATGAAGGTGTGGCGCAGCTGTTTACACTTGAATACAACAACCGAAAAATAATCGGAACAGTCGGCGCACTCCAGTATGAAGTCATCCAATACCGTTTGGAACACGAATACGGCGCAAAGGTGAAATATGAAAATTTTCCGGTTTACAAGGCCTGCTGGGTGCAAGCCGAAGATGAAAAATCAGAAGAGTTTAAGGAATTCAAAAGAATCAAACAGAAATATCTGGCGAGAGACAAATTTGACCAACTTGTATTTTTGGCCGATTCATCCTTTACGATTCAGATGAGCCTTGAAAAATATCCTTCCGTAAAACTGCACTATGTGAGTGAATTTTAATCCAGGAAATCACTGATGAAATTTCCTTTTTTTGAATCAAAAAAGTTTTCACAAATCAGGAAGAAAACCAGAAAGCAGTAGAAGAAAATGAAAATAAGTTTTTGCATGGCGAGCGGTTTTGATTAATTGATGCCAAATAACTTTAAGGGTTGCGTGATTTTTGACGATTTTGGCGATTATTTTATCAAAAAAACAAGTAATCTTATGCATTTATCACATAATCAATCAGATAATGAGAATATTTTTTTGAATAATTTGATGAATTAATTTGTCAAAAAGTTTCAGGTTCGGTCAGATTCTTCTTTTTGTATTCATTTGGCGTTTGCGAAGTGAATTTTTTAAACGCAGAATTGAAGGCGCTTTTTGAATTAAAACCGACTTCCAGCCCGATGGCATGCAGTGTATAGTTTGAATAATCAGAATCTTCCAGATATTTTTTTGCTTCCTCAACTCTGAGTCTGTTGACGTAATCGGTGAAATTTTCACTTAGCTCCGAATTTATAATTCTCGACAGATAGCTTTTGTTCAGCTTCAGATGGTCTGCAACCACATCAAGCGAAAGATTGCTGTTGAGATAATTCTTTTCAACCATTATAAAGTTTCTGAATTTGTCCAGATTGTCGTTTCCGGTTTTGAAAGCTTTGATTCTTTCAACTTTAACAGCTGATTTCATTCTTTTTGATTTGATCTCTTTTTGTTCTTCCAGAATCCCGAATTTGTACAAACCGATATGGCCAAGGATGTATATGGTAAACGACATACCGATCCAAAGCGTATAATAAAACAGATTCGAATCAGAGGTGCCCCAAAGTTCAACCACCAAAGCCAGCAGCCAAAGGAGACAGAGCCCAAAACCGATATATGAGAGAATGATTAGCCAGCTCAAATTCCGGTTGATCTGTCCCGAATTCCCGATTCTTAATTCTTTCTGATAATCGCTTATGATCTTAAATGTGATGTAGAGCAGTCCGAGTGAAAAAATCAGACTGAAGACTTCGTGAAAAAACAGAAGATCGAAAAAGAATCGCTCAAAACCGTCGCTCATCGTTCCAAATGCGTTGACTCCTTTGTACACAATTACCAATGTAAAGAAGAACAAAAAAGGAGCAAACAGCAGTTTTTCTTTGGGCGTGATTTTACTGTTCGGATACAAAAATGTTTTCACATAAAAATAATAAAACACCATATTAACCGAAGCGTACGGAAGATAGATCAGGTTGAAAAAAGTTTTGTGGCTGATCAGATCAGCCATCAGAAAATAATACTGAAGATTATTGAGCGAAAAACCGAGAATCAACAAACCCAGAAAAAGGTTGCTTTTTGATTTGAATTTTTTTGAAGATGAAATAATGACAGTAAACAGCAATCCCTGAACTGCTCCGATCAGGAGTAAAATATTTAAAAAGTTGTAATACATGTCTCCAGTTTGTCGTTTTTCAATTCCATCAACCTATTCCGTTCAATTCCTGTTTTAATTATTTGGATTCAGCGCTTCAGGCGACCAGTTTTGAAGAAATTCCAGTACTTTCTTTTTGCTGTGCCCGTTTCCCTCTTCGAGATAACCCGAATTCTGGGTATGAATCCGTTTTCCATCAGCATCCAGGATGACAAAAACCGGAAATCCGAAACGCTGCGGATATTCCAGTTGAGAGAGTACCTCCTCGTTTTTGTTTTCTTTGCTGTAATTGACGTGAACCGTCACAAAGTTATTGTTCATATAATCTTTGATTTCCTCATCGCCAGTTACCAGATCGTTGAACAGTTTGCACCAGCCGCACCAGTTGCCGCCGATACCGATAAAAACATTTTTGTTTTCTGATTTTGCTCTTTGCACTGCCTCACTGATTTCTTTTTTGGCATCGGCATCCGGTCGGTACAGACTGAATGCCTGCTGACAGTATGCTGAAGATGAAAACAAAATTAGGATTACAGTCAGTATTCCGGATTTCATTGTTTTTTAATTTGAATCAAAAATAATAGAAATTTCACAGCTTCCAAAACAATCCCGAAATTTGGCTGATTGGAAAATCGAAACGAGATTGGGGATTAATCGATGATTTTAACTTTCGGAACTGATTTTTTCACTAACTTTGCTCTCTATTTTTTAAAAAATTTGTTGAATTAAAAATCAATTGTTTGAGTTGAATGTTTTTCTTTTGAATCATTTCAGTCCGATTGACTGGATCATTCGTAAGTTCAGGTGTTCATTAAAGGTTTAAAGAAAGTTTTTTATCGATTTGACGCTATTTTTTTAACTTTTAATTTTTTACAAAAATGAACACAAGATATTTAGACCTTATTGAACAATCTTTTTATTTTCCACAGGAGGAATTTACACTTCAGGACGGAAATCTCCAATTTCACGGAATCGATCTGATGAAACTGATTGAGGAACACGGAACACCGTTGAAGCTGACCTATCTGCCAAAAATTTCAGAAAATATCCAGAAATCAAAAACCTGGTTTGCAAATGCGAGAAAGAATGTCGGTTACAAAGGCAAATACCATTATTGCTATTGTACCAAAAGCTCTCATTTTCACCATGTGCTTGAGGAAGCATTGAAAAACGATATCCATATCGAAACTTCGTCTGCTTATGATATCAACATCATCGAAAATCTGATGCAGGAAGGACTGCTGACAACCGATAATTATGTGATTTGCAACGGTTTCAAAAGAGGTCAGTACATTGACAATATTGGCAGACTGATCAACAACGGTCACAAAAAAGTAATTCCGATTCTTGACAATTACGAAGAACTTCAGCTGCTGCTCGATGCGACCGACAAGAATTTTGAAATCGGAATCAGAATTGCATCAGAAGAAGAACCAAAATTTGAATTTTACACTTCCAGACTCGGAATCGGATACAAGGACATCGTTCCATTTTATGTGAATCAGATCAAAGATGAAAAAAGAGCAAAGCTCAAGATGCTCCATTTCTTTATCAATACCGGCATCAAGGACAATTCATATTACTGGAACGAATTGAACAAATGTCTTCAGGTTTATGTAAAACTCAAAGCGGTTTGTCCGTCATTGGATTCGCTGAACATTGGCGGCGGTTTTCCGGTGAAGAATTCACCCGGTTTTGAATTTGATTATGCCTATATGATCGAGGAAATACTGAATCAGATCAAAATCATCTGCGATGACTGGGAAGTTCCGGTTCCTCATATTTTCACCGAATTCGGTTCGTTTACGGTAGGCGAGAGCGGTGCGGTTCTTTATAAAATTCAGCAGCAGAAAAAGCAAAACGACCGTGAATCCTGGAATATGATCGATTCTTCGTTCATGACCACACTGCCTGATGCATGGGCGATCAGCAAGCGATTTGTGCTGTTCCCGATCAACCGGTGGATGGATCGTTACGAAAGAGTACTGCTCGGCGGGCTCACCTGTGACAGCGACGATTATTACAATTCAGAACAGCATGTCAATGCGATTTATCTGCCCAAATTCAACCCGAATAAACCATTGTATATCGGTTTTTTCAACACCGGTGCCTATCAGGACAATGTCAGCGGATTTGGTGGTGTTCACCACTGTCTGATGCCACAGCCCAAATATCTGCTAATTGACCAAGACAAAAATGTGGAAGTGTTTTCCGAAGAACAGACCTATATGGATGTTCTCGATATATTGGGTTACAACAATTATCACAAAAGTGTAAAAAACAAAAAGAATCTAACAGAAAATATAGAATCAAAATGACCAAAGGACCAATCAGTCAGTTTATAGAACACAATTACAGACATTTCAATGCAGCCGCGCTGATGGATGCTGCAAAAGGATATGAAGCACATTTGAACGATGGCGGGAAAATGCTGATTTCAATGGCGGGTGCAATGAGTACCGCCGAACTTGGAATTTCGCTTGCAGAAATGATTCGACAGGGAAAAGTAGATATCATTTCGTGCACCGGTGCAAATCTTGAAGAAGATGTGATGAATCTGGTTGCCCATTCGCATTACAAAAGAGTTCCGAATTATCGCGATCTGACACCCGAACAGGAAAAAGAACTGGTTGACAGTCATTACAACCGGGTGACCGATACCTGCATTCCCGAAGAAGAAGCTTTTCGACGTCTTCAGAAACATTTGGAAGATGTATGGCAGGCCGCCGAACAAAAAGGCGAAAGATATTTTCCGCACGAATTCCTTTATCAGGTGGTTAATTCAGGTGTGTTGGAACAGTATTATGAAATTGACCGGAAAGATTCGTGGATCATTGCAGCCGCCGAAAAAAATCTGCCGATCGTGGTACCCGGCTGGGAAGATTCGACGACCGGAAATATATTCGCTTCAAATGTGATCAAAGGAAATCTGAAAGCTTCGACCGTCAAAACCGGAATTGAATATATGATTTATCTGACCGAATGGTACAGAGCCAACTCGGGTGGAAAAGGAGTCGGGTTTTTTCAGATCGGAGGCGGTATTGCAGGTGATTTTCCAATCTGTGTGGTGCCGCTGATGTATCAGGATTTGGAATGGGAAGATGTTCCTTTCTGGGCCTATTTCTGTCAGATTTCTGATTCTACCACTTCATACGGATCTTATTCGGGTGCAGTTCCAAACGAAAAAATTACCTGGGGAAAACTTGATGTGGATACACCCAAATTCATTGTTGAATCAGATGCGACCATCGTTGCACCGTTGATTTTTGCATGGATTTTGGGTCAGTAAAATCAATGAATCAATAAGAGGTTTTCGGATAAACCGTTTTCTTTTATTTTTTTTCAGATGAAAATCCCAAAAATCATAGCACACCGCGGTTATTGGAATACTGGCGATTGTGTTGAAAATACGATCAAAGCACTCAAACAGGCACAGCAGATCAATATCTACGGAAGCGAATTTGATGTCAGAATGAGCAAAGACGGAGTTCCGCTGATTTATCATGATGAATTTTTGGAAGGTAATGAAATTTCAAAATCTGAATTCAGAATTCTGTTTTCTGCCTTCAAAACCGCCGGACACGGTTTTCTGCCGACGCTTGAAAATTATCTGACCTACGGAATGAAGGTTCCATCACACAGACTGGTTATGGAAATCAAAGACATTTACAGCATTGAAGAAGAATTCAGCCTTTTTCAAAGTGTGATTTATCTGATCGAAAAACTGAGAATACTGGACCGTCTTGAATACATCTCATTCAGTCTGAATATCTGCAGACTGATCAAAGAATGGTCCGAATCTGCGACTGTCAGTTATCTTGGCGGAGATCTGTCGCCAAAAGAAGTCAGTGAATTCGGTCTGGATGGATTGAATTATGAATTCAAAATATGGAAACAAAACCCTGACTGGATTTCTGAATCAACAAATCTCGGGCTCAGAACCGGTTGCTGGACGGTGAACGATGTCAAAGAATTTTTTGAACTCGCTGAAATGGGAATTGATTTTGTAACCACCGACAAACCCGATCTGCTGTTGGATTTCAGTGCACAAATCGAATAAAAATATTTACATCATCAAAAAAGTGAGAACCGTAAATCCGAGCAGTATAATGAAAAACAACCAGATATTGACCGAAAAGATCATCAATGCCTTGAGTCTGGAAACCGGTTTAGATTCTTTGTAAATTCGGCTGTGCGATCTGAAAAAATAGAATATCGAATACAAAATGCAGGTGACCACCAGCAGAGATGTTACAATATCCGTAACTTTTCCAAAACCCGGAAACCATATTACAGGGATTGAAAACAGTCTGTCAATCAATACCCAAAGTGAAATCAGCAATAGCAGAAACGAAAAGAAATAGAGTGTGAAAATTCCGTGGTCATAAAATCGCCATTTCTTTTTTCCGTGAAAAAACCACAGCACGAAAGCAAAAATCGGCAGATAAAAAATCAATACCCTTGGGAAATTATGAACAAACGATTCTTCAAATTTCTTTGCAAATTCATCATTTGTCATTTCATGATTTTCATTCAGCTCGATTCCTTTTTTGTAAAACGGCCGCAACAACCAGCCCATCTTTTTTGATTTTGGAAGACTGTTGTGAATCGAATCAAACTCACGAATTGTTTTTGCCGCCCGGTATTCGGGATAATTTTCAAAATAAATCAAACTTTTTGAAGCATTAAAGCCTTTTGCATATTCGGCAAATACCTTATCAAGCGAATCCTTTTTTTCAGGATGACTTATTCTTTCGTTGATGTACTCAATTGTTTTGGGATCAATCTTTTTGTCGTCGGGCAGCGCATTTTGAATCGAATCGAGTATAGCAAGCGATTCTATGTCTTTTGGATCAATTTGTTCAGCCGTATCCTGATCTGAGTCATCACCAATCTTTAACGTATATCCCTTATTGTCATTTGATTCGGCCGAACCGCTTGGAAGTCCGGGCAGAAGAAAAGCAACAAGACTGACAAAAATATAGAGTTTGACAGGCGGAACAAAAGATTTTCGCCTGCCTTCCAAATAATTATTGACCAGAAAACCCGGTTTGAACAGCAAAACCCTGATGGTGGTCCAAAAATGACCGTCAAAATGAACAAGACTGTTAAAAAATTCTTTGAACAGATAACTGAACGAAGGCCGGTTGATGATGTTTTCCTGACCGCAGTGCGGACAGAATCTGTCGGTTACTTCGGTGCCGCAGTTCAAACAATTCTTTTCCTCACGGAGCTTGAGTTTTGACATATCAATTTTGTTTAATTCTATAAAATTAAATATTTTTAAATTCAAATTTCAAAAAACAAAAATCGAATTTTTCTATATATTCTGAAACATAATCGATTGTTGGATTTTGATTTCGGTCAAATTTCATTATCATTGACATAAATTTTTCTCTTTGAAAAAAACTGCTTTAATTGGCTTCAAATTAATTTTTATGAAGAATTTGTCATTTTTTCTTTTCGGATTCATGCTCAATTTTGGCTTTGCACAGCAAATTTCACCGCTTTATTCAAATGATACGGTGCAGCAATTCAAATGGGTAAATGAAAAATACAATGGAATGACACTCGATGAAAAAGTGGGTCAGCTGTTTGTGGTTGCTGCTTATTCAAATCGGGATGCTGCACATGAAAACGAGATTGAGAATCTGGTGAAAAATGAATCCATTGGCGGACTGATTTTTATGCAGGATTTAGCAGTTCATCAGGCCGAACTGACCAACCGTTACAACAAATCAGCGAAAATCCCGCTGCTGATCGGTATGGATGCAGAATGGGGACTTGCCATGCGAATCAAAGATGTGGAAAGATTTCCGTGGGCGATAACTGTAGGTGCGGTTACCGACAACGATTTGGTCAGACAGATGGGAAACAACATAGGCGAGCAGGTTGCAAGACTGGGTGTTCATTTTAATTTCGCACCGGACTGTGACATCAATACCAATCCTAAAAATCCGATTATCGGCAACCGATCTTATGGTTCAGATGTGGAAAATGTATCGGCAAAAGGAATCGCTTATATGAACGGGATGAGGGAAATGAATGTGCTCGCATCTGCCAAACATTTCCCGGGACACGGAGATACCAGTCAGGATTCGCACAAAACCACACCGGTGGTTCCACATGATCTGCAGCGTTTGAAATCGGTTGAACTTGCGTCTTTTCAGAATCTGATCGATGCAAACGCGGCTGCGGTAATGGTTGCTCATTTGAATGTGCCGGCGCTGGATGCAAGCGGACTGCCGGCTTCGATTTCAAAGAAAATCATAACCGACCTGCTGAAGAATGAAATGCATTTCAAAGGACTGGTCATCACAGATGCGCTGAATATGGCAGGCGTCGCAAGTGCATATCCGCCTGGTGTGGTCGATTTGCTGGCTTTTGAGGCAGGAAATGATATTTTGCTTTTCAGTCAAAATGTGAAAACCGCAAAACAAAAAATCATTGAGAAAATCAGTTCCGGAGAAATTACAGAAGAAAGACTTGAAGAAAGCGTCAAAAAGATACTGATGGCAAAATATCTGGTCGGTCTGAACAATCCGAAACCGATTGAAACAAAAAATCTGATGGATGATCTGAACAAAGTCAAATATTCTCAAACCATATACAGTCTTTATGAAAATGCAATGACTTTGGTGAAAAATGAAAACAATCTGATTCCATTTGAAAAACTTTCAGATTTGAAATTTGCATATGTTCCGCTTGAAGAAGCAGAATCCGGAGATTTTAACGAATCACTGAATTTTCATGTTCCGACTGATGAAATCAAAATCAAAACAAAAGCAGATGTTTCAAAACTGAAAGATTACGATTATGTAATCATCGGTGTGCACAAATCAAATGAAACTGCATACAAAAGTTATAAAATTTCAGGAAATTCAAAACAGCTGATCAAAGCCATATCCGATCAAAATCAAACGGTTTTGGTTTTGTTTGGAAGTCCATACGGATTGATTGATTTGGATATATCAAATACAAAATCAGTTCTTGTGATGTATCAGAATCTGAAAGACACCCATGACATTGCGGCAGGAGCATTGTTTGGTGCAACTGAAATCAAAGGAAGACTGCCTGTGGATGTAAATTCAAATTTAAAATTCGGAACATCAATCAAAACCAATTCATTGGGCAGACTTGGATTTGCAAGACCAGCGGCAGTAGGAATGAACCCGGTGCTGATCAGTCAGATAGACGATCTTGCCTGGGATGCGATCAATACCAATGCAACACCCGGAATGCAGATAGTGGCAGCAAAGGACGGCAGGATCATCTATGACAAAGCATTGGGTTATAAAAATCATCAGAAATTTGAAAAAGTTTCAAAAAATGATTTGTACGATTTGGCTTCGGTCACCAAAGTTACTGCAACCATTCCGCTGCTGATGGAGGAAGTGGATGAGGGAAAAATTAATCTGGATCAGAATCTTTCAACCATCATTCCCGAAAGTTCAAAAACAGACAAAGGAAATCTGAAATTGAGAGAAATTTTGGCGCATCAGTCGGGTTTGCCGCCCTGGATCGGTTTTTACAAAGAATCGGTCAATGTGCAGAATGCAAGACTGTATCTCGATTATTATTCAAGAAAACAGGATGAAGAACATCCAATCAAAGTGACCGACAACATATATATTATCGGTTCAATCAAAGACACCATCATGACCGACATACTGTATGCGCCATTGGGTAAAAAGACTTATGAATACAGCGATTTGGGCTATTATTTTTTTCAGAAATATCTGGAAGATAATCACAAAATCGCACTTGATTCACTTGTCGATTCAAAGATCTACAAACCGATGAATATGTGGACCACCACTTATCTGCCCAGAAAAAAATTCAAGTTAGACCAAATCATTCCGACTGCAAATGACAAATTGTACAGAAATCAGCTGTTGCAGGGTTTTGTTCAGGATGAAGGCGCTGCGATGATGGGCGGAGTTGCCGGTCATGCGGGTTTGTTTTCAAATGCAGAAGACATTGCCAAACTGATGCAGATGTATATGAACGGCGGCAGTTATGGCGGTGTGACCTTTGTCAAACCCGAAACCATTTCTGAATTTACAAAAACACAATTCAGCGGCGGCAGGAGAGGAGCAGGTTTTGACAAAATCCAGAGCCCGTTAAAAAACGGACCTTCTGCAAACAGCTATGGACATTTCGGTTTTACCGGAACGATGGTCTGGAATGATCCCGACAATCGACTTGTATTTGTGATTTTGACCAATCGGATCAACCCTGATGTCAACAACAAAAAACTTCAAAGCCAAAAAGTCAGAGAAAACATCAGCCAAAAGCTTTATGATGCGATAGTAAAATAGGGAGTTGAGACCGTTTTAATAATTCATCGGACAGCTTCGAAAGTCATTCGGTGCTGCCGATTTTTTTAAAGCTGTTTTTGTAAACAGCTTCGCAAACCATTTCATCTTTGAACTTCAGGATGATGTATTTTTTTCTTCCAAACCAGTTTTTTCCGACCAGATAAGTCCAGATGTTGTGAGGAAAATAATTGAATTCGTGACCCATTTCCTCGATGATTTCCTTTTTTGTCTTCCCTTTTAATTTATTCAAATCTATTTTTTTCATTACCCAACCCCCCAGATTTCGGGCTTTAAATTTTAATTAAAGCCAATTTAATTTTAATTAACCCAAACCCAAAAATATTGTTTCATCATTTTCGATAAAACGATACAATAAGATTATCCCTTTTGAAGGGATTTGTAAATTTAATTAACTTATTGAAATTAAGCATCCTAAATTATAAAAAAAAATAAAAGCTGCAAACGGAAAACCCGAGGGCAGCTTTTATGGTATTTAATTAAGACTTTTCATTCTTTTAGTTTTCGGCTTTCCAGAAAGTCCATACGCTACCGTTGAATACTGCCAACAGATTTTCTGAGGTGACGAACACCATCATTCCGGGTGTCGGGTTGATGATCTCATCGGTGTCAGTTACCTTTGGCAACACCATCGCTTTGTCGGTATCTTCCAAAACCAGCAGACCGGCTGTTGTGGTGTTGGTTCCGATTCCAACTTTGGCGGTCAGGATTTCATTCAGTTCATTCTGAATATCGTATCCGTCAGTGCCTGAAATCGGTTCAACTGTGGTTCCGGTTTCGTCAATCGACAAATCAAACCAGTCGGACTGGTATTTTACTTTGATTTTATGATCGCTCACGTCATAAACCATTGTTCCGTCCACTGCATCGGTCACAGACGCGGTATCGTCAACCCACGGCAGGATGATTCCTCTTGCCTGGTCGTCTGCAAATTCGATGCTCACTGACGGAGAAGACACATTGTCTTTTCCGATTGCAATCTGAGCCTGAGAAAGCCCCAGACCAAAGATTGCGATTATTGATGTTATGATTGTTTTTTTCATTTCAATTTGATTTGGCGTTAAACATTAATCAAGACAACTTTGTTGGCTGAAGCATTTCCATCCGGAAACCGTACCGTCGACATTGATTTGAAGACAGTCTTCGGTGATGTTGTAAACCATCATTCCTACAACCAGCTCTGCAGAAGGGATTAAAGCGATCTGTCCTGCAGTCAGTCGGTTTGGAACAAAGCCTTTTGATTTGGCTTCCAGAGCAATCCAACCTCCCTGTCTCACTTGTGGCCATCCGTCAGAATTGTCGATTCTCAGTGAGGAGATACCCACATTGGTTGGCAGTCCTGCACCGGCTGCAAATACACCCGGCTTGAAGCATGGACAGTCAATGATGTTTCTGCCATAACCTGTTCCTTCCATCTCTGTTTGACCAACCACGGTTTGAGTTACCTCAACCGTATTGTCTGTTGTATGGTTCCAGTTGACAGTATTGAAGGCATTTCCGTTGAAAAGTTCAAGTTTCATCAAAGCGCCGCCTGAAGACTTGCTGCCGTACATGGTCACATTTCCGTTTTTGTCAATTACAACTCTGACAATCGGATGTTCAGGCGTTCCGGTCATTTCCCAAATGGCAGGAATTCCTCCCTGTTCCCAAATGGTGCCGTCAACAAAACGAATATTCTGACCCAATGTTTCCTCTTCCTGAAATTCAATTTCCTGAGTTGCCAGTAGAGTCCCGTTGATGTTCATATTGAATGAGTTGTCCAATTTAATTATATCGAGAACATAGCCTCCGTTGGTTCCGGGTTGTGTAAATGTTTCAACTACCGGACTTGGAGTTCCTGAAGGATAGCTCCAGCTGAAATCTGAACCGTTTACATTTTCATAACAGGTCAATTCATTGCTCAATGAAGTCAGATACAGAGTAGAAGTATCGCAGGCCTGCGGATCTGCATCGTCGCATACATTGATTTCAACCACCAGCGTTCCTATGAATTCAGGATCCGGTTCAAAGGTGTAATTTCCGTCCTTATCGATTGTAAATGTTCCTTCGGATGTGGTAACGATTGTCAGTGAACCGTCAGGGTTTACCGGATAAGCAGTTCCGTTGATTACGATTGAACTGACAGTTTGGGTATTTCCTTCGGGGTCTGAATCATTATCCAATACGTTTCCATCCATGGTTTCTCCCTGAATTCCGGAATTTGAATCGTCATTTGCAAAGGTGTAATTGTTTCCGTCGATTTCAAGAACCGTAATATAGAGTTCTGCAGTAGCATACTCATAATTTCCGTCTGTAACTGTATAGCTGATCGGCGGTGCTTCACCTGTATATCCGGCCGTTGGTGTAAACAAAAATCCTCCGGTATCGGCCATTGAGAATGTTCCGATTACGATAAAAGTACCGGGATTCAACGGGTCTTCGCCATAGACATCCAAATAACCGGTATCACCACCGACAGGAACCGGAACAGAATAAGGAGCACCGGTGCTGTCAAGTAAAACAATTTCGGTTACTCTCAGATTTGAATTGTCACCGTCAGGGTCAGAATCATTGTTTGTAACGTTTCCGCCTACGGGCGTTCCTTCCAGTGTATAAGCTGTATCGTCATGTGCAATCGGCGGGTCGTTTTCTTCAGGATTCAAAGGCTGAATCACCTGAATGGTCAGTGGCGCTTCTGCAGATAATCCGTCTTCGTTTTCAACTGTGTACGAAACAGGAACATCACCAATATAGCCTTCTTCCGGAACAAAAGTATATGAACCGTCAACATTCAGAGTCATTGTACCTGCTTTGTTTCCGTTTTGATCATAAATTTCGATTGCAGTTCCCAATGTCAGCGGCTGTTCATTTCCAGATGCATCCAGATAAGTGGCACCCGTAACTGTCAGACCGGCTCCAAAATCATTGGTCAGTACATTTCCGTTAACCGGAACATCCATTTGGGTCTGGTTGATATCCAATACCGCGTGCATACTCAGACTGTCAAACGGCAGTGAGGTCAGATACAGACTTGAATTGGCACAAGCTGTATCAGGCACAGCCCGGCTGTCACATACAGTCATTTCAATCACCAGTGTTCCCGTGAAATCAGGATCCGGAACAAAAGTATAGTTTCCGTCGCTGTCAATTGTAAATGTGCCTTCGGAAGTGGTAACAATTGTATCGGATCCACCTTGATCTACCGGATAGCTGACACCGTTGATAACGATTGCAGTTACACTTTGGGTATCACCTTCCGGATCTGTGTCATTGAACAGTACATTACCGTTCATGGTTTCACCCTGAGGTGCAGAATTTGCATCATCGTTTGCAAAAGTATGATTGGTTCCATCGTTTCCGATTACAGTTATATTAAGGAAAGCGGAATCAGATCCGCCGCGGTCATCAACTATCGTATAATGAATCGGAGCTACTTCACCGATGAACCCTAAAGCAGGATTATAATAGAAATATCCGGTTGAATACATAACCAATTGTCCGTAATAATTTCCGATTTCATCATAAACATCAACATTTCCGCTGTCGCCGCCCGAGCTGATATTTCTGGTCAATAAAGTTCCGTCTGACTGATAAACCTGAATTTCGCTGACTCTGATAGGATCTCCGTCCGGGTCTGAATCATTGTTTAGAATTGTAGCCTGTTCATCGATTATTACATCCATAATTGTAAATGCAGTATCGTCATTTGCAATCGGCGGGTTATTTCCGTTTGGTTTCAAATCGTCAACTACTCTGATAATCAGGGTTGAGTTACCGGTTGCTCCATCGCTGTCCACTGCAGTATATGAAATCGGAACATTTCCGCTGTAGCCCGGTTCTGGAATAAAGATGTATGAACCGTCAGAATTCAAAGTCAAAGTACCTGCTTTGTTTCCGAGTTCATCATAAAATTCGGTTGCTGTTCCCTGTATAAGGGGTTGTTCATCACCATTTTCATCCAGATAAGTTGCACCGGTTACTGTGAGTGTACCGTTTCCGCTGTCGTTTGTCAGTATGTTTCCGCTAACGGATTCACCTGCCGGTGTCTGATTGATATCGGGAACTGCCAGTATTGAACCTGAATTCATGCCGGTAACTGTCGCAGTTGCAGTATTGTTGCTCTGATCGGGATCAGGCTCAATAGCAGGCGGATCGTTTGGATCCGGATCAGGTCTTGATACGATGACGGTATTGGTCACCGGCCCGTCGCCAAGAACCTTCGCAACGATCTCAAGCGTCAGTTTGTCGCCCGGCATAAATCTGTCGGTTCCGCTTGCAATTGACCAAACACCACTCACCGGATTATAAACAGAATTGTATGGATCTGTATCTGTATTGTTGTCAATAATAGTATGACTTACATATTGCAATCCTGACTGAAGCTCATCATCTGCTTCCACTTCTTTTGCCCAACTGATTCCAAGGTTTCTATGTGTAATTGTAAAAGTGACATTTTCGCCAACATTCACTTCATCCTGATCAACTGTTTTTGTAACTTCCAAATCAGCCTCATCATAAATAAAGTTTACTGCTGTAATCGAATAGTAGGTGCTTGCTCCGGTCCAGGTATTGATGGTACGACTGTTGCCGAATCCGTTGTCGCCGGTACCATACCATCTGTTCCAAAGATTATTGTTCGTATCAGGACTGGTCATTCCTACCGTATTGATTAGAGGTTGTCCTGTAAACAGAGACCAGCTGTTTGCAGGTGTTGTTCCGGTACTCAGATTGGAATGATCCCAGAAAATCGTTTCGGGTCCGGGTGTGCCGGGTCTGACATTTTCAAATACCATTCCGTTGCTTTGCTCCATATCAAATACCGGAAAATGTACGGGGAAGAAACCGACCGAACTGATAAATTGAATTTCCTGTCCGTAAGCGATTCCGTCTCCGTTTGAATCTTCTCCATTCCAAATAATCGTATGATAGCCGGATGTTTCGAAATAATTTGAAATGATGACATCTGTACCGCTAAAGACTCCGTTCATGTCCAGATCGACCAGGATTTCAACATTTGCGGGATATTCAATATAAACTGTCAAATGCCCTTCAGCGCCGGTTTCGGGTAGTTCTTTTCTTTTAAATACCAGATCGATAAGCGGAGCAGCGATTGAAGAAGAAGGCCAAAGACTTTCATCCGGATCGGCCACAAACAGCGGATACTGATATAGATTCGAAGTTCCGGTAATTGATTTTCTGTTTTCTTCAAGATTCAGATTGTTTCGAGGCCCGGTTGAGTTGGCAAAGAACACAACATAACCCGCATTTGATCCGCCGAAATTAATTGATTTCACAAGATAGTCATCCTGTGGCGTTCCCTCATTGTCAACCGGTACATAAAATCCGAAATTATTATGAAATGAGGACGCATTCGGGTTTGTATTTTCACCTGCAGAGGGCAGTCCGTTTTGCATACTCCAGTATTTACTGTAAACCCTTCTGGTTTGTTGTACATTGTTCCCGTCTGCAACGGTAACATCCCAATCTGTAATTTCAAATGCGTTGGCGCTTGTAAATTCAAGCCAGTACGCACGACCTGCACCGGTGGCGTTTGTGAAAGAACCGCCATTTGAGGAATTTATCTGATAACCGTTTGTCCCGCCTGCAAGCGGGCTCGGCCCCTGTGTGGTCTGTAACTGGGTTAAATTGGCGTTGGTGCTGCTATTGCCGGTCGTTCCTGTAACCAGAGTTCTTTGCGCTCCTGTTATTTCTTCCGGAAACCGGTTGTTTTCACCGTTTGCTGTATTGTCATAATACCATGAAAAGGGGCGTGCACCTCCTGAGGCATGTCTGAACGAATAGTAAACTGTTTCACCCGCTTTCAGATATACATAAAAACGATGACCCGGTTTATAAGCATTGTTGTATGCTGTTTGGCCTGACCTGGTTGACGGAAGCATCATAAATCCCCGCGTGTCATAACCGGTATTGCCTGTAGTGTATGAAGGCACCAATAAAGATGTCTGCCGGCCTGTATCGCTAAGCTTCCAATTTCCGGAGCCTTCCTGCCCGTATATTCCTGCCGAAACAAAAAGAAGCAGAAAGACAGTTAAAAAATTTTGAAAAGTTAGTTTCATTTAAAATGTAGGTTTTGATTAAAATAGTAAAATTTAGGTTTCAATGAAAAGATGAAATTCAATCATGAATTTCAAACCCGAAGTGGCGGAGGCCTGATGCTGAAATGCTCATAAAATGAATTTTGGATATTTTCTTCAATAAAGAAAATTTTAATTGATTGATTAAATTTTGAATTTTCAACACCGGTCTGATATTCCTGATTGATTCCGACCCTGGATTGAGCAGGCGAAACTATGGCATCGGGCTGATAATCATTTGAGAATTTGATTTTTCCGGGTATTCCTGTCAGATCTGCAAAAAGAACCTTTTCTTTTTCAGTCGGCTCTGCCTGATGAACTTCGTTATCGTCTTTTGATTTTTCATCCGGTTTGACAGCTGTTTTAACGGTTTTTGATTTTTTCTTTGGTTTTATGAAATGACTTTCTTCTTTTTCTGCTTTTTCAACTTCATAAATGATTTGACCGCTGATGATTGCAGAACCCGAAACATTGATTTGTGTTTGATTTGAAACATAGATCAACCCGCCAACCGAATTGTTTATCTGATTATTTTGATGAAATGCAGTTTTTGTTTCATTAATCGGCTGCTCCAAATTTTTGTCAATGACATCTTGGGCCAGGACCATATGGCCGAGCACAAACACAAAAATTATTAGCAGAGATCTTTTCATCCACAAAAGTTATTTCAATTTCCTGCCGATTGAAACCTCTTTTATCATGCATTCAGAATACTCTCTGTCCACCATATAAAAGTAATTTCGCATATTTAACCCTCTTTAATCACAATTGGCGAAACAACTCTCCGACAACTATATTTCTCAAAAGTAACAACGGATTGGTTCATCACCAAATTAATATGTATCATTTTCTGTAAAACGGTAAAAAAATTAAGTCGTAATTTTCTAACTCTCAATTATAAATAAATTTTTTCGATATTTCTTCCTGACAGAATTGGGCTTAGTCGTATTCCAATTTCTCACTCAATATTTTAATCCGAAAAATCCAAATTTAGATTAAAGAACGAACCCTAAATCTGATTTTCCTTCATCATCAAAACAACAACCCCTAAAATGTCGTAACTTTAAAGATTGAAAATAAAAACAAAATGCAAACGAAAGTTGAGAATTTGGTTTCATTTTTTCTGGAAACAAGAAAGGATTCAGAAAGAATTTGCAAACCGCTTGAAATAGAGGATTATGTGGTTCAACCGGTTGATTTTGTGTCTCCGCCCAAATGGCATCTTGCGCATGTAACCTGGTTTCTTGAGGAATTTATACTGAAAAAATATAAAAAGAATTATCAGGTTTTTCATAACGACTTCTCATTTCTGTTCAACAGTTATTACAACAATATAGGCAAAATGTGGCTCAGACCAATGCGAGGGAATCTGTCCAGGCCAACCGTCCATCATATCTATGATTATAGACATCATGTGACTGATCAGATTGAAGAACTGTTTACCATTGATGTTCCGAATGAAGCTGAAAAAGTGCTCACAATCGGTATCCATCACGAAAAACAGCATCAGGAACTGCTGCTGACCGATATCAAGTACATCCTCGGAAATAATCCGTTATTTCCCATATATGATGATGCTTTTGTTGAAAATCCGATTCAGAATTTTGATCAGAAATGGATTCAAATCGATGAAGGATTGTACGAAATCGGTCATGAAAATTTGAATGAATTCTGTTATGACAATGAATTGAAAAGACACAAAGTCTGGCTAAATAATTACCAAATTTCAAACAAACTCGTCACCAACGGTGAATACATAGAATTTATCGATTCAGGCGGATATCAGGATTTTAATCTTTGGCATTCGGACGGCTGGGCGTGGCTGAATCGTGAGAAAATTTCAAAACCGTTGTACTGGTATTTTGAAGGTGGCGAATGGTTTCAGTACACACTTGGCGGATTGAAGAAAATTAATCCAAATGAATCTTTGTCTCACATAGCTTATTATGAAGCATTTGCATTTGCACAATGGAAAGGTTTGAGACTTCCGACCGAGTTTGAATGGGAAGCGGCGCAGCATCAATTCAAATGGGGCAGTCGTTGGGAATGGACCGAAAGTGCATATCTGCCTTATCCCGGATTTCAAAAAGCAGCCGGTGCAATCGGCGAATACAACGGCAAATTTATGGTTGATCAAAGAGTATTGAGAGGTGCTTCAGTTGCAACACCTGCCAAACACAGCAGACCGACTTACAGAAACTTTTTTCAGCCCTATCACAGATGGCAATTTACAGGAATTAGGCTGGCAAAATAAAATTTAAAATCAATGAGTATTCAAAATAAAAATAAAGATGATCGGAATTTTGAAAATGAAGTCAGAACAGGTTTGGCCGGCTTTCCCAAAAGACTCTCATCCAAATTTATTTATGACAAAAAGGGCGACAGGCTTTTTCAGCAGATTATGGAAATGCCAACTTATTATTTGTATAATTGTGAATATGAGATACTTGAGCGGCATTCAAAACAGCTTTCAAAATTGTTTTGCAATGAAGATGAAACTGTCAGTCTGATTGATTTGGGTGCAGGTGACGGGAAAAAGACAAAAATCCTGTTGAGATATATGGTTCAAAACAATTTTGATATTGTTTACAAACCGGTCGACATCAGCCAAACCATATTGGAAGAATTAAAAGATTCACTCAAAAAAGAACTGCCGACATTGCAGGTTGAACCCGAAAAGGGCGAATATTTTCAGGTATTGAACAAATTAAAAACTTATAATAAAACCAAAAAAGTAATACTGGTTTTGGGCAGCAACATCGGAAATCTTCTTCATCCAAAGGCGATTGAATTCATGTCGTCACTCAAAGATGCGCTCAACCCAGATGATCTGCTATTTATGGGTTTTGATCAGAAAAAAAATCCGCAAACCATACTTGATGCTTATAATGACAGTGAAGGAATTACGGCCGCCTTCAACAAAAACATACTGTATCGGATTAACAATGAGTTCGATGCTGATTTTGAACCTGAGAAATTCATACATTGGGAAGTTTACAATCCTGAAACAGGAACAGCAAAAAGTTATCTGGTTGCTACCGAAGATATGGATGTGAAAATCAGGAATCTCGCTATGGATGTACATTTTGAAAAATGGGAAACCATACATGTTGAAATTTCTCAAAAATATACTGACGCAGTTGTGAGTTGGCTTGCAGATGAATCAGGACTTAGAATAATCAATTCATTTACAGACAGCAGGGAGTATTATCGAAACTATATCTTTATACCAAAATACTGATCAGCTTTTCAGCACTTCAATCAGTTTGTCCAAATCATTGTTGTCGTTGTAATAATGAAATCCCACTCTGATTCCGCCACCTCTGGGTGAACTGCTGATTTTGTTTTGATTCAATTTTTCAAACAGTGATTTACCGCCCTTCAAATTAAAAATATTTGAATGAAACTCACGATTGACAACAGTATCCTGTAAAAAGCCAAGTCGGTTCAATTCTGATTTTGCATCATTTGAAAGCTGTCTGATGTGAGAATAACATTTTTCGACACCCATTGATTTTAAAAAATCAATCGATTGCGCAATGGTTCCGTAACTCGTTGAATCCTGATGACCCGGTTCAAAATGATTCATATAAGGCAAATCTGAAAGCCCCGATTCAAAGTCCGGTGCAGAATTAAATCCAGCAGTATAAGTTTTAATTATTTGTCTTGCACTTTCTCTGATCATCAGAAAACCGTTGCCAAATCCTGCAGTCAGCCATTTGTATCCGCTTGAAGCCATTACGTCGAGCGCACTTTTGTTAAAACTGAAAACTTCGGTTCCCAGATATTGGGTACCGTCGCCGATAATCAGCAGTTCGGGATGATTTGATTTCAGTTTTTTCAAAAATTCAAAATCTATTTTGATTCCGGTCAGCCATTGCACCATACTGAAAAGAAATACATCGGGTTTGTGTTTTTCAACAGCTTCTTCCACATTTTTCTCAAGATTTTCATTAATATTTGCAAAAACCACTTCAAAATCACGGATTTCAACCGGCCAATTAACCGACGGATAATCATCATTGAGCAAAAGAATTTTTTTTCCTTTTTCCAATCCTTCCAGAACCATATTGATCCCAAAAGAGAAATTTGGAACCATTGCAATGTCTTCTGCACGTGAATCATAAAAATCTGCAAGCTGAAGCTTGGTTTCATTGATCTTTTTTTTGTGGCTCATCCTGAATTCATCAGGATCGTTCAAAAAATCAAAATCCTGTTTTCTACGCCATTCAAAAACCGGTTTGGGCAATAGCCCGTTTGCGGGCGTGTTGAGATAAGTCGAGTGGGAGAGTGCCGGAAAGAATTTTCTGATTTCATCCATGATTTTGAATTTAATTGAACAATTTATGAATTATAAATGACTTGAAATTTATTTGTTTTCGTCCAAAGTCGGAAATTTCGCTGGTGTCAGCAGCAAAACGATTACAGTGATAAAGCCGGTCAGCGTCATTCCCAAAAACACCATTTCCATTGCATCAAAAAATCCGTGTTGCAGATAATTATTGACATCCGGAGTCAGTTTGTGTGACTGCAGATCACTGACCACATCATTGACCGCCGGTAATTTCGATTCCATATCGGCAGGCGGATTTTGAATCTTTGAGGTCAGTACCGAATTGAACACTGCCGCAAAAATCGCTGCACCCAAACTCTGGCCAAAATATCTCGAAAACATATTTGCACCGGTTACTACTCCGCGCTGGCCCCATCTGACGGTTGACTGAACACCGACCATCAGTGGTGTACTGGTCAGTCCGAAACCTGCACCAAGTACAAGCTGAATCAGAACCAAAACCCAAATTGGTCCTTGAAACGGCAGAAAATGAAATATCGACGCACCGATGATTACTGTAATCATACCCAAAAGCGCAGTGTTTCTAAAACCGATCTTTAAATACAGATTTCCTGACAATGACGAAAACAATGGCCAGGTGATGCTCATTGCAGCCAGTATGAAACCGGCTTCGGTAGCAGAAACCATATGAACCGACTGTGCATAAACCGGTATAAACATATTGACACCCATCGTTGTAATTCCCATACCGATGGTTCCGAGATTTGACCCGAACAAAACTCTTTTTTTCCATACCCAGCCTGGCAATATCGGTTCTTCGGCTCTTCTTTCAATTTTCAATACCAAAATTCCGGCAACCACCGCAATAATCAAAACAATCAGACTCTGAACTGAAATCCAAGGCCAGGATTGACCGCCCTGCAACAATCCGAAAAGAAGCGCCGAACCTGCGATCAGAACTGTGATTGCACCTGCCCAATCGATTTTGTGGATGTTGTGAATTTTTCTTTCAGCCAAATGAATACTGATCAGTGAGATCGCCAGTATGCCCACCGGAAGATTGATCAGAAAAATCCATCTCCACGAAATACTATCGACTATTGCACCTCCGATCGCCGGTCCGATTACTGCTGAAATTCCCCAGACACTGGAAAGCCAGCCTTGAATTTTCGCTCTTTCTTTTACGGTGTATATATCGCCCGCAATCGTATTGACGGTTGCCATAATCGCACCTGCACCGACTGCCTGAATACCCCTGAAAAGAATCAGTACATTCATATTCCATGAAGTTGCACAGGCTGCAGATCCAAATAAAAAAATGATGATTCCAATGATCAGTATCGGTTTGCGGCCATATATATCAGCGAGTTTTCCGTATATGGGAATGGTTACAGTCTGAACCAGCAGATAGATAGAAAACAGCCAGCTGAACAGTGAAAATCCGCCGAGGTCGCCAACGATTTGAGGAATTGAGGTAGCCACAATGGTGCTGTCCATCGCAGCGAGCATCATTGTAATCATTAACGCAAGCAATACCCAGTTGCGTTGACTGTTTTTCATTAAATTTCCCGTAATTCTATGGTTTAGAAGTTGACAAAGTTAGAAATTTAGCAAATAAATTTGAATGATATAAACACAAAAAAAGAAGAGCGGTGGGGTTGGGATTAGTTCCGCTCTTCTGATGAGAAAGTTATTATAGTTAAGTTAGTAAAGGCAATTTGAACTTGTGTGTCAGCTTGCTTTTATTTTGTGTAAAGGTAATTTGAAAATCGAACCTCAAACAAGGGGAAAAACCCCTTTTTTTAAATAAACCTTTAAAGCGTACTTAAATTATTGATTATCAGTATGGTTTAATTTATTTTATTGACTTTCTCAAAAAATCAAACCGCTTATTTTGGCTTAAATCCTAAAATCTCTAATTTTATACAAAAATCATCCGCAATGAATTATTATAAAATTAAAAACCTTGAACAATACATCAAGGCTTATAAAAAATCTGTAAAAGATCCGGAAGAATTTTGGGGAGATATAGCCGATAAAAATTTTATCTGGTATCAAAAGTGGGACAGAGTTCTGCACAATGATATGCTAAATGGCGATATCAAATGGTTTGTCAACGGAAAACTGAATATGTCCAGGAACTGTCTGGACCGGCATCTGAATCAAAGAGGAGACAAAACTGCCATCATATTTGAACCCAACGATCCAAACGAGCAAGCACAGCATATCACCTACAAAGAATTGCACAAAAAAGTCTGCAAAATGGCAAATGTACTGAGAGACAACGGAATCAAAAAAGGAGATCGGGTCTGTATCTATCTGCCGATGATCCCCGAACTGCCTGTTGCACTGCTTGCCTGTGCAAGGGTCGGCGCCATTCATTCAGTGGTGTTTGCAGGTTTTTCAGCCAATTCACTTTCATCAAGAATTCAGGATTCGGATTGTAAAATGCTGATTACAGCCGATGGCGGTTATCGAGGCAGCAAAACCATTGACCTGAAAGGGATTGCTGATGATGCGCTCAAAACCTGTCCGTCGATCGAAACTGTATTGGTTGCAAAAAGAATCAAATCTGAAATTCAAATGGAAGAAGGAAGGGACAAATGGCTTCAGCCGCTGATGGATGGTGCGGCAGAAGACAATGTTTCCGAAATTATGGATGCAGAAGATCCGCTGTTTATACTTTATACTTCGGGCTCAACCGGAAAACCAAAAGGAATGGTTCATACCACAGCCGGTTACATGGTTTTCACTGCATACACCTTTACAAATGTATTCAATTACAAAGAAGATGATGTTTATTGGTGTACCGCAGATATCGGCTGGATCACAGGACATTCCTATATCGTTTATGGTCCTTTGCTCAACGGAGCAACCACTGTTTTGTTTGAAGGAATTCCGTCCTATCCTGACTTTGGAAGATTTTGGGATGTGGTCGACAAACATAAAATCACACAACTGTACACTGCACCAACAGCCATCCGTGCATTGGCAAAAGAAAATCTGAGTTATGTGGAATCACATGATTTGTCATCATTGAGAGTGCTCGGTTCGGTGGGAGAGCCGATCAATGAAGAAGCCTGGCACTGGTACAACAACAATATCGGCAAACAAAAATGTCCGATCGTCGATACCTGGTGGCAGACCGAAAACGGCGGAATTATGATTTCACCGCTGCCGTTTGTCACACCGACAAAACCGACTTATGCCACTATGCCGCTGCCCGGAATACAGCCGGTACTGATGAATTCAAAACGAAATGAAATTGAAAATCATCATGAAGAGGGAAGTTTGTGTATCAAATTTCCATGGCCCGGAATGGCAAGAACGATTTGGGGAAATCATGAAAGATATAAAGAAACTTATTTTTCGGCATTCAGAGGAAAATATTTTTCGGGTGACGGTGCACTCAAAGATGAAGTCGGATATTTCAGGATCATCGGCCGAATCGATGATGTGATCATAGTCTCGGGTCACAATCTCGGTACTGCACCGATTGAAAATGCGATCAACGAACATCCGGCAGTTGCAGAATCTGCCATTGTGGGTTATCCGCACGATATCAAAGGAAACGGGCTGTACGGATACATCACCCTCAAAGAAACGGGAGAAGTCAGAGACCGTGACAATCTGAGACGTGAAATCAACGAACACATTGCAAATCTCATCGGCCCGATTGCAAAACTCGACAAAATCCAGTTTGTGGATGCGCTTCCAAAAACCCGGTCGGGTAAAATTATGAGAAGGATTCTCAGAAAAATTGCAGCCGGAGATTTTGACAGCTTTGGAGACATTTCGACCTTACTGAATCCCGAATCGGTTGAGGAAATCAAAAACGGAAGAATCGCATAACAATAGGAAATATAAATTGACCGGCAGTTACAGAATTTGAAGAAATGAAATCGTTTTTTGTTTTAATATTTGGATGGCTGCTGCTTTTGGCTGTCAAAACCGATGCCCAGGAAGCGGTTTACTATTTTCCAAAAATCGAAACCCATGTAACGGTTCCGGTTTCAATTCCGGTCGGAGAAATCAGTTCGCTTATCAACAAATCGGTAACAGGACTGATTTATGAAGACGATTCGTTTACTGACAACGACAATGACCAGTTCAAAGTCAAAGTTTTTAAAAACGGAAATATCAAACTGACTGCGCTGAAAGATAACCGACTGCTGATTGAAATTCCATTGAACATATATGCAGAGAAGGGTTACGGAGCCTTGGGTCATTATATGTACCAGCAGACCGAATTTGGTGTGATCATGAAGTTTATAACAGCCATTAAGTTCAATACCAACTGGACAATTGCAACCCAAACCGCTGCCAACGGTTTTGAATGGACAGACAAACCGGTGCTGAGCTTTGGCGGTGTCAAAATTCCGATTACACCTTTGGTCGAATCTTCTCTCAAGGAGCAGCAAAAGGATTTCAGCTCGATGATTGATCAGAAAATTTCCGAAAGTTTTGATCTGAAACCCTATCTGCTCGGAATCTGGAATCAGTTTGCAATGCCGATTCAAATCTCAGAAGAATATGACACTTGGCTGAAACTGACACCCAAATCGCTGAATATGACACCGGTAAAAATTTATTCGAATTTGATCAAGACCAACATCGGAATCAATCTGAATTCAGAAACTTATATCGGTCAGATTCCGAATCCTTCGCCCATGGTTTTGAAATTTCCGGATTTCACACTAAAACAGGATCTTGCCCAGGATTTTAATCTGAAAACTACCGCCAATATTTCATACGACAAAGCGACTGCTCTGGCAAGAAATCAGTTTTTGGGTTATGAATTTGAAATGTCCGACAAAAAAAAAGTGAAAGTGGAGAATATCAGTGTTTATTCCGCAAAACAGGCGGTCGGTTTAGAAATTGTCACCAGCGGAGCAGTTAAAGGAACAATGGAAATCAAGGGTTTCCCTTATTATGATCCGGTTCAGCGAAAAATCAGACTGAGGGATACCGAATTCAAATTCAAAACAAAAAATCTGCTGCACAAAACCGCTTTGCTGTTCTTCAAAGGCAAAATCAGAAGGATGATTGAGGAAGAATACGGGATTCCGTTGGCTGAAATCGAAGACAGTTCAAAAAAGAGTCTGCTCGAAAGTTTTAACAAAGAATATTATCCGGGAATCTTTCTGAAAGGAAGGGTGATCGATTTGAGCCCTTCTCAGATCCTGCTGTTCAACGGTTTTATTACGGTGGTAATCGACACCAAAGCAAATCTGAAACTCGAAATCAAAGAATTGAATTTTTAAGAATTTTTATGATTAATATTAACCAATTGAACAGTTTTGACCGAAACTGAGTTGTCTTTTTTATCTTTGCTTCAAACTGTACGGCTTGAAATTTAAAATCACTCTCATCATACTGATTCTGCTGATTGCTGCAATTTTCATGATCAATCTGAATTTGGGAAGTTCTCACATCACACTTTCTGACTGGTCTTCGGATGAAAATGCCAGACAGTTGATTTTTGATTTTCGGCTGCCCAGAACAATTGCTGCAGTTTTAGCGGGAATTGCGCTGCCGGTCAGCGGTTTGATATTGCAGGAACTGTTCAGAAATCCGTTGGCTGACCCTTCGGTTTTGGGCATCACTTCGGCCTCGGGACTCGGTGTGGCGATGGTTATATTTTTATCTGCTGTGCTTGGTTTCTCTGATTGGGTCAACAATTCTTGGCTGATCTGTATTGCCTCTTTTTTGGGTGCAATTTCGGCTTTGGCAATCATTGTGTTTTTTTCTGCAAGATTGAATTCAACCACAGCACTGATCATCATCGGAATCATGATCGCCGGTTTTGCAGCTGCGATCATCGGTGTACTCCAGTTTTTTGCACCATCCGAAAAAATCAAAACCTATCTGATGTGGACTTTCGGATCGGTCAGCGGTCTTTCGTGGTCTCAGATTTCTGTATTTTCAATTACAACTTTGTTCGGGTCGATGATTTCAATTTTTACGCTCAAAGGAATTTCAGGTTTGAGACTGGGTGAAAATTATGCCTACAGCATGGGCATCAATGTCAGAAAAATAAGATGGCTGATTTTGGTTTCTTCCGCAGCTCTAACTGCATCCGCAACTGCATTTGTCGGTCCGATTGCATTCATCGGTCTTGCGATTCCGCATATCTGTCGAATTGCTTTCAGACAAACATCAGTCGGCAGGTTATATACACTTGTTGTACTGCTCGGAATTTTTTCAATGCTGATTTTTTCATGGATTTCACAGATTTTCCCAAAAGGAAGTTTGCCGATCAACATCATTACTTCGCTCATCGGTGCGCCGATTGTGATGAGTATATTGCTCAACCGTAACCAATACAGCTGGAATGACTGACGACCTGCTCAAAATAGAAAATTTATCCATCGGTTATTCAAAACCGGTTTGCAGTCAGATCAATGCAGCTGTCGCAAAAGGTGAACTGATCGGTCTGGCCGGAAAAAACGGATCGGGCAAAAGTACACTGATCAGAAGCATTTTGGGTCTTCAGCCGATATTGTCGGGTCACATCAAATTTCTTTTGGACGACATGGAGAATTGGGATTTGGCAAAAAGATCACATAAAATTTCGGTGGTTTTTTCAAGACTCAGCCAGTTGCCTGCATTGACTGTTTTTGATCTGGCTGCATTGGGAAGGCTGCCATATTCAAATGGTTTTTCAAAATTGAAACCGGCTGAAATTGAGTTGATTGATGAATCCTTGAGAAAAGTCGGAATTGCTGATTTGAAGGATCGCTTTGTAAACCGATTGAGCGACGGACAGTTGCAAATGGTGATGATTGCCAGAGCTTTGGTTCAGGACACCGATCTGATCATTATGGACGAACCGACTTCGCATCTCGACATTGAAAATCAGTTTAAGATTTTTGAACTGATTTACAAATTATCAAAAGAAACCAATAAAACATTTATCGTTGCAACCCATCAGATCGAACTGATTCTTCAGAATGCAAGCCGGCTTTGGTGGATTGACAACGGCAGTTTTTACGAAGGATTTCCCGAGCAGCTGGCTCATGAACAGCAAATTTATGAGAAACTGGCACAAAAAAGAATCAGGTTTGATTATGAAACCGGAAGTTTTCAGTTTCAGCATCCCAAAACAAAAAAAGTTCAATTTTCAGGCGATGGAAGTGATTTGGCTTATTGGGTGAAACATGCGTTGGAACGGAATGGGTTTGATCTGACTGAAGATTCAGAAATAAAAATTGAAATTTTACAAAACCGGATTTTGGTAAATAAACTTAAATTTGATGAAATAGAAGATTTGATCGAATATTTGAAAAAATGAACTTTAATGGCTAAAAACATCATCATCACCGGAGCCAGCCGCGGAATCGGCAGAGAATTGGCGAAAATCCATCTTCAGAACGGAAACAATGTGTTTGCGATTTCAAGAAATTTGGAGAAACTGAAAGAATTGAAACAGTTTGAAAACAATTCGGAATTCAAATTCCTTGCTTCAGATCTGTCTGATTTCAAAAGCTTGAATAAAATCAGGGAAGAGATTTCGGATTGGAGCAGGGTGGATGTAATGTACAACAATGCGGGTTTTCTAATCAATAAACCGGTTTCTGAAATTTCTGAAAAAGATATTGACAATTCAATTGCAGTCAATTACAAAGCGCCATTCAGAATGATTCAGCTGATGTTGGATAAAATGGATTCCGGTTCTCATATCGTCAATATCACCACCATGGGTGCGGTTCAGGGCTCTGTAAAATTTCCAGGTCTTGCCGCTTATTCGTCTTCAAAGTCTGGAATCATCACCTTGACAGAATTACTGGCTGAAGAATTTGACGAAAATCAGCCAAAGATCAATTGTGTGGCTTTGGGTGCGGTTCAAACCGAAATGCTCGAAGAAGCTTTTCCGGGTTACAAAGCACCGGTTACCGCCTCAGAAATGGCTGAATATCTGTACAATTTCGGTTTGAAAGGCCATCATTTTCAAAACGGAAAGACTATCCAGCTTTCGGTTTCAACACCCTGATGATTTAAAGAAATTCGGTAAAATCCTTTGCGTCATTCTATCAAATCGGGTAACTTTGGACTGAATTAATTCAATCAAAATGAAATTAACAGAAGACCACTATCCGCGATTTTTTATTCCCTATTTGAGATTGACGGAAAACGATATATTGTCAGAACTGAGCCAACAGCTTGAAACTTATCCGAAATTTATCAGAGAAATCCCTGAAGAAAAACTGCTGTTCAGATATGCGCCCGGCAAATGGACGATCAAAGAAGTGGTCGGTCACAATACAGACACCGAAAGGATCAAGGCAGCGGTTGCACTCAGAATTGCAAGAAATGACAAAACACCGAATCCGGGATTTAAAGAGGATGATTATGTGATGGCTACTGATTTCAATTCGAGAGACATAGAGGATTTGCTTCAAGAATTTATTGATGTCAGAAAAGCAACGATTTCACTGTATAAAAATCTGAGTCGTGAAGAATTGGAAAGAACCGGTTTTGCATCTGACAAAGGAATGAATGCTGAAACCTGGTTTTATTTTATGGTCGGTCACATCAGACATCATGAAAATATCGTCAGAGAACGATATCTGTCAGTATAAATAAGATCGGGATAGCTGAATTCAGGCGTTAATTCAGTACCTTTGCACAAATTTAATTTTGATGAAATTTCATGAACTTCAGGTTCAATCGATAACCAAACTGACCAAGGAATCGGTCAGAATAGATTTTAAAGTTCCGGAAGAATTAAAACCCGAATTCAAATTCAAAGCGGGTCAATATATAACCATCGACATGGACGGACAGCGCAGGGATTACTCGCTCTGCAGCAGCCCTTTGGACGACAAATGGTCGGTTGGAATCAAGTCGGTAAAAGACGGATATGTTTCAAAATTCCTGAATTCACACTTGAAAGAAGGAGATTTTCTGAAAGTTTCGGCACCAAAAGGAAAATTTGGAATCAAAAGCGAACCCGACAAAAAAAGGACGGTGCTTGCATTCGCTGCCGGAAGTGGGATTACGCCGGTTTTGAGTATTCTCAGATATACGCTTCAAACCGAAAAAGAAGTTCTGCTCAATCTGTTTTACTGCAATCGGACGCCAAAGGAAACCATGTTCAAGGAAGAAATCGACCAGCTGAAAGAACAGTACCCAATCAACTTTTTTCCACATTGGTTTTTTACCCGTCACAAACAGGAAAATCCATTGTACGAAGGCAGGCTGAATGCAGAGAAGATCAACCGGATTCTGAATATACTGGTGAAAATCAACGAAATAGACGAAGTTCTGGTTTGTGGTCCTGATGGTATGATCAGAGAAATTACTGATGAATTTATAAAAGCAGGATTGTCTGAAAATCAGGTTTATTTTGAACTGTTCACACCTCCTGTTTCGGCTGCAGCTGCCGAAACCGTTGAACAACTCGAATCAGAAGTGGATGTGACCGTTGAACTCGATGGTGATGTTTACAATTTCAAATGGGACGGTAAAAAATCACTGCTCGATGCTGCACTCGACGAAGGAATCGATGCGCCATACTCATGCAAAGGCGGAATCTGCAGCAGCTGCATGTGCAGACTTGAGGAAGGAGAAGTTAATCTGGGAGAGAATTTTGTACTGACCGATCAGGACATCGAAGAAGGAATCATAGTTGCCTGCTGTTCAGGTCCGAAAAGCAATAAAATCAAAATTAATTTTGATGATATTTAATAGAAAATATAGAGCAACCGAAGAATTCTGGAATACAGTCACCCACGGATTTGGTGCTGTACTTTCGGTGGCAGCACTGATTTTGCTGCTGGTTTATTCCACAGTCAGCGGTTCTGCAACTGCTGTCTTCAGTTCGCTTACTTTCGGTTTGGGATTGGTTTTACTGTATTCGGCATCAACTGTTTATCATGCGGTAACCGATCCGAAAAAAAAGAAAATCCTCCAAAAATTTGACCATCTCTGTATCTATCTGCTGATTGCCGGAACCTACACACCGGTCATGCTTTTGGGGCTGAAAGGAATTTGGGGCTGGACGATGTTCGGAATCATCTGGGGACTGGTCATCATCGGTTTTGTATTCAAATTTTCACCACTCAGAAAAAATGAAAAACTTTCACTGATTCTGTATGCTATGATGGGTTGGATGGCAGTCATTGCAATCAAACCGCTTTTTGAAAATCTTTCGACCGCTGCGCTTGTCCATTTGGGATTGGGCGGTTTGGCATACACTGTCGGGATTTATTTTTTCGCCAATCACAAAATCAAATTCAACCATCTGATCTGGCACGTTTTTGTTTTGGCAGGCAGCACCTTTCATTTTATCGGTGTTTTCTTTTACATTCTTTAAATCGAAAAAAGCAGCCAGGCGATTAACGGAATCAGCGAACAGCTTTCCATCCAAAATGAAAAATAAAAGGTTGAATTGCTGCTTTTTGTATTGATGATTCCGCCCAATGAAAAGATAATGGCACAAAACCAGCTGATCACGGTTTTGTCGATTTCCTTCAATTCCCAAAAAAAGAAAAATGCGCTCAGCAGCAAAAAAACGATGGCAAGAATCTTTGAATTTCTGAAACCGATCACCATCGGTATAGTTTTTAATTCCTTGTCATCTGTGTTTTGATCGCGAATATCAAACGGAATCGTAATTCCGGCCACGAACAGAAATACTGCAGTAAATATCATTTTGTGATGAATCAGTTCGTGGTGAACAACCAGCAGCAGCCCAACAGAGCTGCCGGCCCAGACAAATGCAATCAGAAACAGTTTGAGAAACGGAATTGCCCTCAAACCCAGACCTGAAAATGGAAGTGAATAACAAAAACTCACAAAACCAAGCACACTTAGATACAAAAAGGTTTTCAGTTCAAAACCACGAAGAATCACAAAGCCAAGCGTAAAAATCAGACCGATATAAGTCAGGATTACTCTGGTTCCTGTTTCGGGTTTGAATGTGTAAAGTTCTTTCAAATCAGACATCCGTGTGAAATTATAAACCGCCAGCGTTCCAAAAAATACGATGCCCAGCACATAGAAATTCAATTCGTAAAAACTCAGCTGAAAAAATGCAAGCAGACAGCCGAAACAGAATGAAACCCAGAAATTGGTATCGATCAAATATTTTTGGATGATTGTTTTCATCACAACAAATTTAACTGAACAATTAAAAAACAACCGCATTATTCTTTTAAATTCTCTTTGATTTATTCGCAGTTGTGGTCTCAATTTAAATTTTGATAATAATTTGTATAAATTTGAAACCATGAGAAAAATTCTGTATTTCGGCTTGATTCTATTATTCAGTTTTTCTGTATTTGCACAGGAAAAGGCGACACCTGTTTTTGTTTCGGGCATAGACGGCTATCAGAGTTATCGGATTCCTGCACTGATTGCTCTTCCCAACGGTGATTTGCTTGCTTTTGGAGAAGGAAGAGTCAATAATGCGGCAGATTATGGAGATATTGATATTGTGATGAAACGAAGTTCGGATGGCGGAAAAACCTGGGGGAAAATTCTTGTGGTTGCAGACAGCGAAGGTTTGCAGATTGGAAATTCAGCGCCGGTTGTCGATTTGACCGATCCGAATTTTCCCAACGGAAGAATCTTTTTGTTTTTCAATACAGGAGACAATCACGAATATGAAGTCAGAACCGGAAAAGGTTTGCGCGAAGTCTGGTACAAAACTTCGACCGACAACGGTGCAACCTGGAGTGAAGCGGTGAACATCACAACTCACGTTCACAAACCGAATCAGCCGGACCGAAATTCGAATTATAATTTTAAGGAAGACTGGCGGACTTATGCCAACTTACCGGGTCACGCCATCCAGATTCAGAATGGAAAATACAGAGGAAGGATTTATGTCGCGGCCAATCACTCGGTTGGAGATCCGAAAAATGACTGGAGTGATTATACTGCTCATGGTTTTTATTCGGATGATCACGGAAAAACTTTTCAACTGAGCGAAAATGTGAATTTTCCTGGTAGTAATGAGTCCACTGCAGTAGAACTCGATAATAATCGTTTGATGATGAACAGCCGGAATCAGCGCGGGGATTTTAAATCAAGAATTATTTCAATCAGTGACGATGGCGGTGAAACCTGGGCGAAAACTTATATCGATAAAGAACTAATCGATCCGGTCAATCAGGGAAGTACTTTGCTTCTGGAATTCAGAAATGAAAAAGCGATTATTGCTTTCAGTAATGCTGCCGACACTGAGAAAAGAGATAATCTTACCGTCAAAATCAGTGATGACAGTGGAGAATCCTGGACAAAATCAATTCTGATTGACAAAAGCCCGGAAGGATACAAAGGAGATTTTATTGCCTATTCGGATTTGGTGAAAATTGATGAAAACACAATCGGAATTCTCTATGAAAGAGATAATTATAGTGAGATTGTTTTTAAGGCGATAGAGTGGAGGGATTAACATTTATTATTTATTTCACAAAAACACAGAATTTACACAGAAAGCCAGTGATTGTAATTTCTTTGATTGGGTATCGTTGTCATCCGCGTTCCTTTTTTATCATGAATTTCTAAGTCTAAGATAAAAATAAGATTTATCCACACATCAACCTTATTACCTTAATAGATAAAATGAACCATCCCCCACCACAACCTTATTACCTTATTTTTAGCGCAAAAATCATCAATAATAAAAATTAATTTTCGTCATTACCTCATATTAATTAACTTTCAAAAATCTTATAAAATTCCGGGTATGGTTAAGAAATTTATTCTTTCGATTCTTCTGATTTCATTTTCATTTGTAAACGCACAAAACAATCTTTCTTACTGGCAAAATATCAATGTGGTCAAGGTCAATAAAGAATATCCGAGAGCGGATTTTATGACATTTGATTCACAACAGGATGCGCTGAATCAAAAATTTGAAGACAGTAAATATTATAAATCGCTGAACGGAACCTGGAAATTCTATTTTGTGGACAGATACAAAGATTTACCCGAAAACATCACGGATTCTGCAACTGATACCTCCAAATGGAAGGATATTAAAGTACCCGGGAACTGGGAAGTACAGGGTTTTGGCACACCCATTTATGTTAATCAGCCTTATGAATTTGTGGAAGTCAATACGACCAGTGCTTTACCCAAAGAGCCCTGGCCTTATCTGCCGGAAGACAACCCGGTGGGCGTTTACAGTCGTGAAATCGATATTCCTGCGGACTGGCTCGATAACCGGATTATCTTCTTGAATATGGCGGGTGCAAAATCCGGAATGTATGTTTACATCAACGGAAAGGAAGTCGGATACAGCGAAGATTCCAAAAACAATGCGGAATTCAGAATTAATGAATTCGTTCATCCGGGAAAAAATAAACTGACACTGAAAATCTTCCGATGGTCAACAGGTTCTTATGTTGAAAGTCAGGATTTCTGGCGTATCAGCGGGATTGAACGCGATGTTTATCTGTGGTCGCAACCCAAAGTTTCTTTGCGGGATTTTGAAGTAAAATCAACATTGGATGACAGTTATAAAAACGGAGTTTTCGGGCTGGAAGTAACGCTTGCCAATTATGGTTTCGACGATTTAAACGAAGTCAATAACTGGAAACCCATTCCGTATGCCGTGGCAGATGTAAAATATGAATTATTGGATGCAAACGGCAAAATCGTGGCATCCGGAAATGAAAAAGTCAGCATCAAAGGACGCGGCGAAGAATCCTTTCGTTTTTCGGATGTTCAAATTCCAAATGTTCAACAATGGAACGCAGAAACTCCGAATTTATATCAACTGATTTTAACGATTGAAAACAAGGAAACCGGCAGTAAAGAAGTCGTTCCTTATAAAGTCGGTTTTCGAAAATTTGAAATCAAAGAAATCACTACCGGCAACCGAAAAGACCGCGTGTTTTTGCTCAACGGAAAACCGATTAAATTCAAAGGTGTGAATACCCACGAACACAATCCCAAAACCGGACATTATGTAACCGAAGATTTGATTAAGCAGGATATGCAACTGATGAAAGAGCACAATATCAACACGATTCGGTTGTCTCACTATCCGCAACCGAGAAGGTTTTATGAACTGGCAGACGAACTTGGATTTTATATTTATGACGAAGCCAACATTGAAAGTCACGGAATGTATTATGGCACGGAATCTTTGGCGAAACACCCGGAATGGGAAAATGTTCATCTCGATCGGATTGCCAATATGTTTGAACGAAATAAAAACCACGCTTCCATTACTTTTTGGTCATTGGGCAATGAAGCCGGAGACGGTGTAAACTTCACTGCAGCCTATCGCTGGATGAAAAACAGAGAGAAAAATCTGATGAACCGCCCGGTGAATTATGAAAGAACGATTTGGGGTTTTAATTCCGATATGTTTGTTCCACAATATCCTTCCGCGACGTGGTTAGAAGAAGTGGGGCAAAAAGGCTCCGACCGACCGGTGTTGTTGTCGGAATATTCCCATGCGATGGGAAATTCCAACGGAAATCTGAATTTGATGTGGGAAGCGATTTATCAATATCCAAATTTACAGGGTGGCTACATCTGGGATTGGGTGGATCAGGGATTGGAGAAATTTGACGAAAACGGAAAAATGTTTTGGGCATACGGTGGAGATTATGGCCCGGAACAACCGAGCGATGCCAACTTTTTAATCAACGGTTTGGTCAATCCCGACCGGAATCCGCATCCGGCGATGCAGGAAGTGAAATATGCTTATCAAAATTTTAAATTCACCGAAAAAAGCAAAGGAGTTTATACGGTTCAGAATCGGTTTGATTTTATTAATTCGGATGATTATAAACTAAAATTTAGCATTCTGGAAAATGGGAAAGCTATCAAAGAAGTCGAGTTAAAAATGAATTTGGAGGCCGGAAAATCACAAGATATTCAATTGCCATTAAAAGATTTAAAATTTGATTCCGGAAAAGAGTATTTTGCGAATTTTGATGTTTATACGAAGTCGGATTTAAAAGCTCTGGTAAAAGATTTTCCGGTTGCCGGGGAGCAATTTCTATTACAGGTTGCCGATAAAAAATCGGTGATTACTTCTTCAAATCCCGGAAAAGTTGAAGTGAAACAGAATGGTCAAAAAATTGAAATAGAAGCCGGAAATACACAAGCAGTTTTTGATAAAAACAAAGGTTATATAACATCGTTTAATATAGGAGGAAAAGAATTAATCGCCGGAGAATTCGGGTTTCAACCCAATTTCTGGCGTGGCCCGACGGATAACGATTACGGAAACGGAATGCCCGAAAGAACTCAGGTTTGGAAACAGGCAGGCAAGGATTTCAAAATCGGAAAAATCACCACTGAGTCCAAAGATACTCATGCCGTTCTGAAAGTAGAATATCAGCTACCGGCAGGAAACAGTTATTTTGTGGATTATCATATTTATCCATACGGAGAATTAAAAGTCGATGTGGAATTTACGGCTGCAAAAGAAGATGTTCCCGAAGTTCCGAGAATCGGGATACGTTTCAGGATCCCAAAAGATTTAAATAAAATAACATATTACGGAAACGGCCCGGATGAAAATTATTCCGATCGGAATTCGGGGGCGAGAATTGGAATTTATAAAACCACTGCGGAACTGATGTATTTCCCTTATGTCCGTCCACAGGAAAACGGACACCGAACCGAAACGAGATGGCTAAGTTTAACCGATAACCGGGATTATGGAATTATGATTTCCGCCGATGAAACCATGGAGTTCAATGTACTGAGAAATTCAGTAGAAGATTTTGATTCGGAAGAAAACACCAACCGACCGTATCAGTTCAAGAATTTCAACTCGGAATCCAGAGCTGCCAATTCGGACGAAAAAGCAAAAAATAAATTGAGAAGACAAACCCATATCAATGACATTGAATTCAGAGATTTTATTGAAGTTTGTTTGGATATGAAAATGATGGGCGTTGCCGGATACAACAGCTGGGGCGACAAACCACTGCCGGAATATTCAATTCCTGCCAACCAGAATTATAAGTGGGGTTTTACGATTGTTCTGGCTGAGGGTTGGAATAAAAAGTGAGATGATTTTAAAGGAATATAATATCATTTGATAGTATTAAAATTAAATTAATTCTACAAAGGGATAAATGGGATTTTAGTAAAGTTGCGCTTTTTTGAACACGGATACAACGAATTGCTAAAGCAAGACACTAATTTTACACGGAAAAATCTGTGCTTATCTGTGTTTTCGCTTGCGAATCTGCGTCATCTGTGTTCCTTTTTACCACGAATAAATTTCAAAAAATCAGTTTGCAATTAAAATAGAGTTTTAGAACACGGATTCAACGGGTTGCTAAAGCAAGACGCGGGTAGGAAACGGAAAAATCTGTATAATCCCATTCTTGTATCAATTTTAATTTTACGAAAAGACTTTATTTCGCTTAATTTTATAATTTTACTCAAAATTGAATTCATATGCATTTTTCCATCCAGCCCACATTAGAAAACGAAATTGTAGGATTAGAGCCCTTAATTTATTCGGTTTCATCTGGCCCGGCGGTTTGGGCGAATCATCCCAACAGTACAATTCGGTAAAGGAAAAGATGCCGGATTATATTTTTCAGTATTTGGATAAAGCGATATTCCACATGGGGGCTTAAAATAACTGTTCACATGGTGGGAAAATTGAAATCAGAAAAGTCCGAATACAGCTATTGAAACAGCTTAAATTGATTTTTTATGAATCAATCGGCAAAACAGAAAATCGGTTCCAATTGTTGATAAAGATTAGTTTTTAAAATGGTTTTAAATCGTAAATTTGGGAGCTTAAAATTTCACGGTTAAAAAGATATGAACACACAAGATTTTTCAATTCGTCACATCGGAACTTTGGCTGAAGGTTCAGGCGAAATGCTCTCTTCTATGGGCGAACAGTCAATTGATTCACTGATCGACAAGACCATGCCCGCCGAAATCAGACTCAAAGAACCGCTGGGACTTCCGGCTGCCATGTCTGAACATGAAATTCTCGAACACTTAAGAGAATTGTCACATAAAAACAAAAAAATGAGAAGCTTTATCGGTTACGGCTATTACCGAACCATTTTGCCTTCGCCAATTCAGAGAAACATACTTGAAAATCCGGGCTGGTACACTGCTTACACGCCTTATCAGGCCGAGATTGCACAGGGTCGTTTGGAAGCTCTTCTGAATTTTCAAACCATAATTTCGGATCTGACCGGACTTCCGATTGCAAATGCATCACTGCTGGACGAGGCAACTGCCTGTGCTGAAGCAATGCACATGATGTTCAATACTGTGCCGAGAAATAAAAAAGATGCGGTAAAATTCTTTATTTCTGAAGATATATTCCCACAAAGCCTTGCGGTTTGTCGGACCAAAGCAGAAGGTCTTGGCATTGAAATCGAAACCGGAAATCCTTTTGATTTTGATTTTTCTGGCGATTTCTTTGGCGCAATGTTTCAGAATCCGGGTAAATCAGGTGCCGTCACCGATTATACAGCATTGATTACCGAATTAAAACAAAAAGAAATTCAGACCGCAATCGCGGTTGATATCATGTCGCTGGTGTTGATCAAGTCACCGGGTGAAATGGGCGCTGATGTTGCTGTCGGCAGTTCACAGCGTTTTGGCGTACCCATGGGTTACGGCGGACCACATGCCGCATTTATGTCGTGTACCGAAGAATACAAACGCCAGATTCCGGGAAGAATCATCGGTGTGTCTCAGGACAGATATGGGAAATTTGCATTGCGAATGGCTTTGCAGACCAGAGAACAGCACATCAAAAGAGAAAGAGCAACATCAAATATCTGTACTGCTCAGGTTTTGCTGGCTGTAATGGCCGGAATGTATGGTGTTTATCACGGGAAAGAAGGTCTGCAGGACATTGCACAAAATATACACAAAAAAGCGGTCAGGCTGTATGATTCGCTGGTCGAATTGGGTTATACCGTCGTTCATCACGATTTCTTTGATACCATTCAGATTGAAGCAAACGGTATCGACAGCGAGATTTTTGAAAAAAGCGATATTCTTCTGAACTTCTTTGAAGCCGGAAAAATCAGCATTTCGATGGATGAAGTGGTTTCAGAAACCGAACTTGTCAAACTGATTGAAATTTTTGGATTTATCAAAAAGAAAGAAGCCTCCGACAATGGTTTCAGTCAGGGAAGAATTCCTGCCGAACTGCTGAGAACTTCTGATTTTCTAACCAATGAAGTTTTTAAAAAGTATCATACCGAAACCGAGTTAATGAGATACATCAAGCGATTGGAAAAGAAAGATTTGGCGTTGAATCACTCAATGATTTCTTTGGGTTCGTGTACAATGAAACTCAATGCGGCTACCGAGATGCTTCCGTTGAGCTGGAGCGGTTTCAATTCAATCCATCCTTTTGTTCCCAAAAAATATGCGGAAGGTTATCAGGAAATGATTTCAAATCTTGAAAATTATTTGTCAAAAATCACCGGATTTGCAGCAACTTCGGTTCAGCAGAACTCTGGCGCACAGGGCGAATATGCCGGTCTGATGGTGATTCGTTCTTTTCAGCGCGACAACGGTCAGACCCACAGAAATGTGGTAATCATCCCTGAATCTGCACACGGAACCAATCCGGCTTCTGCTGCAATGGCCGGAATGAAAGTGGTGGTTGTAAAAAATCTTCCGACCGGAGAAACAGATGTTGAAGATCTGAAGTCAAAAATTGAAATTCACAAAGAAAATCTCTCTGCACTGATGATTACATATCCGTCAACATACGGCGCATTTGATTCAAATATCAAAGAAGTGATTGATCTGGTTCATCAGGCAGGCGGTCAGGTTTATATGGACGGCGCAAATATGAATGCGCAGACCGGACTGACTGCACCAGGATTTATCGGCGCGGATGTTTGTCATCTGAATCTTCACAAAACCTTTGCGATTCCGCACGGCGGTGGTGGGCCAGGTGTCGGGCCAATCTGTGTTGCATCTCATTTGGCGCCATATTTGGGCGGTCATCCGCTGATTGAAACAGGCGGTGAAAAATCAAATACCGTATTTTCTGCTGCGCCATACGGCTCTTCGCTGATTTTGTCTATCTCGTATTCTTATATCAGAATGTTGGGTGACAATGGGTTGAAGAATGCTGCGAAATATGCGATTCTGAATGCAAACTATATGAAGTCGAGACTTGAGAAATATTATGATGTGCTCTACACCAACCACAATGATGTGGTGGCACACGAATTTATTCTTGATTTCAGACCGTTTAAAAAATTGGGTATCGAAGTGGTTGACATAGCAAAACGTCTGATGGATTACGGTTTTCATGCGCCTACGGTTTCATTCCCGGTTGCAGGAACGCTGATGATCGAACCGACTGAGTCAGAGAATAAAGAGGAACTCGACCGTTTTGTTGATACACTGATTCAGATCAGAAAGGAAATTGATGAGATAGCCGAAGGAAAATATACTCAGGAAAACAATGTTTTGAAAAATTCGCCTCATCCGGTTCATCTGGTCACTGCCGACGAATGGGAATTTCCGTATTCGAGAGAAAAAGCGGCTTACCCGTTGGAGTGGGTGAGAGAGCGCAAATTCTTTACACCGGTTTCAAGAGTCGATGATGCATTTGGCGACAGAAATCTGATCTGTACCTGCCCTTCAACCGAAGAATACAAGGACTGATTTGTATAAAATTACCGAAAGCCTCTTTGTCCTGAGATGAAGAGGCTTTTTTATTTTCTGAAAATCTTTTGGATGAATTAAATCTGTTCAAATCTGAAATTCTCTCCCAGATAAACTCTTCTCACATCTTTGTCGTTGGCAAGATCTTCGGGTGAACCCTCTTTCAGTATCTTTCCTTCAAACATGATGTAGGTTTTGTCTGTAATGGCAAGGGTTT
>JBAYPM010000021.1:0-44649 GCA_041677705.1 Weeksellaceae bacterium | reverse complement strand
TTGCCTTTCTGTCTTCAAGATAATCTTTGATACCCCCCAAAAATTCGTTGACTTTTCCATCCTTGAATTCAAAAACCTTGTTGGCCAATCCGTCCAAAAATTCACGATCGTGTGAAACCAAAATCAGGGTTCCGTTGAAATTCAGCAATGCCTGTTTCAGGATTTCCTTTGACTGAATGTCCAAATGGTTGGTCGGTTCGTCCATCACCAGCACATTGAACGGTTTGAGCAGAAGTTTGGCAAGCGCCAGCCGGTTTCTCTCGCCACCCGAAAGTACAGACACCTTTTTTTCGACCGTTTCGCCGCCAAAAAGAAATGCACCGAGAACATCCCTCACTCTTTTTCGGGTTTCTTCGGTCGAAGCATATTCGGCCTCTTCGAGTACCGTCCATTTTTCGTTCAGTACATCCGCCTGATTTTGAGCAAAATATCCGACTTCGACATTGTGACCGATTTTCAGATTTCCGGTATGACCGAGTCCGTCCACCATCACCCTTGCAAGCGTGGTTTTTCCCTGTCCGTTCTGACCGACAAATGCGATTTTTTCACCCCGATTGACAAAAAATGAAACATGATCAAAAACCTGATGATCGCTGTATGCTTTGCCCACATCTTCGAGTTCAAAAATAATTTTTCCGGGTGTAACTGCAGATTCAAAACGGATGTTCATCTTGTTCACATCTTCGTTTTCAACTTCGATTCTTTCAATTTTATCGAGCTTTTTGATCAGCGACTGTGCCATCGATGCCTTGTTTGCTTTTGCCCTGAATTTATCGATCAGCTGTTCGGTGTGTTTGATAAACTGTTCCTGATTTTTCTGTGCCTGTTCCAGTTTTTCGCGTCTTTCCTGTCGGAGTTCGATGTATCTTGAATAATTTGCTTTGTAATCATGCACCAGCCGGTTTGCAATTTCGAGTGTACGGTTGGTCACATTGTCCAGAAACTGAACGTCGTGCGAAACCAATACCACAGCACCGGGATAATCTTTCAGGAAGTCTTCAAGCCAAATGATCGAATCGATGTCCAGGTGATTGGTCGGCTCGTCAAGCAACAGTATATCATTTTGCTGAAGCAGCAGTTTTGCCAGTTCGATCCGCATCCGCCATCCGCCCGAGAATTCGGTAGTCTGCCGATGAAAATCAGAAGATTTGAAACCCAACCCCATCAGTATTTTTTCCATCTCTGCATCAATGTTGTAACCGCCGAGCAGACTGTATCTTTCGGTCAGATGCGCGATGTCTTCAACGAGTTGGGCATATTCGTCGCTTTCATAATCTGTTCTTTCGGCGAGCTGACGGTTTGTAAAATCGATTTTGGTCTGAATCCGGTTCAGTTTTTCAAAAGCCCTTGCAGCTTCCTGCCAAACGGTTCTTCCTTTTTCAAAATCGATGTCCTGCGTCAGAAACCCGACTTTGACTTCGCCTTCATAAACCACTTCGCCCTCACCGGGCTCCTGCCTTTTGGCGAGAATCCTGAGCAGAGTTGACTTTCCGGCGCCGTTTTTTCCGGCCAAACCGATACGGTTTCCTTTGTTGACTCTGAAAGAAACATTTTGAAAAAGATAGGTTCCGCCAAAATGGACGGCTAAATTCTGAACGGTTAACATGCTGCAAAAATAATCGGTTTTTTATTATTGACGACCAATATGAAATTTGTGAATTGATATTTAGGATGAAATAAAAGTGTGAATTTCATTTTATGGCCCGGAAATTTGGCGGTTTTTCCAAATTGTACGATTAAACTGAGATGGCAATAATGGGAGGGTGCTTTTTCCACGGGTTTTACCCGTGGTTATTGATGGTTCAACCCCTTCGGGGTTGGATCCGGTCCTCGTTTTATTTTCCATAGGTTGCACCTATGGTTATTTATAGTTGAATCCCTTCGGGATTTTCTTCAACATCACATATATGGATTGTCAATTGTTCTGTTTTTCATACCAATTCAGAAAACGTCGTTTTTCCATAGGTTGTAGCTATGGTTACCAATGGTTCAATCCTTTCGGGATTTTTTTAACCTCGCATATATTGATTGTCAATTGTTCTGTTTTTCATACCAATTCAGAAGATGTCGTTTTTTCATAGGTTACACCTATAGTTATTTATGGTTGAATCCCTTCGGGATTTTTTTAACCTCGCAGAATCCTTAACAAGAAATGGATTTGTATCAAAATAATTCACATTGAAATTAGAACCACGAAGTGGTTCAACTGTTAATAACCCCCGATGAAATCGGGGGGACAATAAGCCATCCGCCAAAACCAACCCCGAAGGCGGGTTGAACCATAAATTGAATTTTGTGTAATTTCAATCAGAAAACCGGATGAAAAAGGATTTGCAGCAAAAAAATTCAATTGAATCAAATCACCCGAATCAGATTTTCCTGTCTTTCGGTCAGGCGTCCAAATGAAGTCAGATCGAAACCATTATTATTCATAAATTCCTCAAACTTCTCAATTCCGGTTTCTTCAACTGCAACCATCAATCCGCCGCTGGTCTGAGGATCACAAAGGATCTGTTTTTGTTTTTCCGTGATTTCTGAAATCTTGTGGCCGTAGCTCGCCCAGTTTCGGTTGGTGCCGCCGGGTATGCATTTTTGATCCAGATAAAAATTCAATGACGGAATCAACGGAACTTTTTCAAATTCAACTTCAGCCGACAGTCCGCTGCCCTCACACATTTCCGATAAATGACCGAGCAGACCAAAACCGGTCACATCAGTCATTGCTTTGATTTCTTTGAATTCACCAAGCTCCGGCCCGATGCTGTTCAGGGTGGTCATGCTCTTGAGTATAATCTCAGCATCTTCTTCTTTGAGCAGTGCTTTTTTCTGTGCGGTTGACAAGGCACCCACACCCAGCGGTTTGGTCAGATAGAGTCTGCATCCCGGGGTCGCGGTTGAATTTCTTTTTAAATTTTGACTGCTGACAATTCCGTTTACCGACAGTCCAAAGATCGGCTCGGGACTGTCGATGCTGTGTCCGCCAGCTATTTTAAGACCGGCTTCTTTACAGATTGCACGTGCGCCTTCCATCATTTCCCGGGCAACTTCGGGGTTGAGTTTGTCGATCGGCCAGCCGAGTATGGCAAGCGCCAGCACAGGTTTTCCGCCCATTGCATACACATCGCTGATTGCGTTTGCTGCAGCAATTCTCCCAAAATCAAACGGGCGGTCAACGATCGGCATAAAGAAATCGGTGGTCGAAATCAAAGCAGTTCCGTTTCCCAGATCCAAAACCGCAGCATCGTCTCTTTCGTCATTTCCGACCAGCAGTCTCGGGTCGATCTGAATTTCGTCTGAATGAAGGATGCGGTCCAGTACTGCCGGACTGATTTTACAGCCACAACCTGCACCATGTGAATATTGGGTCAGTTTTATTGTTTCAAATTCCATATTGTTTTATTTTTTACCGGCTGAAGACTGATTTCTTTTGAGAATTCAATGATTTCTTCTGCCGCCATTTCGGGTGTTTGATAATTGATTTCCAGACTGTGAACCGTTTCGGGAATCCTTCTTGACAGACATCGTTTGTAGGATTTGTCATAATAAACCAAAACGATTTCAACAAATTTTGACATCCGGTTTTCTCTGATGGCTTCCACCGCCTCTTTTGCATGGTTTGAACCCAGTCTTTTTTCGATATGCATGGTGGCATCAATCAGAAAATCTTTGTCGAGCGGACCGTATTCTCGGGTCAGAAAATCTATTCTTTTTTTGTCTTCGATTTGAATTTCAATCACTGCTGTTGACTGCATCTGTTTCCATAAATTCATCGGCACACGAATTTTTCCAATCGAATTGCTTTCGTCTTCCATCCAGATTATTTTGTTGGGATTCAAATGCCGGATTTCTTCCGCCAGATTGTTTTCAAACTGTTCCTGAGAGGGCTGTATCAGTTTTCCCATTCTACCGAATGAGGAACCCATGTGGTTGGCGAGTCCTTCAAGATCGATAATTTGTTCACCCTTTTTGCTTATTTCATTTAGGATTTCGGTTTTGTGAGAACCTGTCATTCCGCCCAAAACAATGATTGAAAATTCTTTTTCAAATCCATCGAGCACCCAATGTCTGTAACTTTTGTAACCGCCCTCGATGACGGTTACCTCAAAACCGTAAAAGTCAAGCGCCCATGCCATTGCACCGCTTCTCATTCCGCCGCGCCAGCAGTGTAACGCCACTCTTTTGTCAGGTGAGATTTCAAGTGCTTTTTTGATAAATCCGCTCCATTTGTTTCCGGTCAGGTCAAAACCGAGCAGTATCGCATCTTCTCTTCCTTTCTGTTTGTAGGTTGTACCCACCAACACCCTTTCTTCATTTGAAAAGAGAGGAAGGTTGAAAGCACCCGGAATATGTCCTTTTTCGAATTCGGCAGGTGTGCGCGTATCGAGCAGAGGAATTCCTTTGAAGCTTTCAAAAAATTCGCCGATTGAAATTCTTTTGACCATCTTAAAGCGCTGCAAATTTACGGCAGAATCGTTGAATAACAGTGAAAGAGCAGGCGAATTTTGAGGTTTTGAATTTTGACCTGATTAATTCTTCAAAGTTTTTTCAAGCATCTGTATCATTCTCGGATCGTCCGCATGGATTGAATAATAATGTGCGATTTTTCCGGTCTGATCAATGACCATATATCTCGGAATCCAGTTCAGATCGATGAAATTGTCAAAGTCATTTTTCCAGTCGGTATTGAACCAGTAGTGCTCGCCGCTGAGTTCATATTTTTCAATTCCGTTTTTCCAGACTTCCTCTTTTCCAATTCTGTCGAGCGAGAAAAACAGATAAACTGCTTCAGGATATTTCTTCTGAATTTTTTTCAGTTCCGGAAAACCGGTGATACAGTCGGGACACCAGGTTGCCCAGATATCGAGCACAATGACTTTTCCTTTGTGTTTTCCAAAGATATCTCCGACTGTGGTGACCTTTCCGTCGGTATCCTGAATTCTCTGATTCAATGCTTCGGTGCTAAATTCGGTTTTGTCATTTTCGGGAAGAGTTTGAGCTGAGAGATTTGAAAAAAAGAATACAGCCAAAAGGCCAAAAAATATATTTTTCATAATTGATTTTTGAATGGAACAGCTGCCTCAAAAATTCAGCCAAATCCTTTCTTTGAAATCGAAATCAGCCGGGATGATCAAAATTGGATAATCATATCCGACACAGCTGACAGCTTTTCCGTAGCTTTGCAAAAATTTTTGAAATGTCAGAAGTTAGAGTTCGTTTTGCACCCAGTCCGACCGGACCGCTCCATATCGGCGGTGTGCGTACTGCTTTGTACAACTATCTTTTTGCCAAACACAATGGCGGAAAATTCTTGCTGAGAATAGAGGATACAGACCGGAATCGTTATGTGGACAGTGCAGAGGATTATATCATTGAATCGCTGAAATGGCTTTGTCTGACACCCGATGAAGGGGTTGGCTTTGGCGGTGATTTGGGTCCTTATCGTCAGTCGGATCGAAAAGAAATTTACAAACAGCATGTTTTTCAGCTGGTTGAATCCGGCTGGGCATATTATGCATTTGACACAGCCGAGGAACTCGATGAACTGAGAAAATCAGCTGAACAAAAAGGTGAGACCTTTGTGTACAATCCGCAAAGCAGGATGGAGCTGAACAATTCTCTGAAACTTACTGAAGAAGAGGTGAAATCAAAGATTGATTCGGGAGAACATTTTGTGATTCGTTTTAAAATTCCCGAAAATGAAACCGTTCATTTGAATGATTTGATCAGAGGTGAAATTCAAATCGATTCCAATACACTTGACGACAAGATACTGTTCAAATCCGACGGTATGCCGACTTATCATCTGGCGAATATTGTTGACGATCATCTGATGAAAATCAGTCATGTGATTCGGGGTGAGGAATGGCTTCCGTCGATGGCGCTGCACGAACTGCTGTACAGAGCTTTTGGCTGGACGGCGCCAAAATTTGCACATCTTCCGCTGATTCTGAAACCCGAAGGAAAAGGAAAACTCAGCAAAAGAGACGGCGACAAACACGGCTTTCCGGTTTTTCCGATCGAATGGAAAAAAGCAGATGAATCGGCAATGGGCTACAGGGAAGAAGGCTATCTGCCCAACGCACTGGTCAATATGCTGGCGCTGCTCGGCTGGAATCCGGGAACAGAACAGGAAATTTTTACAAAAAAAGAACTGATCAAATTGTTTTCGCTTGAAAAAGTGAGCAAATCGGGGGCGAGATTCAATCCTGAAAAGACCATCTGGTTCAACCACCAGTACATTCAGAAAATGAATGATCTGGATATACTTACCATCTATCGCGAAATGCTTGAAGAAAAGAATGTCAAATCAAATGATGAATTCAATCTGAAGGTGATCGAACTGCTGAAAGAAAGAGCAAACTTTATATCGGACATTTATACTCAGGGAGAGTTTTTCTATCATTCGCCTGAAAATTATGACGAAAAAGCTGTCAAAAAAGCTTGGAAAGACGATACTTCAATCATTTTGACCGAGTTTTCAAATGAACTGACCAATTTGCCAAAATTCAATCATCAGCAGATTCATAAAGCAGCCGAGGAATTTGCAGAAAAGAAATCAATCGGTTTCGGTCGGCTGATGATGCCTTTACGACTTGCGCTGGTCGGCGGTCTTCACGGACCGGAAGTACCTGTGATTATGGAAATGATCGGAAAAGACGAATCACTCAGAAGACTGAATCTGATCTGCAGCAAACTTTAAAAATGAAAAAAGGTATTCAGATTCTGACTGACCTGATTCGAAATCTGAAATGGAAGGCTGTGAAAATTTTTGTCTGCCATCCGCTGTTTGCTTTTCCAACCGTTTGGGCAACCGTCGAATCGATCCGATTGTCTGAAATGAATTTTGGTGACGATCCGGCCGGAAACGGTCCTGCAAATGCATATCGGCATGCAGTCTGGAATGCATTGACCGCTTTGTACTGTTCAAAAATTTCATCGGTCGAAAAATCATTGAATTGGACCGAAAAGATTACCAATCTTCACGAAGAACTTTTTCCAAACGAGACTTATGACCGTATGATGGATCTGCACAACAATAATGTCGGCAGAAATCTTTTTCAGAATGCAATCAAATCGGGCAAAAAATCAAAACAGGAACTGCTTGAAATGCTGATCAAAAAATCAAAATCCGCAGTCGGATTGAGATCAGAAACCGAGTTTCAGGATTATCACGACCGGCTGGTTTACTATCCGGCAGCGGAATAAAGACTTTATTTTGTAAAATTCAGCGGATATTTCAGATTCTTATAATTGTTCAGATCCGCTTTGAGTGAACCCACCGCCAGTTCGGCTTTGATATGCACAGGCACATGGTTGTTGTCGTCGGTCACCCACATGGTCACGCTTTCGGATTCTTTAAAAACCCGACCCGACTGAACATAAGGTCTGACTTTCAGACATCTGATATTCCCGTATTTGGTTTTGAAATTTTCGCGGCCCAGAACTTTGAGTTTAAATTTATAGACGCCATCTGCCATCAGCACGTCGATTTCCATAAAATCGCCGGTTTTCAGATTGTCGGTATTGAAATTCCTCAAATAATAAAATGCAGAAATCAAATCCTGTACATTTTGATTAAAATTGAAATAGGTGACCGTATTTTTCAGTCGGTCATCAACTTTTGCAATCTTTGAGCGGTGATCAAATGTCATCACCTGATATCGTTTGTAACCGCCTTCGTCAATATTTCTGATAAACTTTGTGGGCAATCCGGTCGAAGCATCCACATAGGTATCATAACGGTCATCCACCTTGTAAAATGCTCTGACCGCTCCGGCCGAAGATCCTTTACCGATCATGTGAAAATGCGGTCTGCCGTCATAATTTGAGTTTTCAATTTCAAGACTTGCAAAGCCCGCATTGAGCAGTCCGTAGTGAATTCTGTACTGCAGAAATTCACCCGTCTGGAAATTATTTCGTCCCCCTGTAGTGAAGGAGGTTGAAAGAAAAATCAGAAATAAAAATGCGAGACTGTACTTCATAATTTTTTTCTCGATCAGGCGCAAACACTTTGCCAAAATTCAATTTACTGAATCTCAGCGGTATGCATCTTAGGGAACATTGACCACTTTTGAAATCTCGGGTGCATGTTTTTTAACCATCATTTCCACACCTGATTTCAAGGTCAGTTTGTTGATCATACAGCTGGTGCAGTTGCCCAGAAATCTTACATTGAGTACATCGCCTTCAATCGAAATCAGCTCGATATCGCCTCCGTCATTGTTCAGATACGGACGAATCTCTTCCAGCGCCAACTCTATCCTTTTGTTCAAATCCTGTTTGTCCATAATTCCAAATTTAAAATTTCCTTGGTGTTGAGCAGCCTGCCATGGTCGTGATTCTCACCGCTTCTGTCGGCGGCAGACTTTCGTTTCTTTCCACCAGGCTTTCCACCATATTTTGAGTTATCTTTTCATAAATTTCAGACACCGGCGTATGATCCTGAAGCGCCGCCGGACGTCCAACGTCAGATGCTTCTCTGATGCTCTGTATCAACGGAATTTCGCCAAGAAACGGAATATTGAGTTTTTCTGCCATATCTCTCGCTCCGTCTTTTCCAAAGATATAATATTTGTTGTCAGGCAGCTCTGCGGGTGTAAAATAAGACATATTTTCAATCACCCCGAGCACCGGCACATTGATCGATTCCATATTGAACATTGCAACCCCTTTTCTGACGTCAGCCAAAGCCACATTCTGAGGTGTGCTGACGATGATTGCACCGGTCACCGGAACCTGTTGAACGATCGAAAGGTGGATATCGCCGGTCCCCGGAGGAAGATCGATCAGAAGAAAATCGAGTTCGCCCCAGTGCGCATCCCAAAGCATCTGTTTGAGCGCTTTTGAGGCCATCGGCCCTCTCCAGACCACTGCCTGGTCGTTGCCGCTGATAAAAAATCCGATCGAAAGCAGTTTGATTCCGTAATTTTCAACCGGCCCCATTTTGTTGACTCCGTCAACGGTTACCGAATAGGGTTTCTCACCTTCCAAATCAAACATGGTTGGCATTGAAGGCCCGTAAATATCGGCATCGAGCAGACCCACTTTGAAACCCATTTTTTGAAGACTGATTGCCAGATTCGCAGTTACGGTTGACTTTCCGACTCCTCCTTTTCCGGATGCGATCGCAATGATATTTTTTACACCGTCAATCGGTTTCCCTTTGATTTCAACCGGTTTTTGTGGCACGTCTATAGAAATTCTCAAATTCAGTTTTGCTTCGGGCATCCTTTGGGCAAATGTCGTTTTCAATGCATTTTCCAGTTTTTTTCTTTCATGCATCGTCGGTGAATGAGATACCACTTCGAGCATCACCTCATCATCCATAACCTGTATGTTTTTCATCCATTTCTCAAGGCCGAGTTCCTCGAGAATACTGATTGCTTTATTTTTTAAATCACTCATTTTTACAAAAATAGGTTCAAATTTAGGGATTTATGCCGCATAATTAAAATTATTTAGAATGATTTTAATTATGTGATCAAACCGAGCAGCAACAGAAAGCTTTTCGGGTTAATGTTTTTCGGATGTGGGGCTTCGACAGGCTCACGCTTCGACAAGCTCAGGGTGCCCTTCGACAGGCTCAGGGTGACGGCGTTATATTAGCATTAGTCTTCAAAATATCCTTTCGTCAGGCTGAGCCTGTCGAAGCCCCAAATTTCCCCCGCATCATATCCCTACATTTCTTAATTTTACCCGATGTTTGAATGGATCCCATTAATCGAATACACACCAAAGTTTTACAACACCATGCTGGTGCTGACGATTTTGGTTGCTTTCCATTCATTGTCATTTGATATTAAAAACAAAGCAAGACTTTCAGAACTGGGTGTCTTTGGAATCATACTGATGGTTTTTGTAATTCTCTATATGGGTTTCAGACCAACCAGCGGCTGGATATTTGGAGATACCTGGCAGTATTATAATAAATATATTGATTTCCAGTCGGGGGAGCCGTTTGAAGAAGAAAAAGACTGGTTGTTTTATCGGTTTATGTGGTACTGTTCAAAATTTATGAATTATCAGTATTTCTTTACATTGGTTGATGTGCTGTATGTGGTTCCGATGTATCTGTTTTCAAAAAAACATTTCAGACGTTACTGGTTTTTCTGCTTTTTTATGCTGATGGCTTCTTTTTCATTTTGGACCTATGGCACCAACGGATTGAGAAACGGTCTGGCCACTTCATTTTTCCTTTGGGGGCTGGTTTATTACAAAGACAATCGCCCGCTGATGTTCGGTTTTTTTGCGCTTGGTTTTATGATGCACAAATCACTGGTGATTACGCTTGCCGCATTTACAATCGCATATTTTCTGAGAGACAAACCGAAAATCATACTTGGCGGCTGGCTGGCGGCAATACCGGTTTCATTGGTCAGCGGCAGTTTCTGGAACAATTTCTTTGAAAATATGAATCTTTTTGCAGATCGTTCTGAGGGCTATCTGACCGGTGACAATAAAACCCTGGAACAGTTTTCTGCTACAGGTTTTCGATGGGATTTTGTGCTATACAGCAGTGTTGCAATTTTTGCAGGCTGGTATTTTATCATCGACCGAAAACTGAAAGACAAATTTTATACACAGTTGTTTGGCACCTATGCGATTGCAAATACATTTTGGATACTGGTCATCCGTGCAGCATTTTCAAACCGTTTTGCCTATTTGTCCTGGTTTTTGATGGCACCTGTTATTATTTATCCGATTTGTAAATACCAGATTATCAAAGATCAGTATCGGACAATGGGAACCATTATCCTGCTGTATTATCTGTTTACCTATTATATGTTTATGCTTTGATGAAAACACTGACTGTTTTTACACCTACATTTAATCGTGCCGAACTGCTTTCAGTGCTGTACGAAAGCCTGTGTCTTCAGACTTCAAAAGATTTTTTGTGGCTAATCATCGATGACGGTTCAACAGACGAAACAAAAGAATTGGTTGAAAAATGGAAAAATGAAAACCGGATCGAAATCAAATATGTGTACAAAGAAAACGGAGGTATGCATACCGGACACAATACCGCTTATTCAATGATAGAAACAGAACTGAATGTCTGTATAGATTCTGATGACTATATGCCGGATGATGCAGTTGAAATCATCATTGACTTTTGGAATCAGAACGCTGATGAAAAATATGCCGGTATTTTGGGGCTGGATATATATCAAAACGGTGAACGGGTATCAAACAAAGATTTTCCGGAAGGTGTCAAATCAGGTAAGTATTATGAATTGAGAGGTAAGTACGGTTTGATAGGAGATATCAAATTTGTGTACAGGACAGCTGTCATCAGAAAGTATCCGGAATATCCGGTTTTTCAGGGTGAAAAACTGACACCGCTCGGTTACAAATATCTGCTGATCGATCAGGATTATGAGATGCTTTTTCTGAACAAAGCATTGTGCGTGGTCGAATACCAGCCGGACGGTTCTTCAAAAAATATTGTCAGTCAGTATTTGAAAAACCCAAACGGATTTTTGCAGGAAAGGAAAGTCAGGATGAAACTTGCTTATTCTTTCTGGGAAAGATTTACCAACTCGGTTCATTATGTTTCCTGCTGTCTGATTTTGAAAAAATGGAATATCTTTAAAGAGAGCACCAATCTGCCGATGACGATTTTGGCAGCTCCTTTTGGGATTGTTTTGTATTTTTATTTAAAATTAAAAAAATGAGCGGTCGGGATCAGTTCAAAAGATTTAAAATGCCAATCAATCTGCTGATCGGTTTTTTCAAACTGTTTGGAAAATCCGGCAATCGTTTTTTTCTCAAATTTTTTAGGAATACAAACGGTCGGATCGGTCTGCTGTTGAGATATGTCTTTTTGAAAAATCTCTGTAAGAAATGCGGTGACAATGTTTCGGTTCATCCGGGTGTCTTTCTGTTTCATTTGTCTGAACTCGAAATCGGATCAAATGTCAGTATTCATCCGATGTGTTATCTGGAAGCAGCCGGCGGAATCAAAATTGGGAATGATGTTTCAATCGCACATTCAAGCTCTTTGGTTTCGGTCAATCACAGCTGGAACAATCCCGAAATTCCAATCAAATACAACAAAGAAATCTTTTTACCGATTCAAATCGATGATGATGTCTGGATTGGTGCTGGCGTCCGTATTTTGGCAGGTGTCCGTCTGAAAAAAAGAACTGTTGTTGCCGCCGGAGCGGTTGTCAACAAAAGTTTTGATGAAAATTTATTGATCGGTGGTGTACCGGCACAGCTGATTAAGGAATTGGGGAAGGAGACTTGAGACATTAGACCTTGAGATGTGAGACTTTTTTTCTGTACAGGAAAATCTCGGCTTCTTTGCGCTGTGAATTTCCTGAATCAAAAACTGCAGAGCGTTTTTACCGATAAAAGAAAACCGGAGCGACTTTTTTTTTCAAAAAACTTTTTCAGCCCTCAGCAAACATAACTCACGAACCTTATAATAAGAATTAATCTGTCTGATTGATTTGTCCCGATTTGTGGTTGCAGAATCTTTGGACAATTTGTGTTCTGATTAAGGAATTAGGGAAAGATCTCTGAGACATTAAACTTTTTGACCATCCCTGATTGGTGTTGACCGCTTTTTGTACTTCCGGCTTCTGATTTCTAACTTCTGACTTTTAACCTATCTTTGCCGGATAACACCTCAGATGAATCCAAAACCAAAACTGATCCGTGTGACCACTGTTCCGGTTTCGCTCAATATCCTGCTCAGAGGACAGTTTGAATTCATGTCCAAACAGGGTTTTGAAGTGCTGGCGGTTTCGTCTTCCGGGCCGGATCTGGATGAAGTCGCAGAACGTGAAAAGGTCAGAACCGAAGCCGTTGAAATGAGCCGAAAGATTTCACCGCTCAAAGACCTGAAATCGCTCCGGCAGATGTATCGTCTTTTTCAAAAGGAAAAACCGGATATCGTCCATTCGCATACGCCCAAGGCGGGCATCATCGCTATGGTTGCGGCAAAACTTGCAGGTGTTCCTGTTCGTCTTCATACCGTTGCCGGTCTTCCGCTGATGGAAACTTCGGGTTTCAGAAGAAAGCTGCTGACGGCTGTCGAAAAAATGACATACCGCTGCGCCACCAAAATCTATCCGAATTCAAAAGGACTCACCCAATTTATACTCGAAAACCGACTGACCGCAGCCAATAAATTAAAGCAAATTGCAAACGGAAGTTCAAACGGTATTGATACTTCCCATTTTTCAGCCTGTACGGTTACCGAAGAACAAAAGACTGAATTGAGAAAAATCTCAGGCATTTTGGCTGACGATTTTGTATTTGTCTTTGTCGGCAGATTGGTGGGTGACAAGGGCATCAATGAACTGGTCGCTGCATTTTCAGAGATCTGTGCATCCGGTTCAAATCAAAATCATACCACAGCCAAACTGATTTTGGTCGGTGATTATGAAACCGAACTCGATCCGCTGCTGCCTGAAACGCTGAAAGAGATTGACAGCAACCCCAATATATTTTCGGCAGGCTATCAAAAGGATGTCCGTCCCTGGTTTGGAATTTCGGACTGTTTGGTTTTTCCGTCCTACCGGGAAGGATTTCCGAATGTGGTGATGCAGGCGGGTGCAATGGGTTTGCCGGCTGTGGTGAGCAATATCAACGGCTGCAACGAGATCATCGCCGACGGTCTCAACGGTCTGATCGTACCTAAGAAAGACACTGCCGCACTCAAAAAGGCGATGCTTGCGATGATGACAGATCGGTCGGTTTATAAGCAGTTGAAGTCAAATGCAAGAAATCAGATTGTTTCAAGATTTGAACAGAAAGAAGTTTGGGAAGCACTTTTGGAAGAATATCTTCTGGAAATCAAAGGTTAGAAGACCGGGTTTTTTATTGTTACCCCATGTTTGCGGGATATCTGTTTTTTCTGAATCATCAGGATGAATCACTTCTGTTCCAACCGATTTTTTACAAATTCAATCTCTGTTTTCCCGTGTGCTTTTGGTTTGCCGTCCTCACCCAGATTGACCATTACGATTCGGTCAACCGTCAGTATGGTGTCTCTTGTCATTTTGTTTCTTGCCTCGGCTTTGAGCACCAGAGATGAACGGCCGAAATCGACGACATCCATCCCGATCTCAACGATGTCACCTTCTCTTGCCGAACTCATAAAATTGATTTCGGATATAAATTTGGTGACCACATTTTTGTTTTCTAACTGTATGATGGTGTAGAGCGCCGCTTCCTCATCGATCCATGCAAGCAGTGCGCCGCCAAACAGGGTTTTATTTGCATTCAGATCCTGCGGTTTGACCCATTTTCTGGTATGAAATCTCATGATTTGTTGTTTTGATTGTGCAATTCATCAAAAAGACGCCCAAAGCTGCTTGAGCGTCTTTGTTTTTTAAAGAAATCTTGAATCAGTCCACTTCAAAGCTTACCTTCAAAGTAACCCGATATTCTGCAGCCTTTCCGTCTTTGACCTTTACACTCTGGTCTTTTACCCAGGCGGATTTGATTCCTTTGACGGTCTTTGAGGTTTTTTCAATTCCTTTTTTTGCCGCATCTTCCCAGCTTTTGTCTGAGCTGCACATGATTTCCAATACTTTTAATACTGACATCTTGATTTGTTTTTGGGGGTTAATATTCAGTTATGACTGCACAATTTACAAAAAATCTGACCGATGGGAAAGGATTGAAGTTAGAAGTTAGAGGTTTGAAGTCAGAAGTTAGAAGTTTTGATTCTTCTGCCTTACCCCCGTCACGCTGAGCCTGTCGAAGCGTGAGCTTGTCGAAGCGTGAGCCTGTCGAAGCCCCCGTCAAAACAGCATCTTCACCAGATCATTTACCTTTGAGACTGTCTGTATTCTGATGTTGTAATCAGCCGTTTTCACCTTATTGTATTTCGAGACAAAAATCACATCAAAACCGAGCTTTTCGGCTTCCGATATCCGCTGTTCCACCCGATTGACCGCCCGGATCTCACCGCTCAAACCAACTTCGCCCGCAAAACAGCAGTTGTCAGGCAGAGGCACATCCATATTGGAAGACAATATTGCGGTAATCACCGCCAGATCAATCGCAGGATCGTCCACCCGAATACCGCCGGTAATGTTCAGAAACACATCTTTTGCACCCAATTGGAAACCGGCTCTTTTTTCGAGTACCGCCAGCAGCATGTTCAGTCGTTTGAGATCAAAACCGGTGGCAGAACGCTGTGGTGTACCGTACACCGCGGAACTGACCAGCGACTGAATCTCGATCAGCATCGGTCTGATGCCTTCGAGTGTGGCAGCAATTGAATTTCCGCTCAGCGGTTCGTCCCTTTTTGAAATCAGCACTTCGGACGGATTGGTTACCTCCCTCAAACCGCTGCCCTGCATTTCATAAATGCCGAGTTCGGATGTGGAACCGAATCTGTTTTTGATTGACCTGAGCAGCCGATAGATATGGTTTCGGTCGCCTTCGAACTGAAGGACAACATCGACCATGTGTTCGAGGATTTTTGGACCTGCGATGACTCCTTCCTTTGTGATATGACCAATCAGAATGACCGGCACATTGGTTTCTTTTGAATATCTGATCAGGTCTGATGCGCATTCTCTGATCTGTGAAATGCTGCCCGGCGAAGATTCAACATAATTGGTATTCAGCGTCTGTATTGAATCGATGACCACAAGTTGTGGCTCGATTTTTTTGAGCTGTTTGAATATTTTTTGGGTATTGGTTTCTGTCAGTACAAAACAACTGTCTGATTCAATCCCGATCCGTTCTGCCCTGAGTCTGATTTGTGAACCGCTCTCTTCACCCGATACATAGAGTGTTTTTATGTTTTTCAGATGAAGTGCCACCTGCAGCATCAGTGTTGATTTTCCGATTCCGGGTTCTCCGCCCACCAATACCACCGATCCGTTGACGATACCGCCGCCGAGCACCCGGTTGAGCTCACCGTTCCCGGTATCGATTCTTGATTCTGAATTTTCCGGAATCTCGCGTATATTTCTTATGCCGGCTTCAATCTGACTGCGGTTTTCATCAGATTGCCAGGGTTTTTCTTTTTCATCTTTTTCGATCACCTCCTCAACGATGGTGTTCCATTCTCCGCAGGTTTTACATTGCCCCATCCACTGTGAATACTGTGTTCCGCAGTTCTGACAAAAAAATGTGGTTTTGGTTTTGGCCATTTCAATTTGAATTCTATTCAAAAATAGTATAAAATTAGGGATTTCGGGTTTCAACTTGTCATCCTTAGTTTGTCAAAGGCCAGGTTCATCTCTATTGTTGACCGAATATCGCTGATCCCTTTTGGCTAAACAGTCTTCAATCCCGAATCTCACATCCGACATTCCGAAATTGCAGAATGTTTTTCTGACGCTTTGTAGGGACAACATTCAAAATATCCTTGCCTCTGTCTGAGCCGAAGTCCTGTGGCCTAATAATACGGATTGCTTCTCCAATAATCTCTTCCCTGAATGATCCTGTCCAAATCGATGATCAGACCAAAATGATTGGTATTTGAACCTTTGTAATAATTGGCATGCGCAAAATCAAATCTGAAATAACTGATTCTGATTCCAAAACCAAATGTCATACCCGCAAAAGTACGGTTGTCCTCAATCTTGAGTTCGTTACCGCGTTTGAAGTTGTATCCCAGTCTCAGATTGAAACTCTCGCCCGGAAAGAGTTCACCGCCGATTGAAACGTGGTCGATCAATTTTCTGCCAAACTTGGTTTTATTTCCGTTTTCATCCTCTGGGACCGAATTGTCAAATTTTTGAAGATCATGCAGAGTGATGCTCAGCTCCAACGGTACGTGTTCCAGCTTTTGAGAAAGACCCAAATTAATCTGAAGCGGCATTTTTTCTTTTGTTCCGGCATAGGTCTTGACCTGAAATCCTAGATTCCTGACTGCCAGCGAGACATTGGTGTTGTAATCGATGTCATGAAAAACCAAACCCACATCGGCTGCAACTGCCTGTGAAGAATAGGTTTCAATCCTTGAATTGATATATTTTATGGCAGCACCCACCGAAAAGAAATCGCTCAGCCTCCGGGCATAGCCCAATGAGAAAGCAAGATCTTTGGCCGAAAAATCACCGGTCGGTGTATCGTTCTCGTCATAACCTCTAAAATCGCCGTAATCCACATACTGACCGTGGATCGAAAAGAATTCGTCATCGTCATACTGAAAGACCGCCGACAAAGTCCCAAAGTTTACATCAGCCAGATAATTGATATAGTTGAGCGCCAGAAAACCGTGTGACTGATTGCTGGCAAGCGCCGGATTCCAATAGGACATATTTGGGTCGCCATCCCACATCGACTGTGCATTTCCGCCCAATGCGGCCTGACGCGGCGAAGTGGTGATATTGACAAATTCATAAACCCGTGTACCGTCCTGAGCGAAAGTCAGAACTCCGAGAAACAGTAACAGCAATCCGGTGAATTTTGTCATTTGGCAAAAGTAGTAATTATACAAATAACGGATTCTGCTGTTTTTTCTTGTATTGAATCGAATGATTGTTTGAAAATTTTGAACCAATGACTTGTTGGTTTTTGGAATCAGCAGAAGGTGTGTAATTAATTTGAAGAAACAAATGACAATTTTGAGCAGAACCGCGAAGTGGTTCAACTGTTAATAACCTATTGCACATGGCAATTGATGGTTCAACCCCTTCGGGGTTGGATTCGGTCTTCGTTTTATTTTCCATAGGTTGCACCTATGGTTATTTATGGTTGAATCCCTTCGGGATTTTTTTAACCTCACATATATTGATTGTCAATTGTATTGTTTTTCATGCCAATTCAGAAGATGTCGTTTTTTCATAGGTTACACCTATGGTTATTTAAGGTTCAATCCCTTCGGGATTTTTTTAACCTCACATATATTGATTGTCAATTGTTCTGTTTTTCATACCAATTCAGAAGATGTCGTTTTTTCATAGGTTACACCTATGGTTATTTATGGTTCAATCCCTTCGGGATTTTTTTAACCTCACAGAATCCTTAAAATAAAAAATGGATTTGTATCAAAATAATTCACATTGAAATTAGAACCGCGAAGTGGTTCAACTGTTAATAGCCCCCGATGAAATCGGGGGGACAATAAACCATCCCCCAAAACCAACCCGCGGATGCGGGTTGAACCATTAATATTTTATTTTTTCGGCAATACTGATCCGCACACCAAACCGGATATTTTGATTCTGCCGTTTTACCGCAACGGCAGATTTTTTTGTATTTGACTTTGGGTCGATGGTTTCTGTTTTCTGAATTTTAAATTTAATCGTAGTTTTGGAGCATGAATCAGAGGATAAGTCATTTGATTGGAAATCCGTTTGAAGTTCAACTCTCGGATGTGGCTCTGCTGCAGGATGAGATTGAAAAATATCCTTATTTTTCGACCCTTCGGACACTGCTTCTTTTTGCAATGAAGGAGCACGGACATTCTTCCTATCAGAAAGAATTGAAAAAAACGAGCATCTGCTGCCCCAGCCGTGTTGCGCTTTATCATTACCTGCAAAAGGAACAGCAGCAGCCGGAAATTGTGAAAGAAATTGATGAAACGGAAATTTCGAATTTGAACCCGATTCCGACGCCACCGCCAATTGCTGAAATTCCGGATGAAACCGAATCGCCGGTTCAGACTGAAACCGAAATTCATGTCGAATCAGAAAGTTATATCGAAACCGAAGAAATTGAGGAGAAACCTGTCCCGGAAACAAAGCCTGTCGAAGTCAGTGCAGATTCTGAAATGACTTTTTCCGAATGGCTGAGTTTGTCCTCAAAAAAGAGCACTGCCCAAAAGGAAGAACCGACCGAAAAAGACATCAAATACAAACTGATCGATGAGTTTATAGAGAAATCTCCAAAAATCTCACCTTTGGAAAAAACGGTTTCTCAGGATACTCCTGCGGCCAAACCGGGTCTCAGTACAGAGTATTCTGATCTGATGACCGAGACCCTGGCCCAGATTTATGTGAACCAGCGGAAATTTGACAAAGCGCACAGAGCCTATCGGATTTTGAGCCTGAAATATCCCGAAAAAAAGGAGTTCTTTGAAGATCAGATTCGGAAGATTGAGGAATTGGGAAATTTATAAGCTTCGCAATGCACCGATCGGACAAAGGATTGATCATTTTCAGAAGAAATATTCTTATTTACTTTTGATTAATATCCAAAAAATTAGTTCCTTTGCAGACTAATTCTCAGAAAAAAGATTTAAAATGCAGACTTTCATATTCTTAATGATTGTAATTATAGCGGTTTGTGTGATCACCACCCTGGTTATTTTGTCACAAAATCCAAAGGGAGGAGGGCTTTCTTCAACTTTTGGCGGTGCAGGCGGCGGACAGATGTTTGGTGTTCAGAGAACCAATGAATTTTTGGACAAAGCAACTTGGACATTGGGCGGAATCATCGTTTTGCTGTGTATCACCGCCAATGTGCTGATGGCCAATCCAAGCTCAATCAAAAGTACAAATGTTGATGCTGTTCCGGTAGATCTTCCGCAGCAGACCGATCAGGCACCTGCTGCTGATCAGGCACCGACAGTTCCGGGCGAATAAGAAATTGCAGTAAAAAATAGAAAACGGACGGGTTTCAATTTTGGAATCTGTCCGTTTTTATTTGACGGATCATCAATCAATTTCCTCAACAAAATCGAGATAGCTCTCATATCTGCTTACCGCCATTTTTCCAGACTCAGTCGCCTCGCGGACAGCGCAGCCCGGCTCGCTCAGATGCATACAATTGTCAAATCTGCATCCTGTTTTCAGTTCTCTGATTTCGGGGAAATAATCTCCGATTTCTTGGGGCTCCATTTCGGCCAAACCAAATTCTTTGATGCCCGGCGTATCGATACAGTATCCGCCAAAAGGCCACTCATGCATTTCAGCAAAGGTAGTGGTGTGCTGTCCCTTTTTGTTGAAATCAGAGACCATGGCAGTTTTGATTTTCAGTTCGGGATTGAGCAGATTCATCAGGGTTGATTTGCCGACACCCGAATGACCCGAAAAAAGTGAAATGATTCCTTTCAGTTCAGATTTGAGCCGGTCGATGTTGTCACCTCTGAAAGCCGAAACCCCGATGACTTCATAACCGATGTTTTCATACAGTTTTTTGAGTTCGTCCGTCTCTTTGATCAGTTCATCACCATAGGCGTCAATCTTGTTGATGATTAGGGTAACCGGTATGTGATAAGCCTCTGCGGTCACCAGAAATCGGTCGATGAATCCGTGTGATGTTCTCGGATTGTCCAATGTTGCAACCAAAAAAGCACGATCGATATTGGATGCGATGATGTGTGTTTTTTTGGACAGATTGACCGATCTGCGGATGATATAATTTTTTCTTTCTTCAATTTTTGAAATCACCGCCTCACCGTCCTTTCCGATTTCAAATTCAACCAAATCGCCGACAGCCACCGGATTGGTGTGCTGTATCCGGTCAAGTCTGAATTTTCCTCTGATTCTCGCCCTGATGATTTCACCCGATTCGGGGCGGATCAGATACCAGCTGCCTGTGGATTTGACAACTCTGGCCTTCATTCGGATGAGATGTGATTTTTATTCATAATCAAATTCTGGTGACTGATCGATTCCTGATGAATCGCTTTGAGCAGTTTGTCAATAAATTCTTCAGACAAACCGAGTTTTGCACCTCTTTCAACTGCCTGCTGTCTGATCTGATTCCATCTTTCGATCTGAAAGATTGCCACATTGTGTTTCTTTTTCAGTTCGCCTATCTGGGCTGAAATGTTCATTCGCTGTGATATCGAATCGATGATCATCTGGTCGGTTTCATCGATTTCGCCCCGAAGTCTTTTCAGGTTTGAATGATAAACTGCATCCTCATCGTCGCTTTTTCTGAGTTCGAGTTCTTTCAGTATCTCGGTCAGCCTTTCAGGTGTGATCTGCTGTTTTGCATCGCTCAGCGCGCAGTCCGGATTGCAATGGGTTTCAATCATCAGTCCGTCGTATTCGAAATTGAATGCGAGCTGTGCAGTTTCGGCTATCCCATCCCGGTTGCCGCAGATATGGGACGGATCACAGATCATCGGTATGTCGGTCATACGGTTCATAAAATCAAATGCGATCTGCCACTGCGGATTGTTTCTGTATTTTGTTTTTTTATAGGTCGAAAAACCTCTGTGAATGGCTGCTATATTTTTGATGTTTTGAGCTTTCAGCCTTTCGACCGCACCAATCCACAATTCAAGATCGGGATTGACCGGATTTTTGACCATCACCGTTTTTTCGGTATCTCTGAGTGCTTCTGCAATTTCCTGAACCGTAAACGGATTGACTGTGGTTCTTGCGCCAATCCAGAGGATGTCCACATCATGATCGAGTGCGAGTTTCACATGTTTTGCATTGGCCACCTCTACAGCGGTTTTGAAACCGAATTCCTGTTTCACACCCATCAGCCATTTCAGCCCGACGGCACCGACCCCTTCAAATGAGTTGGGTTTTGTCCTCGGTTTCCAAATGCCCGCTCTGAATACCTGTACATAGGACGGGTCGATCCTTGCAGCAGTCTCCATCATCTGTTCTTCGGTTTCTGCGCTGCAGGGCCCGGCTATGATCAGCGGTTTGTCGATGGTTTTCATCCAATTGTCAGCATTGCTCATAAGTTGCAAATTTACGACATTATAACAAAGTAATGATCGGTCAATTTAATTTGGATTGGGTTGGTTTTGGAATAATTATTAAATATCCTTCAATTACTTCGATGTCGGATTTCGCTGCGAAATAATATTTCTGCAATTGGGTCAATTCTCAAAGTTGAGAAAATATGGGTTTAATCCTTTTTTAATCAAATCATCCAAAGTTTCAATTTTTGGAAAAGTTCAGAAGAATTAACTAAAGTTTCGGAGTTGTTTTTCTGAAGAAGTTGAATCCCACCGGTGTTCTGCTTAAGAGCCATTAATTTATTCAGGGATTATTGCAGTCAGGTGCCTACTGCATATTTTAATCAGTTGTTATTTTTTATTTGTTCACTTTATTGTGTAAACCTATTTCAGGACGAGACATTCTACTTTTCGCAGTACGTTGTCCTAAGTTGAAACACGAAAGGCTTTCAGTCCTTTTTCTTTATACTGAATCCCATAATGAAACAAAATTCAGAGCCTGAAAATCGTAAACAGCATAGCACTGGGAAAGCGCTGTGTGACAGACCCAAATAGGAGTAAGCCCTGAAAGGGCGGAATACAAAATTCATAAGGAATTCAATAATCATAATGCCAATGCAAGTACTCTTATTATACATTGTTCATTAGATCAATTCAAATTCAAACTAACTTTAACCCACTGATTATATAAAGATTGTATCACCCCCGAAACTTTAGGAATTAATAAAAAAAAGCTGCCCGAGAGCAGCTTAGTATCGTTTTGATTTTAAATCTATTCAAACTTAAGCGAGAATACAAATATTCTGGACGAAAGTGATTTGAGTGAACCCGCCCACTGCGGATTGGTGCCCGGATTGTCCTGCACCAGCTCGTTGTTGAAAAGGAAGATGCCTTTGATTGAAGGTGTGAGTTTGAATCGTCTGAGATTCAGCTCAACACCCATTTCCACCTGCCAGTTGAAATTGTGGGTTTTCATTCTGAAGATGTCTTCCTGGTTGTCCTCTTTTTTCTTTTCGTTTGACTGCAGATTGACCATATAGCCGACGCCTCCCTGAATATAAGGCCGGGTATTCACCCATCTGTCACCATGCAGTTTCAGCAGGATCGGAATATCCACATAGGTGGTTTTGACCTCTCTGACGCTGTCCGCACCCGATGAAATGTTTCCGAAATACAATTCCCTTTCTGCAAAATGTACAGCCGGTTCAATCTTCAGGTCAAAATAGTCATGGAGTTTCATTTTACCCATCAGACCGACCGTAAATCCCATCTTGTTCTTTTGTCTCAGATAGATCATCCCCTGATCGTTTACGCCGCTGTCATCGGGAACCACCTTGAAAAGCATCAGATTGGTACCCAAAAAGTAGCCCCAGCTGAAAGGTTTTTCATCAAAATCCTCTCTGTACCACATCTTCTCGGTTTTTGGACGAAACTGACCAAAAGCATGAAGCGTCAGTGTGAACAGGATTAGCACTAAGAATTTTTTCATATACCTCTACTTAACGAAATATTTAGTGTTTTATTTTAAGCTTGCATAAATGCTTGAGATTCCAAAAGTAAGTTTTTTATCGGTAGTTTTAATAAAATTTGAACTTTTTAGAATTTTTTTCATTTCTTCACCATACGGAAAAGCCTTTACCGACTCAGGCAAATAGGTGTATGCGCTTTTGTCTTTCGAAATCTTTTTTCCGATCATCGGCAGTATGTATTTTGAGTAAAAACTGTACAGCTGTTTCATCGGAAAGGATTGCGGCTGTGAAAATTCGAGTATGACAAATTTTCCGCCCGGTTTGAGTACCCGATAAATTTCATCCAGTCCTTTTTTCAGATCTTCAAAATTTCTGACACCAAATGCCACCGTGATACAGTCAAAACTGTTGTCGTCAAAGGGCATTTTTTCGGCATCTCCCTGTATCATTTCGATTCGGTTCCCCAGATTTAATTCTGCTATTTTCTTTCTGCCGACCTCGAGCATTCCCGCCGAAAGATCAAATCCTGTGATTTTTGCATCGGTTGATTTTGCCATCATAATCGCAAGATCACCGGTTCCGGTTGCAATGTCAAGCACCGTTTCCGGATTTTGGTTTTTGATGATTTTGACCACTTTTTTTCGCCAGCCTACATCAATCCCCATCGAAAGAATGTGATTGAGTTCGTCATATTTGCCCGAAATGTTGTCAAACATTTGTTCGACCTGCTCTTTTTTGGTCAGATCCGAATCAGAATATGGTTTTACTGTGCTCATAAGTCGGCAAATTTAATGATTTTGTTTCAGCTGTCAGATTGGATACCCAATAAATTATTACGGATCCAATAGATTTTGAACTTCAGTTTATATTTATCTAAGTCTCATGGATTCTGAACAGATGTGTTCAATATTTAGACAATAAAATTTTCAGATTGATCAAATAATTGTACATTTGCACCCGCATACATAAAAATCATTAAATAATATTGGCATGTATTTAACAACAGAAAAAAAAGAAGAAATTTTTGCAAAACACGGGAAATCAGCAGCTGATACCGGTTCTGCCGAAGGCCAAATCGCCTTGTTCACTTACCGAATCAATCATTTGACAGGACATTTGAAAATCAACAAGAAGGATTTCAACACTGAAAAGGCGCTGGTTCGACTGGTGGGTAAAAGAAAAAGTTTACTGGATTATTTAAAAGCCAAAGATATCGAAAGATATCGTGCAATCATTGCAGAGCTTGGTCTTCGTAAATAAAACAAATTCAAATCTTTTAAAAAGGCAATTGCGAGATTGCCTTTTTTGTTTTTTACTGTTGGAATCAAAGCCGGCTGCGGCTCAACAAAATTGAATTATAGAAAGACTATAAATATCCGGTGAGACAAACGGTCTTGCCAAGACGAATTAAAATTTAACAAACAAATGATTCCACAAGCAATCAAAGAAACGATTACACTGGCAGACGGCCGTGAAATCACGATTGAAACCGGAAAGCTGGCCAAACAGGCCAACGGCTCTGCGGTTGTACGAATGGGTGACACCATGCTGTTGGCAACAGTGGTAGCCAATCAGGACGCAAACGAAGGAGTTGATTTCCTTCCGCTGACAGTAGATTACAGAGAGAAATTTTATGCCGGCGGGAGAATCCCCGGTAATTTTTTCAGAAGAGAAGCAAGACCTTCGGACGAAGAAATCTTGACCATGCGTCTGGTTGACAGAGTGCTCAGACCATTGTTTCCAGATGATTTTCATGCCGAAGTTCAGGTGATGATCTCACTGATTTCATACGACAAAGAGGTAATGCCCGATTCGCTTGCGGGTCTTGCGGCTTCGGCAGCCATTGCGGTTACAGATATTCCGTTCAACGGACCGATGTCCGAGACAAGGGTGATCCGTATAGACGGAGAATTGATGATCAATCCGAGTTACGAACAGCTCAAAAAAGCAGATATTGACATCATGGTCGGTGCAACCAAATCTTCTATCGTTATGGTGGAAGGAGAGATGAATGAAATCTCTGAAAGCGAGATGCTCGAAGCGATCACATTTGCACACCAAGAAATCAAAAAACAAATTGAAGCTCAGGAAAGACTGGCCGAAAAATGCGGTAAGTCGTTTCCAAAAAGAGAATACAGCCACGAAGTTCATGACGAAGAAATCCGCGAAAAAGTTTGGAAAGAATGTTATGACAAAGTATATGATGTGGCAAAACACCCGTCAGGAAAAGAGGAGAGAGCCGAAAAATTTCAGGCAGTACTCGACGAATTCCTGGCTCAGTATGTTGAAGATCCGGAAGAACTCGAAAGAGTGACACCGTTTGCAAAAACATATTATCACGATGTAGAAAAAGAAGCGATGCGTCAGATGATCCTCAACGAAGGTCTTCGTCTGGACGGCCGTAATCCAAAACAAATCAGACCGATCTGGTGCGAAGTGGATTATCTGCCGGGTTCACACGGTTCAGCAGTCTTTACAAGAGGTGAGACCCAGTCGCTGTCTGCACTGACACTCGGTTCTTCAAAAGATGCAAATATGATCGACAGTGTGATGTCACAGCACGATGAAAAATTCTTTTTGCATTATAATTTTCCGCCATTCTCAACCGGTGAAGCAAGACCGCTGAGAGGAACTTCAAGAAGAGAAGTCGGCCACGGAAATCTTGCGCAGAGAGCACTGACCTGGACATTGCCCGACGATTATCCTTATACCGTACGTCTGGTTTCAGATATACTCGAATCAAACGGTTCGTCTTCAATGGCAACGGTTTGTGCCTGTTGTCTGGCGCTGATGGACGGCGGTGTACAGATCAAAAAACCGGTATCGGGTATTGCAATGGGTCTGATCACTGATCAGAAATCGGGCAAATGGACTGTATTGTCAGACATCCTTGGCGACGAAGATCATCTGGGCGATATGGACTTTAAAGTGACCGGAACCAAAGAAGGAATCACTGCCTGTCAGATGGATATCAAAATTCAGGGATTGACAATGGACATCCTCGAACAGGCGCTGGAACAGGCAAAAGAAGGAAGAATCCATATCCTTGGCGAGATGATGAAAGCATTGTCTGAACCGAGACCTCAATTGAAACCAAACGCACCGAAACTGGTTACAGTGACCATTCCGAAAGAATTTATCGGAGCTGTCATCGGACCTGGCGGTAAGATCATTCAGGAACTTCAGAAAGAAACCGAAACCACGATTTCGATCGAAGAGAATGACGAATTTGGTGTAGTTGAAATCGCAGGTGTTGATCAGGCCGGTATCGATGCGGCCATCGACAGAATCAAGCAAATCGCATTTGTTCCCGAAGTGGGCGAAACCTATGATGCAGTTGTGAAATCAATCAAACCTTTTGGCGCATTTGTAGAGATTTCAAAAGGAACCGAAGGTCTGGTTCATATTTCTGAAATCGAACACAGAAGACTGAATACGGTGGAAGAAGTTCTGAAACTCGGCGACAAAATCAAGGTCAAACTGTTGGGTTACGACGAAAAAGGAAAAATGAAACTTTCAAGAAAAGCGATTCTTCCAAAACCGGCAAGAAATCAGGAATAAACATTAAGCCGACTGAATAATTCAGTTGTTATACTGCAAAAAACGCTTCCGAAAGGAGGCGTTTTTTCTTTGGAATAAGTTTAATTTTTTATATTTACACAAATCGAAAACCGGTTTGGCAATCGAATCTTTTGAAATTAAAATTTATAAAACTCAATTGATATGAAAAAAATTCTAATCGGCACTTTTTGTGCTACGCTGATGTTCTCCTGCGGAAAAGACAATCCGGTCAGCAAAAAAATCGAACAGGCAAAAGAGGCAAAAGAAAATATTTCAAATGCAGGCAAAGTGATCAAAGAATCACAGAACTTTCAGCAGGACATTGAAAGACTCTCTGCACTGGAACCGCTGACCAACGCTGAATTCAAAGAATGGATGCCCAAAGAGATCAACGGTATGACCAGAAATTCCTTTAAGGCCGGCGAGACTGCAATGCTCCAGATTTCATCTGCCGAAGCCGGTTATTCAGATGAAGAGAAAACAAAACGTTTTTCGGTAACCGTTACAGACGGAGCCGGTGCGATGGGCGCCTCTGCGATTTCGGGTCTGTCAATGTCTCTGAAAATGAGTATCGAGGAAGAAAACGAATCAGGTTACAGAAAAACGATGGAAAGAAATGGTGTTCGTGTGATGGAAGAATACCGAAATGAAAACACAAAAATTCAGCTGATTTCAAAAGACAGATACTGGGTGGAAGCGACCGGCAACAATATGACGCCCGAAGAAACCTGGAAAGCTGTTGATGCGCTCAAGCTGGATAAACTTCCCGATTAATTTTTTTTGTTAATTTTTAATTTGAAATGATTTTCAGCCGGTGAATAATCGGGTCAGTGTGTATATAATCAGTCCGACCAGACCGCCGACAATGGTGCCGCTGACCCGAATCCACTGAAGATCTTTTCCGACTTCAAGTTCGAGCTTTCGGCTGAGTTCGTCGCCTTTCCATTCAGAAACGGTGTTGCTGATCAGTTTTTCGGCTTCGGTACGGTTTTTTAGAATCATCCGATAACCGAAATGACGAATCCAGCCGTTGATCCGCCTGCCGAGTTCGGGATCGTTTGACAGATTTTCTGAAAGTTTTTGAATATTTCGGTCAAAATAATCTTTGAGCATTGAGTCCGATTCTTCCAGATTTTCGAGCAACATCCGTTTGATCGCCAACCAGAGATCATGCACATACGGCTGAAGATTCTCAGAACTGATCAGTTCGGTTTTCAGCCGGTCAAATTTCTGATTCCATTCGTCCGAGATCAGAAGCTTTTCAGCAAAATCATCCAGACCGGATTCAATTTTCTTTCTGACAAAATGATCCGGATGGTTTTGTATCTCTTCAATGAATTTGTTCAGTCCGACGATCAGCTCCTTTGAAATTTTTTTGCCGGCAAGAAATGCGATAAACGGGCGGTTTTCAGAAATTTTTTCTCTGATCAGCTGCTGGCTCTCGTTGACATAATTTATGACTTGTGGCAGCAAATGATCGATCAGTCGGTTGTGTTCATTGTTTTCGATCATATAATGAATTCCGGCCGAAGCGATTTTCTGATAATCCACAGATTGCAACAGCTCAATACTTTTCTGGTTCAGAAATCCTTCGACTTCGGCATCTTCCAGATCGAGTATAATTTTTTTGATCAAACCAAAACTTTCCTGCTGAAGTACTTCTCTGTTGTGATCCTTTTTCAGCCAGTCGGCAACGATTTTTACCACATCCAGTTTTTCGATATAGGGTCTGATATTTTCGGGATTCAGAAAATTTTCTTTTACAAATTTCCCAAGATTTTCACCCAAATCCTTTTGTTTTCTTCTGATCAGATTGGTGTGCGGAATCGGCAGCCCCAATGGATGGCGAAAAAGCGCGGTCACCGCAAACCAGTCGGCAAGTGCACCGACCATACCCGCTTCTGAAAAAGCTTTGACATATCCGATCCAGTCTGCCGGAGTTTGATGCTGAAGCCAGACCATCAGCCCGTATATCAAAGCCATCAGAAAAAACAGACCGGTGGCGATCAGTTTGTGTTTTCTCAGCTGTTTTTCTTTGGTTGAAGTCATTTGAATCAGTTCGAAACAATTATAAAGTTAATGAAATTTTTGGAGTTCAGGTTCCAGGCTGTATGTTAGAGGTTTTGATTCTTCTGCCTTACCATTCGTCAGGCTTGTCGAAGCGTGAGCCTGTCGAAAACCCACATCCGACAAACCCCACCGTATAATCAGCGGCTGATCCAATCCCCTTTTTCTGATTTCTCAAAATTCACATTGGCAGTCCAATCCAAAAATGTGCCCGTTTTTTTAATATAAAGCGTATCGACGGATTCAAAATCTCCGGTTTTGCATTTTGAATGAATTATTTGTACAGTTTCATCAGGGTTTTGAAGGTGATCAAAAATCATCTTTTCAGAAATCTGTTCCATATTCCAAAAACCGCATCTGTACTGCAGATATCCGTGATAGAGCAGCAAAGGAATACATCCGACAATCAGCCCGCCGACGAACAATAGAATATTGATCCATTTCTTTTGGTTCGAACGGATATAAAGTATAAACAATCCGTAAACCGAAACGGCAGCGGCGAAAACCAGTATCTGGGTGAAGACAGAGGCAAATTCACGATTTGAAAAACGGAGCGCAAGCCGGTCTCCAAATAGAAAATAGAGCACATACCAAATCAAAAACAATCCGCAAAGGATGCGGAGTACAATGGTCGAAATTTTCAGAAATTTTTTCATCGGGATTGTTCGAAAAGGCTCTTAAATTTAATTCTGCTAAGGTAATGATTTTGTTTTTTTGAACGAATATTGATTTGGCTTTGAACCCGGGAATGCAATCTGCTGAATTTCTGTCGATGCTTTCTTAGAAATTGTGCTAATTTTGCCAAATGCCGGAACATAAGAAATTTAAATCGGGTTTTGTAAACATCATCGGGAATCCGAATGTGGGCAAGTCCACCTTGATGAACAAACTGATGGACGAGAAATTGGTAATCGCCACCCACAAGGCGCAGACCACCCGTCACCGAATCAAAGGAATACTGACCGGCCAGGATTATCAGATCGTTTTTTCAGATACGCCGGGCATACTCGAACCGGCTTATGAACTGCAGTCAAAGATGATGGATTATGTCAGGGAAGCGCTGGTCGATGCAGATCTGGTTCTTTATATGGTAGAACCCGGCGAACGAAAACCCAGAAATGAGGAGGTCTTTGAAAGACTCAAAAAACTGAAAGTTCCGATGTTGATTTTGATTAATAAAATCGACCAAAGCAGTCAGGAAGAATTGGAATCTTCGGTTGAATTCTGGCATGAAATGTTGCCGGCTGCCGAAATTTTACCCATTTCAGCTCTTGAAAATGCAAATATCGATTTGCTGAAAAATAAAATTATTCAACTTTTACCCGAAGGTCCGATGTATTTTCCCGAAGATCAACTGACCGACAAATCCGAGCGGTTTATAGTCAACGAAACCGTTCGGGAAAAGATTTTACTGAATTTCAAAAAGGAAATTCCTTATTCCGTAGAGGTTGTTACAGAGGTTTTTAAGGAAGGTTTTGAATTGATTCAGATCGAAACAAATATTTTTGTTGAAAGGGATTCTCAAAAAGGAATTCTGATTGGTCACAAAGGCGAAGCACTCTCAAAAGTAGGAAAAGAAGCCAGATTGGATTTGGAAAAATTCTTTGGGAAAAAAGTGTTTCTGAAACTTTTTGTCAAAGTCAGAAAAGACTGGCGCAAAAAAGACCGGGATTTGAGAGGATTCGGATATTGATTTATTCCAGAATGAATTCATCAAAATTCGCCGGGATAATCACTTTTGCAATTTCCGGGTGATAATTGTTGATAAAAGTTTTTGGAATTTTTGCGTTGATTTTCTTTGAATTCCACTTGAATTCATAAGCACTGAATTTTGTGGCTTCTTCCTCCACCCAGTCAATTTCCTGTTTTTGATAAGTTCTCCAGAAATAATATCTGCCCGTCCATTTTTGATATTCCAATTTTTTCATTCTTTCGCTCACCATGAAATTTTCCCATAAGGCGCCGATGTCCTGACGAAATTCGGGAGTTTGAAAATTTCCGATAATCGCATTCCGGACACCATTGTCATAAAAATAAATCTTTCTCGAAGTGCTGATTTCATTTCTGACATTTCGGCTCAGCGGATTCAGTTTGAAAATCACAAAGGTTTTTTCAAGCAATGAAATATAATTTTCAACCGTTTGACGGTCGGCACGAACCAAATTTGCGACTTCATTGAAATTCACTTCAGAACCAACCTGTAACGCCAGCGCCAAAAGGATTTTATCCAATAATTCCGGCCGGCGAATTCCTTTGTGTTGCAACAAGTCCCGGTACAAATAACTGGAAATCAATTCTTTTAAAACATCTTCTTTTTCTTTTGACTGATTGATGACTTCCGGATACATTCCATAAATCAGATAATCTTTCAGATTTTTCAGATTTTCTGCATAGCCAAAATGATTGTTTAATTCTTCATAACTCAATGGAAACAATTGAAATTCCCATTTTCTGCCGGTCAGCGGTTCCTGAATTTCATCGTACAATCCTAAGACCGATGAACCACTGGCGATGATTTTGACTTCGGGAATCCGGTCGTGAATGATTTTTAGAATCAAACCGATATTTTTAATGTTCTGGGCTTCGTCAATAAATAAAATTTCATGATTCCCGATAACTTGTCTGATTTTCTTTTCACCCGAATCTTCCAAAAGTATTCTGTCTTCGGGGTCGTCGCCATTGATAAAAAGATAATTCCCTTTTTGCTCACAAATGGTTTGTACCAAAGTAGTTTTCCCAACCTGTCTCGGGCCGGTTACCAGCATGACTTTCCCTGAATCCCAGCGGGATAAAATCTTTTTTGCCAAAAGCCGTTCTACCTCTTTTTGTGACATCAGAACTCATTTAAAAGAACAAATTTAAGGAAAAAATAATTCCTAATCTACTATTTATATAGAAATCGTAGAACATAATCTATTAATTATATAAAAATAATCGATTATAATCTATTATTCTTATGTTTTTAGAATAAAAATCCCGGCTCCGAAAACCGAAACCGGGAAAAGAATATAAAAAAAATTCAATCTTTTATTTTACTTCAAATACCAATTTGTTGTCGCCTTCTTTTTCAGGAAAACTGTCAATTAACACCACGCTGTTTTCATGAATTTTTCCTTTCAGAATCTCCTTTGAAAGTTCATTCAGCACATCTTGCTGAACCACTCTTTTCAATGGTCTTGCGCCAAACTGTGGGTCATAACCCTTGTTCGACAGATATTCCAGCGCTTCGGGGGTGATGTCGATGGTAATATCCTGTTTTGCTAATTTTTTGGATAATTCATCGATTTGCAGTTTCACAATTCCTTCAATCTGATCGAGCAATAACGGTTTGAACACAATGGTTTCATCAATTCGGTTCAGAAATTCGGGTCTGAAATGTTGTTTCAGTTCCTGCAAAAGCGTTTGTCTGGTGTTGTAATAAACCTCATCCGGGTTTTTGTTTTTCATATCTTCATAATTTTCAAGAATGATTTGCGAACCAAAATTGGAAGTCATGATGATAATTGTATTTTTGAAATTCACGACCCGGCCTTTGTTGTCGGTCAAACGCCCGTCATCCAAAACCTGTAACAAAATATTGAAAACATCAGGATGTGCTTTTTCAACTTCATCCAATAAAACCACCGAATAAGGTCTGTGTCGAACCGCTTCGGTCAATTGTCCGCCTTCATCATAACCGACATAGCCCGGAGGTGCTCCTATCAAACGGCTGACCGTATGTTTTTCCTGATATTCACTCATATCGATTCTTGTCATCGAATTTTCATCGTCAAACAAAAATTCGGCAAGTGTTTTTGCCAATTCGGTTTTTCCGACACCGGTCGGACCAAGGAACAGAAATGAGCCAATCGGTCTTTTTTCATCGCTCAATCCGGCTCGACTTCGACGAATCGCATCTGCAACCGCCTGCAAAGCTTCATCCTGACCAATCACTCTTTTGTGGAGTTCATCTTCTAAATTCAGAAGTTTATCCCGCTCGCTCTGCATCATTTTATTAACCGGGATTCCTGTCCATTTTGAAACCACTTCCGCTATGTCTTCCGCGTCCACAGCCTCTTTCACCAATTTGTTCTGTTTTTCTTCCGCTAACTGAGATTCCAAACCCTTCAATTTGTCTTCTTCCTGTTTCAGCGATTCATAACGGATTCTTGCAACGGTTTCATAATCCCCGGATCTTTCCGCTTTTTCAGCCTGAAGTTTTAATTCTTCAATTTTTTTCTTGGCTTGCTGAACTTCATCTGCCTTTCCTTTTTCTTCCGACCATCTGGCATTCAATTCGGTTCTTTGTGCCTGAAGATTGGCTAATTCTTCTTTTAATAAATTCAGTTTCTTTTCGTCATTTTCTTTTTTAATTGCCTGAATTTCAATTTCCAATTGAATAATCTTCCTGTCAAGCATATCCAGTTCTTCGGGTTTGGAATTCATTTCCATTCTCAGTTTTGCAGCGGCTTCATCCATCAGGTCGATGGCTTTGTCCGGCAGAAAACGGTCTGCGATATAACGGGTTGAAAGCTGGACAGCGGCGATAATTGCTTCATCCTTGATTCTGATTTTATGGTGAACTTCATATTTTTCTTTGATCCCTCTCAGAATTGAAATCGCCGATTCTTCATCCGGTTCTTCAATCAAAACCTGCTGAAATCTTCTTTCGAGTGCTTTGTCTTTTTCAAAATACTTTTGATATTCATTCAAAGTCGTTGCACCGATTGCCCTCAATTCACCTCTTGCCAAAGCCGGTTTAAGAATATTTGCAGCATCCATTGCGCCTTCGCCACCGCCTCCGGCACCAACCAGCGTATGGATTTCGTCGATAAACAGAATAATTTCTCCGTTGGATTCAGTGACTTCCTTAATCACCGATTTTAACCTTTCTTCAAATTCACCTTTGTATTTTGCACCCGCAATCAAGGCACCCATGTCGAGTGAAAATAACTTTTTATTCGCCAGATTTTCCGGAATATCACCGCTGATAATACGGTGTGCAATCCCTTCTGCAATCGCGGTTTTACCCACACCCGGCTCACCGATTAAAATCGGATTGTTTTTGGTTCTTCTCGACAAAATCTGTAAAACCCTTCTGATTTCATCATCACGACCGATCACCGGATCGAGTTTCCCTTCAGAAGCAAGCTTGGTCAGATTTCTTGCATACTTTTCAAGTGAATTGTAATTGTCTTCCGCACTTTCGGATGTTACTCTCTGACCTTTTCTCAATTCATTGATAACCTGAACCGAATTGTTGTAATTCAATCCCTGGTCTTTTAGAATTTGAGCCACATTGGATGAGTTTTTTAAAATTCCGAGCAAAAGATGTTCGAGACTGATGAATTCGTCTTTCATCTTTTTTGCTTCGTCCATTGCGGTTATCAGAATCTTGTTGGTTTCATTAGAAAGATGATTTCCTGAACCACCTTGTATTTTAGGAAAACGTGAAATAATGTCAGTCAATTCATTTTTGATATAACCGACATTTCCGCCCTGTTTCTCAATGATGTAACTGAGTACATCCTGCTCGGTTTCAAGCATTCCCTTGAGCAGGTGAGCGGGTTCAATCGCTTGATTGTCCATAGACACAGCAATTTGCTGTGCTTTTTGAACGGCCTCTCTTGATTTGATTGTATATTGATTAAAATCCATTTTCAATTTAATTTATACAATTGCTTGCAAAATTAAATCCGAAATGAAATTGCTGACAATTTGGCTGATAAACTTTTTTGGAATTTTTACAGATTTACAATTCAAATCTGTATAAAATCTATTAAAATCTAAGTCAACTCAATTAAAAAAATTAATCTGATTTTTCTGTTTTTTATTCGAATCATCCGTTCGAAAGCAAGCTTTCTCCCATATCCTTTAAACAAAAGATCCATCTTTACAGATGGACTTTTCTTTATGTCGGGGCGACTGGATTAATTCCATTGATCCAGAGTTTGGAGTGATTCATAAAGAAAAGTCAGCCGCTTCTCTGCTGTTTTTTTATTCGAATCATCCGTTCGAAAGCGAGCTTTCTTCCGGCTGCTCCAAACAAAAAAATCCATCTTTACAGATGGACTTTTCTTTTTGTCGGGGCGACTGGATTCGAACCAGCGACCCCCAGCACCCCATGCTGATACGCTACCAGACTGCGCTACGCCCCGAATAAGGCTGCAAATTTAGCACAATAGTTGAATTGTACAAAGCGTATTCAATTAAGTTTTTATGATACTTGAAACGAAATTTTGATTCAATTTATTTTGTCAATTCAAAATACGGATCAGTTGTGTTGTCACCCAATTCCCAAACCACTTCATCATTCAGCCAAAGTGTGTCCTGTATGATTCCATACTCTGTTCTTTGGAACGAAGCCCTGACCGTATCGGTGTCTTCATCATTCCATTCGATATAAGTAATCGGATATTCTTCTGTTTCTGAATTGTTTAGAGTAACACCTGCTCTGTATTCATTTGCATGTTTATAAATGGTGTATCCCCTCGGATCGTCCATGTTCGGATTGTACACTTCCTGAACTTCGCCATTGATCAAGTAAAAAACCCGAAAAGCAGAAGTGTCCCAATGATCCGGATTATCAGGATTTAAAAGATCTTGACCATCCGTATTAAAGATTCCAAATTCTGCTCCCGAATAAATATTGTAAAAATCGAAATTTGAATCATCTGAATCGCTGCATCCGACAAAAAGGATTGTTGTCAGGATTAAAAATAAATTTTTCATATTATTAAGGTATTATATTATAAATCATTTTCTTGTTATTGTTATAATTTGTATTGTTTGGATCAAAATTATTATATGTGTAATAACCGTTAAATGCGCCGTTTAACCATCCCCAATTCATATGAAAAATAGGAAATTATTACTGGTACAATCATCATAATAACGGGTAGTCTGACGATAACCATCACAAACCCACATATGACCCACAGTCCCATTGTCACCACTTAATATAACAGGTCTATTGTAATTAAGATTATTTTTCACAGTATTATAATCATAATTTGACCAATTTGCTGAAGAATAGCCAAATTGATTTTTCAAAACTGTTCCCATATTTGCTGAGCTAGAAACTCCAGTTGCATTACATTGGTATAATGGATTCCCCGGAAATAAAACTCCTATTGCATTGTGAATATCTTTTATAAAATTTGCTGTAGTTGTTGTAGCATATGTTAAATGCATAGATGACCAATTATAATTTTTAGGATATTCATAAAACTTCATCACTTGTCCTAAGGCAATGGGAACACAACCTGCATATACTTGAAAAGAACTACCATTACAGTTAATATAGGGCAAGGCGTCATTGAAGCCCCCATCTTGAAACCACTTTGAACTTAATAGAGGACCAATTGTTGTTGTTTCAGTGTGTTCATAACAGCCTATAGGAGGATCCTTTAGAAATAATGAAGGGTTAGTAATTTGAACATCTTTCCAAACCTGTTTAATTTCATCTGTTTGTTTTAAATTAGACTTTTGAATATCAGAGATTTGATTTTTTGTATCTTCTATCCAAAATTGTAAACCAGTGGGATATTCATTATCTTCATTAACATCAAAGTTCCTATTCTCGCTATATGCTAAAATAGGTTGAACCCTTATATCTGATGATAGAATAACAAAACCATTCTCTATATAATTTATTACATAAAAAGAATTAATACCATTAATATTTTTAAATTCTATAATTTCTCTAACATTTCTATTAATTAATTCACTTAAACCTCCTTTATTTATATTAGAAGATTTGGAAGGTTTTTCAAAGTAAATATTTTCAGCGATAATTTTTGCTTGTGATAATTCTAAATAATATTTATCCTGAATTGCGTTTGTTTCTATGGGTTCGTCCTCTAAACAAGAAGAAACAAAAAATAGAATAACAATGGGAAAATTAATTTTCTAAACATTCCAACAAGTTTTGAGTTTTTTTCATAGTATTTGTTTTAATAGTTAGATAAAGATAATAAATTAATTTTATGTTGATGAAATAAAGTTTTTGATTTTTAATGAATTTTATTTTCAAAATCAAAGCGAATTAAGCTCAATTCAATTGAATTAAAAATGAAAATATCCGGTCTGATAGTTTTCAAACACAGCTTTCATTATTTTTGTAATTAAAATCAGAATTATGCCACTTCAAAGAATCAATCCGGTGTCAACCAAAGCCTGGGAAAAACTCGACAGACATTTTAAGGAATCGGCCGGAAGTTCACTCAGAAGTTATTTTAAAGACCCGAACCGTTTCCGGAAATTTCATATCCGCCTGGATGATCTTTTGGTCGATTATTCAAAAAATTTAATCGATGAGGAAACCATTGATTTATTGATTCAACTCGCTGAAGAATGTAAACTGAAACCCGCCATCGAAAAAATGTTTACCGGCGATATCATCAATGAAACCGAAAACCGGGCGGTGCTTCATACCGCATTGAGAAACAGGGGCAATCAGCCGGTGTTGGTGGACGGGAAAGACATTATGCCCGAAATCAATCAGGCACTGAATCAGATGAAAATCTTTTCCGAAAAAGTGATTTCAGGTAAATGGAAAGGTTTTTCAGGCAAAGAAATTACGGATGTGGTGAATATCGGAATTGGTGGTTCGGATTTGGGTCCGGTCATGGTAACCGAAGCGCTCAAACATTACAAAACCAGACTCAATATGCACTTTGTTTCGAATGTGGATGCAACCCATATCGCCGAAACTTTCAAAAAAATAAATCCGGAAACCACTTTGTTTATTATTGCGTCAAAAACCTTTACCACACAGGAAACCATGACCAATGCGCACACCGCAAGGAATTGGTTTTTGAATTCGGATGCGACTAAAAAAGATGTTGCAAAACATTTTGTGGCGCTTTCGACCAACACCAAAGAAGTGACCGCCTTCGGAATCGATTCCGAAAATATGTTCAGATTCTGGGACTGGGTTGGCGGAAGGTATTCGCTCTGGAGTGCCATCGGTTTGAGCATCTGTCTGGCTGTGGGTTTTGAAAATTTTGAAAAATTGCTGGAAGGTGCGCACCAGATGGACAACCATTTCAGAAATGCTGATTTCAAAGAAAATATTCCTGTGATTCTCGCTTTAATCGGAATTTATTACAACAATTTCTTTGGCGCAGAAACCATGGCGATTTTGCCGTATGAACAATATCTACATCGTTTTCCGGCGTATTTTCAGCAGGCAGACATGGAAAGCAACGGCAAATCGACCGGACGCGACCGGAAACATATTTTTTATCAGACCGGTCCGATCATTTGGGGCGAACCCGGCACAAACGGCCAGCATGCTTTTTATCAGTTGATACATCAGGGCACCAAACTGATTCCGTGTGATTTTTTGGCCGGTGCCAATTCGCTGAATCCGTTGGAAGATCATCACCTGAAGCTGATTTCAAATTTCTTTGCACAGACAGAAGCTCTTGCTTTTGGCAAGACAGAAGAAGAAGCGATAGAGGAACTGAAACAGGAAGGAAAATCTGAAAAAGAGATTGAATTTCTGAAATCATTTAAAATTTTTGCAGGAAACAGCCCGACAAATTCAATTTTGTACAATCTTTTAACACCAAATACGTTAGGGAAATTAGTGGCGATGTATGAACACAAGATTTTTGTTCAGGGATTGATTTGGAATATTTTCAGTTTTGACCAGTGGGGTGTGGAACTTGGAAAAAAACTGGCAAAAAAGATACTTCCAGAATTGGAAACAGATGAAAAAATAAGTTCACACGATTCGTCCACAAACGGACTGATCAATGCATACAAAGAAATACGGAAGAGGAATTAATGTTTGGTTTTTGCTGATTGGCGCATTATGTTTTGGTCAATACAGAGCTGCCGATTATGAGCTGATCGGAAATGTAAAAAGCATGAGTTCGGTGACCCGAATTTATAACCAGCCCAATTCTACGGCTGTTTCTGGATTTTTGGACAGTGAACAGTTTGACTCGGTCCATCTGAAATTTGATCAAAGAAAATATCTGACATTAAGAGAAAATTATCTGGATTACAGAGGCCGATTAGGGATTTTTGACCGTACGGTTTATCAGTACAATCCTTCACAGCAGATTGAAAAACTGGAAAACATTCTGATTCAAAATGGAGAGGAACCCAGAAAAGTGGCACAGCGAAAGGTCTTTTATTATCTGAAAAATCAGCTGGTCAGAACAGATGAATACAATTTCGGAAGGACTTCAAATCAGCATTGGGTGGTCAATTCGGTGTACAGCGGCAATCGGCTGAAAGAGAAAGTCTTTTGGATGGATGATGCAATTTTTTCAACAACCGCTTATGAGTTTGACAGCAACCACAATCCGGTTTCAGAAAAGACAGTCCACAACAACGGTCAGCAGGGACTGGTTAAAATTTATCAAAATAATTCGGCAGGAATGCCATTGAAGATTATAAGCCGTTCGGGCAACAAAGAGACGGTCGAAACCATTGAATACGGATCTGTTTATCCGTCCAAAATTTCAGAGACAGATGATACCGAGAATTTGGTAAAATTGACCCTTTACGACCCAAATGGCAGGATTTTTGAAATAAGGAAATTCAACTACCGATCCAACAACACCGACATTTATAATTTTGAATATGAATATGATTCGAACAACAATTGGACGAATTGTACAATAAAAATGAATCGAATACCGGCCTTTATAATTTCGAGAGAAATCAGGTATTATTAATAAAAACAATTAAAAAAATGGAAACAGAGGAAATTCAAAACTATTCCGGTTCAGAAGAGCCGAAGCAGTCAGGAAACAGGAAGAGCGGGCAGGCGATTATCATAGCGCTGGCGGTATTGCTTTTGGGAAGCTTGGGATTCAATATTTATCAGTTTACCCAACAGAAAAAAAGTGACGAGGAAATTCAATTGGTGAATGTAAATTTAAAGGATACAGAAAATGCGAGAGTTGAGCTTCAAAGACAGTTTGACGATCTGACCTATGATTACGATCAGACCAAGGCTCAGTTGGAAATGAGAGATTCAACACTGAGTGCGCGTGATGCTGAAATTGCAGATAAGCGAAATGAGATTCAGTCACTGCTCAACAAAAAGAATGCAACTGAAGGCGAACTGGCAAAAGCTCAGAAACTGATCAACTCGCTGAATACCGACATCAACCGTTACAAACAGGAAATCGCGGTGCTTCAGGCGCAGAACGATTCACTTCTGATTGCCAACGACACGCTCCATGTACAGCAGGAAAGAATGAGCGGAAGGCTGGTCGCGGAAACCAGCAGAGCGGATGAAAATGAGCGAAATCTGAGAAGTACCTTCTCAATTTCGAATTATAAAATCACGGGGCTGAAGGTGAGAAACAGCGGTAAGGAAGTTGAAACCGAAAAAGCAAAACGTATCGACAAACTGAGAGTGAGCTTTGATTTGGATCCGAATCAGTATGCAGAAACCGGCGAAAAAGAAATTTACATTGCGATTTTTAAACCGGACGGCAAATTGGGAAAATTCAAAAATGCGACCCCCGGACAGCTTGAAACCTGGGCCAACGGATCGGTTGATTATTCGGATAAAGTGAACTTCAACTATACCCAGGGAACCAAACAGAACATCACTTTTGACTGGGAAGATTTTGATTTTCCAAAAGGAACCTACAAAATTGATCTGTACCAAAACGGTATGAAGATCGGACAGAAATCTTTGGAACTGAAATAATTTAAAACCTTATAACAACCAAAACCGATGTGCTGAAAAGTGCATCGGTTTTTTTGTTTCTCAAACACGATCGGGAAAAATGCAGAAAAAAGTCTCAAAGTCTGATTCTTCAATCCGGCAGATTCAATTCATAAATTTTTGACCAAAGTTTTCCGGTCACCAAAAGTTTTCCGTCATAAAATGCAATTCCGTTCAGAACATCATCACTGCCGTTTGCTTCGTTTAGATCTTTCAGATCGTAATATCTTTCAACTCTGCCCGATTCCGGATTGATGATCAGCAGATAGGAAGTCTGCCAGACATTTGCAAAAATCTTCCCGCCGATGTATTCCAATTCATTGATCTGATCATAAATCGAAACATTTCCGACCACCTGAATCTGTCTTTTGAAATTCAAATTTTCATCAAAGAAATACAGATCCTGAGAACCGTCGCTTGCGATCAGCTGTTTTCCGTCAGAAGTCAGACCCCAGCCTTCTCTGAGCTCGGCAGGCATTTGGAGCGTTTCTTTTAATTCGAGCGTATTTGCATCAAAGACAAAAACTTTTCGCTCCCGATAAGTCAGCTGATAGATTTTATCATTGAGCAGCGCACAACCTTCCGCAAAAATATTGTCATTCAGTTTCTTTTCCTGTACAAAATCTGTTGAACCGAGTCTGTATGTACCCAGTTTTGATTTTTTGTACTGTCCGGCGCTTTCGTAAATCAGACCGTTATGAAAAAAGAAACCCTGTGTAAACAGCTCTTTCGGATGCGGATATTCTTTGATCACTTCAAACTCAACCGGTGTTTCGGGAATTGAACTCAAAACCGGCAGTTTTGTTTTTCCATTGATTCTGCCTTCGCTTGTATAGACATTGATTTCAAGCTGATTCAGTCCGAGAGTCGAATTCAGCGAATCGAGCAATGTATAGTTTTGAATTCTTTTTCCGTTGAGCAGAAGAGCAACCGAGTCGATCCGATCCTGATAGGCATTAAAATTTACTATCAAAGTATCATTCATCCGAATCAAACGGTTCTGAAGTTCATAGAAATCAGATTTCAAATCCGCCAGACTTCCTACTTCCTTTACACAGGACATCATCAAAAGCCCAAAAATAATTGCGATAAATTTCTTCATAAAAACATTCTTGTAAATAGAATTGTATATTTGTGAATTGTCAATTCAGTGCAAAAATAGAAAACATTTAGTCAAGACCTTTTATATATATGTCAGACCTGCTCAACCCGGACAGAGAAAATTTCTCGGACGAAGAATTACAGATTGAAGAACAGTTCAGACCGCAGAGTTTCAAAGACTTTGCGGGCCAGGCACACATACTTGACAATCTTGAGGTGTTTGTGAAAGCGGCCAAACTCAGAGGCGAAGCGCTCGATCATGTACTGCTTCACGGACCACCCGGTTTGGGAAAAACCACTTTGGCGCATATCATTGCAAACGAACTCGGCGTCGGCATCAAACTCACATCGGGTCCTGTGCTTGATAAACCCGGTGATCTGGCGGGACTGCTGACCAATTTGGAAAGAAATGATGTGCTTTTTATCGACGAAATCCACAGAATGTCGCCGGTGATCGAGGAATATCTGTATTCTGCAATGGAAGATTACAAAATCGATATCATGATCGAATCGGGTCCAAATGCGCGTTCGGTCCAAATCGGTCTGGAACCTTTTACGCTGATCGGCGCAACCACCCGTTCGGGGCTTTTGACTGCGCCGCTCAGAGCAAGATTCGGTATCAATTTCAGATTTCAGTATTACAATCAGGAGCTGCTGAGCTCAATCATCGAAAGAAGTTCGAGAATTCTCGGCACCAAAATCGATGATGAGGCAGCGATCGAAATTGCAGGAAGAAGCCGCGGCACGCCCAGGATTGCAAATGCACTGCTCAGAAGAATTCGTGATTTTGCACAAATCAAAGGGACAGGACGGATCGATAAAAAGATTGCAGATTTTGGACTATCGGCGCTGAAAGTGGATCAGAACGGTTTGGACGAAATGGACAATAAGATTTTATCGACCATCATTGACAAATTCAAAGGCGGTCCGGTCGGTATATCGACCATTGCCACCGCAGTTTCAGAGAATATCGGAACGCTCGAGGAAGTCTATGAACCTTATCTGATTCAGGAAGGTTATCTGATGAGGACACCGCGCGGAAGAGAAGCGACCGAGAAGGCTTATCGTCATCTCGGGAAAATCAAAACCGGAAAACAGGGCGGTTTGTTTGAGTAATTTTTTCGTTTCAAAATTTCAATGATTGAATCCCTCAAAATTGACATCTTGTCAGTTTCAAAAATCATTGTGTCATTAAAAATGACAGACTGAATTGATTTGCGCCGTTGGCACAGTTTTCGTCAATAGTCGGATGTAAATTTTTTAAACAATAATTTTAAAACAGAAAAGATATGTCAAAAATTTCGATCAAACCATTGGCAGACAGGGTGTTGGTTGAGCCTGCAGCAGCTGAAACAAAAACTGCATCAGGTATCATCATTCCTGATACTGCAAAGGAAAAACCGCAACAGGGGACTGTAGTGGCAGTTGGAAAAGGTAAAAAAGATGAACCTATGACCGTTAAAGTGGGCGACAAAGTGCTTTACGGGAAATATTCCGGAAGCGAGCTCAAATGGGAAGGTAAAGATTATCTGATTATGAAAGAATCCGATATTTTGGCAATTGTTTAAATAATGCAGTAAGCAATGAGGGATTTTAAGAAATATGAAATTTGGCAATTGAGTCATTCGTCGGTTTTAGATATTTACACATCTACGACCAATTTTCCAAATGAAGAAAAATTTGGATTAATTGGACAATTACGAAGAGCCATTCTTTCAATCCCCACAAATATTGCAGAAGGGTGTGGAAGAAATTCGGACAAAGAGTTCAATCAATTTCTCAATATCGCTTTAGGTTCTGCTTCTGAATCCGAATACTTAATTATCCTTTCTAAGGATTTGAATTATTTGAATGAGTCAAAATTCATTGATTTTGAATCTAAAATCAGTACAATCAAAAGTAAAATTTATAAACTAAAAGAAAAATTAAGTTAAACAGGCTTTAGGAAAAGCATGCAGCTTATTGACTAAAGCTTAAAGCAAAAAATTATGGCAAAAGATATCAAATTTGATGTAGAATCAAGAGATGGTCTGAAAAGAGGTGTTGACAAACTGGCAGACACAGTCAAAGTAACACTCGGACCCAAGGGCAGAAACGTAGTCCTTGAAAAATCATTCGGCGCACCGCATATTACCAAAGACGGTGTTTCGGTTGCAAAAGAAATCGAACTGGAAGACCCGATCGAAAATCTGGGTGCTCAGATGGTGAAAGAAGTAGCTTCAAAAACCAATGACGTAGCCGGAGACGGCACCACTACTGCAACTGTGCTTGCGCAGGCAATCATCCGCGAAGGATTGAAAAATGTGGCTGCAGGTGCAAACCCGATGGACTTGAAAAGAGGAATCGACAAAGCAGTCGGCGCAGTGGTTGAAAATCTGAAAAAACAATCCAAAAAAGTTGGAGACAGTTCAGAAAAAATTCAGCAGGTTGCTTCAATTTCTGCCAACAACGACGAAACCATCGGTGCATTGATTTCAGAAGCATTCGGAAAAGTCGGAAAAGAAGGAGTGATCACAGTTGAAGAAGCAAAAGGTACAGAAACTTATGTGGATGTGGTGGAAGGAATGCAGTTCGACAGAGGTTATCAGTCACCTTATTTTGTGACCAATGCAGACAAAATGATTGCTGAGCTCGACAGTCCTTACATTTTGCTGTATGACAAAAAAATATCAAATCTTCAGGACATACTGCCGATTCTTGAACCGGTAGCACAATCGGGCCATCCGCTGTTGATCATTTCGGAAGAAGTGGAAGGGCAGGCTTTGGCAACATTGGTAGTAAACCGATTGAGAGGTTCTCTGAAAGTCGCTGCTGTGAAAGCACCCGGTTTTGGCGACAGAAGAAAAGCAATGCTCGAAGACATCGCAATATTGACCGGCGGAACCGTTATTTCTGAAGAAAGAGGTTATTCGCTCGAAAGTGCGACGATGGATATGCTTGGTTCTGCCGAAAAAGTTCAGATCGACAAAGACAATACAACCATTGTCAATGGAAAAGGAAAACCGGCTCAGATTAAAGCAAGAGTGAACGAAATCAAAGCTCAGATCGAGGCCACCACTTCTGATTACGATCGTGAAAAACTTCAGGAAAGACTTGCAAAATTGGGTGGCGGTGTTGCTGTTCTATATGTGGGCGCAGCTTCTGAGGTTGAAATGAAAGAGAAAAAAGACAGAATCGATGATGCGCTGCATGCGACC
>JBAYPM010000020.1:0-50521 GCA_041677705.1 Weeksellaceae bacterium | reverse complement strand
TGGTTTATTCCTGTATAAAAGCAGTTTACAACCCATAAGGCCGTCTTCCTGCACGCGGGATGGCTGGATCAGGCTCTCACCCATTGTCCAATATTCCTCACTGCTGCCTCCCGTAGGAGTCTGGTCCGTGTCTCAGTACCAGTGTGGGGGATCACCCTCTCAGGACCCCTAATGATCATCGTCTTGGTGGGCCGTTACCCCTCCAACTAACTAATCATACGCATGTCTATCTCATTCCGATGAATCTTTCAATCCGAACAGATGCCTGTCCAAATGTTATACGGTATTAATCCGGGTTTCCCCGGGCTATCCCGTTGAATGAGGTAAGTTACATACGCGTTACTCACCCGTGCGCCGGTCTCTTCAGTTGCAAGCAACTGAATACCCCTCGGCTTGCATGTGTTAAGCCTCCCGCTAGCGTTCATCCTGAGCCAGGATCAAACTCTCCGTTGTAAAAATCTTTGTTGTTTTTAGCTTTGCGAATCGTTCTAACCCTGCCCTTTCAGGTATTGACCGTTTTTTGTTTTTAGGCTTTTTTTCTTCTTGTTTATCTTTTCTATTACAATGAACTTCTCTGTCTCTTTTCGCTCCCTTCTCGAAAGCGCGTGCAAAGGTAAGATTATTTTCTATCTGTGCAACTTTTTTGCGGAATTTTTTTTCCGACTTTTTCAATCACCGAGAGAACTCTATTCCTCCTCAGCAGCACCCCATTCAATTCTTATCAAAAAGGAGTGCAAAGATACATGCAATAAATCTGATAATACAAATAAATTAAAAACATTTTTTTAACTATTTTCAAAAGGATTGAAAACCTGATTTTTAGAACTCGCCTAAATTGATTTTAACCGATATAATATTTGAATAAAGCGCAATATTCTGATCACCAAAGTTGGTCAGCGCATAGTCAATTGATATTCCTCTGTACTTGAATCCGACACCGGCGTTGGGCTGAAAAGTGAGATTCTTTTTGTCTTCAAATGTTCTTTCAAACTGAAAATTGTTGACGCCTGCCCTTAAAAAGACCATATCGTCATATCCAATCTCAAAGCCGACAGAAGGCGTCAGACTGAGGAAACTTGTTGAAATCAAATCATTGGTTTGTGCAAATCTGAAATTCAGATCAACCTCTCCCAATACATTGAATTTATCGCTGAGTTGAAAATTTTTGGCAATACCCGCCTGAACCTTGGGCAGAGTGAGTTCAATGTTCTCGTCAGGCATTTCGTTTACGGTCTGCTGATTTCCAGTTCCCGGCTCGGTCACCGTGATCTTGTTCAATTCCTTTTCGTTGATCGACCATACATTAAAGGTTGTGGTGATGTCTCTCGCCATTATACCAAAAAAGAATTCGTCTTGGGTCCGAAACTGAATTCCCAAATCCAAACCAAAACCAAAAGATTTTGCAAACTTTCCGATATGCCGATAAACCAGTTTTGCATTGGCACCAATCGCTATATCAGGGTTTCCGAGGAAGTTGCCAGCATAACTCATACTTAGTGCATAGTCTGCAGTCGAGAATTTGCTGATTCTGTCATAATCGATGTTTCCCTGAGCGTCGATCAGTTCGGTGGTATTCAAAATGTCATCCACACCAAAACGGTAAAGCGAAAGTCCGACCGTTGCATTGTTCTGAAGCGGCACGGCGACAGCCGCATAATCGTATTTTGCAATCGACTGAAAATATTCTGCATGCATGGCTGAAATAGCCCAATTGTCCCAGACTTCGGTCAGACCGGCAGGATTCCAATAGGCAGCATTCACATCACCGATATTGGCCACCACCGCATTTCCCATTGCAAATGCACGCGCATCCACACCAATATTCAGGAATTCGTTTGAATATTTACGGGTCGCCTGGCCATAGGTCATGATGCCGGCTAAACAAATAATTATGGTCAGATTGAATTTCAAAATTTATCTTTTGTTTCAGGTTTTTTTGTTTCAGATTTCAGGTTTCAAGTTTCAGGTTCCAAGTTTCTAAATCGTGATTATGATTTAAGCCAGAATCTGCAACAATCAACCGTCAACATTTCACAACATGCAAAAATGAGATGTTTTCTTTAAAACAAAAAATATAGTTTTTTATTGCGTTTGATTTCTTGCTATCTTAGCCCCTCCTTAATCCTCCCCAAGGGAGAGGAAACAAAAGCGGGCAATAATTAATTATATGAAACTTTTTACAATACCTAATTTTCTGACCCTGGGAAATTTGTTTTGCGGGTGTTTGGCTTGTGTGTTTGTTATTTATGGGACATATGATTTAATTATATTTCTCTTTGCGGGAAGTTTAATTTTTGACTTTTTTGATGGAATGATCGCGAGATTATTAAAATCAAATTCTGAAATCGGTATTCAACTTGATTCACTTGCAGACATGATTTCTTTTGGATTTTTACCGGGAATATTAATGTCAAAAATGCTTAATATTGATGCTTTGTTATTTTGTATTAAAGAATTTTTAAATGTAACTATTAATCCTTGCGAAAATGTTTCAATCTTATCATTAATTGGATTATTCATTATTTTATTCTCCGCCTTACGTTTGGCAAAATTCAATGTAGATACCGAACAATCCACTTATTTCAAAGGTTTGGCTACACCGGCCAATACGATTTTGATTTTTTCACTTTTCTGGATTCAAAACCAAAACGGATTTATAATTTCTCCAAAATTCGATTTATATATATTAATAGGAATAACACTCATTTCCTGCTGGCTTTTGATTGCCAACATCCCGATTTTTTCATTCAAATTCAAAGGATTTGCATGGAAAGACAATCATTACAAATATGTATTTCTGATCATCAGCATCATTCTTTTGATTTTGTTTCAAATGAATTCGGTGCCGTTCATCATACTGTTGTATATCATTATTTCAATTATATTCAGAAAAAAAATTATTCATGCTTAAACTACACAAACCGATTTGCTTTTTTGATTTGGAAACCACCGGACTGAATGTCGGAAAGGACAGGATTGTCGAAATCTCGGTGCTGAAGGTTTTTCCGAACGGAAACAAAGAGAGCAAAACGCTCAGAGTCAATCCCGAAATTCCAATTTCAAGAGAAGCACAGGCTGTTCACGGAATTTCAAATGAAGATGTGGCCAATGAACCGACTTTTAAAGCAATTGCACCCCAAATTTGGGAAATGATGAAAGATTCTGATCTGGCGGGTTACAATTCAAATCGTTTTGATGTGCCGCTAATAGCAGAAGAATTTTTGCGATGCGGGATTGAATTTGATGTTGAAAAACATAAATTGGTCGATGTACAGGCGGTTTTTTATAAAAAAGAACCCAGAGATTTGAGTTCGGCTTTTAAGTTTTATTGTGATAAAACATTGGAAAATGCACATTCGGCAGCTGCAGATGTGGAAGCAACCTATGAAATCTTCAAAGCCCAAATCGAACGTTATGATGATTTGGAAAATGACATTAAATTTCTGAGTGAATATACCAATCAACGCAAAACAGCAGATTTGGCAGGAATGATCGGTATCAATGACAAAGGACAAGAAATTTTCAATTTCGGGAAATACAAAGGACAGGTAGTGCGGGAAGTTTTGGAGAAAGACCAAGGCTATTACGGTTGGATTCAAAATGCAGATTTTCCGATGTATACCAAAAAGGTTTTGACGAAAATCAAATTAAAATCTTCCGATTTGTTTAATTCTTAAATTTTTCACTTTGCAAAAATTAACTTGGAACTATAAACCTGAAACTTTAAACTAAATTTTATGACTTCAAAAATAATTTACAAAGGCGATTTAAGAACTGAAATGACGCATCTTCAATCGGGAACAATTGTAGAAACCGATGCCCCAACCGACAACAACGGAAAAGGTGAACGCTTCTCTCCTACCGATTTGGTGGCGACTGCGCTGGGAAGTTGCATGCTGAGTATTATGGGAATTGCATCCAATACACACGAAATAAATATTGTGGGAACCGAAATTGAAATCACAAAAATTATGACTTCCAATCCGAGAAGAATCGGTGAAGTGGTGGTGAAAATGACTGTAAAAGGTCAGGATGAATATTCAGATAAACAAAAACAAATTCTGGAACATTCTGCTTTGACTTGTCCGGTTTATCTGAGTCTGCACGATGAAGTGAAAAAGACGGTGGAGTTTGTCTGGCCGTAAGCGTTGTACAAAGTACAATGTACCAGGTACGAAGTATGGTTTTTGAATAATTTCTATATGAAGTTCTTAATTATACTCTTATTCCCTATTTTCATTTTCGGTCAGACTTCTGTGAATCCGAAAGTAAATGAATTTACAGAAACCTTTGATCTCAAAAACGACTATTTTTTTGTTGACAACACCCATCCCGGCGCAATATTCATGGTAAGACCGGAAAACATGGAATATGAGGAATGTGTAAAAGTTGATTATTATTTTTCCACAAATTTATACTGGCAGGATAAGGATGGAAATTTTTACGAAAAATCATTTTATCCCTGTAGTGAAACGGAAACTAAATTAACGAATTCAGATTTTCTTGATTTTGCAAGAAAGAATTTTGAGATTTTGAAAACTGAAGAAGTCAAAAAATATCAATTAAAAAAAGACAGTATTGTTGGTAATACAATCTATGGCTCATACAAGATATTAAATCATCAACCCGTAAAAAATTATACTTTTAAAATTAGAAATGAAATAATTTTTAAAAGATTTGAAACCTACTACCTGACCACCGAAGGAGACAATATCAATTACGAGCACAACCAAAGTTTGAAATTGATTGAGCTGGACAGGATGTTAGATAATTAGAATCGCAATTATTCAAATTAACAAATCCAAAACCACAAAATCCGTAACTTTGCAAAATGAAAACGGTAGTAGTAGGATTATCGGGTGGAGTTGATTCAAGTGTGGCGGCCTTTTTGTTGAAAGAACAGGGCTACAATGTGATTGGGATTTTTATGCGCAACTGGAATGATGCTTCGGTTACACTGGAAGACGAATGTCCGTGGGTGGAAGACAGTGCAGATGCGCTGATGGTGGCTGAAAAACTCGGAATTCCTTATCAGGTAATCGATTTGAGCGAAATTTACAAAGAAAGAATCGTCGATTATATGTTCGCTGAATATGAAAAAGGCAGAACACCCAATCCGGATGTGCTTTGCAACCGCGAAATCAAATTTGATATTTTTCTGAAAACAGCTATGGATCTGGGCGCAGACTATGTCGCAACCGGTCATTATGCAAGAAAAGAAGAAATTGAAATCGACGGAAAAAAAGTCTATCGGCTGTTGGCGGGAAAAGACAAAAACAAAGACCAGTCATATTTTTTGTGTCAGCTGAATCAGGAACAGTTGAGCAAATCTTTGTTTCCAATCGGACATTTGGAAAAATCCGAAGTCAGAAGAATAGCGCACGAACAGGATCTTGTGACTGCCGACAAAAAGGATTCACAGGGTCTGTGTTTTATCGGAAAGGTCAGCCTGCCCGACTTTTTGCAGCAGCAGCTGAAACCAAAAGAAGGTGATATCATTGAAATTTCAAAAGACAATCCGGTTTACAACAGAGAACAGCCCGAATTTCATTCTAAATGGGAGGAGCTGGAATATGAATCAGAAGGAATTTCGTATGAAAAATCTTCCGGAAAGATAGTCGGTCATCACGATGGTGCACATTATTTTACAAAAGGACAGCGAAAAGGACTCAGGGTCGGTGGCACACCCGAACCTCTTTTTGTGCTGGATACAGATGTGGTGGAAAACGTAATTTACACCGGTCAGGGAGAGGATCACCCCGGGCTTTTAAAAAAAGCATTATTTATCGGCGAAGATGAAATCCATTGGGTCAGAGAAGATCTGAAACTCAATCCGGGCGAAAGTCTGGATGCAATGGTCAGAATCAGATATCGTCAACCGTTGCAAAAATCGATGCTCTACAAAGCAGATTCGGGGCTTTATATTGAATTTGATCAGCCTCAGAAAGCGATAACAGAAGGTCAGTTTGCCGCCTGGTATTTGGGTGAGGAACTGGTTGGTTCGGGAGTGATAGGATAATGAAAAAAGAACATAAAAAAATCCGGATTTTTTTCCGGATTTTTTTAAATTACTTTGCTTTGGGCGGAAAATTCGCCATAATTTCATCGATTGCTTTTGGAATATCATCCGCTTTGGTATTCAGATTTGAAACATTCAAACCGCTTCCGGCTCCCTGCCAAACCAATATATTTTTTTGATTGTCGATCACATCGATGATGATGGTTCCCGATGTGTACTGATAAACCCTTGACGGACCGCCCCAATACGGGCCCCAGTATCCGCCATAATATCCGTTGTCTATATTCACCTTTTCTTTTGAGCTTGCCAGCACATTGATGTACAAATCCGGTTGATCTGATTTTGTGAACCCTTTTGATGCAAGATTCGCTTCGATTGCAGAAAGTATTCTTCGTTTGTCCAAATCGTTGAGTTCGAGTTTGTCAATTCCTTTTTGATGGAAATTGTAGGTTTTAAACGTATTGAAATCTGCCGAATGGTCAAAATCGTATGTCACTGAGACAGTTTTGCACGAAGTCAGAAAAAATCCGAACAGGGCAAGGAAAAATAAATAATTGAATTTCATTTTCATAGAATTTTATTATTTCAACTAAATTAGAACAAAAACCATTCCTATCACAATTTAAATTCTTAAAATTATATCATAAAAAAAGCCCGCAAAAACGGGCTTGTATTTTGAATCATTTTATTGGCTAAAAGAATATAAAGCTGACGCCAAGATTGAGTATTGAAGTCGAATTGGTTTTGTTGGCCAGATCATTTGAAACCTGATCAATCAGACCATACGAATATCTGAGTGAAAATTCAAGCTGACGGTTGATGCTGTATCCGACCCCCAGAGTTGCGCCCATATCAAAAGTATTGAAATTGTTTCGTTCAGCTTCTGTGGGAAAATCCTTGCTTTCAATGTTTTTCATGATCTGAAAACCAAAATAGGGTCCACCCACAGCAAAGAATTCGTCTTCGGCATCCGTAAAGTATAGTTTAAAATTCAGGGGTACGTTGATATAGGTCAAAAACACCTTTTGTTTTTCGCGCAATCCTTCGTCAGTAATCGGCTGGTCAAATTCTCCCTGAGCAGAAAGATTGATTTCGGGCTGAAAGAAAAAGAGGTCATTGTAAGAAATAGGAATCAGTGTAAATGCCGCCAGCTGAAAACCGCCTCTTGATTTTGACCATGAATGAACTTCGGTTATATTGGTCATACTTCCACTGGCTCTCACACCGAAACGAATTTGGGAAAAACCGAATTCAGTAAAAAATAAACCGATCATCAGTGCAAGCGCTATCTTATTTCTCATATTGGCCTCAATTTTAGTTGGTACAAATTTAAACTTAATTTTAATTTATCAAATTATTAATTGCTATTTCGCCCCAATTCACATCATCTCAGAGCCATAATTAAAAGTTATTTCTAACCCCTGAATCAATTTGAACTTAATTATAAACAGAAGAATCACATTTTTATTATCCCGATACATTCAAAAAGTCCCACATCTCAAAGTTGGGTGTTGGGTGTTGGGTGTTGGAAGATGGAGGATTGAAGATGGAGGATGGATCAATTTCTGAACAATTGATTTACAGCGTTCTTAAATAATGAATCACTTTTGCGGTGAATTATGCAAGTTAAAAAAAACGAATGATCTCAAAAAAATTTGATTCTGAATCAGCGGCAGTATTATTTTTTTATCAATATACAGCGGCTGCTCAAATCAAATACCGGAATTGGAAAATTTAATATGAATGAATCATCAGCAAAAGAATTGTTAACAATTTAAACCTAATCTTATCTACTAATTGCTATATTTGATTTAATGATTGTTTTGGTTGGTTATCATTTTACTTCAAAACAGATTAAATCTCTCTGAATGATGAATAAACTCATATTTAGTCTGTTCGCTGTCTTTTTACTGAGCATCTGCCTGTGTGGGCAGACTGCATCGGCAGATTCAATTTCAATTGTCAAGCTGGTTGAAAGCACAGAATCTTCTGATGTCAATATGGAAGAAGCATTAAAAATGTTTGACCGTGCTGAAAAGAAATCCAAAGAAATCAACAACAAACCACTGACTGCATTCGTATTGAAGAAAAGAGGAGATTATCTGTCCTACCGGAATGAATTTGAAAAATCAATTCTTAATTACCAAACTGCGGCCGAAATATACAGTGGACTGAATATGATTTCCAATGAAGCCGAATGCTACAAAGAAGAAGCAGGTTCATTTTTGTTTATCAATCGATTTACCGAATCTCTTCAATTATTTTTCAAAGCAAAAGGGCTTGCAGAAAGAGCAGGAAATAATGGTTTAAAGGCGCGGATCAACAACAATATCGGCTCTGTATATGAAAGTCTTGAAGATTGGGACAATGCACTGCTCTATAACAAACAGGCTCTCGAGTACAGAATAAAAACAAATGACCTGAAAGGGATGAGCAGTTCGTACAGCAATTTGGGAAACGTCTACTATTATCAGTCGCAATATAAAAAGGCAAATGTATATTATCACCGGTCGTTAAAATTTGCAAAAGAAATCAAAGACACCGCAAAAATAAACAGCATAGAGTCAAAGATGGGCAGCAGTTTTCAGGAATTGGGAGAACTGGATTCTGCAATTTATTATCTCGAAAGAACCAATAAATTCTATTCGTCGCATAAGGACACCAAATATTTCAACTGGTGTCTGAATACTGCGGTGTTGGCCAATACCTGGTTGAAAAAAGACGACCTGGCCCGTACCGGTCAATATTTGAATAATTGCAGGGAATGCATTGAGGATATTGGAAGTTATGATTTCAGAAGAAGTGTTTACGGTTTACTGTCGGATTACAATCAAAAGAAAGGAAATTACAAAGATGCATTGACATACAAAAGATTACAGATGGAAATGGTTGATTCATTGGCAATTGAATCAAAGGTATTCGAAAATCAGCGAATTGCAATCCGATATGAATTCCATCAAAAAGCAAAAGAAGATTCACTTCAGTATCAGCTGAATCTCAGCCAACAGGAGATCATTTCTGCTTCCTACAAAAATAAAATGTATCTCGCCATCATGGTCGGAATCCTCGTTTTGGCAGCTGCCGGTTTTGGAATTGCACGAATGAGAGCGGTTCAGCGGATGAAACGTTCAGCCGAAATTGAAGGAATGCGGCAAAATCTGGCAGGAGATCTTCATGATGATGTCGGATCCACACTCTCGAGCATACAGATCATAAGCAATCTGATGACCGAAAAAACAAATGACCCCAAAGTAATAGAGGCAGCCCAAAATATTTCAGGTCTTTCAAATAAGGTGGCAAACGGAATCCGTGAAATCGTCTGGGAACTGAATCCGGCAAACGACAGTTTGGAAGCAATCATTTCACAGCTCAGAAAGATCAGTTCAGAGATTCTGACTCCGTCGGAAATTTCATTTTCATTCAACGTAAAGATAAATGACCCAAATAAAAAGATTTCGCCCGAACTCAGAAAAGAAATGGTTATGGTGTTCAAAGAAGCGATCAACAATGCCAGAAAATACAGCAATGCCGAGAAGGTGGATATTAGCATTTCAGAAAAGAAATCTTTATTGAAAATGAAGATTTCAGACAACGGAATCGGTTTTGATCCGGAATCGGTACAAAAAGGAAACGGTCTGAGCAATATGGAAAGAAGATCAAAAAAGATGAATTCAGAATTCAGACTTGAGTCTTCGCCAGACCATGGAACGACCATTCATCTGAGAATTCTTCTACCCTGATTTGGATATAGTAATTTTGATTTGATTTTTAAATATTTGCATGACAAACTTATTTCTTAACTTAAAACTATGGCTACCAAAGTATTGCTTTATGAGGACAATCCCGAGTTGAGGATAAGCCTTTCCGCTTTGATCGGATTTTCTGAAAATCTTGAACTTTTGGGCGCATTTGAAAACTGCAGCGGAGTTGCCGGGCATATAGAAGAGTTTCAACCCGACATCGTCTTGGCTGATATTGATATGCCGGAAGTAAACGGAATTGAAGGATTAAAAATCATTAGAAAAATCCGACCCGAACTGCCTGTGGTGATGCTGACCGTTTTTGACGACAACGACCATGTGCTCGATGCGATTATGAACGGCGCAACCGGTTATATCCTCAAACAGCATCTGGCTACCCGTCTGGGAAGCGCAATCGAAGAAGCATTGGAAGGCGGTGCCCCCATGTCTCCGCTGGTGGCGAGAATGGTGCTGAATCATTTGAACACCAAAAATCACAGAGCAGATCAATACGGTCTTACACAGCGCGAAAAAGAAATCCTCAAATCACTGACCGACGGCAACAGTTACAAGATGATTGCCAATCTGCTCGGAATCACCCACGGCACCGTCAGCACCCACATCAAAAGCATCTACGAAAAACTTGGTGTGCACTCTCAGTCCGAGGCAGTTGGAAAGACACTCAGAGAAAGGATTGTCTGAGTTTCAAGCTCCAGTTCATCTCCCCGAGCCTGACGTTGGGCAGATTGAACTTTATTAATGCCTGATCAGGGTTGACCATTTGGTTATGAATCTACATCGTCCACTCGCCCTCTTCACCCAAATTGGGTATTTCCCTGGATTCATCTGTTGATTAACTTTACTTCAAATTAAATTTTGTGAAAACTGACGGAAATCCAGCATTTTCAGAAATCTTTCAATTGGTCGGATTTGACGAAATAGATGAAGTTTATAATAAAGAATCAGAATTAACTCAAAAACTTTAATTTAAATTTATGAAAACAAAAGCTTTGATATTGTCAGTTCCGCTCATTTTTGGAATCGAATTTTTGGCAGCACAAATCAGACATAAAGTTGTTTCAAACAAAATTGTGTACAGCAGCGGTTATGAAGCTGAACTTCCAGATCTTCCCGAATTGGGAAAAACTTATATCTATATTGCTCAAAAAGATGAATATGAAGTCAGATTGGAAATCAGCCGCGCAAATCCAACTGAAATCAGCTATCGGCTGACTGGAAGTTTTTCGGACGGAAAGTCGTTTGGCAAAAAAGGAAAAGCTGATATCAGCAGCTCATTGTTTCTCGGAAATTCTGAAGAACCCCTGCCTGAACCCGGTGGGGAAATTATCGATTGTATGATGTGGAACGGCGTCGGACGTACATCAGAGGACGTTCAAATCTGTTTGGCCGATGCTGAATATCAGAATATTCAATTTCCGGATAATTCAATATTTGTCAATGCCGATTTTCAAGTTGAAAAAGAAAAAACAATTCATCTGAACGGTTTTATGTACAAAACCGAAAAATAAAAACGGGAATCAAAATTGAATCCCGTCTTACTGTATTTTTAGCTGTAATTCAGCTTTTCAAATCTCAATTAACTCAAAACATTTGCAACTTCAGCACCGATTTCGGCCGGAGATTCAACTACATGGATTCCGCATTCTCTGAGGATCGCCATTTTTGCCTGAGCTGTATCGTCCTTTCCGCCAACGATTGCACCTGCGTGTCCCATTGTTCTTCCTTTCGGAGCAGTCTGACCTGCGATAAAACCGATCACCGGTTTGCTGGATCCGATGGATTTGTACCATCTGGCAGCTTCTGCTTCAAGCTGTCCGCCAATCTCACCGATCATTACAACTGCTTCGGTATCGGGATCATTGATAAACAGTTCCAAAGCTTCCTTGGTCGTGGTTCCTATGATTGGATCACCACCAATTCCGATTGCGGTCGAAATGCCAAATCCGGCCTTCACCACCTGGTCAGCTGCTTCATAGGTCAGCGTGCCCGATTTGGAAACGATACCCACTTTTCCTTTTTTAAACACAAAACCCGGCATAATTCCAACTTTGGCTTCGTTTGCAGTAATCACACCCGGACAATTCGGACCAATCAGTGTCGCACCTCTTGCATCCACATAATCCTGAACTTTCACCATGTCGGCGACCGGAATTCCTTCGGTAATGCAGATGATCACACGGATTCCAGCTTCGGCAGCTTCCATAATCGCATCCGCAGCAAATGCAGGCGGAACAAAGATGATACTCACATCGGCTCCGGCATTGTCAACCGCATCCTGAACCGTGTTAAATACCGGTCTGCCAAGGTGTTCGCTTCCTCCTTTTCCGGGAGTCACTCCGCCAACTACATTGGTTCCGTATTCAATCATCTGTTCAGCATGGAAAGTTCCCTCCTTGCCTGTAAACCCCTGTACGATTATTTTTGAATCTTTATTTACTAATACTGCCATTATCTTATTTTTTTTGTTGTGCAAAGATAGGTCATTTTCAGAAATCTGAAAAGTTTAAAAGTCATCTTTCGGACAATGCATAGAGCGCAAAACTCGCCAGCCAGTGTTCGCCCTCATAACTGCCATCGGTAATCATCGGAAGCGAATGGGCAAGATGTTTGTCTGCCAGTGCTTTGAGGTGTCCGTATTCGTTTGGCATTTCTTTGGCCAAACGGTATAAAACCCAGGCTCTTGAGAAATTCAGACCGTCAAGATGGACCAGATGCCCATCTGTACGGTCAGTAACATCAGCCGGTTTCAGATTAAATTTTTTGGTTTTGAGTTTTGGTATGAAATCATCAATCCAAAAAATAAATTCATCTCTTGGCAGGACTCTCAGCATCAGATCAATTTCTTCAAGACAGGGCGAAAAAAAGTCAAAACCATCAGGTTCCCATTCGATCGGACAATTTTTATCTTTCAGATAAAGTCTTCGTGCAGTCTGATCGATGACTGTTTTCAGCTCTTCATTTCCAGACTGTTGGGCATAATCATATGCGAAGGTCATTCCAAAAGCGGAATTGCCATGCATGCCAACTCTGAGCGGATAATTCAGTTTGGGAAGAAATTCAATATAACGGCCGACAATAAAATCCGACAGCGGTTTGAGATTGGCCGAAAGCTGTTTGCCTTCGGGAGTATCCCAGCTGTCAAGTTCCGACTGAAGTTTCAGCAGCCAGCTCCATCCGTACATTCTTTCAAAGGAATATTCCTGTTTTCTATTGAAATAATTGATTTCCTTTTGAATATTTTGTTTTGAAATATTTTCTTTAATTCGAATCAGTATGCTGTCCCTGTTTTCAAGATCCGGATAATCTTTCAGCAGTTTCACCAATGACCAGTGACCGTGAACCGATGAATGCCAGTCAAAACAGCCGTAGAATGCAGGATGAAGTGATTTTGGCGTGCCCAAATCTGCAGAATCGCTCAGCACCTGACCGGTTTTGTTCGGATATTGATTTTGAAAACAACGAAAAGGCAGTTCAGCCAATCGATTTGCCTGAACAAGATCAAGGCTCACCTCAGATTCAGGGATTGTATTATTGACAGTTTTGGTATCAGCGACTTCAGTTGTTTTGGTCTCCTTTTCGGGTTTGACTTCTCCTTTTTTGCATGAAAATATAAAAAAAACAAGTAATCCGAAAAGTAAGGGTCTAATGCTCATTGAATTAAATTTTTACGAATATAAGATTTTTGTGTATTTAAATTCAGACATGCCACAAATCTATTAAACACTATCACAATTAAAAAAGATTAGGCCGTTTTTTACAATTTCAAAATAAAAATTCCCGAAAAGCTGCTTTCGGGAATTTTCTTACTGACTCGTTATTCACTTCCCGTTAGAGGGATAAAAACAGTTAATAATTTAAATCATTGACCTTTAAACAAAAGGACTGTACCAATGGTTTTCATGAAAATTTTAGTATCCATAATCAGGTCACGGTGTTTGATATAGTACAGATCGTATTTCAGCTTTTCAATGCTGTCGTCAAAAGAGCTTCCGTATCTGTATTTGATCTGAGCCCAGCCGGTCAGTCCGGGTTTCACAGCATGTCTGATTGAGTAAAGCGGTTCGATTTCAGAAATCTGATTTACAAAGCACGGACGCTCTGGTCTTGGTCCGATCACCGACATTTCACCTTTTAGCACATTGAGCAACTGAGGGAGTTCGTCTATTCTGGTTTTTCTGAGAAAACGACCGAATTTTGTAATTCTCGGATCTCTTTTTTGGGCAAATTTGGCTCCGTCCTTTTCGGCATCGGCTACCATGGTTCTAAATTTGATGATTTCAAATGAATCACCGTTTTTGCCAATCCTTTGCTGGGTATAGAACAATTTCCCCTTATTTCCGAACATATTTCCAATTAATATAAAAGGCATAAGGAGTCCGGCTCCCGCTAAGCCAACCAATGAAAAACCGATGTCGAACAAACGGAAAATCTTTAGATAAATCCTGCTGTCATTATTTTTACTAAAGGGAAAAGTCAGACAATAGTCCTTTGTATAATATTTAATCGGAAGCAAATGAAGTTCTTCTTCAATCTTTTCGGTAAACGATCTTACCGGCGTTCTTCTTAATTTATAATCGGTTGTGTAATAATCAAAAAATTTCAAATCCACCTTTGGAGATACAATGATTTCAGATACTCTGTTTTCTGTAATCAGCTGTTCAATCTCATTCAACCCGTAACGCGTATGCAGGGCGGGTCTTGTAAGATTGCTCCCCTGAGGAGTGCTTCTCGGATATTCGATAATCCTCATAAAAGGATTAGCTCTCAACAGCGAATCCATCATGTCTGTCTGTTCATCCGGATTGCACAGCAGAATCGATTTTCTCTGAAGTTTTGAATTTGATTTGTACATCATCCGATAAAGTAGTCTCCATGAAATCATGCTGAAACTGACCGCAAGAAAGAATATAAAGAATTCAAGCCTTCCGGCTGGCAAAGATGGTGTGATTATCGGAATCATGATGTACAATACAGAGGCAAGTATTGAAACTTCAATAACAGATTTGATGGTTTCTGATACAGATTTGTAGTTTTCCAAACTGTACAATTCGAAAATGCCTCCGGCAACAAGAAAAATTACACAAAATGCAATAATGTGCACTGCGGTTGATGTCACTTCCAAGAGATATTCCATCCCGGTCAGTTGTCCCAGTAATAAAACTGAGAGAAAGATAATGAGCAAATCTATTGCTCTAAACGCATTTCTTACCCTAAATGCGTTATTGCGAAAATAACGGTTAAGTAGTTTCATAGTTTAGCTTGGTTGGTTGGTTTGTATAAAATGAAACAGGGTTGGAATCTGGTTCACCATAAATACGAGTGCAATTTAACAAAAATTTTCAGACTAAAAAAATTTTTTTGTTCTTTCACTCCAGCTGTAAGGTTGCAAATAATTATGGAGTTAAGTCGAATGTTCATAACAATGATTAAATCAGTCTACTGCCCGCTGAGTCAAAACCTGCATAAAGCATTTTTTTTATGAAAACCGGTTCAATTGAAGATGATATACATTGTTGATAACAATTTGAGTTTTTTCCTCTTTTGAAGCTTCATGGTCAGACACATACAACAATCTGTGTTTGGTTTTAGTTTTTTACAGTTGAAAATACAGAGTCCTTCATCTCCTTTTAAGAGATTCTAATTGAGAACAAATTGAAGATAAGGATTAAAATCACAGACTGACAGCCGAAAGTTAAAATTAATGGATTAAAACTAAATTTCTGACTGTTTAACCACATCAGACCGGATTCAAAAGACTATTTCCTGCCTGTATTTCTGTACTTTTTATAACCGTAATAAGCCCACTGAAGTGTATAAAATACGGATTTGAGTAGATTGAATTTCAGATGCTGATTGTACAGCATAAACTGATATTTGGCTGCACTCAGTTTGTTTGAACTCACAGAATCGGTGCGCATTCTGTATTTTGCCATCGGCCTTTGAATGCCGTATGCTTTTGGTATAATTTCAAGATATTTCAGCCAAAGCGCCTGATCCTGACGCTTTCGAATATCGGGCATATAAAGTTTTCCGTATTTTTCAGCATCAATAAATGCAGTTGAGCAAACGATCGAGTTGGTTTTCAGCAATTGTTTGTAGGTATAGGTTTCCGGTGCAATAAAATCATCATATCGAACACTGAAATCTTCATTCCATCTCTGAACCGACGAATACACAAAACCGGCATTGCGTTCTTTGACCATCTTTAAATTTTCTTCCAAAAAATCAGAAATCCAAACATCATCACTGTCCACAAAAGCCATGTATTTTCCGGATGCTCTTTGAATTCCCCGATTGCGGGTAGGTCCCGGACCAAGATTTTCTGTGTTTTTAATGATAACAATTCGATCGTCCTTAGCAGCCATTTCTTCAAGAATCTTCATCGAATCATCTGTTGAACAGTCATCAATCACCAGCCATTCCCAATTTTTATGAGTTTGTGAAAAAATTCCATCAGCTGTTTCTCTGACAAATTCAGCAGAATTATATATGGGTGTAATGATCGAAACCAGTTCTTTATCCAAAATCAATTATTTAAAATTCAAATCAACATATTTTCCAAATGCAAGATCTGATGCTTTTGAATCAAAAGGTTCGCCGCCACCGCCGGGATGCAATGTGATTTCACCAAAATAAACCGTGTCTTCAAAATCATAAAGATCGATTCTTGAAAACATAAAATCAGTGCAAAGTTTTTTTGAAACTTCAATCATCCGATTCAGATTTTCGGGCTTTGGAACTGCGCAGTCTGAATTCTCATATCTGATTTTATACGGAAGAAGATTCCAGTCCAAATCATAAAGATTTCTTTTGTGATTGGTGAATCTGTCCACATCTACCTGAACCGCAAATGGACCTTCTTTTGTACAGAAAAATTTATAATCATTCAGATTGTCGGAAAGCAGTTTTTCAGCCAAAATTCTCGGTTTCACATTTTTATAATGCCATTCTCGGCTGAACAGATAAATGTTCTTTTTGAAATTCTTTTTGAAAAATTTAATCGCATATTCATTGCGAATCTCGTGTCCTTTCCTGACCATTAAATTTCCGCCCGAACCATTTGTCATTTTCAGAATAATATCCTCGTCAAACCGGCTAAGATCAATTTCTTCCGGACGGTCATACACTTTGAGCAGCGGAATCAGAACCTGCTCTCCTGCCCTTTTAGCCACAAACTGCCGAACTTCAAATTTATCGGCAACCACCGCCGAAAAATCGTTTCTGATATTGAATTTGATGTAATTGATTTTTTCGGTAAAAGTCTTCGGATGATCTATATCCAATTTGTAATACGGTCTTTTCAGCCGGATTGAATTCACTCTGAAAAGCAGATTCGAATAAACCGAATTGCTGAGTACCGGATTAAAAACAGTTATCAACAAATAAATTAATTTCTTCATCAGTCAAAACTCAATCTTTATCAAAACTACAATCTGTTTTGCTAAAAACCGATCAAATAATCTTTATTCAGTTGTTTTAACTTAAGCAAAAACACATATTGGGTAATATCTGACTCTATATATGGCCAGGCTTCGCCCGAAGCTCTTTTGTCAAAAATATCCAATGGCAGTTTTTTCAATTCAGGGTTTGTATTTTCGAGCAGTTTCACAAGCAATTCCCTGTTTTTTGGATTTTCATAATATTTTTTCCATTCGATATGTTTGACCAGTCTGCCTTTCCCCCTTTTGATCCGATACTGATCCGAAAGACTTCTGTATGCCCAAAGCAGATATTTGAGATAAAGATTTGATTTGAAAGGAACAAACGGGATCTGTGAAGTCGGAAATCTTGCCAAATCTTTGAATTTCTTCACTTTAAACAGTTTGCTGGTCAATGATTCTTCATATCTGCAAACCGGATGATAACCAAACAGTTTTTTCATCAGATGACGGCTGCCGGTGGTGACAAACGAATTGAATCTGCCTTTAAAAATCTTTACCTGTCTGGTGGTTGCCTGTCTTTTGAGTGTGAAGATATAATACATTTCTTCCAGATTCAGCTGGTTCTGTGGATTTGTCTTTTTCTCCAAAAAGTCAAAGAAATGATTCAGATCCTCTTTCAATGTATCTTCAAGTTCGGTTTTGCTGTAATTAAACTCACTTATGAGTTCTGAATAACCTTTGATCAGATTTTCCAAAGAACCAAGATTCTCGTCCAAAATCCGTTTAAGAAAAATTTCCCTGTCATAGGCCGGAACTTCCATCTTCAGACCAAAAATTTTATTGAAATGCAGTTTGAGCCTTTTCTTTCTGTCTCTGAGCGACAATATGCTGTGCGCCCTCATTATGTCAACCGCATCTCCGAGCAGTATGACAGAAGGACCGGGCGAAATGTAATTGGTTTTTTGGATAAATTCGAGGATTGAAAACCAGGAATCAACAAAATATTCACCACCGTATGCAATCTGATCTCTGTGTTCTGAAACCGTCGGAAACAAATGATTGAAGAAAGATACACTGGTATGCGGAAGATCCAGATAATCTGTAACCTCTTTTGCAATCCGATTGTCGATATAATCTTGTTCGCCGTATGAAACCGTCTTGATTTTATCCTTTGAAACAAACGAACTGAGTGTGATTCTTGAATCTACTCCGCCAGATATCGCAAGCAGTATCTCGTCAAAGTTCTGCTGATAGATTTCTGCATTTTCAAACAGCATATTGACAATCTCGGCATAATCTTCTTTTTGAATCTGTTTGTTTGATTCAGGTACCGAATCAATCTTTGAACCGATCAGAACGCCACTGTTGTCAAAACTCAGGTACTCACCCGACCTCAGCTGACTGACGCCTTTGAAATAGGTTCTGGAATTAAAAGGTGTGAAAGGCGGACTCATAAATCCTTCCAAAATTCCGATATCGTCATACGGAATGTCAAACAGCAGGCAGGAATAAAGATTATTGGTAATGATCTTTTTGTCATTTTCAAAACTGTAGAAGATTGGGAAAATGCCGACAAAATCATTCATCAGATCAATCTGTCCGTCCTTGATCAGCGTGATATTGAACTGACCGGTTACAAAATCAGGCAATACCTTTTCAGTATTTCTGATTTGAAGTACCAGTTCCAAAATTTCGGACAGCTCAGATTTCCGCTTTTTTTCAAGATTATATACAAGACCTTCTACTACGAGAAGTTCATCACCTGTATTCAGGATTTGGGTTTCTTCAGAATTCCAGCCGATAAAATACTCGCCAAAGCGGTCTTTGTGATTTGGAAATTCTTTATTCGAAATTAAATAAGCCATTGTGGTTCAGGTTTTGGTTTTTTTATTTTTTAAAAGTATTTCTGTTGGTTTTTTTGAAATTCAAATTTAAGCGATTCATTTTCTTCTTCAGCAAATTTTATATTTAATTTGATGAATATCATAACTTTTCGCCGATTCGGCCATCCGTCCGACTGTCTCAAAATACAGCTCGGGATTGTTTTTCAATTCCAAAATTTGTTTTGATGCTTCGGATAACCAGTCGCTGTCCATTTTCAAAACGACGCCTATGATTCCTTTTTCGTCTTCGAGCACTTCTTTGTTGTATCTGAAATCAGATGCGATCACCGGAACATTTGCAATCATAGCATCCACAATCACACCCGGAAATCCTTCTCCAATAAAATTGGTCAGAAAAAACATAAAATGGTATTCTGATAATTTCAAATAACTGTCATTTTCATTGAAATCCAAAAATCCTCGGTAACGGATATGATGGTCTTTGAGGCATTCATCAAATTTTTGATGTTCATCATCGGTCAACTGAAGATTTCCAAAGATATCAAGAAAATAATCGGCATCAGAATCTATAGAATTCAGATGTTTGACAATTTCAATGGATTTAAAAATTCCTTTGTCTTCTCGAACTCTTGACAGAAAAACCATCCGAATGTCACTGTCAATTTTCTTTTCTGCAGGTTTCAGATTTTTTGGAATCGATTTGAAATTGGGCAGATAACTGACATTGACTTTGTCTGAAACTTTTTTGATGTTTTCAACCATTTCTCTTGTTTCGGCGTACACAAGACAAGCCGATTCCAATAGCTTTTTGATTCGGATCGAAGCCATTTTGATATGAGTGATTCCACCGATCAGAAAAAAAGTGGTTTTCTTATTTTTCAGAATGAAATTCACATAACCGAGCATCTTCAAACCACTGCTGTTCACAGATATGACAATGTGTTTGTATTTGAGAATATGAATGAGAAGAAGAACAATCAATAAAGGCGTGAATTTATATTTACGAACATCAAAATTATATACCGAATCGCCAAAATCAAGTTTCAGTTTTTTGAGCAAAATCTGGTTCTTGGCCTGGTCACCGCCTTTCGGACGTTTGCCTTGGTTGATGCTGCCAATAAATAAAATCCTTTTGGGTTTCATTTGAATTGTTTTCGGTCTATTGATTTTGAGAAATTTATTGAATTTCTGAAATCAGCAGGTTGTAATGTTTCAAGAAATTTTTTGAACCGTAAACCGTTTCGGTCCGATATTTAAATTTTTGTGCGAGTTTTTTTCTCATTTCTTCATTTTTCAGCAATTCGGTCAAAGCATTCGCAAATGCTTCCGGATTTTCTGACGGCACGACCAAACCCGCCTTTCCGTGATCGACAACTTCAGCGCACTGACCCACATCGGTCACCACCACCGGCAACGATGCAAGACCGTACTCAAGCAAGCTGACCGGCAATCCTTCGGTAACAGAACTCAGCACGCCAATGTCGCAGTTGTATAAAAGTTCTGAAGTATCGGTAACAGAACCGGAAAATTCCACTTTTTCCTCCAGCTGATTTTCATTTATGATTTTCTGAAGTTCGAGATAATATTCATCCTTTTCAAATCCGCCGGCAATGATCAGTTTGTAATCCAGATCGAGTGATTTTTTTTCTATAATTGAAATCGCCTTCAGCAAATCGGAATGACCTTTCTGCCATCTCAAATTTCCAAGACATACAATTTTGAGTTTTTTGTCAGAATTGTCTTTTTGAGTTTCTGGTTCCTTCAGCAGCGGAAAATTTGGAATGTAAACTACATTTTCATCCTTTACCTTTGTATATAGCTGTGACCAGATTTTCAGTTTCTCACTGACTGCAATGATTCCGTCGATTTTTCCTGAAATTCGTTGAACTCCTTTTTTTCTTTCGGAATTCAGCTTTCCTTCGTCGCCCAGATGATCATGCCAAATCAGTTTGACATTCGGATAAAACATTTTGGCGGCGGCAGCCCAAAAAACTGAGCTTGAATGTGCATGAATCAGTTCGACCTGATTGCTTTTGATAATATTCAGAAACCGTCGAAATGCAATAACATCCCAAGCTTTCTTTTTATTCAGACATTCCAGTTTTACTCCTTTGTCCACAAATTCCGTCAAAGCACCCTTTTCACGGCTTGTACACAGCACTATATGATTTCCGTTTTTGACAAGCACATTGCTGATGTTCACCGCCATTCTTTCTGAACCTCCTATATTGAGGTTGTCTATCATCTGCATTATATTCATCAGAATCATTGGATGGTTTACAAAATAAAAATTTCAGAAACGGATTGATGTTTTTTGATTGAATTCAGGATGCAAAAGGATTGTAAAACAGATCCGTTTCATTTTTCACAAATTCTTCTCTGAGAATTGCAAGCATCAGCCTGTCGTGGTATTCGCCGCGTGAAAAAATTGATTTTTTTTCAGTTCCTTCTACCCTCCAGCCGCATTTGTTGATAAACAGATGCTGAGAACCCTCGTTGTAATCGAGTATGAAAGTATAAAGTCGATGAAGATTAAAGGTAAAAAAACAGTGATTCATCAGCGTTTTGACAGCATCCAGACCGTATCCCTTTCTCTGTGATTCAGGCGGAAGTTTGATTCCCAGCAATGCGCTGCCCGAAAAACGGTCAGTGATTTTCATCGACATATAACCAACCGGTTTTGTATCTTTCTTCGGCTGCATGATCAGATACTGATGAGTCGAATTCAGACTGTTTCTGTACCAGTTGTCCTGCTTTTCGATCGAGACCATCGGTTCGGTTCTTCCTTCAAGAAATGAAATATCCTGATTGTTGAGCAGGCTGACCATAAATTCATTGTGAATTGCGCTCAAAGGCACAAAATCAATTATCTTTCCTTGTATCATAATCAGTGAGTATTATTTGATTGATTTTTTCTTTATATTTTTCAAGCGTCATGCTGTAATTTGCATCCGCACCATTTTTTCTAATCCGATCGAGTTCATCTGCAGGTTTTTGAAGAATTTGATTCAGACAGTCAGCAAATGATTCGGGATTGGCTTCATAACTGAAACCTGAATTTTCAGCAAAAGTAAGCGGATAAGGTGCATTGCCGTAATTGACCACAAACGGAATACAGCCAGTTGCCCAGGCCTCGTTGACAACCTTTGGCCAGCCTTCATATTTACCGGGCATCACCGCAATATGTGATTTTCCGTACCATTTGAGTACTTCGTCAAATGGTCTGCTGCCCAGCATCTTTACTTCGTTCTCGAGATTTCCTTTTTTGATCAGGTCTTCTATATGATTTCTTTCTTCGCCGTCACCGATCATTACAAATTCCCAATTGTGATTCGGATACTTTTGGCTGAAAACCGTGAGCCCTTCAATGATGGTGTCAAAATTCTTGTGACGATAAAGCCGTCCGACCGATACCAGTCTGATTTTTCCGGTCCAGTCTCTCGGTTGAATTTTCAGTCTGAGTTCGTCAAGTTCCTTTTTTGACATGATGGCCGGAAAAAACGAAACATGATTTGGATTTTCAGATTTTCCGTAAATCAGCACTTTTGTATTGGATGGCGGGTTTTTGAGCAGCTTCAGTTCAAATCTTTGTGATTGGGACAAAGGCGGAATAAAATCAAACTGAGTTGCCCATTTAACGATTGTTTTTTTATTCAAAAACCGGTTCAGAAAGTTTGAAATCATTGTAGTAATTCCCGGACTTCTGAAATGCAGCATTTCGGCTTTACTCAGTATAAAGAACAGTCTGATGGTTGCAAACGGCAGTTGGATCATCCTGATCAGATTATTTTTCAGACCGGATCCCGATCTCATCCAAATGTCTTTGATTATGCAGTTTTCGGGAAGTGACTTGACCGGAAAAGTCGGTTTGAATTCCTTTTGAAGATCGGTGTAAATTGTAATTTCATCAAACAGATCCGACCAAAGTTCAATTTCTCTCACATAAGGTTCGTAGGAATAAAAACCGTCGCCTTTTTTGTAATGGTAGAGATGGGCAATAATAACAAGTGATTTCTTCTTCATCGGCTCAGCCTGTTTTTGGCAGTTTTACAATCAAATCCAACAATGCTTCATGACCGATATTGAAAAGTCCGTCCAAACCTGAAAGTCCAGGAACGAATTCACCGTTGATTTGCGGATACCTCACTTTATCGGGTTCAAAAAGTTGCCATTCGATTTTTATATTGTTTTCATCAAATTTTTCGGTTTCCATATATTTTCGTCCGCCTCTGCCTGCAAAGTAGGTATCTGCAGAAAGCAGTTTGCAGATTTCAACCAGCTTCAGGTTTCTCTCATGTTCAACCAGTTTCAGTTCTGATGACAGATGGAGCGGTGTTTTAATTTCCCACAAATCCAAAAATAATTTGGTTGATTTTAGGTTCATATCGAGTAGCGAAGGATTTAGTGTGTCGATGATTTTGGCGACTGAATCAAAATAATCGTCAAAAAAGGGTGCTTTTCGATAATAATTTTTCAGGGTCGAAAGCAGTCTGTCCGGATCAAAAAATTCCTCTGAAATCTTGATCTGATTAATCTGAGCAGAACGGTCTGTCTTTTTCACCGGAACGCCAAACCATCTGGTTTCTGCATTCGGGTCCTTGACCTGAGCTCGATTCTGAAAATATCTTCTCTCAAACTGCACATCGTCATAAAATACAAATGCATCTGAGTTGATTATTTTGTGAAAATAACCGAGCCAGGGAAAAAAGTGGGGTTGGTGGATGGCTATGGTCAAGGCTAATAAATTATTTCTTTTACAATTTCAAATGCTTCTGCATATTTCACTCCGATCTGGCTGCCTCTGAAACTGGCTCTGCCAATGATCGCTTCAGCAATAGAATTGTTGCCAAATACACTTTTGTAGGCATCAATAGACTGCTTTTTTTGGTCAATGTGGTCGCTGATATTGATAAACATTTGTGGTCTGAATGCATAGGTTGAAATACCGCCCGGTATCATGGTTTCATACATATAGACCGAACAACGGTTTTTACGGGTGGCACCGTAAACAATTTTTGCAAGTGCCTGATGATCCTGATGAGAATCGTGTTCCCAGGTCATAAAAACATGGCCCGGATCAAAGTCTCTGATAATTTGGTCAAACAGTTTGGTCGTCTCACGGTTGTATCCGAAATTGTACGGATTCAGATCAAGTGTTTCCATTTCAACGCCCATAATTTCTGCTGATTTGACAGATTCCGCCATTCTGATTTTTTTGGCTGTCTCAGACGATTTCCCAAACACATCCTCACAAGGAATGATTAGATTGATGATTTTGACTTCGTAGCCGTTCTGAACAAGTCTGGCAATGCTCCCGCCCATACCGATCTCAATATCGTCAGCATGTGGTGCCAAGGCCAAAACTTTCTTATTCTTACTTTCCAGCATAAGATCTTTTGGTTTTATTAAGTTTGAAATCACAAACGGAAATACCTAACACAATTCCGGGTACAGCACCAAAACCGGATACTGTAATAATATAGGTTAAATAGAGAATTAGGGCAAATATAGGTAATTCTGTTTTTTGTATTCTGTAGATTTTAAAAAGTTTTTTAAATCTCCGAAACATGAACAGCAGGAATACAGCAAATGCAATCAGTCCGTATTCAACCATCACGTTCAGATAAAATGAATGCAGCTCAAATGCTTTTCCGTACATACTGTCAATCGCATCCTCAATCTTGGTCGAATATTTGAGGCTGAATTCCTGACCCTTGCCCGGTCCGTAACCGGTCAACACCTTCCAAAGTCCTTCTTCTTCAAAATACAAAAATGCCTCTGACCACTGATTTGCACGACCGGTACTTGCGCCCGCCAATCCTTTTTCGTTGCTGAACGTCTTTTCTATCCATTTGTCTGCCAGATCCGAATAAGTGGACATGGATACAATTGTAAAAGTGACAAAAAGTGCGCCGATGATTGGCAAAAAATATTTCGGATTGAATTTTCTCAATGCCAGCCAGAAAAACAAAACCGACGTCAGCATCAAAAACCCGATTCTGGAGGTGGTCACCACCAACAGAAACATAATCACAACCAGTGCAATATTTTTAATCAGTTTTCTTTTGTTGTCGGCAAAAAAACCAATCCAGTTGGCACGATCCGAAATGATCAGTACCGCAGACAGTACCAGACCGATACTGAGCATACTCGGGTCTGCACTCACCGATTCGGATGCGCCGTCTTTGAATTCAAAACGGGTGGACGCATTTTTGGCCAGTGAGGCCACCAGCATTATCGCACTGATTATAAAATAAAAGTTGTATTTTTTAAAATAATCATAATTGGTAAGAAAAAGTCGGGTCACAAAAAGCATCATCATCGTTTCCATAATCCTGGTAAATTGCAGAATTTCACCTCCGATCATCAAACCATAAAACACAAAGATCATTACAAAAAGAAAAATACCGACCAGTATCCTGCTGAACATCGTGTTGATAAACAGCTGTCTCTTTCTGACGAACCAATAAACCAGCGTCATAAACAGAATTATCGAAACACCGTTGTAAGAAATCACATGTTGTCTGAGCAGTCCGATAAACGGCGAGAAAACGATCATCGCAGCAGAAAAAAGATATACTCCATCCTTTTTGAGTACCGAATACGCAAAGGACAAACCGATAAATAGAGTGAGCACTTTTCCTGCAACAGCAAAATGATTTGTAAAGACGATGACCGAAACCAGAAAAAGCCCTGCAAGAAGTATTTTCTCAAAAAGAGAAAGTTTGATTCGAAGCTTTGTTTTACCAATTTTCATTTGAAGAATCTTTGACGACTGCAATTTAATTCGTTTTTAATCAATTTTGTGATTTTCCAAAAAAGCAAGCATCTTTGAAATGTAAACTCCTTCACTGAACTTTTCAATATGACGTTCAAGCGTCACCATCAAATCAGTAAGTTGATATTCTGACATTGAAATCAAACGGCTGTATTTTTCGACAAAATCATCATCGTCAAACCGAAGCTCCTGATTTGGAACAATCTCGATCTGACCTCCCGAATTGTGAACCAGTGGAATACAGCCTTTGAGAATCGCCTCAACGGTTGTAATTCCAAAATGTTCATTGACAGCAGGAAAAAAATAAATCAACGTCTGTTTCAGTATCTGATCTACTTCTTCATTAGAAGCATTCGGAACAAAACGAATATTTGAAAGCCTTTTTGATTTTGCTTCATTTCTCAGTTCGTTCAGATAATTCTCTCTTTTCGGACTGACCCCGCCCATGATCACAAATTCACGATCAGGATTTTTTGCAGCCAGCTCAAAAAGCATTTCGGGCCGTTTGTATTTCATGATTCGGCTGAAAAAAGTGGTGTATTTTCTTTGTGTTAAATTAAATTCAGTCTTTTCTTCAAAATCAAGCTGATTCGACGGATAGACCACTTCCGGTTTTTCCTGGTGAGCTTGCAGATACATATCTGCTGTGTATCTTGAATTGATTACATAATTTGCGTTTTTCTGCGGAATATAGGCCGGATAAAATCTTTCGAGAAATATTTTGTAAAATGCTTTTCCAATTCTGAATTTGATGTCAGAAGGTTCTAACTGAGGCAGCAAAGGCGGGCCAGAAAGATAGAAAAGATGCGGACGGTTTTGATCAATTTTCACAAACGGCATAAATGCATATACAAAATCAAATTCTTTCGGAATCCTGCTGATGTTGAACATATCAAACGGTTCAATCATATAACGGACAGTTGCTGGCAGTTTTTTCAGTCGGGCAGATCTGATCGGAAGTTTCAAATAGGAATAATCCAATTTCAAACCCATCGAATCAATAATCGGTTTTGACGGCGGTTCATCCCAAAAAAGTGTCGGTGTGATGCCTCGGCGGTTCAAACCTTTGATCAGTGAAAAAACACAGGTCTGAACTCCGCCCAATTCTGTCAGATCATATATGATTGCAATTTTCATTCTGATTCTGCAACTTTTACAATCCGTTCAAAAAAATGTTTCACCTGTTTTTTTCCGCCAAAGCTTTCAATTGCAGATGAATATGCATTTTCAATAATCATTTCTCTTTCTTCATTATTATTGAGCAGTCTGATCATTTTTTCAGCCAGGTCCAAATGACTATCGGCTGAATTCACATCAAAATACAAACCCGTCTTTTGGTCCTCGACCATTTCGGGGCAACCGCCTGTATTTGAACAGACTACTGCTGTTTTTGCAAGCGAAGCCTCAATAATCGTTCTTGGAAAAGGTTCACGGTCAGAAGTCATACAGAAAACATCAAGCTCAGAGATCAGCTCAACCGCATCATTTCTTCTGCCCCAAAATTTAACCTTGTCCGATATTCCAAGTTCTGCCGCCAATCTGATCAGTGAATTTTCAAAATCCTTTTCCTGATCGGTTGCACTGCCCACCACATGAAAACGGGTATTGGGCAGCTCTTTGAGAACAATCGGAATTGATTTCAAAAACAGATCCGGCTGTTTATAGGTTGTAATTCTGCCGACAAATCCGACATTCTGAGATTTGGAATCCAGAATTTTTTGATCGTGATTTTTAATTCTTTTCAGCAGTAAATCGATGTCGATAGTGTCGTAGCAAACCTCAACATTGGGATGGATATTTCCGAAATAGTTTTTTACATCTTTTGAGACTGCAAATATTTCGGCTGCTCTTTCAATCTGTTTGTAATTGATTTTCTTTTGTTTTGAAAAATATTCGCGGGTATAAATAATCAGTTTCTTTTTAGACAATTCAGTCGCAAGCGAAACCCTGAAACTCGCTCCAAAGGTGTTGCAAAGCACAATGTCAAATCCGTTTTTTTTCAGCCAGTTTGAATAAACTCTTGAAGTCAACAAATACAGTCCGGGATATTTTCTTCTTACACCTGCAAATTTCCTGGAATGAACTTTAAATCCCAGTCTTTGATAAAACTCGGTCAAAGGTCCGTAACCCGGTGTCTGCATTTCAATTTCAATATTTTCCGGAATTTCTGTCAGCATATCGTTGATTGCATATTCGGCACCGCTGATGATGTTATTGGTCGAATGTACGATCAGCACTTTTATCATTTGAAGCGATTTTTTACCGATTTAACGAAATTATAGAACGGAATCGAATTCAGTCGTTTTTGAAGTTTGTCGTTTTTGTTTTCAACCTCTTTTATAGTTCCTCTGGCAGCCGAAAGTTCGAGTTTCAGTTTTTTCAAATCCATTTTGTCAACCCAGTCCAAACCCGGATAATAAACCTTCATATCAGATTTCAGTGCAAGTGTTCCCAAATATGAATTGTCCAAAATCGATTGGGGCAACTCCTGTTTTTTTCCTTTGAATTTGATCATTTCCTCAATCAGCCGGATCAGTCTGCTGTTCGGATCATCTATTGAATAGAGTTGTTCTTTGTACAGAAAATCCTGATATTCTAGTTTTGTTACCGGCGGATTCATCAACTCGTCAACCGTTTCTTCAATATGAGTCTGAGCCGAAATCGACCAGGCAGTTTCAAAATAATGCGGCTGGTTGTGATAATCCAAAGTAGCAACCGGAACTTTGAGCGTCATCGCCTCCAAAATGGTGGTCGATGGTGTAGTGATTACCGCATCCACCTGCTGAATGATTTCATGAATTTCTTTTCCGGTGAGGTCGTTCAGACTGTTTTCAACACCAATCAGTTTGCTGTAATCTCCGGTAATCCGCCAGATGATTTCAATGTCGTTTCTTTTTGAAAAATATTCTTTCAGATCGGTCAGCGACCGGATTGTTTTTTCAGCCTGTTTATCTGTAAAGGCTGGTGTTTTTGCGGTACAGACCAGCAATCTATTTTTCTTTTGGCTGAGATGGCTGAAATCGTTTCTGAGATTCATAATGTGTTTCAGTCTGGGCATTCCGGTAATTTCACATTTCCCTATATTTCCCCAGCTTTCCAAAATTCTAAAATCCTTAAATCCCAGACATGCAATCTTGTCTGCAAATGCCGGCTGGTTCAGCGGATTTGCACCTTCACCAATGATTTTTCCTTCTCTTGTATAATCCCAGGTTCTGCGCCATTCGAGGATTCCGTCCATCATCTGAAGTGTCAGTATCCCGTTTTCGTTGCAGTATGAAACAATATTGCCCAACTCACACCAGTGTTCATCGGGAACGATTACCAGATCGGGTGATGAGGCAACCAGCTGATTTGGCACGTATTCGGGCATATATTTGAGATCGTCACCAAAATGATTTTCAATTGTTTTAAAATGTCTGCCTATATATCTTTTGTCTCCGATTACAAGTATCATCATTACAATTTGATTCTATTTTTAATCTTTTTCAATTATCCTCAATCCGCCACCCGAAATCGCTGTACAGTTGTCGGGCAGATCTTTTGTCACCACCGCATTTGCACCGATTTTCACATGATTTCCGATTTTTACATTTCCAATGATTTTTGCGCCCACACCAATCAGCACATGATCGCCCACCGTCGGAAAACCGTAGCCTTTGCTGTCTCTGTCAGCATTTGAACCAATTGTGACCTGCTGATAGATGATGCAGCCCTTTCCAATTTTTGCACCTCTCGATACAAATATTCCGTAAATGCCGTGCGGCAGTTCGGGTTTGCCTTCGATTACCGCTTCGAGTGGGATTGCGCTTCCCATCGACTTCATCAGTTTTGAATAACGATACTGATAATAAAGCTTTGAAAATTTATTGTTTGCATTCAATGCTTTTGTCCTCAGTCGCCAAAAATAATCGCTGTCGTTTTTCAGTACCAAGCTTTTGATCTTCTTAACAAAACCGTTTTTCAGAATGTCCACTTTTTAATTTGAAATTTTCAGATTCTTTTTTATTCCGGATTTGATATCGATCCAAATCATTCGAAACGGAATTCCAAATCCTTTTTCCTTTGGAAAATCATAATGTCTGATCCACCTGTAAATCCCTCTGATGATCTGGCCGTTTTTGATCTGATTCTGCGCCATGTCTCTGTGGTTCTCATTGATCTTGTAATGAATTATTTTTCGAATTTCGGGATCCTTGAAATGCTTCAGCAAAAGACCGTAGAATTTGATGCCGAGTTTGTGAAAAAATTTAAAATCCTTAATTCCGGTCCAGACGCCGCCGTCATGTCTTCTGTATGTCGACATATTGTCCGGAAAATATCTTCCCGGTCCCTGCTCGGCAAGCAGTATGATCAGTGCATAATCAAAATTCATCACTTTTGACATCATATCGATGGTTTCCTTTTTCAGTGCAGACATCCGATAGACCAGCGATCCGGACGCAAATGTCCGTTTGATAATCACCGATTTCAGATCGATATCTTCTTCGGGATCGTCTTCGTCATTTCTGATTGAAACTTCGCCGGTCTCAAATGAAACAATCGAATTGTTGTGACAGCAAAAACTGTAGTCGGGATTTGATTCCAAAAAATCAACCTGTTTTTGCAATTTGATCGGATCTGTCCAGTAATCGTCTCCTTCGAGTACCGCGATATATTTTCCGCCGATATTTCTGTACAGATCGAGGTTATTTTCAATGTGTCCGAGATTCTTTTTCTGAAAAACCAGTTTGAATATCTCAGGATGTTTTTTCTGATATTCAATTAAAATCTCTCTGGTGTCATCAGTTGAAAAGTCATCTGCAATCACAACTTTGATGCTGAAGTCTGTTTTCTGCATCAGTATGCTGTCCAATGCCTGTTTTATAAATTCCTGATGATTGTATGTGAGCATTGCCACACAAACCATCGGATTTTCGGGTGTTTCGTCGATCAGTTCATATCTGAACCGATCTGGTAGTACATTTTCCATAAGTAGTCCTTTTTTAGAGATGAGCGTTGTGTTTTCATTTTTTTAGGCAGAGATTTTTTAATGATCATCAAATTCACAGTTCTTTGATTTTTAAAATTTCACGTATTTCTCACTTTAATTTTTTTCTTCAGTCCGGTCTTGAGAGGGCCAAGTACACCCCGGACAGAATTGGTCAGTCTTTTGTCTTTCGGAAAGTCATAATTTCTCAGATATCTGAACATTCCGTTTATGATTTTTCCATCGTGGATTTGGTGCAAACCGTAATCACGCTGGATTCTGTTCTTTTTTGACCGTATTGATTTTTTGATTTTCGGGTCTTTGAAATAATCATTCAGCAGATCATAAAATTTCAAATCCTGATCAATGAAATACAACGGATCGTTGATTCCGCTCCATACGCCTCCGTCATGAACCCTATACACCGACATGGCTTCGTGCATATATTTTCCCAAACCGCTTTCTGCCAGCAAAACCACTATGGAATAATCGTCTTTATCGGTCTGATAATACCAGTCTGGAAATTCTTTCAATGCATCTCTTCTGAAAAGCAGTGAAGCGGTCGCCACATTGTTTTGGATGATTACAGAATTGAGGTCAGGTGTTTCATCAATTTTGTAATCGCCAATTCTCAGGCTTTCTTTTCCTGTATTTTCAACCAAAATAACCGCATCGTGAAAACAAAAACTGAATTCAGGATTGTCATCAAGAAAATCAATCTGTTTTTGCAGTTTCAGCGGATCGGTCCAATAGTCATCACCTTCGCAAAGTGCAACATATTTGCCACTGCACTGACCGTAAGCCCAGATAAAATTTTTGATCATACCTTTGTTTTGCAGGTGTCTGGTGTATTTTATTCGGCTTCCTTTCGGATGATTATCAATCAGATTTTTTATGACCGTTTGGGTATTGTCGGGCGAACAGTCATCGGCAAGAATCAGTTCAACATCAAAATCGCACTGCTGCATCAGTACGCCTTCAACAGCCTGTCTGATGAGATGTTCATGTTTGTAAGTGGTCATCACTACGCTTACCGATTTGGAATTCATTGATGAATTTTGAATTTAATTTTTTATGAATTGATGGTGTCGCAGATTATTTTGATTTCGTTTTCTTCAAGACCGACATAGAGTGGAAGACTCAAAACTCTTTTTGAAATATCTTCAGATACCGGCATCTCTTTTCCGTTTGCAAACGGAATGGTATTCAGTGACGGATAAAAATATCTTCTTGGGAAAATTTCGATTTTGTTCATTTCGGCCACTTTTTTCAAAAGCAGATTTTCAGAACTGAATAAAACCGGATAATAACTGTAGTTCCAGTCTGTTCCCTGTCTGATTTTTAATCTTTGAAGTTTTGAAAAATCAAGTAGTTGATCATATTTTTCAACCACTTTTTTCCTTTCCGAAATAATTTCATTCATATACGGCAAAACAGAAAGTCCCATTGCAGCCTGAAGCTCTGAGATTTTTGCATTGATTCCTTCTGCATAAAATTCAACCGGTGTGATTTGGCCGAAATTATGACTGTAATACAGCGGAAGCCTCAGTTCTTCATCATTTGAAAACAATGCACCGCCTTCGCCGGTATGAAAAATTTTGGTTGCATGAAAACTGCAGGTACTGATATCACCGTAATTGAATACACTTTTGTTGTTGTAATTGACGCCAAAACAATGAGCGGCATCATAAATCACTTTCAGATTGTGCTTTTTTGCAATTTTCTCAATTGCATCCACATCGCACGGATTCCCAAATACATGGGTTGCCAGTATGCAGGTGGTTTTGTCGGTGATGGCAGCTTCGATCTTGGTTTCGTCTATGGTCAGAAATTCGGGATGTATATCCACAAATACCGGCGTGCAGTTTTCCCAGACAATCGATGAAGTAGTCGCCACAAAACTGAAAGGTGTGGTGATGATCTCACCTCCTTTTCCCAATAGTTTGACTGCAATCTGGAGCGGAACCGTGCCGTTGTTTGTAATCGTAATCCAGTCGGTTCCCAGATATTCTTTCAGTTTCTGTTCAAGCAGAAGAACGAGTTCTCCCCGATTGGTCAGCCAGAATTTGTCAAATGCTTTTTGCACCCAGTGGGTGTATTCCACAATCGGCGGCAAAAATGTTTTGGTTACGTTTATCATAACTGGATCTCAAGATTATTGAATAGAAAGTTTGTTTTGAATTTTTTGGATCTGAATTTATTGTCAGACTTCCTGCAATTCAACCATTTTTTTGAATTTGTCCGATTTGTTGATCAGTCCGTTGAAATCTCCATTTCCAATGATTTGTCCGTCATCCATCAGATAAATCTGATCCACATTTCGAATGGTTGACAGACGGTGTGCGATGATAATCATCGTATAATTACCTTTGAGCGCATCGATATTGTTCTGAATTTCACGTTCGGTTTCGGAATCAAGTGCAGAAGTTGCTTCGTCCAAAATCAGTATGTCAATGTTTTTGAACAATTCTCTTGCAATTGAAACTCTTTGTTTCTGTCCGCCCGAAAGATTGATCCCGTTGTTTCCGAGCAGCGTTTCTTCCTGGTCTTCAAGCGTATCGATAAAGTTAGAAATCAGTGCTTGTTCAATTGCATTTTTGAACCGTTTTATATTTTCTTCGGTTTTCTCTGCCCAGAAAGTGACATTGTTATAGATGGTGTCATTAAAAATCACAGGTTCCTGGGCAATGTATCCGATTCTGGCCTGATAATCGTCTCTTTTCAATCGGCTGATATTTTTTCCGTCAATTTCCACACTTCCGGAATCAACATTCAGCAGTCCGCTGATCAGATTGACGAGTGTTGTTTTTCCGCTGCCACTCTCACCCACCAGTGCCACACTGGTGTTTGATTTGATGTCGAGACTGACATTTTTTAATATCTGTTTGTGTCCAAATCCAAAACTGATTTCTTTGATTGAAATTTCTTTTTGAAATTTTGAGAATTTCTCTTTACCATCATTTTCAGAATGACTTTTCAGTTCATTTTCAAAATCTTTCAAATTGTCGATCGAACCCGAAAAACCAAGATAGGTATTGTAATTGTTCTGAAAATTCATCAGCGAGTCCAAAGCGCGGTAAAAGAAAAGCAGGCTGACCAGAATTGCAGCCAGATTTCCGTTGAGCGCAAAGACCTGAATCAGAATGACAATACAGACCACTGCAATCAAAAGCGGTTCGCGGGTTGCCATCACGATTGCATTCAGGATACCGATCTTCCGGTTGGTCACTTCTATGTCTTTGATGGTGCTGTTCAGTTTTGTACCGTATCCTTTCAGTGAGCCGGTTGCCTTCAGGTATTTGAAATTTGAAATATACTGAATCACCAAACCATGAAAATCACTGTTCTGACTGGTGAAGTCTTTTGATTTTTCTTTTGTCTTCTTAAAAATTGAGTTGTATGCAAAATTGATGATCAGCCCGCCGCTGCATACAAGCAATGCAAATTTGTAATCGACCATAAACACAAAAAACAGATAGACCAAAGTCATGAAGATTCGTTGCAAACCGCCGATATATGCATTGTATGCGCCGTTGATCCGCCAGATTTCATCTGTAAATGTATTTTGAATCCGGCCAACGTCGGATCCGACAAATCTTTTGAACGAATACCTACTCAGCAGATTGGTCAGTCTGATTCTCAGTGAGGAAATAAAGAATTGGTTGACCGCCACCCGATAAGAAAGATTGATAAAATTAGCAAGTCCTTTCAGCGAAAAGAAAATGAACAAAACGAGCAGTGCTGATTTTAAAGTCATCGGCAGGCCGACTGCATTGAATCCGTCCATAATAAAACTCAGATTGCCCAAACCTTCACCGCTCAGCTCTTTGCTGCCGTCAGCCATCTGAAGAAGTGGCAAAAACATGGTCAGACCAAATGCATCGAGCGTTCCGACCAGTATGCTGAATCCGATGACAGTAAAAATCCGATAACCCAGATAACGGTAGAAATATATAAAAGTGGAAAAATATTTTTTGATAAGTTTCTTCATTTATTTCTTTTCTTGTTCGTTTTGACGTTTGTTCATTCTGAAATTTCGCCTTATTGATTCCGATAGCTATCGGGACGGCTTCGCCTCCCTCAGTCCCATTTTTGAACTGCTGCGGCAATTGGTTTTGTTCAAATTTTAATTTACACACCGTTTTGTATCCGGCGTATTTTGTTTTTTGCAACATTCACCCTGTAATTGATATTGAGTGATTTAAACTCGATCAACACACGGTAGTTGCCTGCATCTTCGATCGCTTTTGCCCACAATCCCATAAATGGTCCCGAAATGATTTCTACTTCTTCTCCTCTCGAAAAAGTTTCAGCCGAGCAGCTCTCACAATCTACCTCATCCGAAGTCAGCAGCCTCAAATGTTCAATCTCTTTTGGTGTAATTTCTCCGATTTTCCCTTCCAGTTTGAGAATGGTGAAAAATCCGGGAATGCTGTAAATCGGTTTTTTGTCAACTTTCGGGTCTTTGACAAATACAACCGACGGAATCAGTGGCACTTCGACCTTCTTTTTTCGGTCGCTCCATATTCGATAAGTTGTTTCCAAAGGAAGGTATGACGTAAATCCCAGATTTTCAAGCTGTTTGTTCACTTTTCTTTCACATCTGGATTTGGTCATGACCGCAAACCATTTTACATTATCTGTGGTCTGAATTTCAACAGGATTGTATTTTGCCAACTGTCTTTCATCCATTATTTCTTCTTTTTGGATTTTTTGGAAACCGGTTTTGAAATTTTATTTTTAATAGAATACAAAGCACTGTTCAATTTTCCAATTTTGATGGATTTCAAAGGGTTCTTTAGTTTTATGTTCTTTAAAGAACTTAATCCACTTCCTGAATTCTCAGTATAACCATAGGTATAACCGTAACCGTAATATCCTTTGCCCGAATAATCGATGCCGTTGATCAGAACGGTCATATGGCTGAACACATTTGTATCTGTCACCTCATTGAGTTTTGCCAGCATCCGTTTGTCGAGATAGTTCAGTCTGACGAGATAAATGGTCAGATCGGCGAGATTTCTCATATTCAGCGCATCTCCGATCGGGATAATCGGTGTACAGTCAATGATAACATAATCGTATTTTTCCTTTAATTTGTTGATCAGTTTTCCAAAACTGTCCTTCATCAATAGCTCTGACGGATTTGGCGGAATTTCACCCGAAGGCAGAAAATCAAATTTATAATCGTTTGGTTTGACCATCAGATTTCCTTTCATGGTCAGACTTGATTGAGCAAGCATATTTGACACGCCGCCTTTCATCTGATTTTTTGAAATTTTAAGTGTGTCGAGCAATTTTGAATGTCTCAGATCGGCACTGACCAATATTACATTTTTGTTAATCAGACCGAGCGTTTGTGCCAGATTGGAAGAAATCAGCGATTTTCCTTCTCCTTTGATGGTTGAAGTGACCATGATAACCTTTGATTTTTCGGATTGGTCTTCGAGCATAAACTTCAGATTCGATCTGACGGTTTTAAACGATTCTGCAAATGCAGTTCTGTCTTCTTCGGTAATGATCGGCTCTTTTTCATCTGATTTTGGAATTTCGCCCAAGATGCTTCCTTTGTAATACTTTCGCAGGTCTTCACGCGTACGTACTTTGCTGTCCAAAAGAAACATCAGATAAATGATACCGAACGGGATTCCCAATCCGAGTACCATTCCGATCAGATATGCTTTGTTTCTGTTCGGACTGACCGGATATCCGCTGCTTCTTGCATAGTCAAGAACTTTGAATGCATTGACTTTTCCGGCTGCTTTGATTTCGGCTTCTTCTCTCTTTTGAAGCAGATACATATAGACCGATTCAATGATCTGCTGATCTCTTGAAATGCTTGTCAGTATGCTCTCCTGACGAGGCATTCTGCCAATTTTGCTGATGATGCCAGATTTTTTGTTTTGAAGACTTCCCAGTTGGGTCATCAGATTGTTCTGGTAGAGATTCAGACTGTTTGATACGTTTCTTCTGACGGTGGTCAGGCTCTGATCCAGATTTTGAACGATCGGGTTGTCTTCTTTTGCAGATTTGCTGATATCCTGTTTCTGAAGCATCAGATTGTTGAACTGGTCGACACCTGTATTGATGTTTGCATTTTTGATTCCGACATAGGTCGGCAGCAGTGTTTCATGAGATTCATTCAGGTTTTGTGACAACTGTTCGACGATCAGCAACTGGGCATTCAGTTCTACAATTTCACGATCAACATTTGATACGTCCTGTGCAGAAATATCAGATTCGGTGTCGATGTTCATAATTTTGTTGCCTGCTTTGAAACTCTCTTTGGAACGGTCAATTCCGCCCAAGTTTTTTTCAATAAATTCAAGTCTTGCCTGGATGAAATCTGCAGATGCTTTTGAAATCGCCTGGCTGTCATCCTGTATATCCTGATCATAAATTTCGATCAGACCGTTGAGAAATGTTTTTGCAATCTCAACATTGGTAGAAATCATTGAGATATCAATAATTCTTGAAAAAGCACCTTTGTTTTCGCCGGTAAAATTCAGTGCACCCTGAAATTTCATGGTTTGGTTTTCGATTGATTTGAAACGTATATTGATTTCAACCGGAAGTGTCTTATCCAAATTGCTTCTTTCAAACCTTATGCTGTCATACTTGGTTTTAATTTTCTGACCGTATTTGTAGATACCCGGAGGAATCACCGAGCTCTCGGTCACTTCAATTGATTTTTTACCGACTTCTGCATTGATGTATCCCGAGAAATCGGGGTCGAGATATGCACTCCTGTTGTTAAAAACTACCACTGCCGGGCTTTCGTTTTCAGCCACATCATTTGATCCGAATCTTCCAACGGTGCTGTATTCAATATTCAGTTTGTTATTGGCAACAACTTTTGAGACCAGCCTGTATGAGCTCAGCGCCTTGATCTGGTCGCTTACGTCTGCGATACTGACTCCGCCCAGTCCGAGTGATTCTTTGATGTAATCGTTTTGAGAATCTCCTTTTTGATCTTTTAAAAGGATATGTGCCGAGGTGAAATACTTCAGCGGTGTATATCTCAAATACAAAAATGATGTACCCAACGCAATGATTAGTGAAAGAGCAAACCACTTCCAATATTTAAGATAGGCCAGAGCTTCTTCTTTCAGGTCTATGTTCGAATCCTCACCTTCAAAGTTTGATTCGGTGTAATATTTATCTGCCATCTGATTTTCATTTAAGGCTTTATCGGATTAAAATACTGACTAACGCAATACCTATACTCACTACAGAAATGACAGTTGAATAATTCAATATTTTTGAAGACTGAACTCTCGCTTGATTTGGTTCGACGTACACCACGTCGTTTTGTTTCAGATAAAAGAATGGCGAATCCAGAGTTTCTCTTTTTGTCAGATCAATTGTATTGATCGTTTTTTGACCGCCTCTTTCACGAATAATCATTATGTTGTTTCTCTTACCTTCAATCTTCATATCTCCCGCCATTGCAAGTGCGTCAAGTATAGAGACTCTTTCGTTGTCAAGGTTAAACACACCCGGACTTGTCACCTCGCCCATTACTGTGATTCTGAAATTGTTAATTTTGATGGTGACACTCGGATCAACAATATAACTGCTCAGCTTTGATTTGATCATTGCTGAAGCCTCATCTCTGGTAAGTCCTCCAAGTTTCAATTTTCCAAGAATAGGAAATTCAATGGTTCCGTCTGATTCAATTGTAAAACTTTTGGAAGGAGCACCGCTGCCTCCTGTTTTCAAATCCTCATCTCCTACCTGATTAAAGGGTTGAATCGCTCTTGAATCAGACCCGATTACATTGATACTCAAATTGTCACCCGGTTGGAGTGTTGGAATGTTTTCTTCAAACACTGTGGTCGGAATGGCATCACCCTGAAAATAAACAATGTCTTTGCTGGATGCACATGAGTTCAAAATCAGAGCAAAGACCGCCAATAATAAGCCGCTTTTAAGCATTAGGTTATAGTTTTAGGTTAAACTTTAGTTAAGTTGTTCAAAAATAAGAATTTTTTCCATTCGCCAAACTTTTTATCTCACAAAAGAAATTGTGACTGCACAAAAAAAAAGGAACCCAAAACCGGATTCCTTTTTTGATTTTATGTTACCGTTAATCCTTAAAAAGGATATTCATAAATTTTTGATTCGTGGAAATACGGGTTTCCTTTCGGCTCCAGATTCAGTTTGCTTATTGCGCTGAATACCACGTAGGTAAACAATCCGCCGACAAACAGAAGCGAGCCGATTTCAAGCAGTCCGAAGTTGTGGAATGCACCCACAGCAGCCGGCATGATCTGGTTGTAGAAATCCCAGTAGTGACCCAATATGATCAATACGCCCATCCAAAAAACAAGCTGAGGAATTCGTTTGATGCCAGAACTGGTCATAATCAGCAGAACAAGCAGGAAGTTAACAAGCAGCATCCAGTAGTAGCCCGGATATTGTGCGTTTCTCTGCTGGAAGTACTGAACCTCTTCAGGAATGTCAGCATACCACTGAAGCATGAATTGGCAGAACCACAAATAGGTCCAAAGGATACTGAATCCAAACATATATTTTGCAAGATCGTGCTGATGGTTGTCGTTAAACAACGGCAGCGATCCCTTATTTTTCAGATAAATTGAAATGATGGCAGTCAGTGCAACCGCTGCAACCAGATGGCTCACCATGCCGTAGAACATAAAGATGGTAGAGTACCAGTGCGGATCGAGTGACATCACCCAGTCCCAAGCCATTCCTGTGATTGAAAGCGAATACAGCACGATGAACACCACTGCGGCAGTGAACAGTCTTTCCCAGTTTTTTCTGTCTTTGACTTCGTCCAATCTTTTGGTCGCTCTTTTGATCCAAAACAAACCGGCAGAAAAAATCAGTACATAGAGTACGCTTCTGCTCAGCCATCCCGGTATATTCAACCAGATTTTTGATTTTGAAGCAATAAATATATCGTAATGCGGGTCATTGGGATCAACCAGTGATTTGTCCATCCAGTGGAACAAATGATTTCCGCCAAATGCAGATGCAAAAATAATGATCAGCATGAGTATGCCGCCGATCGGTATATAGGAAGCGATTCCTTCCATCACTCTTGAAACTACAATCGACCAGCCTGAGTTGGACGCAAACTGTACACAAAGGAAAAACAGTGCGGCCGCCGAAAGACCAAATGCAAAATAAGAAGCGGTCATCAGCGCAGCCCAGGGTCTGTTTGCAACATGATGCTCCCAGGTGTGCCATTGCGGATTGTCGTGACCTTCAAGATGGGTTTGGTTCAACTCCTGATATTCTGCAGACTGATAGTCTCCAAAGAATTTCTCAGGATGACTTTGAACCATATTTTCAATATACTTCGGATCCTTCTGATCCGCGCTGTTCATAAATACCCCGATCCCGTACAGCACTGCTCCAAGGATGATCAGTACAAAGGATGCTAACTTCAATTTGGGTGAAAAACTATATTGCATAATCTTTATTTCCTTAATTATTGATTTGAACTTTCAGCACTTTCTCCATTGTCTGCAACAGCAGCAGTGGTGTCAATACCTTTTAATTTCATAACATACTCGGCCACTCTCCAGCGGTCAACCTGTGTGAGCTGAGGCGCATAAGGTCCCATTGCGTTTCTTCCGTACATGATCACATGATAGACAGAACCGACACTGATTTCTCTTTCAGCAAAAGTAGGTACACCCGAATAGGCTTTGCTTTTGACAATTGAGCCCTGTCCGTCTCCTCCGTCACCGTGACAAACTGCACAGGTGATGTGATACAGATGTTCACCTCTTTTCAAATCATTTTCTCTGTTTGCAGGATCGAGCGGAGAAGTTTTGATGTCCTTCGACTTGTTGTAGTCATTCATCGTGTTTTTCAAATTCCACGGAAGTATAGTCTGTTCGTCAGTCTGTGGAACCGTAGCTTCTGCCGGCCACAATGCAGTCATATTTTTGTGATCGTCAAATATTTTAACGCCCGAACCTTCTTCAGGTCTAACAGGCCAGTAGCCAAAATCAGCTTCCATATATGGGTCATAGGCTACCGGATAATACATATCAGGCATGAATACCAGGCTCGGATCCTTTTTTGTACCGGAACATGAACTCATTACAACAGCAAGGCCAATTGCTCCAAAAAATATTATTCCTTTTTTCATTTTCATATCTTAATTGAACCGGTTATAAATCTTTTACTGTTACTTCTTCGGCACCTGTATTGATAAATGCATCCCTAACTCTGTCCACATCATTTGATTCGATCTCCATCAGAAATTTATCGTCTGTGGTTCTCGGATCTGGGTTTTGCGCTTTTGCACCCGGAAACATTTTGTTTCTTGCCAAAAAGGTAAGAGACATCAGGTGGGCAGAACAAAACACCACCAATTCAAACATAATCGGCACAAATGCAGGCAGGTTGTCAAAAAAGGTAAATGAAGGCTTACCACCGATGTCCTGCGGCCAGTCATGATTCATCATATACCACATCATCACTGAAGCCAGTGTAAAACCATAAACTCCATAGAAAAATGCCAAATCAGAAATTCTTGTTTTTCTCAACCCCAAAGCTTTGTCAAGCCCATGAACCGGAAAAGGTGTATAGACTTCTTTGATTGCAATTCCTTCATTGTTAAAGGATCTGATTGCTTTCAGCAAATCGTCATCGTCGGCATACAAGCCATATATCGTTTTAGTGCTCATGATGATCGTCTTCTGTATGATGTTTCTTAAAATATTCTCCTGATGATTTCAAAATTGTTTTCAGCTCCGCCTGTGCAATGACAGGGAATGAACGTGCGTACAGCAGATAAAGCACGAAGAAGAAACCAATTGTACCGATAAAGATACCGACGTCTATGATCGAAGGCATAAACATGGTCCAACCGCCCGGCAGATAGTCTCTTGACAGGTTGACAACGATAATGTCAAATCGTTCAAACCACATACCGATATTGACCACCAGCGAGATGATGAATGTCCAGAAGAAACTCCTTCTGATCTTTCTGATCCAAAGCAGTGAAGGCACAAGTATGTTACAGGTAATCAGCGCCCAGAATGCCCACCAGTATGGACCGACAGCTGCGCCCGGCGAGAAATAGGTAAAATCTTCATAACGGCTACCTGAATACCAGCCGACAAAGAATTCGGAAGCATAAGCAACCGCAACCATACCGCCGGTAACCAGAATTACCTTGTTCATTACTTCTATATGTCCTCTTGTAATGTATTCTTCCATATGCATCACCTTACGCATCACACTCAACAGTGTCTGCACCATCGCGAAACCGGAGAAAATCGCACCGGCAACGAAATAAGGCGGATAAACCGTAGAGTGCCAGCCTTTGATCACCGAAGTGGAGAAGTCAAAGGATACGATGGTGTGAACCGAGAATACCAGCGGAGTTGCCAAACCTGCCAAAACCAGTGAAAGTTCTTCGTGTCTTTGCCAGTGTTTTGCTTTTCCTCCCCAACCCATACTCATAAAGCTGTAGATCTTTTTTGAGAACGGTTTGGTCGCTCTGTCACGGATCATTGCAAAGTCGGGAATCAGCCCCATGTACCAGAATACAACAGATACAGAGAAATAAGTCGAGATTGCAAACACGTCCCAAAGCAGAGCCGAGTTAAAGTTGATCCAAAATGATCCAAACTGGTTTGGAATCGGGAATACCCAATAGCCAACCCAAGGACGACCCATGTGGATAACCGGGAATATCGCAGCCTGTACAACCGCAAAGATGGTCATCGCCTCAGCCGAACGGTTGACAGCCATTCTCCATTTCTGACGGAAAAGCAGCAATACTGCCGAAATAAGCGTTCCGGCGTGACCGATACCGATCCACCAAACAAAGTTTGTAATATCCCAGGCCCAACCGATGCTTCGGTTCAATCCCCAGACTCCGATTCCGGTACCAATGGTGTATGATATACAGCCAAGTCCGAACAGGAAGGTGACCATCGCTATACCAAAAGCTGTCCACCAGAGTTTTCCTGCCTTGTGCTCAATCGGATAGGAAATATCAACTGAAATGTCATGATAGGATTTGTTTCCTATAATCAAAGGGTCTCTAACCGGTGATTCGTAATGTGACATATTTTTATTTACTAATTTCTGTTAAACTTAAGCCTGTTCCTTCTTGTTCTTGATTTTAACATGATAGAATACATTCGGCTTGGTGCCCACTTCTTCAAGTGCGCGATAAACCCGTTTGTCTTCGCTCAGTTTTTTCACTTCACTCTCATGATCGTTGATGTCACCAAAGGTGATTGCACCGGTCGGACAAGCACTTGCACAGGCTACTGAATCCTGAAATTCTTCATCAGCAACTCTTCTTCCTTCTTTCTTGGCTTTCAGGATGGCTGCCTGTGTATCCTGGATACAGAACGAGCATTTCTCCATCACCCCTCTGGTTCTTACCACCACATCAGGATTCAGCACCATTCGGCCCAAATCATCATTCATGTGGTAATCAAATTTGTCATTCAACGCGTAATTGAACCAGTTGAATCTTCTTACTTTGTACGGACAGTTGTTTGCGCAGTAACGAGTTCCCACACAACGGTTATAAGCCATCATGTTCTGGCCCTGACGACCGTGTGAAGTTGCCGCAACCGGACAAACCGTTTCACAAGGCGCATGGTTACAGTGCTGACAAAGCATTGGCATAAAGATCACCTCCGGATTTTCTGTTGCCGGTTTGATCAGCAGTTTGTACTGATCACCTTCGGTCATCGGCTGTGCTGCGGCCAGCGCAGTTTCGTCGTTCTGAAGGTGTTCGGGCAGTGCCACTTTTCCTTCAAGCGCAACTTTTTGTGTCCTAACATTATTGGTTACGTCAGAGTAGTAACGGTCAATTCTCAACCAGTACATATCTCTTGACATTCTCATTTCTTTTTTACCTACAACAGGAATGTTGTTTTCAACCTGACACGCCACCACACAGGCACCGCAGCCGGTACATGCGTTCATGTCGATCGACATATTGAAGTGCGGCCCTACCGAACGATCAAACGAACGCCAGATATCGACTTCCTTTTCGGGAGATTTACCTCTCCAGGTCGGCATCACAGAAGGTTTGTTCCATTCTTCTGCAGGCTCATTCATGAACTGATCGATTGTCGCTTGACGCGCGATTTCATATCGCCCCATCAGTGTGTTCTGCATCTGCATACATGCAAATTCATGTTTTTCGCCCTGATAAGATCTTTCAATCTTCACATCGCTGACAAACAAACTTCCGTCTGAAATTAGCGGGTAAGCATTCAATCCTACTCCGTCGCCAACTTTGCCGCTTCTTGTACGACCGTAACCGATTGCCATCCCAATGGTTCCTACCGCCTGACCGGGCTGAATAAATACCGGAACTTTCTCAATCGTCTGATTGTTTGCAGTAAGATTTACATAATCACCGTTGAACTGCATACGTCCATTTTTGACGTTTGCATTTTCAGATGTTTTGATGTTAAATTTAGGGGCATCAAGCGGATTCAGTGTAATAAAGTTGTCCCAAGAGGTTCTTGTAATCGGGTCGGGAAATTCCTGAAGCCAAGGGTTGTTTGCCTGGGTACCGTCGCCAATCCCTACACTTGAATACAGCTGAAGTTCCCATTCACCTCCTTTTGAATTCGACAATTTGTCAACTGCCGCAGAAACATCTCCTGAACCAGACAGCTCAACGGTTTCATTGGTTTCATTATAACCGTTGTACAATGCCTGATTGAAACTGTAACCCATCTGCGGAAGTATGTTTTTTTCCCAGTTGCTTTTTAAATAATTATAATAAGCAGTAATTGACTGCTGATAAGTCGTTTTTGGAATCACCAGTTCGGTGTCGCCGCCGGTTCCAGCCGGTTCGACTTCAATTTCTGAACTTCCGCCCATCCAGCTGAGCAGTGAATCCTGGAATTGTCTCGAATGGAAAATTCTTTGAATCACCGGCTGCTGAAGCGAATAAACGCCTGTAACCGGATTGTAGTCGTTCCATGATTCCATTGAATGAGGAACAGTTGCTACCAAATCCGAATATTTGGCGGTTTCGTCCATTCTTTCGGACATGGCCACCTTGAAATCAATACTTGTCAGTGCAAGTACAAAATCTTTTGATTTCGGATGATTGTAAACCGGATTTACATTGTACATAAACAATGCGCCGATATTTCCTGCTTTTGCATCAGAAAGCAGCTGATCAAAATCTTTGTCGTTTCCTTCTTTGAGCAGATTCACTTTTGTTTTTGAAACTGCATTGGATCCGATCAGACTGTTGATCGCATAACAAACCTGATAAGCTTCTTTGCTGCCGTCTGCAAATACAACCGCTTTGTTTCCTTTTGATTTAATTTCATCTACAATTGCAGATGCAATTTTATCGGAAGTCCCTGAAGTCAGGCCTTTATAGACTTCTCCGAGGGTTTTCAGCACCTGTGAAGTTTTCATCGGAAAACGGGTGTCGGCATTTGAACCGGTCATCGACATATTGCTTTCAAGCTGTATGTGTCTGAGCATGTTCGGACCGGGCTTTCTGGCAGCCGAATAACTGCTTTCCATTCCGCCTCCGTTGTAATCTCCCAGAAAATCTGCCCCAAATGAAACCACCAGTTCGGAATTGGTCAGGTCGTAGAACGGAAGCGCTCTCTGACCGTAAAATTCCTGAGCGGCATCAAGTGCAGCCGAATGATTCAGTGCATCATAAACGATATGCTGAGTAGTCGGATATTTGGCTTTGAATTCGTCAATCAGTTTTCTGGTGCTCGGACTCGCAATTGAAGAAGTCAGCAGTACCACTTTTTTGTCACCGACAGCATTCAGTTTTGAAATCACTTTCTGGTCCAGATCGGTCCAGGAAATGGTTCCAAAGTTTTTATCATGCCCCTGCAAAGGCCCTCTCAGCTTCTCAGAATCATAAAGTGAAAGCAAAGATGCCTGAACCCTCGTATTGGTGGTTCCGAAATATTTGGCGCCTTTGTTCGGTTTGATTCTGATCGGACGGCCTTCTCTGGTTTTGATCAGAATATTTGAATAATCCAGTCCGTCGTAATAGGTCGATGCATAATAGGTGGGAACTCCCGGCGTCACATCGTCAGGTTTTACCACATAAGGAATCGATTTTACTACGGGAGCTTCGCAGGCAGCCAAAGTAACCGCTGCGGTACTGAATCCCAATAATTTTAAAAAGTCGCGTCTCGAAGTATGAACCCCTTCCATCGCCTGTTTGTTGGCAAGGAAGTCTTCAACCGGAAGATCTTCACCGAATTCATCGCGTGCCAGCTGTTTGGTCAGTTCAGGATTCTCAAGTTCTTCGAAACTTCTCCAATATGTTTTTTTAGAAGCCATTTATACCTCTCTTATTTAATTTCTTAATAATGACATTTTGCACATTCCAAACCGCCGATTGCGTCAACCGTAATTTTGGTATGATCTCCATATTCTTTTTTCAGTTTTTCATGAAGATCCGCATAGTACTGACTGTTGTATTCGTTGGTCATATCTACTTCGGTGGTACGGTGACATTCAACACACCAGCCCATCGTAAAATCATTCGCCATTTTCACCTCATCCATTTTGCTCACATCACCGTGACATGCAAAACAAACCTGGCTGTCTTCGGGAAGATTCAATTCTTTTGAATTTGGAATTGTTTTATTTTTAATTGCTTTTAGGATTGCGTTCTCACCCGCAACCACATGCTGTTCGTGGCTGAAGTATACAAAATCCGGCATATTGTGGATTCTCACCCACTCAATCGGTTTCTGCTCTCCTGTGTATTCTGCCTGGTCAGGATCCCAACCGATGGCAGCATACATTTTCTGAATTTCACCTGTGTAAAAGTTCTTCACATCATCACCCGATGCAAATCTTCCGCTTTTCACCAGGTCCTCTTCATAGTAGTCACCTTTATATTCCTTGATCATTTTATGACAGTTCATACAGGTATTGGGCGAAGGAATCCCCGAAACCTTGCCGTATTTTGCACTTGAGTGGCAATACTGACAGTCGATTCCCTGAACACCGGCATGCACCTGGTGTGAGAAGTAAATCGGCTGATCGGGCTGATAGCCTTTGTCAACTCCGATTCCGAACATAAAGATCCAAAGCCCGTACAGCGCCAGAAGACTCAATGCAGCAAGCAGCAGGTTGAATGCTTTGTTGTATTTGTGGATAAACTGAGCCAGATTGAATCCGGGTTTGTCTTCTGCCGAAATATCTGTTTTTCCGCTCAGCAGTCTTTTGAGCGCATTTAATCTGAACAATGTAAACAAAAGCAGCAAAACCAAAACCGCATATGCGAAAATAACAAATCCGGTTGTTGAACTGCCCGAATCAGCAGGCGCAGCGGCAACCGCAGATTCTTCTGCCTTCTTTTTCTTTGCATCGTTAAATGTCTGCTCTCCGCCTTCAGGATCACTGGTATAGGCCAATATATCGTCAATATCCTGATCAGAAAAATTGGGGAAAGTCAGCATCGGTATTTTGTTGTACCTTTCAAAAACTTCATTTGCATATTTATCGCCTGAAGCTCTGAGTGCATTGTTGTCTTTGATCCATTCGTGGAGCCATTGTCTGCCAACACCTCCTTCCTCTTTAACACGGGCAACCACATCTCTCAAAGGAGGTCCGACCATGTCACCGTCTATCTTGTGACAGGCGATACAATTCTGCTGAAACAGATCGTATCCGTGCGCGGCATCACCATTGATTTCCTCACCCGATGACTGTGCCTGCTCTTCGCCGGCCGGCTCCGGTTTGTCTGTTGGGTCCTGCGAATAGGAAAAGTTAAAAATGGCTAAGAATAAAGCCAAATTTAAAAATTTCATTTTATTAAGTATCCTTGCCTTCATTTACTAAACATTGAGTTCGGTTACAAATGTTAAAAATTCGTTTTTCAACCCGACAAAAATAGCTTCAAACCTTAATAAAAACATAAAATTTAATGCTGAACTTCATCAATTCGTTTAATTTAAATTGTTTCTAAATAACTTTTAATCTGAAACTTCACAGAATCAATCTTTAAGTAATTTTTTTAAAATTCAGGCATTTTAATCAAGTTTTTTAAAGTTTTTAAATGCTGTGACAGAAACTCTTTATATTTGTCAGGAATTATTGGAAATTCAATATAATGAAAAAATGTTTTTTACTGATATTGCTGTTCGGGTTTCTATTTTCTCAAGCGCAGGAGCCTGCAAGAGAACTCATTGCGATTGCAAATGACAGCATCACCGGAGGCAATCTCAATGTGGAATTGGACAGCAGACTCAGCAGCCTGATCAATTTTAACGAAAAAAAGAATTGTCCAAATACTCATTTTGTACCGCCGAGAAAACTGACTCCTGCCGAAAAATGTGCAAGCCAGAACAAGATTATGGGTTATAAAATCCAGATTTTCTATACCAAAGACAGAAACGCTGCAGAGAAAGTAAAAAATGATTTTGCAAGACAAAACCCCGGTTATACTGCAGAGTTGGTCTATCTCGCACCCGATTACAGAGTTTTGGTCGGCGATTATTTCACCCGAAAATCAGCAGGACCCGATCTGAGAAGAATCCAAAGAACCTATCCCGCCGCATTTACCGTGCAGTGGAGAGTCTGGTGCAGAAAGGCGCTTTGAGTCTTTGCGGGATGTTGGGTGTTGGGCTTCGACAAGCTATTAGATATGCTCAGCCTGACGAATGTGGGGTGTGGGATGGAGGATGGAAGCGGGAAGATGGAGGATATCGTGTAAAAAACTTCTAACCTCTAACTTCTTTGTTTCATACACTATCCATGCTTTATCCATACATGATCCATACATGATCTATGGAGCAGTTCAGCATCAGGGTTTTTTATTTTCAGGCTAAATTACTGACTCTTTTCCTACAGGCTTTACATTTGTACCGTTTTTCAGAATTGGATGTTTTACCATTTTTAACACACGTGTTTTCACAATATTTACATCTCAATTTTTCCATGTCCCAATCTGATACATTAAGTTCTATAAAATCAATTTTAAAGCGATTTAAGAAATTATAATTGACAAAACCAACCCACAGATTGGCTTTGAGTTTCTGAAAGATTTTCTAAAACCTACTGAAAATAAGTTATTTATGTTTTGAATTCTGGCAAATGTCCCATTGTGAAACACTACCGCATTAAAAGCACTGTCTCTTGTTCTGGGTAAGAATGATTGCATTCGTTCAACTGTAGCCCCTACAAATTGTCCATACATAAACCCAACAATCATAACATGTCTCATATCCATCACAATTCCATCATAAGGATTTATTACATACCTTTCTTTCGGCCCTCCAGGCATTCCCATATTCTTAGGTTTTTCGTTAATTATATCATGAAAACTTTTATCTTTATATAAAGCTACCCATTTATCAAGTGGCATCGCATCTCCAATATTTGCTTTCAAATCTGCATTTCCCCCTCTCATTATAGCCATTCTAATGAAAGCAGGGCATTTCGGACAGGGATTTTTAGTTGATTAGCTTGAGGGTCATTTTTTTAATTTGAATTTTATTTAATTACCAATATTTTAAATCTTAACTTTTATTATAACCAATTGTGGTACATTACCTAATCTGGTACACAACTGTTTTTTAGATAATCTCGAATAGGATAAGTAGCAATACTACGTCTATCAATGGTATCTTTTCCTTCCAATTCAATAATTTTTTTATTATTGTTATAATTAATCAGGAGATGAGATCCTATTTTATATTGATGAAAGCGAATCTTATTTATATCTTTTGTCGAATAAATCATAACAGCTAAAGAATCTTTTACTCTCATAAAAAATCTATTACCTTCAACTTTATAATATTCTTTATAGTTTGACTTATCCACCTTTAAACAAGCAATTCTTAACGAAGTGTCAGCTTTTATATGAATAATTTCTCCCTTTAACTCCAAATCAAAATTATCTTCAAATTTCTTATGATTTTTGTACATAGGTGTGGATTCAACAAATAAAATGAGTAGGAGTCCAGCTATTCCTATTATTACTCCTAATACGATTAACAATCCTATTAATCTATTTTTCTTCATATCTTCTCTATTTCCAATCACTTCCAAGACCTGACCCTCCCATTAGCCCAGACATAATTTGATCTACATTGACTTCTACATTGGATCTAAATATTCCTGCACGTATATCACCCCCAAAAATAAGCATTGGAGACTTAACTCCATTGCCTTGTAAATCTATCATCCTATTGGCAGGATAGGAAGGGCTATTAAGCGTGGAGACTGAAAACCACCCACTTTCCTTGCTGTATATGCTTCCAGTAGCAGCCTCTCTAGTAACACCTGAAAAACCTCCACTAACTGTTCCAGTTCCAAATTTCATACTTTGTCCGAAATTAGTTTCAAAAATGCTGATCGTTCCTTCAGCGCCCACTCCAGCAATATATGCGCCTAAATCAATTTCTCCAACAGCCAAATTTAGATTCCCTTCATTTTTATCATAAGTCAGAGAAAATCCTGTAACACCTAATGAAATATCTACTGCATTCCCTACTTTAAAATTTTTCACTCCAAGTCCTAAGCCAATCCCCGTATCATTTACATTCAACCAATCAGGTTCAATATAACAATACGAATTGTTTATTTCTACAGAACCTTTGGGAGTCCCTTTGGATCCTCCACCAAAAATACTGCTAATACCCTTACCTATTTTATTAAGAAGTCTTCCTACCCAAGTTTTTGGCTTGGGACCATTAGTAGTAGTTTGGCTATTTTCTGTATCACCTGAACCCTCAGCTCCTCCGGCACCAATTTCCATTCCTGTACTTAAATCCAGTAAACTACTCGCTGATGTTCC
>JBAYPM010000019.1:0-51084 GCA_041677705.1 Weeksellaceae bacterium | reverse complement strand
GTCAAAAAAATCACCTTCAGCATCGAAGAAAGTACCAAACTTCATCAGCTGACCATTTTTTGTTCGTGTCTTTTTTGCTGTAACAAATTCGCCGACCATTCGTATTGTCTTTCCTCGAAAACCGATAAAATCCTTTGCCTGTGCATCGCCTCTGTAATTTGATTTGGCCAGCTCAAAAAGCGAAGCCGAAACCGGAAAACCGATCAGCTCGATTTCATCATACAGATCTTCCAAAACCGAAGTTTCCAATTCGGGCAGCACGATTTTTTTTGAATCCGTTTCAAAAAGGGCAGGAGAGGAAACAACTCCTGATCGTCCGTTCAGCAACAGATGGGCTTCCCACAACAGTTCTTTTTTGTTTGGATTGAATTCTCTGAAAGCACCACAGCGAATCAGCAGTACAAACTGTTCCAAACCAATGCCCGTCCGGATTGCAAAATTCTCGGGACTGATGTAATCGCCATTGTTTTTTCGCTCGCTGATGATCAGCTGCGCCAGGTCGGTTTCCAGATTCAGTATGCCGTCAAAACCAAGATAAATTTCGTTACCATAAATTACAGTTTTGTAATCGCTGCTGTTGATTTCGGGCAGATTGATTTTTGCGCCGGTCTTTCGGGCTTCGTTCACATAGACTTTTCGGGAATAAAAACCGCCGTAGTTGTTGAGCACCGAAACCATAAATTCTTTTGGATAATAAGTTTTCAAAAACAGGCTCTGATAACTTTCCACCGCAAAACTCGCGCTGTGTGCCTTGTTAAAAGAATAACCCGCAAAACTTTCCATCTGACGCCAGATTTCTTCAGATGTTTCGACCGGATACTTCATTTTTTTGCAATGATAAAAAAACTTATCCTTTATCTCGGTCAGATGATGTGTGCCTCTGTATTTTCCGCTCATCATCCGTCTGAGCACATCCGCATCCGCCAGATCGAGACCGCCGTAATGATGACCGATCTTCATCACATCTTCCTGATACACCATCACACCGTAAGTTTCCTTCAGCAATTCTTCAAAAACAGGGTGCAGATATTTTACTTTCTCGGGCTGATGATGTCTTTCGATATAAGCCGTCATCATACCCGACGAAGCCACGCCCGGCCGGATGATCGAGCTTGCCGCCACCAGCGTCAGATAATTGTCACATCCGAGTTTCTGAATCAGCTGACGCATCGCAGGGCTTTCGATATAAAAACAGCCAATCGTCTGACCCGATTTCAGCTGTTCCGCAATTTTCGAATCTTCAAAAAGCCGTTTGGAATTGCCGGTCTGCACCGTCTCACCGGTATTGGTTTTGATGATTTCTCTGCATTCTTTGATGTGGCCGATTCCGCGCTGACTCAGTATATCGAATTTCTCAAAACCGATTTCCTCTGCGGTGTACATATCGAATTGTGCAGTCGGAAGTCCTTTTGGCGGATAATCCAATGCGGTATAATAAGTCAGCGGAAGTTCTGAAATCAAAACCCCGCTTGAATGGATGGTCCGCTGATTCGGAAAATCTGACATACGGTCGTAAACACTCATAATCAGCTGACTGACTTCATTTTCATTGATCGAATCTTCGGGATAATGAACCAAATGGTCGATTTCGGGTTTTGGCAAACCGTAGATTTTGCCCAGCTCACGGATAATGCTTTTTGATCTGAAAGTACTCATCGCGCCCATCAAACCGGTATGCTTTGAACCGTAACGGACAAAGATGTAATCATAAATATCGTCTCTTTCGTTCCATGAAAAATCTATGTCAAAATCGGGCGGCGTCTTTCGTTTTGGGTTCAGAAAACGTTCAAAATAAAGACTGAGTTCGATCGGACAGACATTTGTAATTTCCAGACAGTAAGCAACCACACTGTTGGCACCGCTGCCCCGTCCGACATATTCAAAATTTCGGTTTCTTGCATAACGGCAGATATCGTCTGTGATCAGAAAATAACTTGAAAAATTGAGCCGGTCTATGATTTCAAGCTCGTTCATCACTCTTTCACGAGCGGTTTTGTCATTTGATCCGTATCTTTTTTCCAAGCCTTCCATCGTATATTTTTTGAGCAGCAGTCGGTCGTCGCTATGGTTTCCTGTAAAAGTCTGTTTGTTTTTCACGCTGCCAAAATCAAAATCAAAACTGCATTCAGCCAGCAGTCTGCGGGTGTTGACAATCAGTTCGGGAAAATCAGCATAAACTTCCATCAGCCTGCTTTTTGGCGCAAAACGTTCGCTCAGTCCTGCGTACTGATTTTCTTTGAGCTGCGAAATCAGCAGATTGTGGTCGATTGCTCTCAGCTGAATATGAAGGTTGTAATCTTTTTTTGGAAATGAAACCGGCGACAGTATCACATACCGACTTCTGTTCTTTGAATCTTCAAATCTGATCCGGCTCAGCTCATAGGGACGGATGCCGATGTATTCATTTTCGCAGAGCTGTTCCGGTTTTTTTGACAAATACGGATAAACAATAAAAACCCGATTGAAATTTGGCGGCTGTTTCGGATAATCTTTTTTGTCGCGATTCCGGCTGCTCACAAACTCATTGAGTTCTCTGAAACCTTCGTTGTCTTTTGCAATTCCGACATAGAGCAGTTCGTCACGGTTTCTGAATTCGATTCCTGCCAGCGGATTGAGTCCCGCTTCACGCCCCAGTCGAACAAAATCCAATACCGCCGAACTGTTGTTGATATCGGTCAACACAGCGGTTTCATAACCATTTTTAATCATTCCGGCAATCAGTTCTTCCAAACCGAAAGTTCCATAACGCAGACTGTAATAACTGTGAAGATTGAGCAGCATACGGATTTAGATTATTTGACAAATAAACCGCCTCTTGAAACCGATTTGAAGCCGTACCGATTTCGGATATAATCCATTGCCAGATTCAGATTTATATCTTTTTCGTCATCATCAAACAGACTGATCTGATAACTTCCGCGAATCAACCGGCTGAATCTCACACCGATCAGCCGGATCAGCATTCTTCTGCTGTAGAGCTGTTCAAACATTTCAAAAATCTTCTGACCGATCACACTGTCCGAATTGGTGTAGGGAAGGGTCAGCTGGCGACTGTGGGTGTCAAAATTGCTGTATCTGATTTTGACGGTGATGCAGCCCGTCAGCTTCTGTTCCTGTCTTAGTTCGAAACCCAATTGGCTGATCATCTTTGAAAGCGTTCTTTTCAGCACATCAGGATCGATGGTGTCTTTCTGAAAAGTAATTTCTTTGCTGATGCTTTTCTGATCAAAAAACGGAATGACCGGACTTTCATCGATCGCATTTGCTTTTTTCCAGATCGAAATTCCGTTTTCGCCCATCACTCTGCGCATTGCAAATATGTCCATCTGCTGCAGTGTCAGACATTTTGAGATGCCCATATTTCTCAGCTGTGTATAGGTCTTTTCACCCACCATCGGGATTTTTCGGATTGACAAGGGCGCCAGAAATTCCTTTTCGGTTCCGCTGTCCACCTTCAGTTCACCGCAAGGTTTTGCCTGTCCGGTTGCGATTTTTGAAGTTGTTTTTGAATTTGAAAGACCGAGAGAAATCGGCAGTCCGGTTTCGGAGATGATGCATTTTCGAAGTTCGGTTGCCCATTTCCAGCAGCCAAAAAACTGATCCATTCCGGTCAGGTCAATATAATGTTCGTCTATGCTTGCTTTTTCATAGAGTGGAACTTTCTCTCCGATGATTTCTGTGACCGTATCCGAATATTTTGAATACAGCTCATAATCGCCCTGAACCACTGTGGCTTCGGGACAGAGCCGCAATGCCATCTTCATCGGCATGGCCGAGTGCACACCAAATCTCCGTGCTTCATAACTGCATGATGCAACCACCGAACGATTGCTCTTTCCACCGACCAAAACCGGTTTATCGTTCAGACTGCTGTTGATCAGCCGTTCTACACTCACAAAAAATGAGTCCAAATCGAGATGTGCAATATTCTTATTCACTTTTTTTAAAAAATTTATATATTTGACTATAATTTAGTCAATCTGATGACTGTAATTTAATCAAAATAAAAAGATGGAAACAAATATTTTTTTGGGTTCGAATGTTAAATTTTTGAGGACGAGAGAGAATATGACCCAGCAAAACCTGTCTGAAATGCTGAAAATGAGTCGTTCAAAGCTGAATTGCATAGAAACCGGTCAGACCAAATCTCCGGCAGTTGAAGATATACTCAGGTTCTCGGCTTATTTTAAAATCAGCATAGATACCTTAATAAAGGTGGATTTGTCAAAATTGGGCGAACTCAAAATCAGAGAGCTTCAGGCAGGAAATGATGTGTACATAAGAGGCGGGAATCTAAGGGTGCTCGCCATTACGGTTGACAAGGAGAACAATGAGAATGTTGAATTTGTGCCGGTCAAGGCAAAAGCAGGATACAGTTCTGGTTACAACGATCCTGAATACATTGCTTCGCTGCCGAAATATTCGCTTCCCGGACTGCCCAAACAGGGAAGTTTCAGAATTTTCCCAACCACCGGCGATTCGATGCTGCCGGTACCCGAAGGCAGTGAAGTGGTCGGCCGTTTTGTTGAAGACTGGAAGACGATTAAGCCGGATACGGCCTGTATTGTGGTTTTGAAAAACAATCAGGATTTTGTTTTTAAACTGGTCAGAATAAAGGAAAACGGACGTTTTCTGCTGAGTTCGCTCAATTCGGTTTATCATCCGTTTGAGGTTGCAGCTGAGGATGTGCTTGAAATCTGGAAATTTCATTCTTTCAGCAGCAAGAAAATTCCGGAATCGATTCCCGATCTGCCAGGGCTGCTGGACGAGATTCAAAGTTTTGGAGAAAAAATCAAAAACAGAATAGGAAAGCAGCAATAAAAAAACAGCTCAATTGGTTTGATTCCAATTGAGCTGCCGTTCAAAAAAGCCGTTTGATTATCTCAGCAATGTAAATTTGGTGTTGATCACCTCTTTTCCATTCTGGTTGACAGCCTTAAGAACGTAAATTCCAGGCAGTAGAGATCCGTTGAGTTTCAGTTGATAGTCGCCTGCAGATTTTACAGTGACTGTGTTTGAATAAACACGTTTCTCGCTCAGATTCCAGATGCTGACATTCAGTACAGCATTTTCGTCTGATTTTGAAACGATGTTCAATTCACTGTTCTTAACGATGGTCGGATACAGACTGTAGCCGTAGTCTTTGTTGATCTGGTCCATTTCATTCTGACGAAGGAAATAAGGACTTGAGAGGTCATAAACAGACAAAGCATAATCAGCTTTGAAGCCGGCTTCCATGGTGTCTATATTTAAGGTGTAGAAACCGTTTTGGGAAGAGGTTCCCAAAAGGATGCTTCCGTCTCTTTCAACCGCCGCACCGTTTACAGTGTAATTGCCCGGCAGACCTTTGATCTGACCGAGATACTCAGCACTCAATTTGTTCGGATTGATTTTAAACACATGCTGATTTGCGCTGAATACATAAAGGTTTCCAAACGCATCTGCAACCATGTCGCCGCCATATACAGCTGTTTCCTGATCAAATGTTTTTGCTTTTTCAACAAATTGGCTGATCGGACCCAGATTCTGAATCGTGCCGTTTTCCGAAATCTTGAGAAATTCGGTTCCGGCGTTGTTCAATGCATACATATAGCCGTCGGGTGCAGTTGTCATCCGTGCATAATAATTTGCCTGGTTTCCGCTGTTGATGTCAAGCCCCTGAAAAGTATATTCGGTGCCTGTTTTTGAAACCACGTCAATTTTCATAACTTTTTGACCCGACATCGGAATGTAGAACAGATCGCCTTTGAGTGATTCTGTGATTGCAGCAATGTATTTTCCACAGCTGCAGATTTTACCGATCTCGGTTTCTTTTGACTCCAGATTGATTTTATCATTTTTCGTTAGCAGTACGCTCGATGAATTCAGATCGTTCGAGTTGATGATTCTGAAATCATTGAATTCAATCTTTCCCTTTGTCAGACCGGTCGCAGCAGTGATGTCCTGAGCAGCTGCAAAATATCCGGTCATTAATACTGAAGTAAGAAATAAAACTTTTTTCATATTCGTTTTTCTTTTTTTTTGATTTCGAACTAAAGTTAAACATAAATTCAATACGCAGCCCCATTTGAATATTTTTTTTCAAATACAGGACATTCTGTCGCTATTTTCACAAGATCAATTTTGTAAAATCGATAAAATCGGACAAAATGGCATGAAATTAATTCAAAATCGTGTTGGAACATGATTTGAAATTATTCAACCAAACAATAAAAAACATACGACAATGAATACAATCGTGAAAAGAAACCCTGATTTGTTTGGCGGTCTGTTGGACAGTCTGTTTAATGATTCGCCTCTGTTCAGCTCTGAAGTGAGCAGACATTATTCTGTGCCCGCAGTCAATATCAAAAATAACGAAAACAGTTTTGAAGTGGAAGTGGCGGCACCGGGATTGAAAAAGGAAGATTTCAACATTGAAGTTGAAGACAACGTAATGAAGCTGAGTGTAAACAAATCTTCTGAAAATGAAGAGAAAGAAGAAAATTTCACCAGAAAGGAATTCAGTTATTTCAATTTTCAGAGAAGTTTTACACTTCCAAAAAATGTGGTAGATGCAGAAAAAGTTAAAGCCAATTATAAGGACGGTATTTTAAGTATCGTTTTGCCAAAACAGGAACAAAAAGAAGTGGTGACAAAAATTACGGTCCAGTAAGCATTTTAAATTTCCAATAAACAGAAGGCCCGACAACGAGAACTGTCAGGCCTTTTTTGTTTTCAGCAAACTGAGGATGATCTTTGAATTGAATAGAATTACTGAGAAAAATACAATCGTATAGGAAATGATTTTCAGATTGCTCATATCTTCTTTGAAATAAAAAATTGCCAGCAGAAAACTGAAAATCGGGTTGAGATAGATAAAGATTCCTGCGGTTGACGAGCTCAATTTGTTGAGCGCAAATACATTCAGATACATCGGTATGATGGTGAAAAATGAAGCGATGACAAATACAATTCCAAAGAAAAACACTGTTTTTTCAGGTTCCGAACTTTGATAGGGCAGCAGCGGCAGCAAAATCAAAGTGCCCACAGTGATCTGAAAAGTCAGTGTAAAGAAGCGGTCGAGACGATTGTTGTTTTTTTGCAGCACCAGATAAATTGCGTAAAACAGTCCGATTGAAAAAGTATACAGTGTTTCGGAATAATTCCCGAAGGCAAGCAGCAAACAGCTCAATATACTCAGTGCGATTGCAATCCACTGGATCGGGCTCAGTCTGTCTTTGAGAAAAATATAGGCAAGAAAAGTGTTGATGACCGGGCAGAGCATATAGGCAAGTGCAGTTGCATTTACACTGACACGATTCATCACATAAATAAACAGATACCAGTTGACTGCCAGCATAGCCGAACTTACCGTGTTGACAATCAGAAGCTTTTGTTTTTCTTTTTTTGACAATGATTTGAAAATCCGGATGTTTTCGAAAGTGATTTTTCGTCTGGAAACAAAGCTGAAAATCAAAATCAGCACACTCGCCATTGACAGTCTGGAAAGCAATATGTCGAGCGACGGAAACTCATCGATCGCTTTGAGTGGAAGACTGAAAAAGCCGTAAATGACAAAAGTGGCAATGACCGCCAAATAATATTTTGAATTCAAACTTGCCGATTTTGGTTCGAAATTAAGCCGAAAACAATTAGAAATTAATTTTTTGAAGAATAAAAAACGAATTAAATCAGTTTTGCATAAAGATCAAATTCTTCGGCCTTTTCGATTTCGACATTCACAAATCTTCCGATCGAAATATAATTGTCGTTATCCGCAGGAATCAGTACCTCGTTGTCCACATCAGGTGAATCAAATTCTGTTCTGCCAACAAAATAATTTCCTTCTTTTCGATCAATCAGCACCTTGTATTGTTTTCCGATTTTCTGCTGATTCAGTTCCCAAGAAATCTGAGACTGGATTTCCATGATTTCGGCCACACGCTGTTGTTTGACTTCTGGCGGAACATCGTCTTGAAGAAGATAGGCATGTGTCTGTTCTTCGTGAGAATATGCAAAACAGCCGAGCCGGTCAAATCTTTGGTTGCGTACCCATTCTTTCATTTCCTGAAAATCCTCTTCGGTTTCGCCCGGATAACCGCAGATCAAAGTGGTTCTGATACAGAGATTTGGAACTTTCTGTCTGATTTTTTCAAGCAGCGCATCAGTTTTTTCATGAGTAGTTCCGCGTCTCATCGAAGTCAGGATTTTGGTCGAAATATGCTGAAGCGGAATATCAATATAATTGCAGATTTTTGGTTCATCTTTGATCACATCCAGAATATCTTCCGGAAAACCGGTCGGGAAAAGGTAATGCAGTCTGATCCATTCGATTTCATCGACTTTTACCAATTCTCTTAGCAGATCAGCCAAAGCTCTTTTTTTATAAATATCCAACCCGTAATAAGTCAGATCCTGAGCAATGAGTATCAGCTCTTTGACTCCCTTAGAAGCCAGGATTTTGGCTCTATCCGCCAAATCCTCAATTGGTGTCGATCTGTGATTTCCTCTCATCAGCGGAATCGCGCAAAAAGAACACGGACGGTCACAGCCTTCAGAAATTTTCAGATAAGCATAATGAAGCGGCGTGCTCAGCAGTCTTTCGCCAACGAGTTCATGTTTGTAATCTGCACCCAAAGCTTTGAGAAGCATCGGAAGATCTCTGGTTCCAAAATATTGATCCACATTTGGAATTTCTTTTTCCAGATCAGGTTTATACCTGGCAGACAAACAGCCGGTTACAAAAACCTGGTCAACAATCCCCCTTTCTTTTTTTTCAACATATTCGAGTATGGTGTCGATGCTTTCCTGTTTGGCTTCACCGATGAATCCGCAGGTGTTGATCACCACGATTTCACCTTCTTTTTCATGTACAACATCTTTTCCGTTTGCCTTTAGCTGACCGCTCAGAACCTCAGAATCATAAACATTCTTTGCACAGCCGAGGGTGACGATGTTGATCTTTTTCTTGCCGGTTGATTTTGTACGCATTTTTTTTGTTTGATGCTGCAAATTTAAAGGTTAGGATTTTAATTGCTGCCATCATATCTTATTTGGAGCGATTCTATTGAATGAAGACTTGTATAACCCTCTAAATTTTTCAAATCTTTGAATGATTTTATAAGTATATCAACTATTTGAATCGATTCAATACCAAATCGGCCAAAATTCCGGTCATGCAAAATTGGCATGGACAGCTTTGCAATTTCATCAATTCCTCAAAATAGTTTAATTTTGAAAATTGTTTCAATCACAAAAAATCATACAATGCCCGATACAAAAGAAAAAAAAGAATTTGACATCAGAAAGGACGTTTACCAGCCGAAAAATCATATTCGAATGGTTACTGCTGCGTCCCTGTTTGACGGTCATGATGTGGCAATCAACATTATCAGAAGAATCATACAGGGAACCGGAGTGGAGGTGATTCATCTCGGTCACGACCGAAGTGTAGAGGAGGTTGTCGATACTGCGATACAGGAAGATGCGCAGGGAATCGCGATGACTTCTTATCAGGGCGGTCACAACGAATATTTCAGATACATGTTCGATCTGCTCAAGGAAAAAGGAGCGGAGCATATTAAAATCTTTGGCGGAGGGGGCGGTGTGATTCTTCCAACCGAAATCAAATCGCTGATGGGTTATGGAATTGTGAAGATTTACACACCCGACGACGGGCGTGATCTCGGTTTCCAGGGAATGATCAATGAAATGGTGATGAATTCGGATTTTCCGACTGGTGACAAACTGACCATAGAAATGGTTGAATCGCTTGAAAACAGAGACAATCATCATATTGCACAGGCGATTTCCGCTTTTGAAAACAATATTGAAAAATATTCGGAATTGTATGAAATCGTTACAAAGAAAGCTGAAAAGAATCATATTCCGATTCTGGGAATTACCGGTACGGGCGGCGCGGGGAAATCTTCACTGATTGACGAGTTTGTCAGGAGATATCTGCTTGATTTTCCTGATAAAACCATCGGAATCGTATCTGTGGATCCGACCAAAAGAAAAACCGGAGGAGCGCTGTTGGGCGACCGAATCAGAATGAATTCAATCAACAATCCGAGAGTATTTATGCGTTCTATGGCGACCCGTCAAGCAAATGCATCGGTTTCTCAGCATGTGGCACCCGCACTGGATGTGCTGAAAGCAGCCGGATTTGATTTGGTAATCCTCGAAACTTCAGGGATTGGTCAGTCGGGCGCTGAAGTGATGGAATTTGCAGATGTTTCGATGTATGTGATGACGCCAGAATACGGTGCTGCATCACAGCTTGAGAAAATTGACATGCTGGATTATGCAAACATCGTTGCGCTCAATAAGTTTGACAAAAAGGGTGCTGCAGATGCATTGCGAGATGTAAAAAAACAATTCCAAAGAAATCATAAGATTTTTGACAAACCTTATGAAGATATGCCGGTTTATCCGAGTCGTGCTTCAATGTTCAATGACGCCGGAACCAATCATTTGTATAAGGCAATCATTGAAAAGGTGGATGAATTTTCGGGCGGCAAATTCACATCAAATCTGAAATTTGAAAAACCTTCGGTCGAGAATCTGGAATCGGTTATTCCGGCAAAAAGAGTTCGCTATCTGTCAGAAATTGTTGAAAACAACAAAATTTACGACAATTGGGTTGATCAACAGACCAAAATTGCGCAGGAAGCTTATGCGCTTGATCTCTCATCAAAAATTTTAAGTAACAACGAACAATTTGCTGACCTTAAGAAAATTAAAAAAGAAAAATTCGAAGAACTAACCAAAGAAAACAAGGCCATCATTTTGGGTTGGGATGAAAAGAAACAAAAATATTCGCAGCCGGTTTATGTTTTTAAGGTAAGAGGCAAAGAAATCAAAATTCAAACCCATACCGAATCGCTTTCACATTCACAAATTGCCAAGGTTTGTTTGCCAAATTACGATGCCTGGGGAGATATTTTGAAATGGAGTCTTCAGGAAAATGTTCCGGGTGAATTCCCATATACCGCCGGAATCTATCCGTTCAAAAGAACAGGTGAGGATCCGACCCGGATGTTTGCGGGAGAAGGAGGGCCGGAAAGGACCAACAGACGTTTTCATTATGTTAGCCTCGGAATGCCGGCAGCCCGACTGTCAACAGCCTTTGACAGTGTGACGTTGTATGGAAGAGATCCGGAAACAAGACCTGATATTTACGGTAAAATCGGCAATTCGGGTGTTTCAATTGCAACTTTGGATGATGCCAAAAAACTCTATTCGGGTTTTGATCTGTGCGCACCGACCACGTCTGTGAGTATGACCATCAACGGCCCGGCGCCGATGCTGCTTGGTTTTTTTATGAATACAGCAATCGATCAGCAGTGTGAACTGTATGTAAAAGAACACGGATTGGAAGCTAAAGTTGAACAAAAACTGAAAGAAAAATTTGATGACAAGGGTTTGAAAAGACCTGTTTACAACGGAGAATTACCCGAAGGAAACAATGGTCTCGGCCTGATGCTGCTTGGTTTGACCGGTGATGAAATTCTTCACGAAGATGTTTACAATGAAATCAAAGCAAGAACACTTGCAACGGTCAGAGGAACTGTACAGGCTGATATATTGAAAGAAGATCAGGCACAGAACACCTGTATTTTTTCGACCGAATTTGCATTGCGACTGATGGGTGATGTGCAGCAGTATTTTATTGACCGGAAAGTCAGAAACTTCTATTCGGTTTCGATTTCGGGTTATCACATTGCAGAAGCAGGCGCCAATCCGATTACACAGCTGGCTTTGACACTTTCAAACGGATTCACTTATGTTGAATATTATCTGTCGAGAGGAATGCATATCGATGATTTCGCACCGAATCTTTCATTTTTCTTCTCAAACGGAATCGATCCGGAGTATGCGGTGATCGGTCGCGTGGCAAGAAGGATTTGGGCAAAAGCGATGAAACTCAAATACGGCGGAAATGAAAGATCTCAGATGCTAAAATATCATATCCAGACATCAGGTCGTTCACTGCATGCACAGGAAATTGCATTTAACGATATCAGAACAACGCTTCAGGCTTTGTATGCGATTTATGACAACTGCAACTCGCTGCACACCAACGCTTATGATGAAGCGATCACAACACCGACTGAAGAATCGGTTCGACGCGCAATGGCGATTCAATTGATTATCAATCGTGAATTGGGGTTGGCAAAAAATGAAAACCCGATGCAGGGATCATTTGTAATTGAAGAGTTAACCGATCTGGTTGAAGAAGCGGTCTATGCCGAATTTGACCGAATTACCGACAGAGGAGGTGTACTCGGCGCAATGGAAACCATGTATCAGCGCGGAAAGATTCAGGACGAAAGCCTTTATTACGAACGTTTGAAACAATCGGGTGAATTTCCGATCATCGGCGTAAATACTTTTTTGGACAAAGACGGTTCGCCGACTGTAATGCCAAAAGAAGTCATTCGTTCAACCGAAGAAGAGAAGCAGTTTCAGATTGATTCGGTGAAAAATTACAACAAGGCAAATTCAGAAAAAGCAAAAGAAACGCTTCAGAAACTGCGCAATGCTGCTTTGAACAATGAAAATATGTTTGTCGAAATGATGGAAGCCGCAAAAGTAAATTCACTTGGAGAAATTACCGATGCGCTTTTCAATGTAGGCGGGAAGTACAGGAGGAATATGTGATTTGAGTTTGTCCGGCAGCAGGCTGAACAATTATTTTTATTGACTTAGTTTTTCAGTCGGGAAAGAATATTAACTTTTTCTATATTCGTCAAAATCACAAAAACATGAGAACGGTTTATTTTATTTTTCTTCTTCTGGCAGGACAGATGGTTTATTCGTAGTGCGAATCGATTGAAATCCCCAGAGCAGACTGGTCTGTTCATTTCTTTGACACAGAGGAAACGGTGGGAGAAGGCTTAAACAACGGTCATGCAATTCATGCGATTGACAACAACATCAACACATTCTGGCACTCAAGATGGAAAGATTATCAGCCGGTATTTCCTCATTTTATCGCAATCGATATGGGTCAGGTTTATCCGATTGATGGCCTGAGTATCATATCCAGAAATGATTCTCCCAATAACAAGCCAAAGGATTATGAAATTTATCTGAGCAACGACGGTGAGAACTGGGACCCGATTCAGGCTGCAGGGCAGTTTGAATATCCGAATGTGAATCAGCCCGGTCAGACTGCTTCTGCCAGCTTTGGAGTAGTCAATGCAAGATACTTTAAGATCCTTTCCACATCAAGCTGGGATGGAAGTATGCATACTGTAATTTCCGAAATTTATGCGACACAGATTTCGGGGCCTGCCGGCTGTGAAGCCACCGGCCAAAACAATCAGGTGATTAACTTTCCTGAAATTCCAAAAAAATATACGACAGATCCGCCGTTTGAACTGAATGCAACCAGTAGCAGCGGGCTGCCGATTGATTATTCAATTGTCAGCGGACCTGCCACTGTTTCGGGTAACGTGGTAACGCTCACCGGATTAGGCGGAACAGTTATCATTAAGGCTTCACAGTCAGGAAATTCTGATTATTATCCGGCAGAAGTTGAACGGGCTTTTGATGTAATTGATTTGGGCACGATACAACCGGTTATAATTTCAAGACTTACTGAAGATTATCCGGTTCAAATGTCTGAATTGATGCCATATTTTCTGTATGCAAGGGCTGAAATTGATGAGCCTGAGGTGCTAAATATAGAGGATATTCAATTTTATGCGGACGGAGAACTGATTCCTGCCGAACAGGGTGGAAATCTTTATCGGGCATTGTGGACGCCTTCTTCGTTTGGTAATCATAAGATTGAAATCAGAGCCATCGGGAGCAACGGAGTCAGCAATTCAAAAAATTATACAATCAATGTAAACAACAGTATCAGCACTCAGGATGTACTTACCCTCGACGGTGCAGTAATTGATATGGGGACCATTGGCAGCCAGTGGTATTACGGTACCTATAAACTTCCGCAATCTGTTGCCGCTTATGATAAAATCCTGACTGAATTTGATGTCACCTGTCCGGGTGTGCCTGGCGGCTGCGATGACTGGGATCGTTTGGCTTGGGTTGAAATTAAAGATATTCACGGCAAATGGGTCGAATTGTTCAGATACATTACGCCATACGGAGTTGCCTGCGATCACTCGATAGATGTAACTGATTACGAGTCATTGCTTCAGGGCGAGATTGAGTTTCGGGTGTTTATTGACACCTGGGGAACAGGTGGCTGGAAAATGGATTTGAATTTTAATTATCAGCAGGGGAACCCCGAGTTTGCTTATACAAGCATTGATGAAATCTGGCACGGTTTTTTCAATTTTGGCGATCCTTCAAATCTGCAACCTGTTCCGGTTAGGGACATATCGGCACCTGCCAACTCTGAACAGGCAGCTTTCAGACTGGTAACCACAGGTCACGGCTGGGGCAATAACAATACCGGAAATGCAGCTGAATTTTATTTTGCAACCCATAATCTCAAAATCAACGGAAGTACCGAGTTTACTCAATTTCTGAAAACGACCTGCAATCCGAATCCTGACGGATGTACCGGTCAGCAGGGCACCTGGCAGTACAATCGCGCGGGTTGGTGTCCGGGCACCATTCCCGTACCATTTTTCTATGACATGACACCGTTTATTGATTCTGATTATGAGTTTACTTATGAATTCCAACCTTCATACATGGATTTATGTCATCCGAACAATCCCAATTGTGTAAGCGGCCAGACTTGTCCGGATTGTAATGACGGTTACAATCCGCATTACAGAGTTGGCGGTTATATGATATACAAAAGTCATCAGCCGATGGGAATGATGGGTGCTGAGGATGTTGTTGAGTTGGCACAAAACAGACTGATCGCATATCCAAATGCAAATTATGGCTATTTTAAGTTGCAGTTGGACAATGAAATGCTGAATCCGGTTGCCGGGATTGTAGGTTTGAGCGGCGAAGTTTTGAAAACATATTTCTTCAAAAACAAACAGGAGCTGAACAATTACACCTTTCATATCGAACATTTCCCGGCAGGTGTTTATTTTGTAAGACTGTACAATACCAAGGAAATTTACACGGTCAAAATCCTGAAAAAATAATTGAATCAAAAAATTGAATCAGAAAGCCTGAAGGGTATCTTCGGGCTTTTTTTATTATTCCAAAGAGATTGGATAAGCGTTCAGATAAATTGATTTCAAGGTATTTTGAAATTCTTTTTTGAAAAATAGTCACAGCAACCAAGACAATGACCACCAAGACCAATATTATTTAGTTGTCACGGCTTTGTGCAATGATTGCACCAAAGATGGAACTGCGCAAAATCAAAAGGTAATTGGGGATTTGAGAAATGATTTTCTTGAGAATATTCTTTGTTTTTATTAGCCATTCTGCTCCTAATATTTCCGGTGCAGCCAGCCAAAAGGCAGCAAACTGCAAACACAAACCTGCGACAGTAATAATTTTTAGGGACAATTCGTTCATTATGGCTCTGATTGTTTTGGTATTTGCAAAAATAGTAGTTTCTGCTTTATATTTGAAAATCGGTTATTCTGTACTAAAAAATTGTTGATTAGTGGTTTTTCAAAACTCAGATAAATAATTTCAAATCATTATTTTCTGAAATTAATTTAAATTTATAGGCATTGAATAAATTTCTTCTTTTTGTATTGTTTATTTTCTCGGCTCAGTTGCTTTCTCAGTCGGCAGTTGTTCCAATCAGTGAAAACTGGCAGTTCAGCGAAACTGGAAAGAACCGATGGTTTCCCACACAAATTCCGAATTCAATTCACACCGATTTGTATGAAAACGATTTGATTTCACATCCTTTTGTCGGTGACAATGAAAAATATCTTCAGTGGATATCCGACAAATTATGGACATACAAAACAGAATTTAAGGTTGATAAAAAGCAATTAAATTCCAAAAATTCAGAACTGGTTTTTGAAGGTTTAGATACTTATGCCAATGTTTTTTTGAACGGGCAATTGATTTTGGAGGCGGACAATGCATTCAGAACCTGGAAGGTGGAAGTGAAAAAATATTTGAAAGAAATCAACGAACTGGAAATTGAGTTTACACCGACTTCGGTGATCGAAGCTGAAAAGATGAAACAGCTTCCTTATGAACTGCCCGAGGGGCCAAGGATGTTTACCAGAAAGGCGGCTTTTCAATACGGTTGGGATTGGGGGCCAAAATATAACACAATGGGTATTTGGCGTAAGGTTTATCTCAATTTCGGGGAAAAGGTGAAAATTGAGGATGTTTATATCAAACAGGATTTGCTGACCAAAGAAAAAGCTGAGCTGACTGCTGAAATTGAATTGAAAAGCTCAAAGAAAAGCAGGTTTAAAGCTGAAATTTATGTGAATAATCAATTAAAAACTGAAAAAGAATTCAGGCTGAATGCGCAATCAGAAAAGCTGAAAATTCCAATAGAGATCATTCATCCGATATTTTGGTGGACCAATGGATTGGGGAAGGCATATCTGTATGAAATTAAAATTCAAATCAAAAACTTAAAGGGTGAATTAATTGATGAGAAGACTATTAAAAAAGGTCTGAGGACCATAGAATTAGTCACTAAAAAAGATGAATTTGGGGAAAGTTTTTATTTCAATCTGAACGGCAAGCCTGTTCTTATGAAGGGTGCAAATTATATTCCTCAAAACAGTTTTCAGAATTGGGTGACAAAAAAAGATTATGATAAACTTTTAAGTGATGTTCAAAAATCAAATATGAATATGCTGAGGATTTGGGGCGGCGGGATTTATGAAGATGACTATTTTTATGAATTGTGCGATGAAAAAGGAATATTGGTTTGGCAGGATTTTATGTTTGCAAATGGTATGTATCCGGGCGATGAGGAATTTTTGGAAAATGTTCGTCAGGAAGCGATTGACAATTTGAAAAGACTGAGAAATCATGCGTCGATGGCGCTTTGGTGTGGTAACAACGAGATTTCTGAGGGTTGGCACAGATGGGGCTGGCAGGAGGGAAGGAGTGAAGCTGAAAAAGCTGAAATCTGGGGAAATTATCAGAAATTATTCAATGGTATTTTGCCCGAAATTGTGAATGAATATTCGGATTTGCCTTATTGGGAGAGTTCGCCCAAATACGGAAGAGGTGACGCCCGGTATATTTCTGAAGGTGATGCACATGACTGGTGGATCTGGCATGATGGCCATCCGTTTGAGGATTTGGTCAGGAACAGACCAAGATTTATGAGTGAGTTTGGTTTTCAGTCTTTTCCGTCTGAAGAAGTGATTCGGTACATCAACAAAGACCATACAAATTCTTTGGATTCTGAAGATATGAAAAACCATCAAAAACATCAGAGAGGATTTGAAATCATCAGAACCTATATGGAACGGGATTTTCCGGTGCCTGAAAATGATGAAGATTATGCTTACATGAGTCAACTGGTTCAGGCATACGGGATTGGAAAGGCTATTGAAGCGCACCGAACCAGTTTGGTTTTTCCACGGACAATGGGCAGTCTATATTGGCAGCTGAACGATTGCTGGCCTTCGGTTTCCTGGTCGGGAATCGACTATTTCGGAAACTGGAAACCGCTTCAATACAAAGTGAAAAAAGCATTTGAACCCCTACAGATATTTATTACAGAAGAAGACGACAACGGGTTTGGGGTTTATATTACAAATGATTTAAAAGAAGATATTTATGATTATATAATTTTAGAAATAATTGGTTTTGAGGGAAATACATTGTATAAAGGGAATTTTTATTTTTCAAGTTTGAATTATCGGGATTTGATTACCCGGAATAATCTGAATCATCCTGATTTTAAAAAGAATGAATTTTTTGTAAAGGTAAGTTTCAGGAATCTCCAAAGTGTTTTTGTTCCCGGAAAGCCCAAAGACTGGAAATTGCGAAAATCAAATCTTCAATTTTCGGTCAATGAAAGTCAGGATGGAAAAACCAAAATTGATTTCAGCAGCGACCATCTGATTAAAGATTTACTGTTTTTATATGAAGGGAAGACCTTTGATTATTTGGAAGAAATCATTCCGAATCAGAACTATTCCGTTTACCTAAATGTTGAATTTAAGGACTTTAATGCTGAAAAACTTAAATATAAATCGTTGAATGATTTGTAAAACAGAAAAAAAAGTGTAAATTTGTATTGAAATAAGAATAAAATTATACCGAAATGAAAAAGGATCTATACAAACAAAAAGAAGTTTACAACTATGTTGAAGACTCGCCCACTGCCTACTACAGTGGTAATGCAGCCATCCCATTGTATGATATGACTTCATTTCAAAAGATGAGAATCGTCAGAAAGGGTGTTTCCAAAACTTATCTTGAAAAATTCAAGCAGACCGCAGAACTTGATTATGATTCGTTGGCAGCTGCTTTGTCGGTTACCCGAGCCACTTTAATCAACAAAAAGGGTGATGACACTTTCAGTGATCAAATCTCAGAAAGAATCGTTGCGCTTGCAGATCTTTATTCCTACGGTTACGAAGTTTTTGGAGACAATTCCAATTTTCATTCCTGGATGTTTGCGCCCAATCAGGCTTTTGGCGGGCTTACTCCGTTCAGCATTATAGACAATCAGTACGGAAGGCAAGAGGTTCACAATCTTCTTGGTCGCATCGAGTACGGCGTATTTTCCTGATTATGCTGGTTTACAGAGTGAGTAAAACCCAATATGCCGAAGATCTGAAGGGGACAGGTGCAAAATTGTTCGGTGGGAGATGGAATCAGGTGGAGACTGCCTGTATTTATACTTCTGAAAGCAGGGCGTTGGCGGCATTGGAATATTCGGTGAATGTCAATATTGATTTTATACCCAGGGCTTTGAGTATTTGTACATTTGAAATAGACGAGTCAAAAATTAAAACATTTAAAATCAGTCAGTTGCCTGGCGACTGGAAGGATGTCCCTGCGCCGTATTCGACCAAGGTGTTTGGTACTGAATGGCTCGATAAAGGAATCGGGATATTAAAAATTCCTTCAACTGTAATTCCCGATGAGTTCAATTATATCATCAATCCGGTAATCGGAACCGGTCATTTCAGGATGAAATCGATTAAAGATTTTGTTTATGATTTGAGAGTTAAAAGTATATGAATCAATTTAAAATGAATTTAAAACTTTTAATCTTTGACCTTGACGGAACACTTTGGAATCCGAGAGAAACGATAATATTGAACCAATTCAGATCGGTTTATGTAGGTACTACGCAAACCGATTTGAATGCAGCTGCTAAGAATGATTTAGATTTTATCTTTTGTAGTTATGGCTTTGGTCATCTCAATGTATCCGATTACCCGATGACTATCAATTCTTTCGACAAATTGGAATTTCACATTTAATTCCTATAATTTATATTATGTTAAATAAAAGTTTAAGAATTACACCTTAACAAAGCAATTGTTTATCAGACCATGCCCTCCTTTGAGCGGTTTTCGATAAAGATTAAAAGTCCGCCTTTTTGAAATGTAATTTTCACCACATCATCAACTGCGGTATTTCTGATTCCAATTCTTCCGGTAATTGTTAAATCTTCATTATTCAAAGAATATTTTAATCCTTCGGTAACAATTCCAATTGTTTCCGGAAACGGATAAAGCGAGACCATCCGGTCATTGTATCCCTGCAATTGGGTTTCTTTTTCAGCAAAGAAATAATACGAATAATCATCAAAAAATATGATGCTCAGATTTTGTCTGTATTTAAAAGCCACTGACAGATTTCCGAGATAATGATCCTGTTCGCGGCCGCTTCCGCCATAGACATGAACTTCCTCAAATCCACGATCAATCAGTATCCTCAGTGCTTTTTCAAAATCTGTGTAATCCTGATCGGGTGTTTCAATGACTTCGATACCTTCTTCGATCACATTCAAATCAAAATTATCAAAATCACCGCTGATCACATCGGGTTTAATTTTTTTTGAATACAGATAAAAATATGCACTGTCGGTACAGTATATTTTATCAAAAATATTCAGATCCGGCAGTTTTGAAGGCGGCTTTCCGCTGATAAAAAGAATTGCCCTATTCATAATCCGGAAGCCATTGAATTTCCTGATGACCGGCATCGTTTGAAATCTTTCTCGCAAGAACAAAAAAGAAATCGGACAAACGGTTGAGATATTTCACCGGTTCTTCCCTTATTTCTTCAACTTCACTCAGTGAAACACAGATTCTCTCGGCTCTTCTGCAGATGCATCGGCACATGTGTGCATGTGACGAACCGTAATTCCCGCCCGGCAATATAAAATGTCTCAATGGCGGCAACCCCACCTCCATCTCGTCGATCCATTTTTCGACCTGTTCGATGTCTTTTTCCAGAATCACCTTTGGCAGTCTGGGTTTGCCGTTTGCAAGAATCAGTTTTTCTTTTGGTGTTGCAAGCTCAGAGCCCAAGTAAAACAGCATGGTTTGGATTGAAATCAGCATTTGGCTGGAATCATCACCTATATTATTATAACATCTGATCAGCCCGATTCCCGAATTGAGTTCATCCACTGTTCCGTATGCATTGATCCTGATATGATCTTTTGGAACCCTGACTCCGCCCAGCAATGCGGTTGTTCCCTTATCGCCTGTTTTGGTGTAAACTTTCATTTTGATAATTTAAGATGTAAATATATCCAAATTTTTAGGGGCTGTACAGTATGTTTTTGATATAATTAACACTATTTATATTTTGGTTTGGTTTTTGTGTTCAAAAAAATGAACTCCCTATTTAGAATTGAGACCTGATTCAAAAGCAATGGAAATGCTATTGTTTGAAAAAAAAACAGAACAAAAAGATTAATTTATTTAATATAAAATTATAGATTAGCACCGATTAAAAGATTTATTGGAAAATTTAAATTACAAATGAATATGGAAACAAATGAAACTGTTGAGACTAGAAAAGCTAGCAACAAGGGAGGAGGCTTAAACGCACCTGTAACAATTATTATTTTGATACTGATTTCGGCCGCTGTTTTTCATTGGGTATTCGGGAATCCGGATAACTTTGAGGGCAGGGACATTGAATTCGGTCACCCTAAGAACTTTATTGGTATTATTCACAAGGGAGGTGTCATCATTCCATTCCTTATGTCTTTCTTCCTGATGGTTCTTGTTTTTGGCCTTGATAGATTGTTTGCTTTAAAGAAAGCGTCTGGAAAAGGTAATGCAACCAAGTTTGTACAACAAATCAGAGAAATGGTCGAAAGAAACGAAATTGACGATGCATTGGCACTTTGTGACGACCAGAAAGGTTCGTTGGGCAATGTGGTAAAAGAAGGTTTGACTTCATACAAAGCGTTGGCAAAAGACCAAACCATGACAAAGGAGCAGAAACTTGCTGAACTGAACAAGGTATTGGGTGAAGCGATGACCTTGGAAATGCCGGGCTTGGAAAAAAACACAGCCATCATTTCTACAATTGCAACAATCGGTACACTGATCGCACTGATGGGAACCGTTATCGGTATGATCAAAGCATTCTTCGCTCTTGGTGAAGGTGGTGGTACTCCCGATGCAGCCAAACTTTCAGTTGGTATTGCAGAAGCACTGATCAACACCGGTATGGGTATTGGTGCATCAGCCTGTGCAATTATTGTATATAACCTAATTACAAACTTTATCGACAACCTGACCTTTAAAATTGACGAGGTCGGAATGAGCATTCAGCAAGCATTTGCATCTCACCATTAATTCATTTTTTTGGGACCGCACTTTTTACAGTGAAATTATTAACAACTAAAAAATGAAAAATGGCAAGAGTTAAACCAAAGAGACAAGGCTTTCATATAGATATGACGCCCATGAGTGATATGGCGTGGCTATTGCTTACTTTCTTTATCCTTACCACCCAGTTCAGAAAGCCGGAAGTTGTTCCGGTAACTACACCGGGATCGGTTTCGACTCAGAAAGTACAGGATGGAGGACTTGTTGAAATTATAGTCAACAGCGACGGCCAATACTATTTTGGCATCATTGACGACAAAAACAAAAAGCCTATTTTGGAAAAAATGGGCGAGAAATATAAAATTGATTTTACCGAACAGGAAAAAAATTCATTTTATAGTCTTTCTGAAGTTACTGTGCCGATCGGAAATCTTAAACAGTTTCTGAATTTGGATCCGGCACAGCAAAAACAGAATATTCCGGGAATCAAACTGGACAGCGCAAACCTGCAATTGATGGACTGGGTGGATGCTTCTTTTGAAGTTGACCCCGAACTGAAACTTGCTATAAAAGGTGATGTAAAAACTCAATATCCCAAATTCAAGGAATTGGTGAAAGAGTTGGTGAACAGAGATTATAACAGATTCCAGCTGATTACCAGCTCGGAAGCAAAACCAAAGGAATAATATGGCAGATACAGGAATAGAACCAAAGGACAGTGGCCAGAAAGGCTCAAAGAAAGTCCGCGTCAAAAAGCAGTCCACGAATGTTGACATGACACCATTGGCAGACCTGGGTTTTCTGCTGATTACTTTCTTTATGTTTACAACCACCTTCAGCAAACCCAATGTGATGGGACTGAATATGCCGCCTAAGCAGGATGAAAAAAATCAGAATCAGGAGGAACCGGTCATTGATTTGACGAATTCAATCTCAATTATACTTGGTGGAGACAATAAAATCTTCTGGCACCAACAGGATAAAACTGAATTGACCCCCGAAACTTTGAATGAAACCGATTATTCAAAAGACGGAATAAGAAAGGAAATCCTCGCAGCGCGAAAAAGAGCTAAGGACGAAGAGAAATTTACAGTGATTATCAAACCCACTGATGATTCAAATTATGAGAATCTTGTAAATGTATTGGATGAAATGGAAATTACTCAATCTACCCGTTACGGTATTGTCGATCCTTCAACAAACGAATTGAGTGTTTATGAACAGAAGACCGGAAAATCTTCAGACGGAAGCGCAAATAATGAATAATTTTGAGAGAAATGGCAGAAGAAAATTATAAATCGCTCGATGATATAGTATTTGAAAAACGTAACCAGGAATATGGTGCATATGAGTTGAGAAAGTCTCAGCCAAAAAACCTGACCAAATCCTTTTTTATTGGTGTGGGAATCATTTTGTTGTTCACGCTTGGGATTGTTTTGTATAATACAGTATTTACAAGAGCTGACAAAGAAGAGACATTTGTGGATGTTACACTGACCGATGTAGATATACCTGATGTTCCCGAAGAAGAAGAAGTTCCGCCCGAAGAACCGGAACCGGAACCGGAACCGGAAATCGCAGAAGTGAGAGTGGTTGTACCCGAACCCAAGAAAGATGTGGTCAAGGAAGAACCAATGGCATCTATTGACGAGATGAAGGACAAGGTAATCGGCACAGAAAACAAAGAAGGTGAAGCTTCATCAGGTGTCAAAGGTAAATCAGAGCCGACCGGAAGCGGAGACGGTGACAAACCTGCACCGCCACCACCACCACCGCCACCACAAAACTTTACGGCAAGACAGGTGAAGGATATGGCAATTTATCCGGGATGTGAGAAATTTAAAGGAGATAAAAACAACCTTCAGAAATGTATGACCCAGAAATTGCAGGGTGAATTGGGCGATCAGTTGACAGACTTTGCACAGGTAATGTCAGACAACGGAGACTCAAGAGCGGTTACAAGAGTTCAGTTTGTAATCGACAAAACCGGAAAGATCATTCAGATCAAGGCTTTGGATGGCGGCGGTCCCGCAATTAACAAAAAGCTTGCAACTGAATCTGAGAAAGCCATGCAGGCAATTTCCAAACGTCTTTCGGCGAGAGGAAAAGCAATTGAACCTGCAAAGCTTGATGACGGATCTTCGGTTAACATGGTATTCGTATTGCCGGTTACCTATAATTTGGAATAATTTGAATTCAATAATTTTTAAAAAGGAGAGGCACCACCTCTCCTTTTTTTATTCAATATTTTGAATTGATTCAATAAAAAAAGCGAGCCGCTTATGACTCGCCTTTGGTGACCTGGCTGGGGCTCGAACCCAGGACCCTAACATTAAAAGTGTTATGCTCTACCAACTGAGCTACCAGGTCGTCCGATTCCTTATTGAATGGGGTGCAAATGTATATATATTTTTTAAATACAACCAATCAATTCTTAAAATTTTGGCCAAATTTTTATCATCTTTTTTTAAAACATTGAAAATAAGAATTTTTGCAACTTTGCAAAAGATTTATTTGTTATGATTATTTCTCTGATGGGTTATATGGGAAGTGGCAAATCGGCTGTAGCAAGCAGACTTGCACAAGATTTAGGGATTCGGTTTATTGATTTGGACATTGCAATTGAAGAAAATCAAAAGAAAAGTATTTCAGAATTGTTTTCAGATTCCGGCCCGATCAGATTCAGAAAGATTGAAAAAGAAGTGCTCACCCAAACCCTGAATTCAGATATTGATTTTGTACTGGCACTGGGCGGCGGAACACCTGCCTATTATGATAACCTCGAACTGATCAAAAAACAAAGCCAAACCATTTATCTCAGAACTAAAATCAGTACGCTGATCAAAAGACTCGAAAGTCAGATAGAAAGCAGACCTCTTCTCTTTCATCTCAATTCGGATGAGATACCTGAATTCATCGCAAAACATCTTTTTGAAAGGAGAAATGTTTATGAAGCTGCAGATTTTACAGTTGACACCGATCATAAAACGATTGAGGAAATTTCAGCAGAAATCATTCATCTTCTCCGCCAATAAATTCATCCAGATCCCGTCTGTCCTTTTTGGTAGGTCTCCCCTCGCCTTTTGCCCGATAATAATCACGACTGAGCTTTTTCAATTCCAGTTTATCCAATTCTTCTTTTGGTGTTCGGTCGGTTATATACAAAGTAACCAGTTTGGCGCCAATTCTGCTTACAGGAAGCTGAAGGATCTCAAAACTGTAATCGATCTGATTTTTTCTGACAGTGACCGTATCTGCCGGACCTACTTCTCTTGACGACTTTGCAGGTTCACCGTTTACACGCACCCTGTTTTTTTTGATTTCGTCGGCGGCGATGTTTCGGGTCTTGAAAAATCGTACACACCAAAGGAATTTATCTAAACGCATTGTTAAATTTATTCAGTAGAACTTAATTTTTGTAAATTCGCAATTTAAAAATAAAATTTATGTTGAAGAAATTTGGAATCAGCCTGTTGTTAATCGGGATTTTTATGACCGGATGTAAGAGTGATGATGGCAATCGGGATCTTCCTCAGGATGAACAAAATGAAGTTGACGACCGCGCCATAGTTGATTATCTTGAAGATCATTATTTTGATTCTGAAAGAGGTCTGATCAAAAAATATGATGCCGATGACGAAGAAGATGACAATTTTCCGTCATTGATGACTACTGCTGCCAAACTTCCTTCAGGTGTTTGGGTAGTAAAAAGAGAAGGTGTTGAAGCAGAAGGACCTGCAATTACCGACAACAAAACCGACAGCATACTGATTTCATACAGTTCAATCAGATTCAAAGCTTCATATGATGAACTGGCAGAGGATGAAGCAGCTTACGAAAAATATTCGGCTGCATTTACAAATACAATTTTTTCAACCGGTACACCTGCCTGGGATCCGGCGTTTTACTATACGAAGATCACCGAAGATATGGCAAACAAAGGAATCGATGAAAGTTATTTTGTAATTGAAGGCTTTGTTGAAGGGTTGAAACATTTCAAAGCAACTCAGTCTAATGGAAGCGATCTGTATAATTTTCAGGGCGCAATCCTTGTTCCATCCAGACAGGCATACAGTCGGGATTTGGTTTATCTGAACGGTTCACTGGATGCTTCCACCTATAGAGACAACAGTTTTATGTTTAATTTTGAGGTCCACAAAGTGCTCCAAAGAAATTGATTAACAAAAAACAATAAAAATAAAAATGCAGGATGTAACGATTCTGCATTTTTTTGGCTGAAACCTCAATTTGCATGATTTTCGATGAATCAATTTTGTGTATTTTTGTAATTCATCATGAATCAATCTTCAATTTCAGATCAAAGCTTTTTGGAAACCAATCCGATTCTCAAAGGGTCGAATTCACTGCTTGCACTGAGTGGCGGAGTTGACAGCATGGTGCTTGCGATTCTTCTGATTAAATACGGTATTAAATTTTCTGCCGCACATTGTAATTTTCAGCTGAGAGAAAAGGATTCGGATGATGATGAAGAATTTGTCAGAAATTTCTGCAATCAGAACAAAATTGAATTATTTGTCAAAAAATTTGATGTGGAAGAATTTATGAAATCTGGAAATTATTCTACCCAAATGGCAGCCCGTGAACTCAGATACAGCTGGTTTGACCAACTGATGGACGATAATGGATTTGATTTGCTGCTCACTGCTCATCATCTCGATGATTCGGTCGAAACTTTTCTGATCAATTTGTCGAGAGGAAGCGGAATCGCCGGTTTACTCGGGATTCAAAAACATAACCAAAAGATTTTCAGACCGCTGTTGAATTATTCCAAAAAAGAAATCTTTGACTTTGCAATTGAAAACAATATCAGCTGGAGAGATGACAAAACCAATCTTGAAACGGTTTATGCAAGAAACAAAATCAGACACCTGATCGTTCCGGTGCTCAAAGAAGTTCAGTCTGAGTTTCTGAAGAATTTTTCAAAGACTGTCGATTATCTCAAAACCGATTATTTGCTGCTGAAAAGTCTTATTGATGAAACAAAGAAGAATTTATTCAAATCAAAGGGAAATGATATCTCAATCAACATTGATGATTTGTCGGCATTGAATCATCCGAATGCTTATCTGTTTCATCTTTTTTCGGAATACGGTTTTGATCATCCGGTTGAAATTGAAAAACTTATCCGTTCAAAAAACAGCGGACAGATCGAATCAAAGACCCACAGACTGATCAAAAACAGAAATGAATTGCTGCTGACCGCTGTTAAAACTGATCTGCTGCCGGTTGAAATTGAATTAATCCAGGGTTCAATAATTCAAAAACCCTTATATTTGAAAGTTTTAAAATCCGAAACAAGGGACAAAGATGCGGCTGAAGTATTTGATTTTGAAAAGATTAATTTTCCGCTGCATTTGAGAAGACCCAAAGAGGGCGACATTTTTCATCCGCTTGGAGTCAACGGCTCAAAAAAATTGAGCAAGTTCTTCAAGGATGAAAAATATTCAAGACTCGACAAAGAGAGAACATGGGTTTTGACTGACAATAGAGACAGAATTATTTACATCGTTGGAAAGCGAATGGATGAAAGATTTAAAATTACAGAACACACACAATTTTTCTTAAATATTTACTTATGTTAAAAAGGACTTTATTTTTATTGCTTTTGCTGCCGATTTTTGGATTTTCACAGGTGCTCGACCCGGTCAAGTGGAGTACCGGGCTGAAAGACCTCGGCAATAATGAATATGAGGTTTTGCTCAATGCCAAAATTGACGAAGGCTGGCATATCTATTCTCAACAGCATCCGCAGGACGGAATCGGGATACCGGCAACAATTGAATTTGAGGCCAACCCGAATGTGGATCTGATCGGCAAGACCAAAGAAGACGGTAAACTTTTGGACAGATACAGTGAACTGTTTATGCAACAGGAAAAACTGTATGAAAACAAAGTGACCTTCAGACAAAAAATTAAATTAAAAGAAGCCAAAGAAACCACAATTAAATTCAGTGCGGAATCTCAGGTTTGTGATGCCGAAAAATGTCTTCCGCCCGACTGGAAGGAGTTTACGGTGAAAATCACTCCCAAAGTTGTCTATGAACAACCGGAAGAAGTTGCATCAGTTGATGAAACACCGACTGAAGTAACCGAAGTACCGGTGACCGACAGCATTCAGTCTCAGATCGCACTGAACGAAAAAACGGATACCACACAGATTGCAGCAGCACCGCCGGCAGGCGATGATTTCAATCAGGGTGGCGCGAAAAAAGGAAGCCGACTATGGGAAATATTTTTTCTCGGTGTTTCGGGCGGTCTGATCGCATTGATCATGCCGTGTATCTTCCCAATGATTCCGCTCACAGTGAGCCTTTTTACCAAGCAAAAGAAACAGTCAAAAGCACAGGGAATCAAAAAAGCACTGATTTACGGTTTTTCAATCGTACTCATCTTCGTGTTTTTGGCTGCAGTTGCCACTTGGGCATTTGGCGCATCGGCATTGAATGAGTTTGCAACCGACCCGTGGATCAACCTGATTTTCTTTGCCATCTTTGTGTTTTTTGCAATTTCATTTTTTGGCGCATTTGAAATTGCATTGCCTTCAAGCTGGGCAAATTATACCGATAAACAGGCTGACAAAGGCGGTTATATCGGAATATTCTTTATGGCATTCACGCTGGTAATCATATCATTTTCCTGCACCCTTCCGATCATTGGAAGTCTTGCGACACAGGCGGCCCTGACCGGGTCTTATTACGGGCTGATCATCGGTTCGCTCGGATTTTCAATCACTTTGGCACTGCCTTTTGTATTGTTTGCAATTTTCCCAAGTTGGATCAGTTCGCTTCCAAAGTCGGGTGGCTGGATGAATACGGTTAAGGTAAGTCTCGGATTTATAGAACTTGCATTTGCATTCAAATTTTTGTCAAACGCTGATTTGGTTTGGCAGGCAGAAATTTTGGGAAGAGAAGTATTTTTGGCGATCTGGATTGCCATCTTCGGATTGCTCGGCGTTTATCTGCTCGGAAGATTCAAGATGACTCTGGATTCGGACAATAACAAAATCGGTACCGGCCGACTTTTCTTTGCCATTATCACCTTTTCATTTGTAGTCTATATGATTCCCGGCATGTGGGGTGCGCCGGTCAAACTTCTTGCAGGCTTCACCCCTCCCATTCATTATGCTGAATCTCCAAACGGAATCGGCGGAGGAGCACAGATGGCAGTAGCAAACGGAGGTGAAAACGGACTGGTGAAAGGTCAGAAAATGGGACCGCATCAGATTCCGCTGTTCCTCGATTTGGATGATGCAATCGAATATTCAAAAGAAGTCAAAAAACCGGTGATGATCGATTTTACCGGATATGCATGTGCAAACTGCCGAAAAGTAGAGGAAAGAGTCTGGTCAGATCCTCAGATCAAACAGATGCTGCTCAACGATGTGGTTCTGGTCTCACTTTATGTGGATGAAAGAACACCGCTGCCAAAAGAAGAACAGGTTTATTCCGAATCACTTGGAAGACCGCTAAAAACGATCGGAAACAAATGGACTGCATTTCAAATTGAAAAATATCAGAACAATGCACAGCCATATTATATTATTGTCGATGAAAACATGAACAGTTACAATCAGAACATTGGTGCACTGCTCAATGTGAACGAGTATATGAACTGGCTGAAAACCGGAATTGACAATTACAACCGTGCCAAGAGCATGGCAAAAAATTAATCAGAATACAATCAGATAAGCTACGGCAAAGCCCAAAAGTACAGTCAGTATCTTTTGGGCTTTGAATTTGTGACTGGCGGTACTTTCAAACAGAATCACAGTTGAAATATGGATGAAGATACCGGCCACAAATGCAAGCATAATCTGATGCAGATTTTCGGGAATATTCTTTCCGACCACAGCGCCCAGCGGTCCGGCAAGCGCAAATACCAAAATCAGGCTCAGTTTTGAAAGTTTTGAGATTTTCATTTGCCAAACTGCTCCGAATAGTACCATTGCAACCGGAATATTATGTATAAAAATTGCCCAAAGCAGATGATGTGAAGACTGATTGAACAAAGGCGTTCCTTCAAAAAAAGAATGCAGGAACAATCCCCAAAAAATTCCGGCAGGCAGACTGCTGCTTTTCTTGAAATGCACATGACCGTGTTCGGCACCCTTGCTCAGTGATTCAACAAGCATCTGAAACAGCAGACCGGCAAGCACAAACAGACCGATATATGAATTGTCGGTGTGATAAACTTCGGGGAAAATTTCAAGAACCGCAATCGCAAGAAAAAATGCTCCGCTGAAAGTCAGCAAAAACTTTTTCAGAAATTCTTTTTTTGAAAAGAAATACCCCAAAAGGCTTCCTATGACTACCGAAAAGACAAGCGTGAGAATTACAAACATAACTGCAAAATTAAACAACAAACTTGAAATGTTTAGCAGACCAAAAAAAATTCTTAATTTCGTTATCTATTAACACGCAAATGAAGTCGGTTTTATTTTTATTTAATTTCTTTATATGGTCATTTTTGTCCTTTTGTTATGCTCAATCAATCAAAGTCAACCCGACCGGATCCCCTGAATCATCAATGAATGCAGAAGATTTGACAGTTGATGTACTAATTGACGGTGGGGCCTGTTCTGAAATTACAAATTTTCAGATCAAAGAAAATCCCTCTGCTCAATATCCTTCTCCCAACCGGAGTTGGGGTTACTTTGAAAAGGGCACTTCAGCTTTTCCGTTCGAGAGAGGAATTGTTCTGACCTCCGGTTATGCAAAAGATGCTGAAGGCCCAAACACCGGAATTGTATCTCAGGGCGAATACAACTGGTCGGGAGACTCACAGGCAAATGTTTTGGCTGGCGGAACGACATACAATGCAACTGTATTTGAATTTGACTTTGTGCCTTTTGGCGATCATATTTCGTTCAATTATATTTTTGCATCGGAAGAATACCCTGGTTTTGTCTGTATGAATTATAATGACGTCTTTGGTTTTATCATCAGCGGACCGGGTATTGTAAACGATCCGGGGCTCACCGGAAAAAACATAGCACTGTTGCCCAACGGAGATCCGGTGACCATCAACAATGTAAACGATCAGTGGTGCGGCGATTCCACTTATTATGTTGGCGGTCCTTTTCCATACATCCAATATGGCGGTCGGACCGCAGTAATGACTGCTGAATCGGACGTGATTCCGGGTCAAACTTATCACATTCGACTGCTGATTGCAGATACTTCAGACAATTTATACGATTCGGCTGTGTTTCTGGAAGCCGGCTCTTTCAGTCTCGGTTCTACTCTGAGCGATATTGAAGGTGCAAATCTGGGAGATGACAAAGATGTCTGCGGAGCGACTGAATTTACAATCGTTGCAAATGTGGACGCCCCCGGAGCGACCTATCAGTGGTACAAAGACGGAGTTATGATTGCAGGCGAAACCGATTCGTCAATTACGGTTACCACAGACGGTTATTATTCGGTAATTATTGTCAGCGCTTCGTGTCAGACCGAAGTGGGTGTTCACATTCAGTTTGTTGAGGACCCGATCGTTGCACCGCACGAAGAGTTTAGATGTTCGGCAACCGGCAGTTACATTTTTGATTTGTCTGATTATAATTCTTCAATTTCAACCACAACAGGTGCACATTTTTCCTATTATCATTCATTTGCAGGTGCCCAGGCAGCTTTTCCCGGAGATGAAATTACCGATTTCCAAAACTTTACGGTTACAACCGGAACCACAGTGGTTTATGTGAGGGTTCAAACCGGTACCGATTGCTTTCAGGTGGCTGAACTGACGCTCGAAGTCGGAATCGGACCTGAAACTGGACCGAGGGATTATGAATTATGTGACGACAACGGCGACGGCTTTATGAGTTTTGATCTGACGACTCAGGGTCCGCTGATGGTCCTTTCAGATCCGACCGGGCTGACATACGAATATTATCTGGATGCGGCAACCACTCAATTGATTCCAAATCCGGGCGATTATACCAACATTTCAAATCCGCAGACAATTTATGTAAAAATTTATGATCCTTCATTGGGCGAAGAAGCCTGCGCTTCTGTCAATACGCTAAAACTGATCGTTCATGAATTTCCGGAACTTCAGCCTGATACAGTCTCTTATTGTGATAATTTAAATGACAATTCAGAAATCATAAATTTGAATCTGAACAATATCGTTGTAACTCCGGGAATCGATGTTTCCTATCATTATTTTGAAACCATGGGCGGTACCGAAATTCCTGATCCCGAAAATTATGAAGTGACCTCCTCTCCTACTGTGATTTATGTTTTGATTAGAAATGAAGACGGAAGCTGTGAAGATTATCAGACGCTGACCATTGAATTCAATTCTGCGACAGAAGTACAAAATTCATCTTTGACCGAATGCAGTCTTGATGATTTTGCACAATTTGATCTTTCGCAGGCCATCAATCAGACAGTAACTGATCCGACCGGTTTGGATTTTGGTTTTTATTTGAGTTTTGACGATGCCAAAATTGGTGATCCTGAAAATACCCTGCCAAACGATTACAACAATATCAGTAATCCGCAGACGGTTTATATAAGGGTTGAAAATGCAGACGGCTGTTACAATATTTCTGAATTGCTGCTTACAGTTGCAAACGGCCCCGAAAACCTTCCGTTTGAAGAGAAAAAGTGCGACGATAACGGCGATGGAGTTTCAAATTTCAATCTGGTTGAACTTGCACCAAATCTTTTGGTCGGAAGTACAGAAAATATTGAATTTGGCTATTATCTGGATGAAGGACTGACTCAGCTTATCCCTACTCCAACCGATTTTTCAAATACAACAAATCCGCAAACCGTTTACATCAGTCTGATTGATACCACTGATCCGAATCTTTGTGTTTCAATCGGAAAATTAACATTAAAAGTCAACGAATTTCCTGCTATTCAGCCAGATGAAATTTCAATTTGTGACAATCTGAATGACAATACCGAAATCATCGATTTGACTCAAAACCATATCGTGCTGACACCCGGAATCGATGTCAGCCTCCATTACTTTGAAACCATGGGCGGAACAGAAATTACAAATCCGACCAATTATGAAGTTACCTACACGCCTGCTGTGATTTATGTTCTGGTCAGAAATTCAGACGGAAGTTGCGAGGATTATCAGACGATCACCATCAATTTCAATTTGGCACCTGATGTGACAGAGGATCTGATTTTAATGGAAAACTGCAGTCTGACTGATTACACTCAATTTTATCTGCCTGATTTGAATGCAAATTTGGTTGCAGATACTTCAGGGCTTAACTTCACATATCATCTTACATTAAATGATGCATTGACCGGAGCAAATCCGTTGCCGGAAGCTTATCAGAATGTTGAACCCGATCAGATTATCTTTATTCGAGTTGAAAATGGTGACGGCTGTTTTGACATCGGAAGAGCTCAGCTTTCAGCGATTCTCAGACACGAACAGCTTTCAGATATCATTGAGGTTTGCGACGATCCGTATGAAGTAAATGACGGAATTTCTTCATTTGATCTGACCCAATTCCATACTCAGATTGAAAATGCATTGGGCGGTACCGATTATACAATCAAATATTTTACAAATCTTGAAGATGCGGTGAGCGGAAACAATCCGATTTCAGACCCTGCCAATTATCAGAATCAAACCAGTCCTCAGACAATTTACGCACAGGCAAGCTCGGGCCAGGGCGGTTGTGCCGGTGTGGTTGATTTTGAAATCCGTGTGCTTCAGGTTCCCGAATTTGAATTGCCGGACTTTGTTGCTTTTTGTATAGATGAACCACAGAAAACCTATCAGTTCGGCGGTAATTTTGACACTTATGTCTGGTATGATTCGGCAGGAAATCCGGTGGCAACCGGTCCCCTGGTCAATTTCTCATCAGACGGAATTTATATGCTCGAAGTAACTTTGGACGAATTGGATTGTCCGGCAAGAAGAGAAATTGAAGTAATATTTGATTCACCACCTGTAATTCATGAAATCAAGGTGAACGAAAATAATGCTTCTGTTTATGCTTCGGGCGGATTTGGCCCTTATCAGTACAGTATCAACAACGGTCTGACCTGGGGAAGTTCGGGAGTTTTCCACAATATGGACGGCGGGATTTATGAAATGCTGGTGATGAGCAAATACGGCTGCATTTCTGAAGCTAAAAAATTTGCAGTTTTGGGCATTCCAAATTTTATATCACCCAACGGAGACGGCAAAAATGACACCTGGTTCATCAGAGGTCTCGAGGCTTATCCGAACAGTCATGTTCAGATATTTGACAGATACGGAAAAATGTTTGTTGACAGAAAAATCGGTTCCGATTTCGTTTGGGACGGAAAATACAAGGGCGAACCGGTATCCGGTGGCGACTATTGGTACATAATCACACTGGAAGACGGCACAAAAATCAGTGGTCACATTTCAGTCAGAAACAATTGAATAAAATGAATTATAAGAAACTTTACTTTTCGATTTTAATCTTATTCTCCGGTTTTGTTTTCGGACAGGAAGTGTCGCTGTTTCAGCAATTCTTGGGTAAATATGATTTCACGATGATTGGAAATACGCTGAATATTGCGCCAAACGGAACCAACGTTCCCTGTGTGATCCTCACATCTTCGAGTGCTACGCTAAATATGGCACCCGATCAGGACATTCAGGCTGCCTATCTGTATTGGGGCGGATCGGGTTCAAATGCTCAATTTGATTTTGACATCAAACTGAATGGTGTCGATATCACTCCTTCCAGAACTTTTGCAACCGACATTACGGGAAGAGGAGTTTCAGGCGGTTTTGCAGATGTAACCGCTCTGGTAACTGCAACCGGAAACGGAACCTATACGGTTTCTGATTTTGATCTGAGCGGAGTAATTGGTGATTATTGCAGCAACGGAACCAATTTTGGCGGCTGGTCTATATTAATTGTGTACAGAGACTTGAATCTTGGGTACAACCTGGTCAATGTTTACGACGGATTCTCAAGAGTGGATCAATCGCATACCATGGTTTCATTTGTGCTTGATAATTTGAATGTGCTCCATCTTCAGGGAAACAGAATTGCATTTCTTGCCTGGGAAGGTGACGAAAATATCGCCAATCAGGAACAATTGAGAATCAACAACAATCTGGTCAGCAACCCGCCGCTGAATCCCGCAAACAATGTGTTCAACGGAACCAATTCATTTACAGGCAGCAACACACTTTACAATATGGATCTCGATTATTTCGACATCAGCGGTTACACAAATATCGGTGACAATTCAATGAGTGTTTCCATCGAAAGCCATCAGGATGCCGTAATCCTAAACAATATGGTGGTTGTACTCAACTCAGAAGTTCCGGATGCGACCATTACCGCCGAAGCGACTTTTGGCGGCTGTGACAACCGTGTGGTTGAAGTTGACTATGTGGTTTACAATACGATTGCGACCGATAAACTTCCTGCCGGAACACCGATTGCATTTTATGCAGACGGTCTATTGGTGGGTCAGTCAGCAACTGTGAACGATATTCCGATCGGCGGTCAGGAAAGCGGCCACATCACACTGAATATTCCAGAATCAGTCGCCAACAACTTTCAGCTCAAGGTATCGGTTGACGACGACGGAACCGGCAACGGAACGGTGATTGAATTCAATGAAGAAAATAATTTTTACTTTATTCAGATTCAACTGGGCGTCACTCCTACTATCAATCCGTACGAAGGATTAGAGAAATGCGATACCAACAATGATGGTGCTGAGGTTTTTAATCTGACAACCGTTGGTGCCCAAATGCTGGGAGCGCAGGCCGATGTTGCCATCAGATATTATACCGACGAAAATGATGCCGATCAGGGAAACAACAACAATATTCCAAATCCGGCTGCGTATGCCAATCTTTCAAATCCGCAGTCAATCTGGGTCAGACTTGAGGATCCGGTAGGATGCTATGCGATTGCATCATTTCAGATTGGGATCATTCCGCCTGCCGAGTTTGGATATACTCTGCCCGACATAGAAACCTGTTCGCCAAATCTTGTAACGGTCGGCATTCAGGTCAATCTGACCCAAAATCAGGATGCAATTCTGAACGGAAACAATCCGGCTGATTACACAGTTACTTATCATATCGATCAGAATTCTGCCATGAGCGGTGCAAATCCGATTGCAAATCCTGCTGCTTATCCAAATACTTCTTCGCCCCAGACCATCTGGGCTAGAATGGTCAATCCGGATGGCTGTGTGACTTACGGTTCTTTTGAAATCATTATCGTACCCGCTCAGGAAATGAATTATTCAATTCCAGAGCTTGAATTCTGTGCGCCTACCATGGATGCAGAAAATGTGATCGTCGATCTGACGTTGAACGAAACAGCAATCCTCAACGGAAACAATCCTGCTGATTATGTCATTACTTATCATACAACTGAAAATGATGCCATCAACGGAACCAATGCAATTGCAACACCCGCAGATTATCAGAATATAAGTTCACCCGAAACCATTTGGGTGAGAATGGTCAGTGCTGAAGGCTGTGTAACTTACGGCTCGTTTGTGTTGATTTTCAGCCTGCCATCCGAAATGACTTATACACTGCCCGATCTGGTGGACTGTTCAGTCGATCAGATTCTGATTGGAATCCCAACCGATCTTACCCAAAATGTGGATGCAATTCTGAACGGAAACAATCCGGCTGATTATACCATCAGTTATCATTTGGATCAGGATGCTGCTGCCAATGATTTGAATGCAATTCCAAATCCTCAGAATTATCCAAATATTTCATCACCGCAAACCATTTGGGTGAGACTGATCAATAACGAAAGCAAGTGTGTGCTGTACGGTTCGTTTGACATTATTTACAATCCTGCTCCGATTGCAGAAAATGCAAACATCCAGGAGTGCAGTATGTTTGGCCCTGCATTGTTTGATCTGACAAGACTGAATCAGGTGGTTGTAGCAGATTCTCAAGGATTGAATTTCACCTATTATCTGACTCACAGCGATGCGGAAAATGAAATCAACCAACTGCCCGAGAATTACACACCGCCTGAAATGATTTATACAATCTTTGTAAGAATTGAAGACGGAAACGGCTGTTTTACCATTGTTGAAGGAGAATTGGAATCAATAGTCAATACGGGCGAACTGTCAAATACCTATTTTGAATGCGATTCTCCATGGGAGCCAAATGACGGAATTGCTGAATTCAATCTGACCCAATTGTACAGCGACATCATCAATGCACTCGGGATTGCAAGTGCAAATATAACTTATCACACAAGCGTTGAAGGTGCAATAAGCGGAAACAATCCGATTCAGAACCCCGAAGCTTATCAGAATAATTCAAATCCGCAGGTGATTTATGCAAGAGCTGTCGGCACCGACGGAAATTGTGGCGGCGTGGTATCTTTCAATATCGGTGTGCAGCCTGTGCCCGAGTTTGATTTGCCCGATTTTCTGGCATACTGTACTTATGATGCGGTGAAATCCTGGACTTACAGTGGATCGTATCAGTCATATATTTGGAGATCTCCGACCGGCGAAGTCATCAGTACATCTGCAAATGTTACTTTTACAATGGCAGGCGAATATACGCTTGAAGTAAGAGAAACCGCTGACGGTTGTCCGGCGATCAGATCGGTTGAGGTAATCATCGATCAGCCGCCAGTGATTCACGACATCAAAGTGGACGGTCACACGGTTACGGTTTATGCTTCGGGTGGAGAAGTTCCTTATCAGTACAGTCTTAACAACGGCCTGACCTGGAGTCCGGGTTACATCATGTACAACGTTCCGGGCGGTCTGTACGACATGCTGGTCAAAAGCAAATACGGTTGTGTTTCAGACTCAAAATTCTTTGGCGTGCTTGGAATTCCAAACTTCATCTCGCCCAATGGTGACGGAAAAAACGACGAATGGTATGTTCGCGGTCTGGAAGCTTATCCGAAAGCAAGAATTAAGATTTTTGACAGATACGGCAAAATGTTTGTCGATCGTGAATTGGGCACGGATTTTAGATGGAACGGCCAATACAAAGGCGAACCGGTTGCTTCGGGCGATTACTGGTACATCATCAGTTTTGAAGACGGCAATCAGTTATCAGGACATATTTCTGTGAGAAATTATTAATCGGCTAAAAAATATCAAAACGTCCTGCGGTTTTCTTGAATTGCAGGACGTTTTATTTTGATTGAATTTCAGTTTATAGGTCTTCAATGGTTTTTAAATCCTAATTTTGTCAAAAATCTGAAATTGGATAATTTTAAAATGCAGGCCAAAACTTTTTTTGGCTTTGAACCCATACTGGCAGAGGAACTCAAATCGTTGGGTGCGGCAGATGTGAGCATCAAAAACCGTCTGGTTGAATTTTATGGCGACAAAGGTTTTATGTACAAGGCCAATTACAGTCTGTCAACTGCTTTGCGGATAATCAAGCCGGTTGTTTCCTTTTCGGTGAAAAATGAGAATCAGCTGTATGAACGTTTCAAACGTTTTGACTGGGAAGATTATCTCGATCTGGATCAGACTTTTCTGATTGATGCTACCGTACATTCCGATTATTTTACTCATTCACATTATGCAGCGCTCAAAGTCAAAGATGCTTTGGCTGATCATTTTCATCAGAAATACGGAAAAAGACCCGATGTTGACAAATTCAGCCCGGATGTCAGGTTCAATCTACACATCAGCCACGACAAGGTTACGCTTTCATTAGACAGCAGCGGTGAATCATTGCACAGAAGAAATTACAAGATCGGACACGGAATCGCTCCAATCAATGAAGTTTTGGCTGCAGGCTTATTAAAAATTGCAGGCTGGAACGGAAAAGGAAATCTTCTCGATCCTATGTGCGGTTCGGGAACCATATTGACAGAAGCCGCAATGATGGCCGCAAACATTCCGCCGCAACTGCACAGAAAACATTTCGGTTTTCAAAACTGGAAGGATTATGATCAGGATTTGTTTGAAAAAATCAAAGAAACCAGACTGAGCAGGATAACTGAATTTTCAGGAAAAATCGTCGGTTATGATCTTGACCCTTCGATTCTGGCAACTGCCGAAAAAAATATAGCCAATGCAGATCTTGAAGATTTCATAGAAGTTTACAGAAAAGATTTCTTCAAATCCAAAAAGGATCTGTTTCCGGTTCTGATTGTGTTCAATCCACCATACAACGAAAGGATTGAAAGTGATAATCAGACACTTTACAAATCAATCGGCGACACCCTGAAAAATCATTTTCCGAATACTTTTGCCTGGTTTATCACTTCTGATTTGTCAGCAAAAAAATATGTCGGTCTGAAACCTTCCAAAAAAGTAAAGGTGTTCAACGGCAAATTGGAATGTGATTTTCTGAGATACGACATTTACGAAGGCAGCAAAAAATCATCAAAACCAAACGATGAGAATTAAATTAGAAATTTCTTTTATTGACAATTTCAATTAATTTAAAAATATGATTTTCTGCTCTTTCAGCTTATTTATTCTGAACCGATTATGTTATTAATTAATTCTTAATATCGGATAGATAAAAATTAATAAAACCCGATATTAACGCATCAGTCTGTACACCGGATATCTTTTAAATTCAGGTTCGATCCAGGGCGAGTTCTCATAAACAAAGTTCAATTGTGCATAAGCATTCTTTGCAAATTCAGGATCTGATTTCTTTTTATCTTCCAGTTTTTGTCTGATTTCGGGATGATCTTTCAGATAATCGGCAGCAATGTCTTCAAATGCATAAGGCGAAAATCCTTCTTTCTGCTGAAAGATTCCGTCAAAGAAATTCCATGCAAAATAGGAATCAACCGACTGTGGTTCAAGCGTCTCGATCAGAAACCGGTTGGCTGACTGATCCATCGGAATGTACCAGTCACCTTTTCTGAAAGAAACTTTTTCCACACTCTTTTCAAGCACCGCATCAGAATTCACATGATGAGCTTCAAAAGCAGTCTGCATTGATTTATAATCTGTTATCCTGTATGTCTCAACTTCAAGTTCGGTATCTTTTTCAAGACGATTCATCTGTACACCGTTGAGCTGCAGCAGTTCGATTACTTTCCACCAGCCCTGGGGAATGATGTAGGCAATTGGTTTCTCAACACTGGTTTCTACATCATAACTATTGTAAATCGGAACCATTTTTTCAAAAGGTTTGCTTCTGTCATAATACAGCCGGTCCAAACCTGAAACTTCGCTTTTTTTGGTCCCTGCCTGATAACCTTTGTACAGAAATTTCTGAAATTGATCCGGATTGTGTTTCCATTTGACCGGAAATGATTTTGCAGTTTTTTCTTTTAATCTTGTTTTTTTTCGGATCGAAATGATGTCTTTTGAATTTTCTTTTCCAAAATCTATAAAAGAAAGCATCAGCTGATAAGTCGCTTCAACTCTCTGATGGTAAGGTTTGAGCATGTGCGTTTCTGGTACAAAACAAAATGTGCTCCACAGCGTACCGTATCCGCTTGAATACCTCGGTGAATCAAAAAACTCATTCCAACCGTTGTCGGGTGCAGTTCCCCAAACGCTGACATACGGAATCAGATCGTAATTTTTTTCTCTCATCAGCCGATACATTGCGGGTTCGAAAACCTTGTTCATATACTCACCCATCTCACCTCCCACTTTTGAATGTTGAGATGAAATGAACGTCATAACATGTTGATAATCCGCTCCATTGCTTACATGATTGTCAATAAAAACATCAGGGTCCAATTCATGAAAAATCTGAGTAAATGATCTTGCATTTTTTGAATCAGCTTTGATATAATCCCTGTTCAAATCCAAATTCTCTGCATTACCTCTCGGACTTTTGTTGTAGGGTCCGTTCTGATCGACTCTGTAATTCGGACTTTTTTTCAAAAAACCGCCGATGTTGTATACCGGAATCACAGCCAGTACCACATTGTCAGGCAGTTTTACTTTGCCGTCAGCTATGTCTCTTGCCAACAGCATGCTTGCGTCGATTCCGTCGGGTTCGCCCGGATGAATTCCGTTTTGAATCAAAATCACCAGTTTGTTCTGCTGTTTGATTTTTAAAATATCTGACTCACCGGAATTGCTGATGATTGCAAGATGAAGCGAATAACCCGAATCGGTTGGTCCTTTTTCAAATAATTTGATCTTGTCTGATTTTTGATCCAGTTTTTGCCAGAAATCAATCACTTCTTCATAAGTTGAAGTTTCCTTTCCGTTGCTAAGTTCAAATTTGATTTTCATTTCCTGTGCAAAATTAAATTGAAAACAAACGATTAAAAACGTTGCAATTGCTTTTCTCATTGAATTGGTTTTAAGGTGTATCCTTGATTTTTCAGTAAATTAATGACTCCGTTTTCACCCGCCAGATGCGCAGCTCCGACTGCAACAAATGTCGGTTTTTCAGCTATCAGTTTTTCGATTACCGGAATCCAGCTGATGTTTCTGTCATCCAAAAGCATTTTGATGTCATTTTGCGGATATTTTGGATCTTCAAAACTTTCTTTTGTCATTTCATACAATCCCTGAACATCATTTTGTTTGTACAAATTTAGAATTTTTGCAGTTTCGCTTTTGAGCTCTTCCTGATTTTCAGCCAGATAAGAAATTACAGCCACTGCATCTTCATTTGACTGAGAAAATAATGTATCAATCTGTGTGTCAATTGATTCAAGACCAACTAAATCTTTGCCTTCAGCCTTTGCCAAATTCATAAAGACCATATCATAACCCAAATCCATCGGACAGTCAAGGCCAAGCAAGCTGAGTTGCATCAAAAATATCTGAGGACTCAGCATTTCAAAAACTGCAAATCCGGCGCCGAATTTTGACTGAAAAAGCAAATCGAGTTTTTCGACAACTTCAGTAGAAAGCCGATCGCTCATCTTTTTCCCATCTTTTGCAAATGAAATCAGAAGCATCTTGGTTTGAAGACTCGGATCGCTCATATCGAATTCCAATGCAAGTGTTTCGGAATTGTCAAACGCTTTTTGGATTTTGCCGGTCATCAGCACATCACCCTGACAGGCAATATGGGTAGTGCCGTACAGAAAGGAAGGCCTCTCAAGATTCTTTCCGCTAATTTCCCAAAGCAATGATTTTTCATTGATTTTTTGAGAAAATCCAAATTGAAAAATCAGAAGGAGCGACAGTAAAAAAAGTTTTTTCATTTGTATAATTTCTTCAATTGATAAATTTATTTTTTAATTCGGGTGTGGGCAGCCAACAGTTGTCCAGTCTGCCAAACCAGCTGTATCTGTTTCTTGAAACTATGTCATAGACCAAATCACGAACCGGTCTTGGAACCCAAATTAAAATTGAGGAAATCCGATAAATTCCTTTGAGCGATTTTCCGATTTTTAACGCAGCAGTTGATTTTGTATAGAATTTTTCGTCTTCGATCAAAATAATGGTTTTGAGTTCGCGATGATCCAGATGATTGGTTTTCAGAAAATTTTGACCAAAATCGGACTGAAGCGATGCAAATTTGAAAATGTTTTTTGAATCATTTTTGATGACCCGCTGCACAAAAGAATTGCACAAATTGCAGACGCCGTCAAAAAGAATGATTTTGGGTTTTTCCATTACACAAAAATAGATACTTTTGGCCAATTGACATTCATACAGTCCAAGATGAGTTTTACTGATATTTTACTGTTGCCATTTCTGTGCGGCATTGTCTTTATGATTGTAGGATATATACAGTTTAAATTTCCGCCAAAAAAGATCAATTCCTTTTACGGGTTTCGAACCGGTCGGTCGATGAAATCACAAAGAAACTGGGATTTTGCGCAGAAATATTCAGCAAAACTGATGATGATTTGCGGTTTGATTCAATTGCTGTTTTCGCTTTCGGGATGGTTTTACAATCAGGGCTCCGAATATGATGTAATCATCGGAATGATCCTGCTGCTTTTGACCGTAATCATTCTGCTGACACTCACCCAAAACGAATTGAAAAGATTTGAAAAGAATCAGAAATGATTTGAAATCATTTCAGTTTCAAGGTTTTCATATAGAAATTCCGATCGATTTTGAAATTTTTCTCCAAACCGTTTTTCAAAGTTTCTGTTTTGAGTTCAGAAGTCGGATACAACCAGACATCGCTGCCGGCGATTCTGACAGGCATATTGAAACCTTCCACAATATTTGACCATTGATAACTGATTTTATTTCCGTCGATTGTATATTCAAAAATCGGAATTTGGGTTGTTCTGAGATATTGATTAAAAAATGCAGTCAGATCCAAACCGCTTTTCTTTGCCATATAATCTTCAATCTGCTGAGTGGTAACCGTCTGGTGATAGAATTCAGAATTTAATCCTCTCAAAATTTCTCTGAATTTCTGATCATTATTGACCCATTGTCTCAATGTATGAATCATATTTGCACCTTTGTAATACATATCGCTGCTTCCCTCATTTTGAACGCCGTAAACACCGATGATCGGACGGTCGTTAACAATTCGTTTTCGGGTGCCGATCACATAATCGTCGGCTGCCTCTTTACCAAACATCTGTTCTGTAAACAAAGTTTCTGAATAAGCGGTAAAACCTTCGTGCACCCACATATCTGCAACGTCCTTGGTCGTAATATTGTTTCCAAACCATTCATGCCCCGATTCGTGAACGATGATAAAATCCCATTTCAATCCCCAACCTGACTCTGACAGATCGGCACCGAGATAACCGTTTTTAAAATTGTTTCCGTAAGCCACCCCGGACTGATGTTCCATGCCAAGATGAGGTGCTTCGACCAATTTATAACTGTCTTCGTAAAAAGGATAAGGCCCGAACCAGTATTCGAGTGCCTTGAGCATATCTTTTGACTGAACGAATTGTCTTTCAGCATTTTCTTTGTTGTAATCCAAAACCCAATAATCAACATCCAGATTTCCTTTTTCACCTTTGTAATGATCTCTGATTTCGATATAATGACCGATATACGGAATGATGTTGTAATTGTTGATCGGATTTTTGACTTCCCATTTGTATAAAATTTTGTTTCCGGTTTCCTTCATTTCAACCAGTCTTCCATTCGAAACACCAACCAAATCTTTGTCAACGATCATGGTTACACTTGCGCCCATTTCGGGTTCGTCGCCCTGATAATCTTTGTTGGGAAACCAAACACTTGCGCCCAATCCCTGACAGGCAACCGTCATCCACTGTCTGTCTTCTTTATCTTTTGTGAAAATCCATCCGCCGTCCCAGGGTGCTCTGACCGCAATTTTTGGTTTACCCGAAAATGCAATTTCAAGTATATGTCTGCTTCCGGTTTTTAATTTTTTGTCAAATGTCAGAAAATAAACATTCCCTTCTCTCTCAATTGATTTGACTTTACCGTCTTTAAAAGAAGTCTTTACGATCTCCATCGGCTGCTGCAGATCGATCTGAAGAATCTGATTTTCACTTTCTTTGATGACTTTAAATGATATCCTGGTCGAACCTTTGATTGATTTATTGTCAAAATCGGGTTCCACTATGATGTCGTATCTGAGCACATCCCACCAGTCTCTGTATTCGGTATTGGTTCCCCTTAACGAATCCTGACGTGAAAATTCTGATTTAGAGTTAAATATCTGTGCATTTAAACCTAAACTCAACAGTAGAAAAAATAACAGCGAATATTTCATTTTTGATTGATTTTGTTTTTACAAAGTTATTTTAATTTTAAACAAATGGAACAGTATAAAGTGGTAATTCAATACCGTTAATCACTTAGTGGACTTCAATTTGAAATTGATTCCTATTCAAGGAATTAAATGATTGATTTGAAAAACGTTCTAAAAATATTGAAACAAAATATCATTTTCTATTTTTATCAAATATTGCTTATATTAGTTTTAAAATATTAAGAAGGATGCAGATTAACCGCTTTGCAATATTTACATTAATGTCGTTTTTGTACAATTTGAAAGATAGTGGGCTTAAAAACAATGGAACAGTTCACAATGTGAATTTCTCCCTTTCCGGACCTATGTTTAAAAATTATTTATTTTCTCTTAACTCTTTCTATACAAGTAAGATATTTAATATAAATTCATACACAGTAACCAAGCCGGATTTTTCAATTTCGATTTCCAAAAATTTCCTGAAGGACAAACTGAATGTTAATTTGGAAATGAGAAATGTTTTAAACCAATATACTGAAAGGAAACTGATTTTTGAGGAAAATGAAAATTATTATCATTTGGAAAATCAAAACCAATCCCGGTTACTTCTGATAAGTCTGACATACAATTTCGGGAAAAATTTTAGTACAACTCGAAAAAATATTCAAAACACCAATAGTGATATAAAACCATAAAATAAACACAATATGAAAAATCTGTTATCAATCCTGTTACAAACAGACTTCTAAATTTCCAAATAAAGCTGTAACAAATCCGAAAAACAGGATACTAATTCCGAAAAGAATCTCAATGCACAAATCCGTTCTGTATCTTTCATTCATCTTTGGAATGGTTTCTTCAGTCCTGTTCGCACAAAACGACTGCAAACTCAGAGGCGAAGTACGCGACAGCATCGGCTTGCCCGTTTTTGACGCTTCGGTTTCTGTGTTCAATTCAAAAAATGAAGGTGCAGGATTCGGTTTTACTGACAACGAAGGATTCTTTTCAATCGATCTGCCCTGCGGTCAGGATTATGATGTTGAAATCGAACATTTTGATTTTGAATCTTATGAACAAAATGTTCATCTCGACAAATCCAAAACACTGAGATTCAAACTGAAGAAAACCTCAATCACACTTGGCGAAGCGGTGATTCAGGCAAGAAAACCGATTACGGTCAAAGGCGACACCATCGAATATGATGCGGATTCCTTCAGAACGGCTGCAGATGAAAATTTGGAAGATCTGCTCAAAAAACTGCCCGGTCTTCAGGTCGAAAACGGTAAGGTGTATTATGAAGGAAAAGAAATTACAACCATCAAAGTCGGAAATCGCGAGGTGCTCGGCGGAAATACAAAACTGTTGACCAAAAACCTGCCCGCCGATGCCATCGACAAAGTACAGCTCAACAAGAAATTTAAAGCAAATCCTTTTTCAAATTCACTGTCTGACGATGAGGAAGCGATGCTCAATATCGAGCTCAAAGAAGACAAAAAAAGTCTGCTGTTCGGCACGCTGACAGAAGGCGGCGATGCCGACAAACACTATGATGTGCAGTCAAAACTGTTTTATTTCAGCCCGAAAACCGATATGACTTCGATTACCGATTACAATACCTACGGAAAAGAAGTGTTTACATCAGAAGATTATTTTACTTTTCTCGGAGGTTTTTCTGAATTTATGGAAGACGGAAGCAGTTTCTCGATTCGTGAAGAACCCAACCGGATCAGTCTGGGAACCGCTCAGAATGCGGCTGAAATGGATGCTTTTCTCAGCGCACTTCACTTTGGATATGAACCCAACAAAAAGGTTTTTACAAACGGTTTTCTATTGTTCAATTACAATGATCTGAGTTTTCAGTCCACCCAGGAAAGGATTGGTGAAAACATGAATTTCAAAGATGAAAACAGAAACGACCAGCGATTGCTTTCCACACTTGGCAGATACCGTTTGGACTATACACCGAACAATCTTGAACAGTGGAAATACCGGGCGACTTTCAATTATCTCGAAAACGACAGCAGACAGTTTGCAAATACTTTTCTGAATGATGTTTCGACCGGCGAAAGAGACAATATCATAAAAAACAATTCGCTCAGTTTCAGACACAATCTGTCTTATATTCGAAAAATCGGAAGCAATGACAATCTCGGAATCTATGTCAGACACCAGTTCAGCAATCAGCGTCCCGATCTGATGATTACCGCAGATGCGGTTCCGCTAATCATCGACAGCATTGGTTTTTTTGATCTGAAACAAAACAAAAGGCTGAAAATTCAAAATCTGCAGGTGTACGGAATTTACAATCATCTCATTACAAACACAAGCAATCTGAAGATCAAGATCGGTTCCAATTTCAGCTGGCAGGATCTGGTCAATAAAATTTACGAATCGGATCAGCTGATCGGCCAAAATAATTTTCTGACTGATTCAAATTTTGATTTCACCGAATTGTACACCGACCTGACGTACACCAAAAAATGGGGAGCAGTCAAACTCGATGCAGGTTTGGGATTGCATAATTTCAGAGAAAGCACTCAGACCGGAAACAGCTCTCATTCGCTCAATCTGACCAGAATATTGCCGCATGCAGCGCTTGAAATCAAACCGAACAATTCTCAAAATATCCGACTGTCGTATCAGCAGAATTACAAACTGCCCAATCTGACCGATCTTTCGGACGGCTATGAAATTGAAAACTATTATTCGGTTTACAGCGGATTTCTCGGTCTGAAGCAGTCGCTCTATCACAATGCAAATCTGAGTTACGGTTATTTCAATTCTTTCAGTTTTCTGAATTTCTATACCGGTTTGAATTACAGCCGAATCGTTGACAATATTCAGTCGAGATCGGATATGAGCGTGATGCCTCAGCACAATTCGCTGATCAACAACCCCGAAAAAGATCAAACGCTGTCGTTTTATTTTGGCGGGCAGAAAAGATTTTCAAGATTTTATTCATTGAGTCTGAATTCAAATATCTCTTATCTTCAGTATTTTACAACCATCAGAAGACCCGAATATGATGCGGGCGGAAATATGAATGTGGTTGACATTCAGACCGAAAACAGTTCGTTGAGTCAGAATTACACACTGACCAATAAATTCAAAATCAAAAAGAAAATCGAATTTGATCTGGGTCTGAATTATTCTTTGAATAATTTCAAATCATTGGTCGATACCAAATTTGAAACCTGGCGCCCGTTTGGAAGATTGGCCTGGTCAATATCCGACAAATTCCTTTTTCAAACCGATTATTCGTACAATCTTCAATATACCGACAACGAACTGATCAACAAAAATCAGGCGCTGAATGCCTCGCTTCGTTTCCATGTGGCAAAGGCGACTTATCTGACGCTGATTGCCGGAAATCTGCTTGGCGACGACAGACTGGTGAGTTCAAGTTTCGATGCTTCGACCAACCAGACGATCATCAACACCAGAGAACTTTTGGGCAGATACTTTTTGGCGCAGTTGAGGTATAAGTTTTAGCTTCAGGTTGTTCGCTAGCGAAGTCGAAGCGCACCGGCAAATACATCCGACAGAACTGCATATTTCAAAGTCAAATGTCTAAAATCCTAAGATCATTCACTTCAACCGCATCCATTCCCTTTCTGAAAATCCTTGCTGTCAGCTGTCCTTTGAGCACAGCACTGCCCTGCTCCACTTCTATCCGGCTGCCTTCTCTCAGACCGACAACCGGCTGAGCATTGAATTTGTGAAATTCATAAATCCTTGTTTCGCGGGTTTCGCCTTTGTGTTTTGAATTAGGATCGGGATCAAGATAATGCGGATTGATGTTGAAAGGCAAAAACCCGAGCGCTTCAAAACTTGGCGGATAAACAATCGGCATATCGTTGGTCGTACCGATGTCGATGCCGCAGATATTGCTACCGGCACTGGTTCCCATATACGGAATTCCGTTTGAAACCGCAGCTTTCAGCTCATCGATCAGATCAAGTTCATAAAGCGTTTTGAGCAGCAGAAAGGTATTTCCGCCACCGATGAAAATTGCTTTTGCATTTTGAATCGCTTCTTTCGGATCATCGAATTCGTGCAGTCCGATGACTTTGATTCCTTTTTGGCCAAAAGCTTTTTTGGGCGATTCTGTATATTCATCATAAGTCGCTCCCGACGGTCTGGCATAAGGCACAAAAAGGATTTCGTCTGCATTTAAAAATTTAACCGCATCGTCGATGATGTATTCGAGGTAACTGCTGTCAAAAACCGTGCTGGTACTGGCGGCGAGTATTCTGTATTTTGGATTGATTTTCATCTGTTTTGAATTTGGAAGTAAAATTAAAGTATTATTTTCAGTTGCGGTTGTCAAATTGGTTTATAACTTGCATCAAAAATTCAAATGCGGATAATTTCACTGGTTCCATCCATCACCGAAACACTGATCGATCTGGCACCCGAAATGGTGATCGGAAGAACCAAATTCTGCATTCATCCTGCTGAATTTGTCAAAAAACTTCCAATAGTCGGCGGAACAAAAAGTTTTCATATCGAAAAAGTCAGAGCGCTCAAACCCGATCTGGTGATTGCCAACAAAGAGGAAAACGAAAAGGAATTTGTTGAAGAACTGATGACGGATCTGAAAGTTTGGGTAACCAATATTGAAACGCTTGACGACAATTACAGTCTGATCCGAGAACTCGGGAAAATTACAGACCAAAAGCAGAAAGCCGAAGAAATCTGTCAGAAAACAATTTCGATTTTTGAAAATTACAAATTGAAAAATCCGGTCAAAGCAGCTTATATGATCTGGCGAAAACCCTATATGACCGTCGGAGGTGATAATTTTGTAAATCACCTGCTCGAGACCATCGGTTTTGAAAATATCTTTAATGACAGATCCAGATATCCCAAAGTCAGTTTGGATGAACTCAGCCCTGCGGATACGATACTTTTATCGACAGAACCTTATCCGTTTTCCGAAAAACATATACCCGAATTCAAAACTGCTCAGCCCGAAAAAAAAATCAGGATTGTTGACGGTGAGGCCTTTGCATGGTACGGAAGCCGTTTGTCAAAACTTGAAAATTTCTACAAAGAACTGGTTGCTGATTTTAATAATGATTAATTGATTTTATTGATTTAGGTTAATTTTTTTCGGGTTTTACTGACCTATTTTTGCTGTCAAAAATTAATCAGAATGGATTCAATCATCAAAACAAATCAAAACGATTGGGCGGCATTGTTTGCAAGACTCGCCGTTGCAATCGCAATCTTTCCGCACGGTGCGCAGAAACTCTTTGGCTGGTTTGGCGGCAAAGGCTTTGAACAGACCATTGAAATTTTTACCGGCTATCTGGGAATTCCTTATTTCCTGGTCATTTTGGTACTGTTTGTCGAAGTTTTTGGCAGCCTGTTTCTTGCTGTTGGTCTTTGGACAAGACTTGCTGCTGCAGCCATCGCGCTGAATTTTATCGGTGTGCTTTATATGGACATTTGGGGAAACAGTTTCTTTATGAACTGGGGAAAAGTTGAAGGTCAGGGCGAAGGGCTTGAGTATTTTATCCTGCTCTTTGGTTTGATAATTGTGTCATTGATTTCCGGAGGTGGAAAAGCAAGTTTGGATGCAATTCTAAAATCCAAAAAATCAAAACAATCTTAAAAAAAAAATCACAATGGAAATTCATATTTGGTCGGATATCAGATGTCCGTTTTGCTATGTGGGCAAAAGAAAATTTGAAAAATCAATTGAAAATTTCGAACACAAAGATAAAATCCAGGTGCACTGGCACAGTTTTGAACTGGATCCGAATCTCAAAACCGAACCCGAAGTCAATTCTATAGATCATTTGGCGATGAGCAAAGGAATCAGCCGTGCAAATGCAGAACAGATGTTGGGTCATGTGCTGAAAACCGCCGAAGATACCGGTCTTGTTTTTAATTTTGACAAATCGGTTGTTGCCAATTCTTTCAATGCCCACCGACTGATACAGTTTGCACAGTCAAAAGGATTTGGAAATCAAATCGAGGAAACGATGTTCAAAGCCCACTTCACAGACGGAATCAATATTGACGACAAAGAAGAACTGCTGAAAATTGCAAAAAGCATAGGATTGGATAAAAACGAAACAAAAGAGATTTTGGATTCAAATCAGTTTTCGGATGTGGTCAGAGAAGATGAAATCAATGCGCAGAAACTCGGCATTAGAGGCGTTCCCTTCTTTGTTTTCAACAACAAATACGCAGTTTCGGGCGCTCAGCCTGTCGATGTATTTGACGAAGTGCTTGAAACCAGCTGGAAAGAATTCAAGCAATCGGACAGTCCGTTTATCGTCAGCGAAGGTCAAAGCTGCGATGCGGATGGCAACTGTGACTGATCTGTTTATGCTTTTACAGCTGCTTCTTTGAGTTTGTTAAATTGCTTTTTCTGATAAAAATAAGCAATCAGCACAATGATGATCAATATGATTTGTCCCAATACAGATTCAATTGTCGAATAGATTCCGAGCCAGTCAGCCTGTATCCATGACGGAAGTGCGTGAATGGATATCAGTCCACTTTCCTGAAGCGAATGGATTCCCTTTCCGGTCAGTATAAATGCGAGCAGTACAACAAGCCATGATGAATAAAGGAACAATTGTCTGATTGGAATTTTGCTTGAATATTTCATAAAGAAAAATGCGATTACAAAAAGAATCACCACCGCAGTAATTGAACCCAATCCGATGGCTGACTGATTGTTGGCATCTGCTTCCAGACTAATTGCTTTCAGAAACAGTATCACTTCAAAAACTTCTCTGAATACTACCATAAATGAAAAAGCAGCCAAACCGAACATTTTGTCCTTTTCAAGATAAACCCCGATTTTTTCTTTGATAAACCGTTGCCATTTCCTCGCATTCGAATTGTTGTGCAGCCAGTAGCCTGCCCACAGCAGGATGACAACTGCAAACAG
>JBAYPM010000018.1:0-55559 GCA_041677705.1 Weeksellaceae bacterium | reverse complement strand
TGATTATGTTGAATTCTACGTGGGCAACGCAAAACAGTCGGCACATTATTATAAAACCGCATTTGGATTTCAGTCGCATGCTTATGCCGGATTGGAAACAGGTTTGAAAGACCGTGCTTCGTATGTGGTAAAACAGGATAAGATCAGACTGGTGCTTACTACCGCGTTACATTCTGAGTCGCCAATCGGAGAGCATGTAAAAAAACATGGCGACGGCGTCAAAGTGATTGCACTTTGGGTGGAAGATGCAAAAAAATCATTTGAGGAAACCACCAGAAGAGGTGCAAAACCGTATATGGAACCGGTTGTAACAAAGGATGATAACGGTGAAGTTGTTCAGTCCGGGATTTACGGATACGGCGAAACTGTTTTTATTTTTACTGAAAGAAAAAACTACAAAGGTATCTTCCTGCCCGGTTATGAAAAATGGGAATCAGATTACAATCCGGAACCGGTTGGCTTGAAATTTATCGACCACATGGTCGGAAATGTGGGTTGGAATCAGATGAATGTTTGGGTAAAATGGTTTGAAGATGTGATGGGATTTGTCAATTTTCTTTCGTTTGACGACACCCAGATTCATACCGAATACTCTGCATTGATGTCCAAAGTAATGGCCAACGGAAACGGAAGAATCAAATTCCCGATCAACGAACCCGCCGAAGGAAACAAACGTTCTCAAATCGAAGAATATCTTGATTTTTATGAAGGTGAAGGGGTTCAGCATTTGGCTGTTTCAACAGACAACATCATCAAGACCGTTACCGAGATGAGAAAAAGAGGTGTTGAATTTTTGTCTCAACCGCCACAGGCTTATTATGACGAAGTTCCACATCGCTTGGGCAAACATCTTTCTCATTTCAAAGAGGACCTGAACGAGCTTCATAAATTGGGAATCATGATTGATGCAGATGAAGACGGATATCTTCTCCAGATTTTCACCAAACCGGTTGAAGACCGACCTACCCTTTTCTATGAAATCATCCAGAGAATGGGTGCAAAAGGTTTTGGTGCCGGAAACTTCAAGGCGTTGTTTGAGTCAATCGAAAGAGAACAGGAAAAAAGAGGAACGCTCTGATGATTTGAAACATCACCGGTCAAATAAAAAACCGCCATTTTCAAAATGAAAGCGGCGGGGTTTTATGTTTTTAAATTTTGAATTTATTCCAATTCATAAATTCCGTGTTTGATGGCAAAAAGCACCAAACCAATCCTATTTTTTGCATTGAGTTTTGTAAAAACCGAATCCCTGTAATTGTCAACCGTCTTTGGACTCAGATTCATTTTGTCGGCAATTTCTTTATAGGTCATATCTGAACATGCCAATTTGATAAACTCAATTTCTCTTTCCTTTAATTCCTCGACCTCATTCTTGTGTTTCAGACTTCCGATCAGCGCATCGGTGACATTCTGGGTATGGAAAAAACCTTCTTTCAGAGCACCTGTCAATGCCTGATACAGAAGTTCCTTACGAATATCTTTGCTCAGAAATCCTTTTGCGCCGGCCTTCAGCATTTGGATGATGGTTCTTTCTTCAGTCTCTACAGAAAGTGCGAGTACCAGTATTTTCGGATATGTTTTTGTAATAATCCGAGTGGCTTCAATCCCGTCCATCACCGGCATACGGACATCCATCAAAATGATTTTGGGATTTATCCTTTTTCCTTTCAAAGCATCTACCACTTCCTGACCGTTTTTAAAAATCCCGTCGGTTTCAAAATCATCCAAACCATCCACCAGATTCCCGATTGCCTGTGACAGCAGCGTATGATCATCCACTATGGTTACTTTATGTTTCATTTAATATTCTTTTTAATTGTTAATTCAGTTCCTTTCCCCAACTGCGAGTCAATTTTTAATTTTGCATCAATCAGCTTTGCTCTGTTCTTCATGTTTTTCAGTCCGATTCCGTTATAAAAGCCTTTTTGGTCAAAACCAATTCCGTTGTCTCGGCATTTGATATAAAGGCTGTCTGACCCATACAAAAATTCCAAATTCATTTCTGTCGCTCTCGAATGCTTGAGTGTATTTGAGAAAAATTCCTGAAGGATCCTAAAGATAATGATTTCCTGGTTATTTGGGATATCGAGTACATCGCCTTTGACCTGAAAATCAATTTTCATAAATTTCATTCTCTTGAAACGGCTCATTTCATTATTAACCGATTCGATCAGACCCATTTTTCTGATACTCTCCGGATTGATCGATCGTGACAGCGCCCTGACTTCATTCAGTGCATTTCCTATAATTTCAACTGATTCGTTGATTTTTTCGGAATCATTTTCTGAATTTTGAAGATAAACTTTTGCCAGCGTGATCAGCTGACCAATGTTGTCATGCAACTCCCAACTGATATTCCTCAATGTTTCTTCCCTAATCTCAACCTGAGACTCAGCCAGTTCTTTTTCAAACTGTCTTTTCACTTCTGCCTGTTCTCTCAAGAGTTTGTTTTTTCGTTTGTTAAATACAAGAAATAAAATCACCATCGAAATCGGAACCAGTACCATGATTCCGAAAATCACAAATAATATTTTCTCATTTTGCTGTAACATAGAATCCTATGATGTAACAACCGTAAAGAATCAAATTTAATATATTTATGGAAATTGAGTACACTCTGTTAATTCCAAGTTCCAATCCGGTCATCAGAAGCAGAGGCGTAAAGCCGACATAAAATGTAAGCAGGCCAAGAATGAACCAAAATTCAGGAATTCTCCAATAGTGAATTACTCTGTCTTCATTTAATAGTCTTGAAAAATAAACAACCGAAAATGACAAAATCAAGATTGCCTGGGTAATCAGGCCAACCTTGAACAGCTGTTTTACTTCCTGTTCCTGAATTAAGTCATAGGTGGTCGCAGCCAAAAAGACCACAAGTATCATCCATTTCCAATATTTTAATTTCAGAATTTTATCAAACCAATACAGATATGCCAAAAATGAAATGACCGAATAAACATTATAGAACATTCTGGGGCTGGTAATCACTCCGGATTTCATAAGTACCTGTATAGACACTTCATTAATAGCTGTGTACAACAACAATGGAAAGAAAATCCATAATGGTGTATTTTTATAATTTTTCCAATAAAAAATTGCTGCAATACATGAAAGCAGCTGAATAATCAAAAATGATTTTGACAGCAGATACGTCAGATCCATACTTTACTTTACTATTCCCTCACTCTATTCCTTTACGGTGTTCCTGTATCTGAATTTAATGAATCCGGTATATTACCCTCACCAAAATCAAGCCTTTCAACACCGGTTATATTTTCATTTATAATTGTAGTTGGTGAATTAATTTTGCATGTAGGAACAAAGAAAACGGTTTGTCTTGGGGCTACCAGCCCGTCCTGACCCAACTTTTCCTCAGCACCGAAATATATTCTGAAGCCAAGCCCTGTATGGCCTTTTGTCGCAGCATAGTTCTCAACATGTTGAATGTATCTTTTTAGATTAGCCAGATCAAACCATATTGATCTCATCGCACCGTTGTAACCAGGAATCTTTTTTGCCATGGCAAGATTAACCGTTGAATAAAATTCCTGTTTGTAAAGATCTTCCATCTCTTTTCCTTTTGCCACCGTAATCATTCCGGTTGGCGGAATACTTTCGTTCATATTCATAATTTTAATTTATTGGTTTACAAAGTTATCATTGTCTAATTATCGGTTAAGGGGGAAATCCCCCTTTTTTTTTAGGGTTTTATGGAGTAAATTTAATCAAATTTATAAACCGATCCGCTTTTTAGCTCATTAATCACAAATATGCTGTAAGTACTCCCAATGCTTGGGATCGTAGTGAGTTTTGAGACGATGAATTCCCTGTATTCATCCATATCTCTGAAAGTCATCTTCAAAATATAATCAGAATCACCGCTCACATGATAGCATTCAAGGATTTCATCAAATCCGGTAATCTGAGATTCAAAATCCGAAATATTCTGTTTGGAATGCCGCTCGAGTTTGACATGTGTAAAAACCATCAGCTCTCGACCGAGAAGCCTGCGGTCCACTACAGCTGTATAACCTTTGATTATTCCTGATTTCTCAAGTTTTTTGATTCTTTCAAAAACGGCAGTTGATGATAGGTTCAATTCAAGAGACAACTGTTTGTTGGTCATTTTTGAATCGGTTTGGAGCAGATTCAAAATCTTGAAATCGTTTTTATCCAAATTCATCTATGAAAACTTTTAATCGTTTTGTAAATATATTTATTTAATTTAGAATTCTGTACGGTTAAAATTTATTTCTTAGAATAATTATCTGATTTTTCATTGATTTATTGACTTTAATTAATTATTATCTTTAATTCGCCAATTAAAACTATTAAAATATGGAAAAGCACAATCCGGCAGACAAGATTCAGGATCTCCAGCATTTTGGAGAATTTGGCGGCGTAAACCCATCGATCTCAGATTCATCCACTTACACATTTCTCTCTGCCAAAACCATGTTCGACACCTTCGAAGGAAATACCGAGGGCTGTTACCTGTACTCAAGACACAGTTCACCGAGCAATCTGTATTTGGGGCAGGCATTGGCCGCACTCGAAAATACAGAAGCTGCAAATGTGACCGCATCCGGAATGGGCGCTATCACTTCGGTTCTGCTGCAACTTTGCCAGAGCGGTGACGAAATCGTATCGAGCAGAACCGTTTATGGCGGAACTTATGCTTTTATGAAAAATTTTCTGGTCAAACTGAACATAAAAACTCATTTTGTAGACACCACAGATTTGGATAAAGTTGAAAATGCGATTACAGCCAAAACCAAAGTTCTGTATTGTGAATCGTTTAGCAATCCGTTGCTTGAAGTTTCAGACATTGAAGGGCTTTCTAAAATTGCAAAGAGACACGGTCTCAAACTGGTGATTGACAACACTTTCTCGCCAATGGTGATTTCACCATCAATTTTGGGTGCAGATGTAACCATACACAGTTTAACAAAATTTATCAACGGAAGCAGCGACACGGTGGGCGGTGTAATCTGCGGAAGTCAGGAATTCATCGATCAGCTGAGAAGCGTCAATGACGGTGCTGTCATGCTGCTCGGACCGACGATGGACAGTTTGAGAGCTGCAAGCATTATGAAGAACATGAGAACGCTTCATATTCGTATGAAAAAGCACAGCGAGAACACCATGTTTTTGGCAAAAGCTTTTGAAAAAGACGGTCTGAAAGTAATTTATCCAGGATTGGAAAGTCATCCGCATCATCAGTTGATCAAAAGAATCCACAATCCGGAATACGGTTTTGGCGGAATGATGGCGCTTGATGTTGGAACACTCGACAAAGCAAATGAACTGATGGAAATGATGCAGACCGAAAATCTCGGTTATCTCGCTGTCAGTCTCGGTTTTTACAAAACACTGTTCAGCGCACCCGGCACTTCGACATCGAGCGAAATTCCAATCGAAGAACAAAAAGAAATGGGTCTGTCTGAAGGTCTGATCAGATTTTCAATCGGTCTGGACGACAATATTGAAAGAACCTATACGAAAATGAAGGATTGCATGAAAAAATTGGAAATTCTCTAATTTCAAAATAAATCAGACAAATCATTTCCAAATTGTGTAAAACTGCTTACTTTTGCAGCCACAAACCAAAAGAGGAAGGATTTGTCTGATTGCAGCCTCAAAAAAAATTGCTAAAACAGGAAACTTCAAACAATTTTTCCTCTCAATTTAAAAAATTAATTATGCCCTATTTATTTACTTCAGAATCTGTTTCTGAAGGACATCCGGACAAAGTAGCAGATCAGATTTCTGATGCACTCGTCGATAATTTTCTTGCAGCAGACCCCCAATCAAAGGTCGCATGTGAGACACTGGTGACTACCGGTCAGGTAGTTTTGGCGGGTGAAGTCAAATCAAAAGCATACTTGGACGTACAGCACATAGCCAGGGAAGTCATCAACAACATCGGTTACAACAAAAGTGAATATATGTTTGACGGCAATTCCTGCGGTGTTTTTTCCGCCATTCACGAACAGTCGCCAGACATCAGCAGAGGAGTTGACAAAGCAGATGAACAGGAATTCGACTTTGACGCAAAAGCAGAATCTCAGGGCGCAGGAGATCAGGGAATGATGTTCGGATATGCGACCAACGAAACCGACAACTATATGCCGCTTGCGTTGGATCTCGCCCATTCGATCCTTAAAGAATTGGCGCTAATCAGAAAAGAAAAATTAAAAATGACCTATCTGAGACCCGATGCCAAATCTCAGGTGACCATCGAATATTCTGATGACAACAAACCGATCCGAATTGTCAGCATAGTGGTTTCGACCCAACATGATGATTTTGCAAGTGATGAAGCCATGAAGGCAAGAATCGAAGAAGATGTAAAGAAAATACTGATTCCAAGAGTATTTCAAAAACAAAAATTGGAAATTCAGGAACTTTTCAATGACAACATCGAATACCATGTCAATCCAACCGGAAAATTTGTAATCGGCGGACCGCATGGTGATACCGGACTGACAGGCAGAAAGATCATCGTTGATACTTATGGCGGTAAAGGAGCTCACGGAGGCGGCGCCTTCAGCGGAAAAGATCCGTCAAAAGTTGACAGAAGTGGCGCTTATGCAGCCAGACACATTGCAAAAAATATGGTGGCTGCCGGTGTGGCAGACGAAATCCTGATTCAGATTTCTTATGCGATCGGTGTGACAAAACCAATTGGTGTGTATGTGAACACATACAACAGTTCGAAAATAAATCTATCTGACGGCGTCATTGCTGAAAAGGTCAGCAAACTGTTTGATCTGAGACCCTATGCCATCGAACAATATCTGAAATTGAGAAATCCTATTTATCAGGAAACCGCATCATACGGGCATATGGGAAGGGAATCTTATGTGGCCGACAAAACTTTTAACAAAGGAACCAAAGATGAAAAAACAATTCATGATCTTGAATTTTTCACCTGGGAAAAACTCGATGCAGTTGACAAAATCAAACAGGAATTCGGTCTTTAATTTGACCGAATGTTAAAAATCATATAAAACCGGTGCCTACTCAGCCGGTTTTTTTTGTTTTTCTAAAGCCCGTCCGTTCAATTTTTCCGAAATTTGCAGTACAAAAATCTATACCTTGATTAAACTGAATTTTTCAATTTTGTTTATCTGCCTATTCTGGCTCTGTTTTGGACAAATCATCACACCGACCAAAGAACTAAATGTCTGTGATCACGACGGTGACGGTTTTGTCAGTATCCCATTCAGCCAGCTTCAGGATTATGCATTGGATGTATTATCCGAATTCAACGAATCACCTGAAATTTATGTAACCAAAGCACACAGAGGGATTGAGAAAATCACCCAACTGTACGACAATCCGCAGGTGGTACCGGTTTGTGGTGATACCGACGGTGAAGGCGGATATTACGACATCGCATTCAACAGTCAGAAAGACCTATATGTCAGTCGAAAAAATGGAGTGCTTCAAAAAGTGGATCCGGTCAGCTGTAATTATCAGACTTTGGGTCAGATCCATTCAAACGGTCAGACTGTGCTTGCGCTTTCCTTTGACCATCTCGACCATTTGTATGAAGGCGGCTGGACCAGCAAAGTTTACAGATCAGATCCGGCAGATATCACCAATTTTTATCTGTGGCATGACTTCGGATTCGGAAATGCAAGCGGTGATTTTGTTCAGATCGGCAACTTTCTGTACGTCGCCTGGACAATGCCCGATGGAAAAGACCATCTGCTCAAAGTGACCCTTGGTGCCGACAATGTGTATTTGAGTCATCAGGATATGGGGAAAATCGAAACCGGAACCTTTGGGCTGGCTGCAGAATACGGAAGACTTTATGGAAATACGGTTGATTTTCTTTATGAAATCAATCTTGAAACCATGGAAAGAACAGTCATCAAAGAAAGACCGGCAGGCAATAATGCCAATCAGTGGTGGGGCGCAGCTGGTTATCACGAAGGTCTCAATATTCAGATTAGCTACCACGGAAGTCAGGCTGACGCAGCCAGCGGCAACAATCCGCTGAGCGATCCTTTCACCAATCCGATTGCTTATCAGGATGCTTATGTTTATATCAGGGTGCATGAATCAACTCAGAACATCACCTACATCATTCCAGTTCACATCACCATCAGTGTTGCGCCTGATGCCGCCAACAGCAGTCTGACCGAATGCAGAGATCCGGAAAGCGGTTTGGCTGATTTCAATCTGAACGAAGCAAAAAACTCAATCAATCCGGATCCGAATATGAATATCAGATTTTATAACAGCCAGCAGGACCTGCAGAACAATCAGAATCCGCTTCCGGCTATCATCTCAATTTCGGAAAACAAAACGATTTATGTTCGGGTGGATGAAGGAACTCAGGACTGTTACGGAACAGCTGTCCTCAATTTGAAAATCCCAGAAGCAGATGTTGATTATGAAGATTATGTTGCGTTTTGCAAAGGAACAGCTGTGGTTTTGAGCATACCAGATGAATTTATTAGTTATCACTGGAACGGTCTTCAGGGTGAAGATCTCAATCAGCCGCTCGACGGATATGAAGTTTCTGTCAGTCATCCGGGTGATTATTCTGTGACTGTAACTAATCTGAACGGATGCACATTTATACTGTCCTTTGAAGTGGTCAACGGAGGTGAACCCGTGATTACCAATGTGGTGATTAATTCTGATCAGTCGGTGACTGTCCAGGTTTCGCCGGCAGGAAATTATGAATATTCGCTTGACGGGATTTTCTGGCAGAGCTCACCGGTTTTCTACGGTTTGACACCGGGTGATTTTGAAGTGTATGTCAGAGATCTGGTAGGTTGCAATGCTGAGAAATACAATTTCACTTTTTTTATGATTCCTAATTTTATATCGCCTAACGGAGACGGATTCAATGACGATTGGAAGATCAGAGGAATGAGTCAGTTTCCGGATGCAAGCATCAAAATTTTTGACCGTTACGGAAAAATGTTTGTCGAACGGAAAATCAATTCGGCAGAAGTCATATGGGACGGACGATATATGGGCAGTCCGGTACAATCGGGGACATACTGGTATATCATCACTTTGAATGAAAATCAGAAAATTTCAGGCCATATCAATGTCAGAAACTATTAAAAAAAAACAGATATGAAAAAATTACTCTTCTTACTCGGACTGACCGGATTTGCATTAACCGGTTGTGAAGAAATGCAGCAGATTGCAAGTCAGATTCCAACCGGAACCGGTGAAGGCATCGGCGGAGTTTCGGGTTATCAAATTTCGCAGGGATTGAAACAGACGCTTGAAATCGGTGTAGATGACGGCGTTAAGAAACTGTCTAAAAAGGACGGTTTTTTTAAAAACAGCATGACCAAAATTCTGCTGCCCGAAGAACTACAGACAGTTGACAGAACGCTGAGAAGCATCGGATTGGGCAGTTTGGCAGATGAAGGTCTGAAACTGTTGAACCGTGCGGCAGAAGATGCAGTGACAGAAGCCGCTCCGATTTTTAAAAATGCGATTATGGGAATGACTTTTAACGATGCAAAAGGAATACTGCTCGGCAACAACAATGCAGCGACCACCTATCTCGAAAACAAAACCACCAATCAGTTGTTTTCTGCATTTCAGCCAAAGGTGAAAAATTCATTGGGCAAAGTCGGTGCAGATGATATATGGGCGCAGATCATCACACAATACAATAATTTTACCGGCAAAACAGTCACCACCGATCTGAATGCTTATGTTACCCAACAGGCGATCAACGGCGTTTTTAAAATGGTTGCTCAAAAAGAGGAAGGAATCAGAAACAATATCGGTTTAAGAACCACCCCATTGCTTAAGGAAGTATTTGGTCTGCAGGACAAAAAATAATATAAATGCATAAAGTCAGCTGACTTTTTGATTGAAACATAAAACTGAGAAATCCGGATGGGTTTCTCAGTTTTATTTTTTGATCAGTTTAATATTTTAATGCTGATTATTTATTTCCTTTATTATAATCTGACAGAAATTTCTCAAGTCCGATATCGGTCAGCGGATGTTTGATCAGTCCCATGATCGAAGAAAGTGGCGAAGTCACCACATCAGCGCCTATTTTTGCGCAATTGATGATGTGCATCGGATGTCTGATGGATGCGGCCAGTATGTTTGTATCGAACAGATAATTGTCATAAATGATTCTGATTTCTTCGATCAGATTCAAACCGTCGGTCGAAATATCGTCCAGCCGGCCCAAAAACGGTGAAACATATTTTGCCCCTGCTTTGGCTGCAATCAGTGCCTGACCTGCAGAAAAGACAAGCGTCACATTGGTTTTGATTCCGTTTGACGAGAAATATTTACAGGCTTTCACCCCGTCTTTTGTCATCGGAATTTTAACCGTAATCTTATCATCGAGTTTTGCCAGCTCCTTCCCTTCTTTGACCATTCCGTCAAAATCGGTCGAAATTACTTCAGCACTGACATCTCCGTCAACGATTTTACAAATTTCAATATAATGATTCAGTATATTTTTCTTCCCGGTGATTCCTTCTTTCGCCATCAGCGATGGATTTGTGGTCACTCCGTCAAGCACACCCAAATCGTGTGCTTCTTTGATTTCGTTCAGATTGGCAGTGTCAATAAAAAATTTCATAACTGTATTTTTTTTGGATGCGTAAAATTACACTGAAAGTTGATGATTCAAAAATTATCAGACAGCGATTTTAAAAACAAAATTTCTTTTGGAATTCGGAAATTCAAACCGCAGAATTTTATGTATTTTTGAATCCTAAACAATGATTATGAAAAATCTGATTTTACTCGCATTTATGCTGTCATTCAGCCTCGGACATTCACAAAGACTGAATGATTACAAATACATCAGAGTACCCGATTCATTTTCGAGCTTCAATGAAAACCAGTATCAGCTGAATTATTATCTGAAACTGCTTTTGAACAAAAACGATTATACGGTGCTGAACGAAATATCCGCCAGCTGGCCAGAGGAAGCAAAAAACAATTATTGTTTAGTGCTGAATGCAGATGTGGTCAAAATTAATAAATTTCTAAAAAATGCTTTGGAACTGAAATTTACAGACTGTAACGGCAAAGAAGTCGGTACATTTGAAGGAGTTTCAAAAATCAAAGAATACGACAAAGGTTATCAGGAAGCCTTACGATTCGCAATGAATCAGGCAGGTGCTTACAAGCCGTCAGAAATGGCTGCGCTGATCGGAAAAAATTCAATTGGAAATCAGAAAACAGAACAACCGAAAAATCAGCCGCCGAGCGAAGCTGTGGTCGTTGCTGTTGATCCGCCGATGGATTTCAGACCCGACATGGGAATTGAATTCAAAAACAGAAATCGTTCTGTCTATTTGGTCGAAATGAAAAACAATTCTTTTCTAATGATCGATAAATCGACTTCATCAATGATCGGACAGCTCAATCCATCGTCAAGAGCAGGTGTTTATCAGGTGACAGTTATTGGACCAAAAGAAAAATATACCACCACCGGATTTTATGACGGCAACAGTCTGGCAATAGATTTCATCGAAAACGGAAAGCCAAAAACTGAGGAATTCAGCAAAGTAAATTAACCTATTCCAATCAAAATTATGAAATTAATCACAGCCACTGCTGTTTTCACATTGTGTACATTTGTACTGTTAAACGCACAGCAGATGGAAGCACCACGCGCAAAAAAAATTGAAGAAAAACTGATCAAAGACGGAGATGTTAGAATCGACGAATATTTTTGGCTCAACCAAAGAGAAGATCAAAAAGTCATCGATTATCTGAATGCCGAAAATCAATATACAAACGAAATGATGAAAGATACAGAACTGCTTCAGAAAAAACTGTATCATGAAATCAAATCAAAAATCAAAGAAGACGACGAATCCGTTCCGTTCAAATTCAACGGTTACTGGTACATCAGCCGTTATGAAACAGGAGGTGAATATCCGATCCATACTCGAAAAAAAGAAAATCTGAATGAAAAAGAGGAAGTGATGTTCAATGTCAACGAGATGGCAAAAGGACACAGTTTCTATAATCTGGCAGGTGTGAACATCAGCGAAAACAATCAGCTGGCTGCTTTTGGGATTGATACCGTCAGCAGAAGAATTTACACCATCCGAATCAAAGATTTGAATACCGGAAAGCTGCTTTCAGACAAACTTGAAAACACCACCGGCGGTTCGGTTTGGGCTGCTGACAACAAGACGCTTTTTTATACCCGAAAAGACGAAACGCTGAGAGCCTTTCAAATCTGGAAACACAAGCTGGGAACCGATCAAAGCATGGACCAATTAGTGTTTGAAGAAAAAGACGATACTTTTGACACTTTTGTTTTCAAAACCAAATCCAGAAAATACATCGTCATCGGCAGCAGCAGTACGGTTTCAGACGAATATCGTTTTACGGCAGCCGATCATCCGGATGATGATTTTAAAATCATTCAGCCGAGAGAAAGAAATCTGGAGTACAGCATAGAACATTACGGAAACGACTTCTACATACTGACCAACAAGGACAAGGCGACCAATTTCAAGCTGATGAGAACGCCGGTTGAAAAAACCGAAAAAAACAATTGGACAGACGTGATTGCCCATCGGCCTGAAGTGTTTATTGAAAATTTTGAAATCTTTAATGATTTTCTGGTGCTCGAAGAAAGATTTGAAGGTCTCACCCGAATCAACATCAGAAATTGGGACGGAAAGACAGATTATTTTCTTCCATTCAAGGAAGATGTTTATTCCGCAGGAATCGGTCGGAATCCCGAATTTGATACAGATATACTAAGAATCGGCTATACTTCAATGACTACACCGAATTCGGTGATTGATTTCAATATGAAATACAAAACTTCAGAAGTCAAAAAAGAACAGGAAGTTCTGGGTAATTTCAACAAAGATGATTATGAAACCAAACGAATTTGGGCGACTGCACGCGACGGTGTGAAAGTTCCGGTATCGATTGTTTACAGAAAAGATTTGAAATTTGGTCCTGATACACCATTGCTTCAATACGGTTACGGATCATACGGTGTCAATATGGATGTTTATTTCAGCATTCCGAGACTCAGCCTGCTCGACAGAGGATTTATTTATGCAATCGCGCACATCCGCGGCGGTCAGGAATTGGGTCGACCTTGGTACGAGGATGGCAAACTGCTGAACAAGAAAAATACTTTTAATGATTTTGTCGATATTTCAAACTATCTGATTGAAAATCATTACACTTCGGCGAAACATCTGTATGCAATGGGCGGTTCTGCGGGCGGACTGCTGATGGGTGCGGTGATGAATCAGGCACCCGAACTGTACAACGGAATTGTGGCCCAGGTTCCATTTGTGGATGTACTGACCACCATGCTCGACGACAGCATACCGCTGACCACCGGCGAATATGACGAATGGGGAAATCCAAACGAAAAGGAATATTACGATTATATGAAATCTTATTCGCCTTATGACAATATCGAGAAAAAAGATTATCCCAATCTGCTGGTGACCACCGGCCTGCACGATTCTCAGGTTCAGTACTGGGAACCCGCAAAATGGGTGGCAAAACTCAGAGACCTGAAAACAGATCATCATCTGCTGCTGCTCAAAACCAATATGGATGCGGGGCACGGCGGCGCGTCCGGAAGATTTGAATCGCTCAAAGAGACCGCACTTGAATATTCATTTATCTTCAAACTGGAAGGAATAAAAAATTAAAAATGAGAATTTTAGGTTATATACTCAAGGTTTGGCTGCTGACAATGGTTTTTGCACCGATTGCTGCCTTTGCAATCGACAATCCGGGCAAGGATTACTGGTATGTGTATATCGTGGTGCTTTCAACCAGTCTGCTGTTATCAATTCCCGCAGTCATTGCGATGGTTGCATTTTTGAATTTCGCACCTCTTGACTGGGAAATTCTCAAAGTCAAATTGTTCAATTCTGCGGTGGCTGTGGTAAGTATATTCATTACTTTTTGGCTGATGGACAATTCCTTTCTCGACTTTAGCGAAAAAATAGTTTTGTGGCCGCTGTCTTATTCGCTGATCATGGTTTTGTTTATATTTATCTTCAAATTGAAAAAAGAAAATCCAATTGTCTGAATGCTGAAATCGGTTCATCATATCGCTGTTATCTGTTCTAATTATGAAGTTTCAAAGAAATTTTATACAGAAGTGCTCGGTTTGGAAATCATCCGTGAAGTTTATCGAAAGGACAGACATTCAAACAAACTTGATTTGTCGCTGAACGGAAATTATATCATCGAGCTTTTTTCTTTTCCAAATCCGCCAAAACGGCTGACCGAACCCGAAGCTTGCGGATTGAGGCATATCTCTTTTGAAGTGAATGATCTTGATTCAGAAATTGAAAGGATCAATTCACACAGCTTCACAGTGGAACCGATACGGACGGACGAATATACCGGAAAACGTTTTACATTTTTCAAAGATCCGGACGGTCTGCCAATCGAATTGTACGAAGAAGGAAATCACAGATACAAACGGAAATAAACACTCAAATTTTATCAAATGGCTTCAGGAATATTTGCAGTTTTGGACGATATCGCAGCACTGATGGACGATGTGTCGGTGGCTGCAAAAGTTGCCACCCAAAAGACGGCCGGTGTGCTGGGCGACGACCTGGCAGTCAATGCCGAAAAAGCAAGCGGTTTTGTGGCTTCAAGAGAAATTCCGGTTTTGATTGCAATCACCAAAGGTTCGTTTCTGAACAAACTCATCATCATCCCGATTGTTCTTTTTCTGAATTTTATTTTTCCGGCGGCAATAAAAATTGTGCTGGTTATCGGTGGGTTTTATTTGGCTTATGAAGGAATTGAAAAAATCGTTCATTATCTGTTTCATTCAAAAAAAGACAAAAATGAAGTCAAAAAAGAGAGACAGGAAGATAACCCTGTAACAGAAAAACAAAAAATAAAGTCTGCTATAATCACCGACTTCATTTTATCAATCGAAATTGTCATCATTGCGCTGAGCACGGTTTTGGACAAATCAATTTACATTCAAATCGGAACGGTTGCGGTGGTTTCCCTGGTCGCAACAGTCGGCGTTTACGGAATCGTTGCGCTGGTTGTAAGAATGGACGATGCGGGGCACGGTCTGATCCGGATTTCAAAAAACAAAGGACTCCTTGCGACGATTGGCCGCTCGCTTGTAAAACTGCTGCCTTATATCATCCGGCTGATGGGCGTAGTTGGCACAATCGCACTGATTTTGGTCGCCGGCGGAATTTTTGTCCATCAGACCCATATTTTTGAAAATTTCCCAAAAGGTTTTCCGGTGGTTGCAAAAGAAGCCTTGATCGGCCTGGTGGCCGGAATCATTTGTTTTCTTGTAATTGAAGGATTCAAAAAAGTATTTGTCAAAAAATCGATTTAGATCCTGTTTAATGGAGTCTTAAACCTGTCGAGTTTTTGAATTAACCATCTGATCGTCACAGCTTGCGGAAGCAATGGGAATCAATCTTTTTTGCACACTTATGATTCTTTATAATTTTTTGATTTAGAGGGCGTTATATGTATATAGATAATATTTAGAAACCAAACAAACCGACCCCAAAGGCGGTCGAACCATTAAACTGTTTTTCGGTTAAATAGAAACAGACGCTTATTTTGTGTAATTTTGATTTTTAAATTCATCAATTCATGAGCAAATCTGCGTCAGAACTAATACTGAATCCGGATGGAAGTATCTATCACTGCAACATCAAACCCGAACATCTTGCCGATCTTGTGATTACAGTCGGCGATCCCGATCGGGTCAAAGAGGTTTCAAAATATTTTGACCATATCGAATTCAAAACCCAAAAAAGAGAAATCGTCACACATACCGGAACGCTCAGCGGAAAACGGATGACAGTGATTTCGACCGGAATGGGAACTGACAATATCGACATTGTATTCAGCGAATTAGATGCGCTTGCCAATATTGACCTGTCAACCGGCGAGATCAAACCCGAATTCAGAAAACTCAGTTTTGTACGGATGGGCACTTCGGGCGCGCTGCACAAAGAAAATCCGGTGGATTCTTATGTTTTGAGTACTCACGGTCTGGGTCTTGATGGCCTGCTTCATTTTTATCAGGATTCCGAAAAATACAGATCGCTCGAAATTGAAAAGGCTTTTCTGGATCATTCAAATTGGGACCGAAAAAAAGCAATGCCTTATGCAGTAAAAGGATCGGATCGTCTGTTTGATCAACTGAATTCTGAGCTGATTAGAGCCGGAATTACAGCCACTGCGATCGGTTTTTACGGTCCTCAGGGAAGATATCTGAGACTGATTCCCGAACCCGGAAACATCAACGAAATACTGGCAGGATTCAGTTTTGGAGATTTAAAAATCACAAATTTTGAAATGGAAACTTCTGCGATTTACGGACTTTCAGCGATGATGGGTCACGAAGCGCTTTCGATCAACTGTATCGTTGCAAACCGTGCGCTGGGAGAATTCAGCAAAGACCCGCACAGGAGTGTTAATCTGATGATTCAGTATGCTTTGGAAAAATTGGTCAGCAAAAATTAAAATCAACTCAAAACCGAATAATAATCCTCGATGACTTCCAGTTCTGATCTGAAAACATGCATACTGTCTGCAAATTTTTCGAGTGATTTTTTCTGCAATTCTTTTGCATAATTCATTTTGTAGTCATTCAGATCATAAGCCGAATGACAGGTATATTGGGCAGAATAGCTGACACTGCCTTCTTCTTTGTGTGAAATCAGTTTAGAAAAACGGCAGGAAATAAAACGGCCGGTATTCATCACATCGGGTATATGGATCTTTCTCATCCAGCTGACAAATTCTTCTTCAACTGTTTCATCCACACTGATGGTAACGCTGTAAATAATCATAGTCTGACTGAATTTATTGACGAATATAAGCGATTTTTGGAAAGTCAAAAGAAAAAAACCGAAATTTAGGCTGAATTTCATAAATTAGCCATTCGAATAAATAAAAATTAATAATGAACCAGACCCAAAAGTTTATCAATGATAATAAAGATCGGTTTTTGAACGAACTGTTTGAATTGCTGAGAATTCCGTCCGTTAGTGCGGATCCTGCATTTAACCAGGATGTACTGAATACGGCCGAAAAAGTATCCGAATTCTTGAAAGCAGCAGGTGCAGACAATGTTGAAGTGTGTGAAACCAGCGGCTATCCGGTTGTTTACGGCGAAAAGATCATCGATCCGTCAAAACCGACTATACTGGTTTACGGCCATTATGATGTGCAGCCGGCAGATCCGATCGAATTGTGGGAATCAGCACCTTTTGAACCGATTGTCAAAAAAACGGAGATTCATCCCGAAGGAGCAATCTTTGCAAGAGGTTCGGCAGACGATAAGGGTCAGTTCTTTATGCAGATCAAAGCATTTGAGGCTATGAACAAAACCGGCGAGCTTCCCTGCAATATCAAATTTATGATCGAAGGTGAAGAGGAAGTCGGATCGAGCAGCCTGAGCGAATTTGTTCCTGCCAACAAAGAGAAATTAAAAAATGACATCATCGTGATTTCAGATACCGAAATCATCTCAAAAGATCAGCCTTCGATTTCTGTCGGTTTGAGAGGTTTGAGCTATGTGGAGGTTGAAGTGCACGGTGCCAATATGGATATGCATTCGGGTGTTTACGGCGGTGCGGTTCCAAATCCGCTGAATGTACTTTCGGCTATGATTGCAAAACTTCATGATGAGGATGGAAGAATTACGATTCCCGGATTTTATGATGATATACTCGAACTTTCGGCTGAAGAAAGGGCAGAAATGGCAAAAATTCCGTTTGATTTGGAAGAATACAAAAAGTCGGTCGGAATTGCCGATATTCAGGGTGAGAAAGGATATACGACCATTGAACGCACTTCGATCCGTCCGACTTTGGATGTGAATGGGATGTGGGGCGGATACATCGGTGCTGGAGCAAAAACTGTGATTGCAGCAAGTGCCTATGCAAAAATCTCAATGCGTCTGGTTCCGAATCAGGATCCTGACAAGATTACAAAACTATTTACGGATTACTTTCCTACTCTTGCGCCTTCATCGGTCAGGGTGGTTGTAAAACCGCATCACGGCGGACATTCGTATCTTCTGCCAACCGACGACAAAGGTTATCTGGCAGCCAAAAAAGCGATGACACAAACATTTGGAAAGGAGGCACTTCCGACAAGAAGCGGCGGAAGCATTCCGATTGTTGCGTTGTTTGAAAAAGAATTGGGTTCAAAATCGGTACTGATGGGATTTGGTCTGAATTCGGATGTGATCCATTCGCCCAATGAAAATTACGGTTTGTTCAATTTTTACAAAGGAATCGAGACCATTCCGTATTTCTTTAAATATTATACCGAAGGTTAAAGATTAAATTCAATAAATAACAGAAAACCGGTTCGGATTGAGCCGGTTTTTTTTCGGTACTTCAGAAAATCAGACACAAAAAAAGCAAGCCTTTTGGCCTGCTTTTGTATTTGAATTCAATTCGTTCTCAATTATGCCTCGGGCTGATTTTCCTTTTCACCAGGTGCATCATCTGAAGTCTGGTCTTTGGTTTCCTCAGCAGTTTCTTCAGCTGCCGGAGTTTCCTCAACCGTTGCTTCGGGCTCCTGAACTTCGGGAGTTTCCTCAACGACAGTTTCCTCGGCTTTCACTTCGGTTTCTTTGGTCTCAGCTTCTTGTTTTGAACCTCTTCTTCTGCTTCTTCTGGTTTTCTTTTCAGGTTTTGCAGTAGTGTAGGTTTCGTTGAAGTCAACCAGTTCGATCATGGCAGTATCTGCTCCGTCACCCAGTCTGAATCCGGTTTTGATGATCCTTGTATATCCGCCCGGACGGTCTCCGACCTTTGGCGCCACCTCTCTGAACAGTTCGGTTACTGCTTCTTTATCTTGAAGATAGCTGAAAACGATACGTCTGTTGTGGGTGTCGTCGGTCTTTGATTTGGTGATCAGGGGTTCAATATAGGTCTGCAAAGATTTTGCTTTTGCAACCGTTGTATTGATTCTTTTATGAGTGATCAGAGAAGAAGCCATATTTGAAAGCATCGCTTTTCTGTGCGCTGCCGTTCTTCCCAGTGGATTTATTTTCTTACCGTGTCTCATTTTTCTAAAATTATTCTACGTCCAATTTATACTTAGCGATGTCCATTCCAAAGCTCAAACCTTTGTTGTCAATCAGTTCTTCCAATTCAGACAAAGATTTCTTACCAAAATTTCTGAATTTCATCAGGTCTGATTTGTTGTAAGAAACCAGTTCACCTAAAGTTTCCACTTCGGCAGCTTTCAAACAGTTCAAAGCACGAACAGACAGATCCAGATCGATCAGTTTTGTTTTCAGCAATTGTCTCATGTGAAGTGCCTCTTCATCATAAGTATCTCCGTATGCAACTTCTTCAGCTTCCAGTGTGATTCTTTCGTCCGAGAACAGCATAAAGTGGTGGATCAGAATCTTGGCTGCTTCGGTCAGTGCATCCTGCGGAGCGATAGAACCGTCGGTGGTGATTTCCAGAATCAGTTTTTCATAGTCTGTTTTCTGTTCCACACGATAGTTTTCAATGCTGTATTTTACATTTTTGATCGGTGTGTAGATCGAATCGATTGCGATGGTACCGATGACCGCATTTGGCTTTTTGTTGTCATCTGCAGGCACATATCCGCGACCTTTCTCAATTGTAAAACTAAAATCGAGTTTTACTTTTTTATTCATATTGGCAATCACAAGTTCTGGATTCAGGATTTGGAATCCAGAAATGAATTTGCCCAGGTCTCCGGCAGTAAGCTGATCCAGACCGCTGATTGAAACATTGACAGTTTCGCTGTCAGTTTCGCTGATCTGTCTTTTGAATCTTACTTTTTTAAGATTCAGGATGATTTCGGTTACATCTTCTACAACTCCGGAAATGGTGGAGAATTCATGATCAACGCCTTCAACTTTCAATGAGGTGATGGCATAACCTTCCAGTGAGGAAAGCAGCACTCGTCTCAGCGCGTTGCCTATGGTCAGACCGTAGCCCGGTTCCAAAGGGCGGAATTCAAATTGGCCGTAATGGTCATTTGATTCGACTAGAATTACTTTGTCCGGTTTTATAAAGTTTAAAATTGTCATCTTTTTTTAAAGTTTTTAATTGAGTGAAACCGCAGTGATTTCTTATTTAAACACAAATCTCTGTTAATCCAACGGATTATTTAGAGTACAATTCGACGATCAATTGTTCTTTGATGTCTTCCGGAATCTGAATTCTCTCCGGAGCCGAATTAAATGTACCTGACATTTTTTCGTCGTTCCAGATCAGCCATTCGTAATTCGACTTGGATTTGAGCGAATCACTGATGGCGGTCAGTGTTTTTGATTTCTCACGTACAGCAACTGTATCACCTGCTTTCAACTGATAAGAAGGGATGTTTACCACTTCTCCGTTGACAGTGATGTGCTTGTGAGAAACCAGCTGTCTTGCTGCGTTTCTGGTAGGTGCAATACCAAATCGGTAAACCACATTGTCCAGTCTTGATTCGCAAAGCTGAAGCAGAATCTCACCTGTAATCCCCGGATGCGCATTTGCTTTTTTGTACATGTTTGCAAACTGTCTTTCCAGAATACCGTAAGTATATTTTGCTTTTTGCTTTTCTTCAAGCTGAATCGCATATTCTGATTTTTTACCTCTTCTTTTGTTGGTGCCGTGCTGTCCGGGAGGATATTTTTTCTTCTCGAAACTTTTATCGTCACCGTAGATCGGCTGTCCGAATTTTCTTGCGATTTTTGTTGTTGGTCCTGTATATCTTGCCATTTTAATCTAAATTTTGAATTTTAAATTTTGAATTTTAAATGAAGAATTCATTCTGCATTTGTCATTCAACATTTTCAACTTGTTATACTCTTCTGCGTTTTGGCGGACGACATCCGTTGTGCGGAAGTGGGGTCACATCAACTATTTCGCTTACTTCGATACCTCCGTTGTGAATGGTACGGATTGCAGATTCTCTTCCCTGACCGGGTCCTTTCACATATACTTTCACTCTTCTCAGACCTGCTTCAAGCGCCTGTACAGTTGCGTCCTGTGCAGCTACCTGTGCAGCATAAGGAGTGTTTTTCTTGGATCCTCTGAAGCCCATTTTTCCGGCAGATGACCAGGAAATGACTTCACCGTTTTTATTTGTCAAAGTGACGATGACATTGTTGAAAGAGGCTTGGATATGAGCCTGACCTGTAGCTTCAACAACAACTTTTCTTTTCTTTGCAGTTTTTTGATTCTTTGCCATAACTCATTGATTATTTAGTAGCCTTTTTCTTGTTGGCAACTGTTTTCTTCTTACCTTTTCTTGTTCTTGAGTTGTTTTTGGTCTTCTGACCTCTCAACGGTAACCCAATACGATGACGGATACCACGCTGACAGCCAATGTCCATCAGTCGTTTGATGTTCAATTGAACTTCAGAACGAAGTTCACCTTCTACTTTGTAGTTTTCGGTAATTGCAAGACGGATTGCGTTGATCTCATCATCGTTCCAGTCCGATACCTTTTTGTCTTCATCGACACCTGCCTGTGCCAATATCTTCTGTGCTGTGCTTCTGCCGATCCCGTAGATGTACGTCAGTCCGATTACACCTCTTTTTTTGCTCGGCAAATCTACTCCTGAAATTCGTGCCATAATTACCCTTGTCTTTGTTTAAATTTAGGATTTTTCTTATTGATCACGAACAGAACGCCCTTACGGCGCACAATCTTGCAGTCAGCACTTCTTTTTTTAATTGATGCTCTGATTTTCATAAAGTTCTTTATTAATTTATTGCTCCGGCCACATGGCCTCCTGTCATTTATTCAAAGTCTCATAATTTAACTTTTCATTTCCAATAATTTGATTCACAATCAGTTCTGGAAGATTCAGCCAAATCAGTAGACTTTAAGGTGTGCAAAGGTACAAAAATAATATTTACACACAATATTTTTTCTCTTACTGTCAGTAATTTCTGTCGATTCGATCAGAAATTTATTATTTCAAAAAAAGCCAAAAGAGTTGCTTCAAAATTGAAGCAACTCCCGGACTTTCAAATTTTTATTAGTAACGATAAGTAATTCGTCCTTTTGTCAGATCGTAAGGCGACATCTCAATCTTCACTTTGTCTCCGGGAAGAAGTTTGATGTAATGCATACGCATCTTTCCCGAAATATGTGAAGTAACGATGTGGCCGTTCTCAAGTTCAACTTTGAACATCGCATTTGACAAAGCTTCGATGATCGTACCGTCCTGTTCTATATGTTTTTGTTTTGCCATATTCTTTTTGCCCGCCTTTTATCAGGCTACATTTCTAACTCTACCCGATGACATAAGACCATCGTAATGGTGATTCAGCAAATAAGTGTTAATCTGCTGTACCGTATCCAAAATTACAGCCACCATAATCAGAAGCGAGGTTCCGCCGTAAAACATGGACAGACGCTGATCGACTCCGAACATGTGTACGATTGCAGGCATAACCGCAATCAGCACCAGAAAGATTGAGCCGGGGAAAGTGATTTTCGACAAAATATCATCAAGATATTCAGCCGTATCCTTACCCGGTTTGATACCCGGAATGATTCCGCCGTTTCTCTTCAAATCATCCGCCATCTGATTGACCGGAATGGTAATCGCGGTATAGAAGAAGGTAAATACAATGATCAGTATTGCAAACACTATATTATTTTGCCAGGTGAACGGATCGGAAACTTTCTGGAAGAATAGCATCAGTGATGAATTCGAATCAGAAACCAGTCCCACAAGTGTAGCCGGCAAAAACATGATCGCCTGTGCAAAGATGATCGGCATCACACCTGCCGCATTTACTTTCAACGGAATGTATGAACGAACCGAATCAGTAACAGATCTCATGTAGCTGCTGCTTCCGGATTGAGCTCTTCTCACATACTGTACCGGAACTTTTCTGACTGCCTGAACCAAAATCACACAAAGGAAAATGGCGATCAGCAATCCGAGTATTTCCATCATAAATGCAATCCCTCCGGTAGTGTCCACCTCAAATGCGTTCAAAAGAGCCTGAGGAAGATCGGCCAAAATACCCACCATAATCAGGATTGAAATACCGTTTCCAACGCCTCTGTCAGTGATCTTTTCACCCATCCACATCGTAAAGATACAGCCTGTTACCAGGATGATCACCGATGGCACCAGGAACCAGAAATTGGTCGGTGCAAGAAGATAGGCAGAATGGAATCCGCCGCTGTAAGGCAGCAGCTGGGTCTGAAGCAGCGTCAGATAAGCAGGTGCCTGTACAAGACAGATTGCAATGGTCAGCCATCTGGTGATCTGTGTCACCTTTTTCTGACCGCTCTCACCGTCTTTCTGCAGTTTTTGCAGATAAGGAACAGCGAGCTGCATCAGCTGGATCACAATCGCAGCGGAGATATAGGGCATGATTCCCAAAGCGAGGATTGACGCTCTGTTGAATGAACCTCCGGTAAAGGAGTTCAACAGTCCGAGCAGTCCGTTTTGAGATTCTGTCTGCTCAGCAAGCAGTCGGGTCACCTCGTTGACATCAATACCCGGTAGCGGAATATAAGAACCGAAACGATAAACGATCAAAAACATAAAAGTTATGGCCAGTTTTTCTCTAAGTTCCTTGATGTTCCAGATATTCTTTATGGTTTGTATAAGACCTTTCATTGTTAATTAAATATGTGTTCCCGTCTTTGATGAAAATTCATTTGACAGTTGAAAATTAGATTATTTGCCCTGGGTCAATTCTGCCTTGCCGCCTGCTTTCTCAATTGCTTCCTGTGCGGTTTTGGTAAATTTGTCTGCAGTCACATTGACTTTCGCCTTCAATTCACCTCTTCCCAGGATTTTGATCAGATCGTTCTTGTGTGCAAGACCGTGATTCACCAAATCTTCTTTTGTCAGGCTGTCGCTGATTTTCTTGTTGTCAACCAGCAATTGGATTACATCCAGATTGATACCGTTGTATTCAACTCTGTTGATGTTGTTAAAACCAAATTTCGGAACACGTCTCTGAAGCGGCATCTGTCCGCCTTCAAATCCGACATTTCTCGAGTACCCTGATCTGGATTTGGCACCTTTGTGACCTCTTCCGGCTGTTCCTCCGTTTCCGCTTGCCTGTCCTCTGCCCTTTCTGAACTTCTTCTTTACAGAGCCGGCTGCGGGTTTTAGATTATTTAATTTCATTTTGTTTCTTTTTTAAGTGTACTTTGAATTACAAATAATTATCTTTCAACCTTTACCAGGTGTGAAACTTTTCTGATCATTCCTTCGATGGCCGGCGTTGATTCATGCTCAACTTCCTGGTTCATCTTTCTAAGTCCCAATGCGATCAGCGTATCTTTCTGAGATTTCTCTCTGTTGATTGCACTGCGTACCTGTTTGATTCTCACTTTACTCATCTCAAAAATTATTTGCCGTTAAACACTTTGGTTACAGAAATTCCTCTCTGACGGGCAACTTCGTTCACACTTCTCATTTCGAGCAATGCTTTGAATGTAGCCTTCACCACGTTGTGAGGGTTTGAAGAACCTTTTGATTTTGACAGTACGTCATGTACACCAACCGATTCCAAAACCGCACGGACAGTTCCACCCGCAATCACACCGGTACCTACAGAAGCTGGTCTCAAAAACACCTGAGCGCCTCCGTATCTTGCTTCGTTTTCATGAGGTACCGTGTTACCGGTCAAAGGAATCCTTACCAGATTTTTCTTTGCGTCTTCAACTGCTTTTGCAATTGCACTCGCCACCTCTTTTGATTTACCAAGTCCGTAACCTACAACTCCGTTTCCGTCTCCAACCACAACGATGGCAGAGAATCCGAATGCACGTCCTCCTTTTGTCACTTTGGTAACTCTTTGTACACCTACCAGACGGTCGGTAAGTTCCATTCCCGCCGGTTTTACTTTTTCAATATTTTTGAATCCTAACATAATTTTCGCTTCTTAGAAATTTAAACCTCCTTCTCTTGCTCCGTCAGCCAAAGCTTTGATTCTACCGTGATACACAAAACCGTTTCTGTCGAAAACAACTGTTTCAATTCCTTTAGCCTTTGCCTTCTCGGCAATCAGCTTACCTACTGAAGCAGAAATTTCTGTTTTGGTGGTTCCTTCTGCCTTCTCTCTCGACGATGCTGATGCAAGCGTTACGCCCGCTTTGTCATCGATCAGTTGAGCGTAAATCTCTTTGTTGGAACGATACACAGACAATCTTGGTCTTTCTGCTGTTCCAAAGATATTACGACGAACACGTCTTTTTATCTTTTGTCTTTTTTCTGTTTTTGATAGTGCCATTGTTCGATTATAATTTATTATGCAGTCTTACCTGCTTTTCTTCTTAATACTTCTCCTACAAACTTAATTCCTTTTCCTTTGTATGGCTCAGGCTTACGGAATGATCTGATCTTTGCTGCAACCATGCCCAAAAGCTGATTGTCATGCGAGCTCAGTGTAATCACCGGATTCTTACCTTTTTCTGAAAGGGTTTCTACTGATACTTCTTTTGGAAGTTCCATCATGATGTTGTGCGAAAACCCGAGCGAAAGATCCAAAACCTGTCCCTGATGAGATGCTCTGTATCCTACACCTACAAGTTCAAGCTGTTTTTTAAATCCTTCAGTAACACCAATCACCATATTGTTGATCAGCGATCTGTAAAGACCGTGAAGTGATCTGTCCTCTTTTGATTCTGACGGTCTGGTAACGGTCAGTACGCCATCTTCGATTTTCAGTTCAAAACCTTCTTTAATGGTCTGGGTCATTTCTCCATTTTTCCCTTTAACGGTTACAACACCGTCCTTCATTTCTACGGTAGTACCGGCGGGAATGTTGATATGTGCGTGTCCTATTCTTGACATTTTCTTCTTCTTTTAATCATTAATATACCAAACACAATACTTCACCTCCAACATTCTCCTGACGAGCCTGTTTATCGGTCATTACACCTTTTGAAGTAGAAACGATTGCTACTCCAAGTCCGTTCAATATTCTTGGAAGTTCTCCGGCGCCTTTGTACTGACGCAATCCTGGACGCGAAACTCTCTTCAGTTTTCTGATAACCGGTTCTTTGGTCATCCTGTCATACTTCAGAGCGATCTTGATCAAACCCTGATGATGATTTCCGTCCTCAAATTTGAAGTTCAAAATGTAACCTTGATCGTAAAGGATTTTTGTAATTTCCTTTTTAAGGTTAGATGCAGGTATCTCAACAACTTTGTGTCCTGCAGACATCGCATTCCTGATGCGTGTCAGATAATCTGAAATTGGATCTGTTAACATAAATACGTTTATTTTACAGTATAGAACCGCTCTGGCTCTACTTTTAAACTTAAACTCTCCTAAAAGCAGCCAATGATTCAGCATACTTTTAGGCGTGCAAATGTAGGAAGATTTTTTTATTTGACAAATTAAGAATAAAGTATTTTAATTTTTGATTGAGAACTCGCCTCTCAACGGTTCAAATTCGAATCCGAAATATAATTTGATTTTTCTTCCCGAAGACACCTATTAATATAATGTCAGAAAATAAAATTCAGAATCTGAAAAACAAGGCAAAAAAAACCTCACAGTAGAGAGTTCAACTATGAGGCCAAATAACTAACACACAAATAATCTTAAAAAATTAAGACTTTAGAAAAGTTCAGATTGGTTAATGACTTTTTCTGGAGACAAATATATATAAAAGTCTATTAATTTAGTATACTATTCTGGGAATTTTTTTTGATCTTTTATCAAATCAGCCAAAGTCTCGTTCTCAAGCAGCTTGAGGGTGCGGTCTCTAACCTGCGCCATCAGGCGGTTTACGCAACATGTGTACTCATCAGAACAATCATCACATTTTTCATAATAATTTAAACTTACACACGGAACCAACGCAATCGGACCGTCCAAAATCCTAAAAAGTGATGCCATATTGATGTCCTTCGCCTCCATTTTCAGAAAATATCCGCCACCTTTTCCCTTCTTTGAATCCAAAAATCCGTATTTTTTTAAACTCAAAAGTATCCCCTGAAGAAACTTAAAAGGAATATTCTCGTGTTCCGAAATTTCTGAAATCAAAACAGGAACTCCCAACGGCTGTCCTGCCAGATACTTCATCGCTTTCAAACCATATTTTGCTCTTTTTGTCAGCATAAACATTACTCTATATGCCCGCAAATTTCGGCAATTTATTCTAACTTGCGGCCTTTATTAAAAAATTAATTAACAAGATATGAAAAACAAAATTTTTACGATTGGTTTGTTGTTAACTGCTTTTGGACTCAACGCACAATATTCGACTCCAAATACCGGCGTCAATTGGACACTCGACGATATAGCGGCTGATTCTCCGACCACTGTGACGGTTGACGACAATGTTTATACACTTCACGAAGACCTGATGGTTATGGAAAACGATTCACTTTCGCTCAATACCAATCTGATCTTAAAGATTGATCCAGGTGTTGAAATCGGCGTGAAAGGGTATTTCAGAAGCGACGCAGAAGATTTGGTTGAAATAACTGCTGTTGATCCAACCGATCATTACAAAGGATTCTGGTTCTATGACGAATCTGAAGTTTATTTTAATAATACAATGATCGAATACGGTGGCGGTCTGAAGGTTGTAACCGCAAATTTCCAGATGTACAATTGTGAAGTTTCTGAAAACTCGGCAGGATCATCGACCGGCGGTGCAATTTCATTTTCAAAAGGAAGTCCGATCGTAAAAGATTCATTTTTCTTTTTTAACGACAAACCGGCGCTGAGTTCTGCTGCAAATGTATCGGTATCTGCATGGATTGAGGGAAATTTCCTGGAAGGAAATCATCAGCTGAACGGAAATGCTCCTCAGATCAATATGGGTCCGAGCGGTACAACAGATACCATCAGAATCATCAACAATATTGTGATCGGAGACAGAAATCTGACCAAAGTGGGCGGTATTTCTGCTTCAAGTCTGGTTGGCGTTACCAACAAAATTCTGATTACAGGAAACGAAGTCAGAGACAACCGTTACGGAATCACCTCAATGGGTCCGGCTTCTTCCGGAATCATTGCAGATAATATCATCGAAGATAATGATACCGAAGGCGAACCCATGCTGGGTGGAAGCGGAATCAATCTTTACAGCACCTCACTGGTTTATGTGACCAACAACCAGATCAGAAGAAACCTGTGGGGAATTACACTCCAGGAAACTGCTCAAATCAATCTGGGAAGTGACGACCCTGATGATTTCAATCCGGGTCAGAATGTATTCAGCGAAAACGGAAACGGAGGTGTGGTTTATGCGTTGTACAACAATACTCCTAACGAAGTCAAAGCACTTCACAACTGTTGGATCGAAGGTGAGCAGTCAACCGAAGCCGAAGTTGAAGATGTGATCTTCCATAAAATTGATGATCCGAATTTGGGTGAAGTATTCTTTGATCCTTTTGAATGCGGAATTGAAATGTCAACAAACGATTTAGACAAAACCGTATTCAGAATCTATCCGAATCCTGCAAAAGATTTCTTCCAAATCGAATCAAATGAATCGGGTACGGTTAAAATTACTGATATGAGCGGAAAAACAGTTCTGAAAAGAAACAGCATCAAATCAGGTGACAGTATTCGTTTCAGTCTGCCAAACGGAGTTTATGTGGTTGAATTCTTTAACGGAAAACAAAAACAAACCCAAAAACTGATCGTGAGATAATCAGTTGAAAAAACCATAAAATGAATGCCGGATCAATTCCGGCTTCTTTTTAGGGTGTTTTCTTCAGTATTCGACAGAATATTTTCATTGATTTTCCAAAAAAATCATTCAATTTTCACTTTCCTTAAAAGATGAATGACTGATTTTTTTAGAGAATGTTATATCCTTGAGAAGTTCCCATCCATTGAGACAGAAAGTGGAAAAAAAATTTCAAAAAAGAAATCAACCCTCTCTGTTTTCTCCGTCATTCATTCTCTCATTGTCAAATGCAATCAGGGTTCGGATTCGTTTGAGTCCGTAACGCCAAAGACTGAGACAGAGAAAGGTGATCAATACAAAATAGATGACCGGTGATTTTTGAATATCAAAAAGAAAGAAATCATATAATCCGTGTAAAAGCACGGGTATGATAAACGCAAGCAATAAATGTTTTTTCCTTTTGGACTGATCGCTTCTGAACCCGAGTGCAAAATAATAGCCCATGAAAACTGCAAAAAGCATATGTGCGGGAATCGACATAAAGGCTCTGACAATCGCTGTTTCAAAACCAAGCCGCCAGATATAGAGCAGGTTTTCGACAGATGCAAAACCGAGCGAGATAAATGCAGCATAGACGATACCGTCATAACACTGATCAAAAAACCGGTTTCTTCTCAGAAATAAATTAACCGCAATATATTTTACGCCTTCCTCAACAATCCCGGCGATTGCAAATGCATTCAGGAAATTTTTTAAACGTCCACCAATTCCGAGTTTAATCAGCAAATGGGTCAACCCAAATTCAATACTCGCAATCGGAAGAGTAATCAGTACACCGATCAGGAAGCTCAATGCCAGCATCCACAGCGGCTCTTTATCGGTATCTCTCAGATAAATAAAAAAACAGAAAAACACGACCGGAAGCAGTGCCGACAATATGAACAGAAAAAAATGCTTCTTTCTGACCGGCTTTTACCAGCGCATCAACACGCTGCCCCATGTGAATCCGCTGCCAAAAGCAGTCATACAGATCAGGTCTCCTTTTTGGACTTTTCCCTGCTGTACCGCCTCGCTCAGTGCAATCGGAATGGATGCTGCTGTGGTATTGCCATATTTTTGAATGTTGTTAAATACCTGATCATCACTCAGTCCCATCTGTCTTTGTACAAACTGGCTGATTCTCAGATTTGCCTGATGCGGTATAAATAATTTTAAATCTTCAATCTTTTCGCCCGATTTCTCAAATGCTTCTTTGATTGATTCCGGAAAACGGGTCACCGCCTGTTTGAATACAAAATTTCCGTTCATGTGCGGATAAATCTGATCTGCAGTAATCTGATTGTCATCTTCCAAAAGAACATCTGACCAACCGTAAATTGTACCCGGAAACAGCACCGCAAGCTCTTCGGCATATTCACCCTGACTGTGCAAATTTGTACTGATGATGCCTCTGCCCTCTTCCTCGCATGCAGTTACAACCGCAGCCCCGGCCCCGTCACCAAAGATGACAGAAACGCCTCTCCCGCGAGTGGTCATATCGAGACCAAAAGAATGATCTTCTGCACCGACTACCAAAATATTTTTATAAATACCCGAACGGATATATGCATCTGCTGTTGAAATTGCATAAATAAAGCCCGAACACTGATTTCTCACATCGAGCGCGCCGATGGTGTCACAGCCGAGTTTCTGCTGCAGCAGCACACCGCAGCCCGGAAAGAAATAGTCGGGGCTGAGTGTTGCAAATATGATGAAATCGATGTCTTTTGGGGTCAGACCGGCATTTTTCAGCGCAATTTCTGCTGCCTGGACACCGAGATCAGATGTTGACATATCAGAATTTCTGCCCAGATGTCTTCTCTCCTCGATTCCGGTCCGCTCACGAATCCATTCGTCATTGGTGTCCATCACTTTGGCAAGATCATCATTTGTCACTGTGTTTTCAGGCACATAATGTCCGGTGCCTGCTATGATTGATTTTATCATCTCAAAGTTTTATAAGAAAGTACAAATTTAGGTCTTTTTATGCATAGATATTTAAAGATTTGATTCAAAACCATAACAAGATTGATTCAATTATCTGATAAATTTTGGTATGACTTTCAATCCTAAAAGCCGAATCTATTTGTCCAATCAAATCAAAAAAGCCTCACTGTCGGATCGGCAATGAGGCATAATTATTTTATTAATTAAAAAAATCAATCTTTGATTCGCTCCATATAGGAACCGTCCTCTGTATTGATTTTTACTTTGTCTCCTTCGTTGATAAACAGCGGGACCCTGATTTCTGCTCCGGTTTCGGTGGTTGCAGGTTTCATCGCATTGGTTGCGGTGTCACCTTTCAGTCCGGGTTCGGTATAAGTGATCTCAAGAACCACAAACTGCTGCATATCAGCCGACAGCGGCATTTCGTCTTCTGCTCTGAACAGGATGGTTACCTCGTCGCCGGCTTTCATAAACTGAGCATTTTCAATCATATTTTTGTTCAGATAAACCTGAGAATAATCGTCATTGTTCATAAAATGGAAACCGTTGTCATCCTCGTACAGATACTGATATTTTCGGGTTTCAACTCTAACTTCGTCAATTCTGTGTCCGGCCGAAAAAGTATTTTCGAGCACTTTGCCGGTTGTGATGCTTTTCAGTTTTGTTCTAACGAATGCAGGTCCTTTTCCGGGTTTCACATGCTGAAACTCCACTATCTTCCAGGTATCATTGTTCCAGTTGATACACAGTCCTTTTCTTATATCTGCTGTTGTTGCCATTTAATAAATTTTATTTCTGATTTTAAATTTCTCCTCTCGGATTGTATCCTTTCATCACTCCTCTTGAGCTGTTGTGCAGGAATTGGATAATCAGATCCCTTTCTTTGGTTGCTTCAAATTCGGCTTCGATCAGTTCAAGCGCCTGAGTGGTGTTTTTATTTTTTTGAAACAGGATTCGATAAATATTCTGAATTTCTGAAATTTTTTCAGGTGTAAATCCTCTTCTTCTCAGTCCGACCGAATTGATTCCGGCATAAGAAAGCGGATTTCTTGCAGCCTTCACATAAGGAGGCACATCTTTTCTGACCAGCGAGCCGCCGGCAATAAACGCATGTTCGCCGATCATGGTAAACTGATGAACAGCGCTCATTCCGCCTACAAATGCATGGTCACCTACCACGATATGCCCTGCAAGTCCGACACCGTTGACCAGTATTACATGGTCGCCGATCACACAGTCGTGTGCGATATGTGCAGTTGCCATCACCAGACAGTTGTTGCCGATCTTGGTATAACCGAGTGCATTTGTTCCCTTGTTGACGGTCACACATTCCCGTATCACAGTATTGTCTCCAATGATGGTTTGTGTTTTTTCGCCCTGGTATTTCAAATCCTGAGGAACGGCAGAAATCACGGTACCAGGAAACACTTTGCAGTTTTTCCCGATTCTGGCACCTTCCATAATGGTCACATTGGGCCCGATCCAGGTTCCTTCTCCGATTTCAACATCATCATAAATGGTTGAAAAAGGCTCGATGACTGCTGTTTTTGCAACCTTGGCACCCGGATGAATATAAGCAAGTGGCTGACTCATTTTGATCAATTTAGATTTTGTCTTTTGTAACCAGTGCCATCATCTCTGCTTCTGCAGCGATGGTATCGTTCACGTATGCATAACCGCGCATGTGTACGATTCCTCTTCTAATTGGCTGAAGCAGCTCGACTTTGAGAATCAGCGTATCACCCGGAATTACTTTTCTTTTGAATTTCACGTTTTCAATTTTCATGAAATAAGTCGAATAATCCCTCGGATCGTCAATCTCGCCAAGCACCAAAATTCCGCCCAACTGTGCCATCGCTTCTACCTGAAGCACACCCGGCATAACCGGTTCCTGAGGGAAGTGTCCGACAAAGAACGGTTCGTTCATGGTTACATTCTTTACGCCGACCAGGCATTTTTCTGATTTTTCAATCACCTTGTCCAAAAGAAGGAAAGGCGGTCTGTGCGGAAGAATTTTTAATATATCGTTGATGTCGTAGATCGGATCTTTGGTCAGATCAAATTCGGGGACATTCTTTCTTTTTGCGATCGCAATCTGTTTGCTCAATTTTTTTGCAAAGTTTGTGTTGATCTTATGACCGGGTTTGTTGGCAATGATTTTTGCTTTCAGCTTTACGCCGACCAATGCCAAATCTCCGATCACGTCGAGTAATTTGTGACGTGCAGCTTCATTCGGATAGTGAAGCGTGATATTATCCAAAACACCGTTTTGTTGGATGGCTACATCCTCTTTGTTGAATGCTCTGGTCAGTTTCTTTTTTGTTTCGGGTGTGATTTCTTTGTCCACATATACGATCGCATTGCTCAAATCGCCGCCTTTGATCAGTCCCGAGTCAAGCAGATATTCAAGTTCGTGCAGAAAACTGAAAGTCCTTGCATTTGCAATCTGGTTGTTGAACTCTGAAATATTTTTGATCGATGCATTCTGTGTGCCCAAAACTTTGGTTCCAAAATCAACCATTGTGGTCACCTGATAATCATCTGAAGGAATCGCAGTTATCTCTGATCCGGTCGCCGGATCGGTATAAGTGATAATCTCTTTGATTACAAAATATTCTCTTGCTTTGTCCTGCTCAACTACTCCGGTTTTCTGAATTGCTTCAACAAACAATTTTGCAGAGCCGTCCAAAATCGGAATTTCGTCGTTGTCAATTTCAATGTAGACATTGTCCAAATCCGTTCCGGTCAGCGCTGCAAGCAAGTGCTCGGTGGTATGGATTTCAACACCTTTTTTTTCAATGGTTGTGCCTCTTTCAGTGTTGGTCACATAATTTGCATCTGCCTCCACATGCGGCATACCCTCCAGGTCGGTTCTGACAAATACAAAACCGGTATTGACTGGCGCCGGCTTCAAAGTCAGATTCACTTTACAACCGGTGTGCAATCCCACTCCGTTCAAAACGCAGTCTCCGGCAAGTGTTTTTTGCTTATCAGACATTATTCCTTTATTGTTTGTTTAATTTCTTTTTCGAGTTCATCCAATTTCCTGACGATTTCAGGAAAATTGCGGAAATATACATAAGATTTTCTAAAGTCAGCCGCATTCATCGCAGGCGAACCGTAAACCTTTGCTCTGTCAGCCAGATTGCTGTTCACACCGCTTTGTGCCTGAATCTGGACAAAATCACCGATTTTCAGATGACCGATGATGCCGACCTGACCGCCGATGATACAGTTTTTGCCGATTTTGGTAGAACCGGCAATCCCGGTTTGAGACGCAATCACAGTGTTTTCACTGATTTCAACATTGTGCGCAATCTGTATCTGGTTGTCAAGTTTCACACCCGAACGGATGATGGTCGAACCAAGCGTTGCACGGTCGATGGTACATGAAGAACCGATTTCCACATTGTCACCGATGATTACATTCCCAATCTGAGGAACTTTTTCAAACGAACCGTCTTCTTTTGGCGTAAATCCGAAACCATCGGCTCCTATGACCGTATTGGCATGGATGATACAGTTTTTTCCAATTACTGTGTCAGGGTAAAGTCTGACTCCCGAATGGATGATGCTGCCCTCGCCGATTTTTACATTCTGACCGACATGTACATTTGAAAAAATCATCACATCATCACCGATTTCAGAGTCTCTGTCGATGTATGCAAAGTTCGCTACATACACATCTTTTCCAATTATTGCCGATTCGTTGACAAATGAATTTTCCTCGATTCCTTTTCTTTTGCTTCTCAGATGATTGGCGTGATTCAAAAGTCGGGTGAACGAACGGTAGGCATCGTCCACATATATCAGAGTTGCAGACACCTCCTTTTTGGGAACAAAGCCGTTTGAGACGATAACAATCGACGCACCCGTACTGTACAGATAGTTCTCATATTTGAGATTGGCCAAAAACGAAATTGATCCGGACTTACCCTCTTCAATCTTTGAAAGGGTCTCAACTTTAACTTCCGGATTCCCCTCAATTTTCCCTTCCAAAAAAGAAGAAATCTCTAACGCGCTAAATTCCATAGACTGCAAAAATATAAATTTTGGATATATCTGCCGATTGAATTATGCTTTTTTCTTAACATTCAAATAACATAGGTGATACTTTTCGATCGGATTCAGAAGATGGTGCGACAAAATTTGAAGCGGTGAATCAGAAATTTCATCCAGCGTTTTGTCTTTGTTCATGATATAAATCGGTGAGTGACCGCGTTCATATGGAGCAACTCTGATGCGGGTCTGATGAACAAAATAACTGCCGTCGCCAACACCCACAATCGTCTTTGCCTCTTCGGTCAATTCTTCAATTTTTTGATTTGAAATTTTTTTGCTGTATATTTTTGAAACCGGCAGCCTCCTGTTGACCAGTGCAGATGAAATATAAGCCAGAGTTTTGTCGTCGTGATGCTGCCACTGTTTCAGACAGGTCCATATATCGCTGTCATCAAGTTTTGTGAAATATTCAAGACGCTCTGCCCAATCGGGTGATTTCGGATTTTTCAGAAAATAATCCAAGGCAGGCGTTGCAAATAATTTTTCACCCGAACGGCTGAGCTCCTTTGCACGTCTCAATGCTTGAATGGCAAGCACCTCGGCTGTTACAGAAGTCTTGTGGTTATATACCTGCCAGTACATAAACATTCGAGCAATCAGGTATTTTTCGATCGAATAAATCCCTTTTGAATCAATCACCAGCTGATCATCATTTACATTCATTGTCGAAATGATCCGGTCTGGATTGATGTTTCCTTCCACCACGCCGGTAAAAAAACTGTCTCTTTTCAGATAATCCAACCGATCGACATCCAGCTGACTCGAAACCAGTTGGGTCAGAAATTTTCTTTTGTATTCGCCTTTGAAAATTTTGATTGCCAATTCAAGCTGACCCGAAAATTCATTGTTCAGCATTTCCATGATGTGGAGAGAAATTTCTTCGTGCCGCCAATCTTCCATGATCGTATGTTCCAATGCATGCGAAAAAGGACCGTGACCGATATCGTGAAGAAGAATTGCAATCAGTGCTGCATTTTTTTCTTCATCAGAAATTTTTATCCCTTTGATTTCGAGCGTATCCAATGCTTTGTGCATCAAAAACATAGCACCCAGAGCATGATGAAACCTCGAATGTCTCGCACCCGGATAAACCAGTTCGGTCAGACCGGTTTGGCATATTCTTCGCAGTCGCTGGAAATACGGATGCTGGATGATATCAAAAATTAATTCACTGGGTATGCTAATAAAACCGTGCACCGGATCGTTAAATACCTTGAGCTTGTTTACGAACTCCAAAATTCAGAATTTTAACAAATATTAATTTACAAATTTAAAACAAAACAGTCTTATGGCGATAAAGATTTTATGGATAGATGATGAGATTGAACTCCTGAAACCACATTCAATTTTTCTTGAAAAGAAAGGTTATGAAACCAAAATGATCAACAATGCAACCGATGCACTCGAAATCATTCCAAACGAAAATTTCGCAGCAGTTCTCATCGATGAGAATATGCCCGGAATGAGTGGTCTGGAAGCGCTGATGAAAATCAAGGAAATCAAACCACAGCTTCCGGTGGTGATGATTACAAAAAGCGAAGAGGAACACATCATGGAAGAAGCGATCGGTGCGCATATCGCCGATTATCTGATCAAACCGGTCAATCCAAATCAGATTTTGCTCAGTCTGAAAAAAATTCTGGACAGAAACAAACTGATTACCGAAAAAACAGTGGTCAACTATCAGCAGGAATTCAGAAAAATCGCAATGGATCTGATGAACGCAAGAGATTTTGACGATTGGAAAGACATATACAAAAAGCTGGTCTTCTGGGAATTGGAACTCGAAAATATTGAAGACAACCAAATGGCAGTCATACTCGAAGACCAAAAAAGAGAAGCAAATGCAGCTTTCTTTAAATTTGTAAAGAAAAATTATCACGACTGGTTGCACTCCGAAGATAAACCCGTGCTCTCGCATACCGTATTCAAAGAATTTGCAAAACCACATTTGTCAAAAGACAAAAACACACTGCTGATTGTGATTGACAATCTGAGGTTTGATCAGTGGAAAACGATTGAACCACTGTTCAACAATATGTACAATGTCGACAAAGAACAGATGTACTACAGTATACTTCCTTCTGCAACCCAATATGCAAGAAACGCATTGTTTTCGGGTCTTCTGCCGTCAGAAATCGAAAAAAGATTTCCGGACAAATGGCTGAATGATAATGAGGACGGAAATAAAAATCAGTTCGAAAAAGAATTTCTCGACGATCAGATGAAAAGACTGGGTTTGTCAGATTTGACCACCCAGTATTACAAAATCCTGAATTCAGATTTTGAAAAGAAAGTGCTCGATGATTTCCACAAATACAAAAACAAAAATCTGACAGTCATCGTTTACAACTTTATCGATATTCTTTCTCATGCCAAAACCGACAATCAGATTGTGAGTCAGATGATTCGTGACGACAAGACCTATCGTTCGATTACAAAAAGCTGGTTTGAAAATTCGTATCTGTTCCAAATCATCAAAAAGGCGCAGGAAGAAGGTATGAAAATCCTGTTGACCACCGACCACGGAACCATCTTTGTCAGAAAACCTTCTCAGGTGATCGGTGACCGCGAAACCAGCACCAACATCAGATACAAAATGGGAAGAAAACTTCAGTATGATGACAACGATGTGTTTGTGATCGAAGATGCGGAAGGTTATTATCTCCCCAGGGTCAATGTGAGTTCAAAATATATTTTTGCAAAAGAAGATATCTTCCTGGCTTTCCCGAAAAATTACAACCATTTTGTGAATTATTACAAAGACACCTATCAGCATGGTGGAATTTCTATGGAAGAAATCATTATTCCTTTCATAACTTTGAGCCCGAAATCTTAAAATACGGTCTCAATGACAATTCAGATTAATTCACTTGATCAGCTCGACGAAACAGCCGAAAAGCTGTTGGAAGGGTTCAAATATCCGGTGGTGCTGTTTGAGGGTGAGCTGGGTGCAGGTAAAACCACACTGATCAAATCTCTGGTCAAAAAGATGGGGTCAGAGGACGAAGTCAGCAGTCCTACTTTTTCGATCATCAATGAATATGACTGTCCGACCGGCAAGATTTATCATTTTGATTTCTATCGAATCAAATCAGAAGAAGAAGCGCTTGATTTTGGCACGGATGAATATCTCGATTCCGGTTTCCCCTGTTTTATCGAGTGGCCTGACCGAATCAGCGGACTGCTTCCTGAGGACTTTCATCGGGTCAAAATTATTTCGGAAGAAGGCATCAGAAACATTTTTTTTGATTAATTTTATAAAATGGAAAGTACCGGAGTCTACACACCATTTTCACGTCAGGAGCTCATCCCGAAAGCGGAGAGATTAGAGGTAAAACTGAGAAGCGGCAATTTGAGTATCGGCATTCCCAAAGAGATTCATCTGCAGGAAAAAAGGGTTTGTCTGAATCCGGATGCGGTTCAGGTTTTGGTGGCCAACGGTCATGAAATCACAGTTGAGTCGGGTGCCGGCGAAGGTGCAAATTATTCTGACAACGAATATTCTGAGGCAGGCGCAAAGATTTCTTACGATCAGAAAGAAGTTTTTTCAAAACCTGTTGTGCTCAAAGTCAACCCATTGACCAACAATGAAATAGAAATGTTGAATCCTGATTCATTTCTGGTTTCGACGGTTCAGATCAATATGCAGACAAGAACTTATTTCGAAAAACTGTCTGCAAAAAAAACAACTGCCATCGGTTTTGAATTTATCAAAGATTCACACGGTTATCTGCCGATTGTCAGACTGCTGAGCGAGATTGCGGGGACCGCTTCCATACTGCTTGCAGGCGAACTGCTGTCAAACACCAACGGCGGAAACGGAATACTGATGGGCGGTGTGGCAGGAATCAGACCGACAGAAGTGGTGATACTCGGCGGCGGAACGGTTGGCGAATATGCTTCAAAAGCAGCATTGGGACTGGGTGCAAGCGTTCGGGTCTTTGATGATTCGCTCAGCCGGTTGAGAAGACTGCAAACCGATCTGGGTGTCAGAGTTTCAACTTCAATGCTCGATCCGAAAGAACTGGCAAAGTCATTAAAAAGATGTGATGTTGCGATCGGTGCGCTGAGAGGCGAAGTCCGTGCGCCCTGTGTGGTGACCGAAAAGATGGTTAAAAACATGAAACCTGGCGCTGTGGTCATCGATCTGAGCATAGACAACGGCGGCTGCTTTGAAACTTCTGAAATTACAACCCTCGACAATCCGATTGTGATCAAACACGGTGTGATTCACTATGGCGTTGCCAATATCACCTCGCGTGTGGCACGTACCGCAACCAAAGCGATGAGCAATTTCTTTATGCCTTATCTGCTGAAAATCGCTAACGAAGGCGGTTTTGAAAGAGTGGTCAAATCGGATATGGGGCTGAGAGAGGGCATCTATTTGTTTCACGGCAGAGTGACCAATCAGCAGGTCAGCGAATGGTTTGATCTGAATTTTCACGACATCAATTTATTAATCGTATAATTGCAGACTAATTTTCAAATCTTATGAGTTTTCTCAGAAGACTTCGTTTTTATCTGATCGGTTTTGGAATCGGGCTGCTGTTTGTGGCTTTCTTTTTTGGTTCAAAGGCAGCACAGTGTTCGTATCTGCCCAATTCGAGAACGCTTGAAGAAGCAAAGATTTATCCGATTGTTTATTCGGATGAAGCTACGGAATTTATAAAATCCGAAAAACTGGACAGCATTTTTGTGTATGACGAACTGTTCGGGAAAAGCGAAATCACAAATTTCGGTACTGACGAGGTCAGAGCCGAACCCTGCAGAATTTATCGTGCGACCTATCGAAAACAGAAATCCTATGATTTTGTATTTGAAATCTGCAATAAAAAAGAAACAAAACTGACTGAGATTAAAAAGTCGGGTGAGTGATTTCTGAAAAATTGATTTAAACTTTTTACAGGTTTGCTCCTGAAAAATAAATGTAATGACCGTCGGATCTGAATATCAGGGTAAAAGGCAGTCTTTCATCATCTGACCAAACAGATGAAAATCGGGTTGAATTCTCTTTTGCGAAAGTAATCTCTCCTTCTTCAAACCGATAATTAATTGTATCTGTACTGACTTTGGAATTATTTTTAATCCGGTTCAGTAAATTCTCATAATCCGCACTGTCAGCAATAAATATCATACCTGCCTGATAATCACCGTGAATATCCGGATAACTCGAATCCTTCCAAACAATTTTGGCTGATTTTGGAAATTCAATTTCTGTAAAGTTTTCAAATTCATCTTTGTAGAAACTGTCTGTCGGATAAATCGCGGTATAAATTATATAAATCATCCCGCCGATTACAGAAAACAAAACAATCAAACCGATTTTTTTGTATCCTTTTTTTGACAGAAATCTGAAAATCAGATATGCAATTCCGATCGGAATTGATATCAGAAGGAGTACAAAAAGTCCAAACAGCAGAAAAAACATAATTTATAAAATTCGGTTGAAGAATCGAAAGTAAAAAAAAATCAGCGGTTCAAATACTCATTGACAGTAAAAACCGGCAAACTTGAATTTTTAAAATCTTTCTTATTTCTTGTAATTGTGACATCCATTTGAAATTCCAATACGATATTGGTGTCAACAAATACCTTTTCCATTATACGTGTAAAATCAATAAAATATTACGTGAAATGAAAATAGATCTAAAAAACAGCCGCTCATTTCTGAACGGCTGACTGTATTTCAATTGAAATTTATTCTCAGATATGCAGTTCAACCTGACAGCTCAGTTTTTCGGCAATCTCATCGATATTGCCCACGCCGTCGATTTCCACATATTTGTTTTGTGCTTTATAAAATTCGGCTACTTCATCGGTTTTCTGATAGTATTCGCGAATTCTTTCTCTGATGATTTCTTCATTTGCATCATCTGCCCGACCGCTCTCTTTTCCTCTTCCCAATAGACGCAAAACCAAAATCTCATCATCCACTCTCAGCGAAAGACAGATGGTCACTTCATCATTCAAATCTTCTGCCAGAATCTGATCAAGTGATCCTGCCTGTGCAGTGGTTCTCGGATAGCCGTCAAAAATAAAACCGTCAAAACCTTTGTGTTTTGTCAGCTCTGCCCTGAGCATATTTGTAGTTACCTCGTCCGGAACCAGATGACCTTTGTCCATGTATGAACGAGCCAATTTTCCCAATTCGGTTTCGTGCTTCAGATTGTATCTGAACATATCACCGGTTGAGAGTTGTTTCAGATTAAAGGTTTTCTCAAGATATTTTGACTGAGTTCCTTTTCCGCTGCCCGGAGGGCCAAATAATACAATGTTGATCATTCTTCTAATTTAATTTGATAAATATCCGGCAGATTTCTGCCCAATCCGTCATAATCCAGTCCGTACCCCACCACAAAACGGTTAGGGATGCTGATCGCTACCATATCAATCGGCAGATCCTTTTTGTAAGAATCCGGTTTGAACAGCAGAGTCGCAATCTTCACGCTTTTCACATTCTTTTTGTTCAGAATTTCATACAGCGTTTCAAGTGTATTTCCGGTATCTACGATATCTTCAAGTATAATCACATGCCGACCGCTCAGATCCATCGGTATTTCCATTTCCATTGCCACCTTTCCGGTGGTATGTGTACCTTCGTAAGATTTGAGTTTTAAAAATGAAATCTCGCATTCTCCCGGATAATGTTTCAGGAAATCACTCATAAACATGATGACACCGTTCAGCACGCCAACAAAGACAGGCACATCGTTTTTGTGCTGCTCGTATAGCGTGTTCGCCACCTTCTTGATCGCATGCTCTATTTCCTCAAAAGTGATATAGGGCACAAAAATCTTGTCGTGTATCTTGATTTCCTTCATAAAAATTTATGGAGAGCAAAATTACATTTTTTTTGTCAATCAGAGATTGATTTGACAGATTAAATAACTGGTTGACTGTATGAATAATATCAGCGTTGATAATTTCAGTATAACTCAGTGCTTCCAGTTTCACCCTGACAGACTGAATTTGTAGATTTGTATCATGGAATTCCCGATTCGAAAAATCATACATGTGGATATGGACGCATTTTATGCATCTGTGGAACAGTATGATCATCCCGAATTGAGAGGAAAAGCAATCGCAGTTGGCGGTATGCACAGAGGGGTTTTGACCACAGCCAGCTATGAAGCCAGAAAATTCGGCGTCCGTTCGGCCATGCCTACCCGGATCGCAATTGAGAAGTGTCCGCATCTGATCATCGTCAAACCGAGATTTGACAGGTACAAAGAAGTTTCAAAACAGGTCAGAAATATATTTTTTGAATACACCGATCTGGTCGAACCTCTGTCGCTTGACGAAGCTTATCTCGATGTAACCCAAAACAATAAAGGAATTGATTCTGCAAACGACATTGCCAGGGAAATCAGAAAACAAATTTTTGAAAAAACCGGACTGACCGCATCAGCAGGGATTTCAATCAACAAATTTCTGGCAAAAGTCGCATCCGACATCAACAAACCCAACGGACAAAAAACGATACATCCCGATCAGGTGATTGATTTTCTTGAAAAATTGCCGATCGAAAAATTTTTCGGTGTCGGAAAAGTTACTGCGGCACGGATGAATTCTTTGGGAATTTTCAACGGAAAAGACATGAAACAAAAAACGCTGAATGAGATGGTCAGTCTGTTTGGCAAATCGGGCAAACATTTTTACAATGTGGTCAGAGGAATCCATCTGTCCGAAGTCAATCCCAACCGAATCAGAAAGAGCATTGCAGTCGAAGAAACCTTTTGGGACGACATCAGCGAACAGGAAGATGTGTATGAAAAAATCGAAGAAATAGCGGATGAGCTGAGCTACCGACTCGAAAGAAACGATGTGAAAGGAAGAACGCTGACGCTCAAAATCAAATATCCGGATTTTTCAATTTTTACCAGAAGCCGCACCGAAGACGAATTCTTTTATGAAAAAGATTTTCTGTTTTCGATTGCAAAACAACTGTGGGAACAGCGACCTTATCACAAACCTGTCCGACTGCTCGGGCTTTCTATGTCAAATCTCAATACCGAAGAGAAGAAAATTCTGTCGATTCAGCTAAAAATCCCATTTCGGGAATATCGTTTTTAAAGAATTGATTCTCTCACTCTGACTAATTTTTTGAGCAGATCCTCAAGCAGATCCAGATGAAGCATATTGGCGCCGTCGCTTTTTGCATTTGAAGGATCGGGATGGGTCTCGATAAAAATTCCGTCTGCACCCACAGCTATTCCTGCTTTTGCAATGGTTTCAATCAATTCGGGTTTTCCGCCGGTCACACCGCTTGACTGATTCGGCTGCTGAAGTGAATGGGTAATATCGAGAATCACAGGTGCGAATTGTTTCATTTCGGGAATCCCTCTGTAATCCACCACCAAATCACCGTAACCAAACATATTTCCCCTTTCAATAATTGCCACATTCGGATTGTTTGAATCGGTTACTTTCTGAACCGCAAATTTCATACTTCCGGGCGACATAAACTGACCTTTTTTCAGTGTTACATGTTTTCCGGTTTTTGCCGCAGCGACCACCAAATCAGTCTGACGAACCAAAAACGCAGGAATCTGAAGAACATCCACGAACTGAGCAGCAAGTTCTGCATGTGACGGTTCGTGAATATCGGTTGTAGTCGGAACATCAAACTCCTCTCCTATTTTCTGAATGATTTTCAGTGCTTTTTCATCGCCAATTCCGGTAAAAGAATCAATTCTTGAGCGGTTTGCCTTTTTAAAAGACCCTTTGAAGATGTATGGAATCTTTAAATCATCTGTGATTTTTACAATTTTTTCTGCAATTCTTCTTGGCGTATCTTCGTTCTCAATGGCGCACGGGCCGGCAATCAAAAAGAAATTCAACGAATCCTTGTGTTTGATTTTTGGAAGTGTATTTATCATGTTGCAAAATTACGGAAAATTAGGAATTCGACTACATATAGTTTTTATGGTTATAACCCTAAAAACTATTTAAATCCGGAAGTTTTTGTGGTTATAGTCCAAAATATGAATCAAACAAATCTTCCAACTCTTGTGTTTTCACTAATTTTACAACCGAAATGAAATCCGGTTTCAAAAATAAAATCACCTATTTCGATACGGAACAAATCAGTGGTATTCAACTTCCTGAAAAGTTCAATTATCCGCATTATTATGAGCCTCATCCGCTTTGTAAACTCGCAGCAGATGAACTGAAAGAATATATTTCAAATCATTTCGGTTCTGAAAAAGATTTTACAACCGGAAAAATGTTTGGGGTTTTAATCGTTCGTGACCCTGACAATCAAATCGGTTATCTGTCTGCTTTTTCGGGTAAATTAATGGATTCAAATCATTATGAAAAGTTTGTTCCGCCGGTTTTTGACATGCTTGACAAAGACGGTTTTTTCAAAAAAGGTGAACAGAAATTAAATCGATACAATCATGAAATTGAAACACTTGAAAATCATTCCGGTTTTATTGATTTAAAAAATGAATTAGAAAAGTATCTGACCGAATCTGAAAAAGAAATTTCAGGTTTCAAAAAACAGATGAAAGAAAATAAAGCCAAAAGGAAATCAGTCAGAGAAACAGAAAAATCGGTTTTGTCGGAAGAAGAATATCTTGAACTTGAAAAAGAATTGTTCAGACAGAGCAATTATGACCAGTTCAGATTTAAAATTTTGAAAAGAAGCTGGAAAACAGAAATTGAAAGACTTGAAAATGAGATTCAATCTTTTCAAAATCAAATCGATGCATTAAAAAATCTGAGAAAACAAAAATCAAATCAGCTTCAGAATCAGCTTTTTGAGCAATATTCATTTCTGAACAAAGACAAAGAAGAAAAAAGGCCGGGTGCGATTTTCAGTGAAACCGTTTTTGAAAAACCACCTTCGGGCGCTGGTGAATGTGCTACGCCCAAACTTCTACAGTTTGCTTTCAAAAACGAACTTCAACCGATTGCATTTGCTGAATTCTGGTATGGTGCATCACCCGAATCCGAAATCAGAAAACATGGTCATTTTTATCCGGCGTGCAGCGGGAAATGCAGACCGATACTTAAACACATGCTGAAAGGAACGGCTGTAGAAGAAAATCCGATTCTGAACGATTTGGCAAAAGAAAAACAACTTAAAATCATTTTTGAAGACGATTTTATTGTGGTAGTCAACAAACCCGAAAATCTTTTGTCTGTTCCCGGAATTGAAATTCAGGATTCGGTTTATTCGAGGTTACAGGAAAAAATGAAAGACTGTGAACCGCTGATTGTGCATCGTTTGGATATGTCCACTTCGGGTTTGATGGTGGTTGCAAAAACCAAAGAAGCGCACAAGAATCTTCAGCAACAGTTTTTAAAACAGACTGTAACGAAAAGATATACCGCACTTTTAGACGGAATTCCCAAAAACGAGGAAGGTGAAATCAATCTTCCGCTCAAACCGGATATACTCGACCGGCCGAGACAAAAAGTTGATTTTGAAAAAGGTAAAAAATCAAAAACAATTTATAAAGTCTTTGAAAAAAGAGAAAACCGGGCGCTGATTCACTATTGGCCGGTTACCGGAAGAACCCATCAGCTGAGGGTTCATTCTGCACATTCAAAAGGTTTGAACTGTCCGATTTTAGGTGATGAATTGTACGGAACACCCGGAAAAATACTTTGTTTACATGCCGGTTTTCTGGAGTTTAACCATCCCGGAAATGGAGAAAGGATTTGTTTTGAGATGCAGGAGGATTTTGATTAATTCTTTGATTTGTAGTTTTTTGAACTGTTTTATTTTTTATTTTTGGTGAAAATAAAAAGTGTTGATAAGCTAACTTCATCTATATGCGATATTGGATAAGAGGGTTTTGTCAATACGAATGTTTGAAGCAATCGAACGAAATGTAAAAATTAAATGAAAGAATTAAACTTTTACTCAAATAAATTAACCTCATTTTTACTCCTAATTATATCTTCCTTTAATGTAACTGGAGGGATATTTATAAGAGAAAAAATTTTTAACTTTGGGGACAAACCTTTTAAAAGTGCATTCCTAATTTTGGGTTTATTATTATTTGTCTTTGGAATTATTCTTTCGCTATTGCTTTTATTTAGAAGAAAACCACTATTAACTATCAATGACAATCAAATTATTATTCACAATGTAATAGCAAAATCAAAAGTTGTTGAGATTAACAATATAAAATCGTTTTTCATAGTAAATAATTATCATCGTGGCATGACAACAAATCGACAAATATTTATAGAATTAAAAAAACCTGACATAAAACACTCAAGCACTTGGCTGTACAAATTACTTTTTAAAATAGGTAAACCTATAGCAAATTCTCAATATTCTATTCAAACAGATTTTTTAAATATCAAACAGAAAAAATTACTTAAAATATTAAACGAATTAATTTAAAACGTCGTATTTTAACGGCTTGAACACAAGCAGTATAACCCCTCAAGGGTCTGGAACCCTTGAGGGGGGTTAAATCAAATCCTCCGCTTTTTCTCTACCGTAATTTCAGAACCTTCTGTTAGCATCACAGAATCGGGTTTTACCGTATTCAGAAATTCAAATTCAGAACCATAAACTTTTCCGAAATCGACATCAATCGAATAATTTTTTACCGGATAAACTTTCCAGCGCGGATGAGTGACCTGATATTCGTTTGTGGTCCGGTCGTTTACTTTTGCATAACCCCAGTAATGCTCGGTGATAAATTCGGTTTCGGTGCCGGGTTCAATTTCCAGAGATTCCGGTTCTGATTCGATTAAAAAAGAATTCTTCCGGTTTCCTTTTTTCCAGTTGTATTCCACAAAAAGAGATTCAGCCGTTTCTTCCCAGCGGTGAGACATCGGAAGGGTTTCATAATTTTCATTGTAAACCGTATTGGCAACAATGCTCAGCGCCGGTTTGGGAACGATTTCTTTGATGAAAACCACTCCTCTTTTCAATTCGCCATTTTCAATTCTTTTGACATAAAATCTGAGGTTGACTTCTTCAAAATTGACATGAAAAGGAATTTTCACACCCAAAAGTTTTGTGTTTTTGAACATAAAACCAACCAAACTGACCATGCATTTATTCTGCCACAAATCCAATTCGGTACCTGCCGGAAGATATTCTGACAGAATTTCTTCGTCGGTTACATAATTTGCAATCGCCAGTTTTTTCCATTCTGCATTGAGAAAACTCATGTCAACAGGATTCTGATTTTAAATTGTTTTGATCAATAATTTGAATCTCAAAATTAGTCAAATTAAATTCAGATTTGGAAGCCTTGTCGGGATTAAATTATATTTACCGGATAAAACTATTTTATGCTGGAAAAGGACAATCCGAAGATCATCAGCGGTTGGAAATTTTATGATTGGGCGAACTCGGTTCATTCACTGGTGATTGCATCAGCGATTTTTCCGATTTATTACGGCGCCATCACGCTTTCAAATACACCGAATCCGATAAAATTCTGGGGCTTTCATCCCGAGGCTGCATTCAATTTCTCGCTTGCGATTTGCTTTTTTGTGGTCATACTGCTGTCGCCGGTTTTGAGTTCGATTGCGGACACCATCGGAAACAAAAAGAAATTTCTCAGATTTTTCTGTTATCTCGGTTCGATCAGTTGTATGCTGATGTTTTTCTTTACCGACGGCAGAATCTGGCTCGGACTGCTGCTCAACGTACTCGCCGGAATCGGTTATTGGGGCAGTATGGTTTTCTACAATGCCTATCTGCCCGAAATTGCAAGCGAAGAAAAAATGGACAAAGTTTCCGCCGGCGGATTCATCATCGGTTATATCGGTTCGGTGATTTTGCTCGTTTTTTGTCTAATGCTGATACAGACCATCGGAAAGGACGATCAGTCATTTTATACCCGACTGAGTTTTGTGCTGGTCGGTCTCTGGTGGATGGGATTTGCACAGATTACATTTAAAAAACTGCCGTCAAGAGTTTATGATAAAAAGATTCCAAAAAGCATCATCAGAGAAAGTTTTAATGAACTCAGAAAAACCGCAAAAGAATTGTTCTCATTTTCGGATTTGAGAATTTTTCTTTACTCATTTTTCTTTTTCAGTCTGGGCATGCAGACCATTTTTTTGGTGGCGGCCTTGTTTGGTCAATCCGAAATCGGGCTGAGTACAGACAAACTGATTATGACAATTTTACTGATTCAGATCGAGGCCATTCTCGGCGCCTGGCTGTTTTCATTTCTTTCCGGAAAAATCGGAAACAGAAACACTTTGCTGATTGGAATTTTCATCTGGGTCATCGTTTGTTTGCTCGGTTATTTCATCGACCGCAACGACCCTAATGCTGAAATGCAGTTTTATTTGATGGCAGGTCTGGTCGGACTGGTAATGGGCGGAATTCAGCCACTGGCGCGTTCAACTTATGCCAAATTACTTCCGCCGACAGAAGATCACACTACTTATTTCAGTTTTTATGATGTTTTTGAAAAAGCGGCGTTGTGCATCGGTCTGTTTATTTTCGGTCTGTTTATCGAGATGACCGACGGAATGAAAACTTCGGCTTTGGTTATGGGAATTTCATTTGCAATCAGTTTTGGGATTATGTGGTTTTTGAAGATGAGTAAAAAAGAAAAATTATAAATGAAGAAGATATGAATTTTATTTTTTTATTCTCTTCGAATTTATGAAAATCAACAGCAAGAGGAAAGCGGATGTACTTATCTGATCACGGATTGGAAAACCGATTAAGTTAAAGGAAACACCCGTTTCTGTAATTTGCAATGAAAAAGAAAGCTTCAATCTGATTGGTTATACTTTTTGTAAGGAATAAGGATACAACCATCAGGAAATGAGAATAATGTCGGATTATGTTTTTCAGTTTGTGGATAAAGTAATTTTTCACGTCGGTACAGAAAATTACCGTTCACAGGGCGCCATGGCTAAACTAAAAGCCAAAAAAATACGTGAAATTGAAATTGCTTATTTCGGTGAACCCACCCGTAAAATGTGGAATATGAAATTAAAAAAATCGGATTGGGAAGTGAATTCCGGGGAAATTTAAAGTGCATTAAAGGTGAAATGACGGCAGTTAAACGCAAAAGTCCACCATGATATGTGCATTATAAGCTTAAAACTGCACTATGAAATGTACATATAAACACGAAAGTCCACCATAAAATGTACGAATAAACACGAAAGTCAACCATAAAATGTGTTATGGTTTTGGTTTTTTATATATTTGCAGTATGAAAAGGCACATCTCAGCAAAATTAAAAAAGTGGAAAAGTTCAAAAAACAGAAAGCCTCTAATTCTTAAAGGAGCAAGACAGGTTGGTAAAACCTGGGCAATGAAGGATTTTGGGCGTTCGGAATTTGAACAGATGGTTTATGTGAATTTTGAACGGGATAAATTATTACAGAATTTATTTAAACAAGATTTTGACCCGGAGCGGATTCTTCTGGCATTGCAGGTTTCTGCCGGAATCACAATTGAACCTGAGAACACATTGATTGTTTTGGATGAAATTCAGGAAGTGAAGGGGGGATTGACAGCATTAAAATATTTTAATGAGGAAAAACCTGAATTTGCCATTATTGCCGCCGGTTCTCTACTTTGCGTTTCCCTGACTGGTGAATCTTTTCCGGTAGGAAAAGTAGAGTTTTTAGAAATGCATCCCATGACTTTTTCAGAATTTCTGATGGCGATGGATGAAAATCAGTTGCTGGACTTAATTAAAAGTCTGAATTGGGATTTGATAAAAACTTTCAAACCAAAAATTGTTGAATTACTCAAACAATATTACTTTACAGGTGGAATGCCGGAAGCAGTAAAGTCCTTTTCACGGGAAAAAAACTTCAGAAAAGTAAGAGAAATTCAGGAAAATATTCTGAATGCTTATGACAATGATTTCTCAAAGCATACTTCTCCCGATTTAATTCCAAAAATCAGCTTGCTGTGGCATAGTTTACCGGCTCAGCTGGCAAGAGAAAACAAAAAATTTGTGTATGGAATTGTGAAAAAGGGAGCGAGAGGCAGGGATTACGACAAAGCCCTCAATTGGCTGGAACAATATGGTTTGACTTATCGGGTCGAAAGAATAACCAAACCCGGTTTTCCGTTAAAATCTTACGCTGACCTAAATGCTTTCAAGCTATTTGCTTCTGATGTGGGCTTATTAGGAGCTCTGGCCGGATTGGATGAAAAAATCCTGCTGGACGGAAATGCAATGTTCACTGAATTCAAAGGCGCATTGACCGAGCAGTATGTTTTACAACAACTAATATCCGAAAATGAAATCAAGCCTTTTTATTGGTCGCATGAGAATTCATCAGGAGAAATTGATTTTATTTTTGATTACAAAAACACTTTTTATCCGGTGGAAGTAAAAGCCGAAACCAACTTGCAGGCAAAATCTTTGATTAACTTTCATAAGAAATACCAACCGGAAAAAAGTTTAAGATTTTCATTAGCAGATTATTCCGAAAAAGATTGGGTAACAGATATTCCACTGTTTGCGCTGAGTGAGTTAAAGGAATTGATTTAAAAAGATTGCTTCAGCAAAGGCAACATATTTTTAATTGTTAATAAAAATAACATATTTTATCAATGTTAAATATAAACAACAAAAATACAAAGCGTTGTTTGTAAACAACATTATTATAAAATGCTTTTTAGAAAGAACACAATTTGTAAAAAGAAAATAAAAGTCCTGATTTATTAAATTTGGAAACTAATCATAGTTTTTGAAAAACGATGTATATTTGAGAACCGTGTGTATTTTTATCAGAAATAATGTATAAAAAACTAAATATCACAATATTATTGATTTTATGTTTCATAAATATTTTTGGACAAAATAATCGACTTTATGAATTCCAAAACGAGGACGGAAAATATGGATTCATAAATTCACAAGGGAAAATAATTATCGAACCTAAATATTTAATCGTTAATGATTTCAGTGACGGATTAAGTTTCGTATCAAAAGAAGTTATAAAAAATGATTACAAATGGGTTTGCATTGATACATTGGGAAATGAAATTTTCGACATCAAAGATAACTTTCCGGATACTAATTTTTCGGAAGGATTTGCAAGAATAAAGAACTTTGAAGAACATTGGTTTATAAATAAAAATGGAGAAAATGAGTTTGGAAAAACCTGGAAAGACGGATTTCAAAATTTTAAAAATGGTGTTGCCTATGTAAGTGATATAAAATTTAAAGACTTCTACCCTATAGATATGAAGGGAAACCGAATAGGAGAACAAACATTCTCAAGAGTTGAAATATATAATTCAAGAAAAGAAGAATCAAAAATTGATTCCCCAAATTTGATTGCGTTTGAAGAAAATGGATTGTGGGGGTTCAAATCAAAAAATGGAACAATAATAATACGACCACAATTTTACAAAGTTGATAAATTTGAAAATGGGATTTGTGGAGTATTAACTGAAAAACAGCTATCTGAAATAGAGAATGACTATTATTTAGATGCAATAATCGATGAAAAAGGCAATATCCTGTCCAAACAACCCATGCATTGCTATATGGGATTTGAGGGAGAGCTGATTCGTTACTATTTAGGACCTCATTTTTCAGGCGGACCACATTATTTAAATAAGTTTGGACAAAAAATAATTCCAAAGAAATAGGAATTACATACAACAAAGTACCGGAAAAAGCATTTGGAAAAGAACATCCGACCTATCAGTTTATTCAAAATAATTTGAATGAATTAAAGGTAGAATTAACGAAATAAAAAGTTCGCTGTTCTGTTTTAAATAACCAAAATTTGTGTTGCACAATCAGTGATGAAAATCTGTTATTTTTACCCCATAAACCCCGCTCTTTCCATCAAAGCCTTGTTATCCGGTTTCCTGCCTCTGAATTCCACATAGAGTTTCATTGGGTCGATACTGCCGCCGCTTTCTAATAGATGTTTGAATTTTTGAGCCACTTCGGGATTAAAAATTCCACATTCTTTGAAATAAGCAAAAGCATCTGCATCCAGAACTTCTGACCATTTGTATGAATAATAACCCGAAGAATAACCGCCACTGAAAATATGTGAAAACGAAACGCTCATATTGTTTTCTTTCACCGCCGGATACAAATCGGTACGGTCAAAAACTTTTTGTTCATAGGCCGAAACCGAATTGATTTCCAATTCCTCTTCACCATGCCAAGCCATATCCAATAAACCAAAACTCAACTGACGAACCGTCTGATAACCTTCCATATAATTGGCTGCTTTTCTGACCTTTTCAATCAATTCCTGCGGAATCACTTCTCCGGTTTGATAATGTCGTGCAAACATTTCCAAAACTTCGGATTCATAACAGAAATTCTCCATGAATTGAGACGGCAATTCCACAAAATCATAATATACATTCGTACCCGACAAACTTTCGTAAGTCGTATTCGCCAACATCCCATGCAAGGAATGTCCAAACTCGTGAAACAAAGTCGTTACTTCGTTAAAAGTCAACAAAGAAGGTTTGTCCTTGCCGGGTTTGGTGAAATTACAAACAATTGAAATATGAGGTCTTTTGTTTTTGCCGTTTATGTTGGATTGTCCACGGAATTCAGTCATCCAGGCACCTGCTTTTTTGCCTTTTCTCGGAAAGAAATCCGCATAAAACAAGCCCTGATGCTCATTTTCGGCATTCAGAATTTCATAAACTTTTACATCTTCGTGGTATTTGTCAATGTCTTTTCTTTCTTTGAATTGTAAGCCATACAATTTCTGTGCTGTCAGAAAAATTCCGTCAATTACTTTTTCTAAGGAGAAATAGGGTTTCAGTTCTTCTTCAGAAAAATCGAATTTTTGTTTTTTGAGTTTCTCGGCATAATAAGCATGATCCCATTTCTGCAAATCATCCAAACCATCGGTTTCTTTGGCAAATTCCCTGATTTCATCAACATCTCTTTCACCAAACTTTTTGGATTTATCCAATAAATCATTCAAAAAATCCTTGACGATTTTGGGTGAATTTGCCATTCTTTCTTCCAAAACAAAATCAGCGTGGGATTGATAACCCAATAATTTCGCCCTTTCCAATCTCAGTTCTGCAATGGATTTGACGATTTCTTCGTTGTTGTATTCGTTTTGCTGAAAAGCCCTTTTACCATACGCCAAACTCAATTCTTTGCGCAATTCACGATTGTCGGCATAAGTCATAAACGGGATATAAGAAGGTGCGTGCAACGAAAAAATCCAGCCTTCCTTTTCTTTGGATTCGGCTTCGTGTTTGGCCTGTTCTATTACAAAATCTGGTAAACCGCTCAAATCTTTTTCATCGGTAATATGGAGTTCAAAAGCATTGGTTTCCGCCAAAACATTGTCACCAAAATCGAGTTTGAGTTTGGCCAATTTTTTATCGATTTCTCTGAGTTTTTCTTTTTTATCGTCCGGCAGATTGGCACCGTTTCTCGAAAAATTCTTATAGTTCTTTTCCAATAACCGAAGTTGTTCGGGATTCAAATCAAATTTTTCTTTGTTGTCATAAACCGATTTAATCCTTTCAAACAAAACCGGATTCAACCGGATATCATTTGAAAACTCCGACAAAAGCGGTGAAACCACCTGTGCGGTTTGTTGCATATTCTCATTGGTTTCGGCATGAAGCAGATTAAAAAACGCAGCAGAAACAATTCCCAATCTTTCTCCGCTAACCTCCAAGGCTTCCACCGTATTGATAAAGGTTGGCTCTTCGGGATGATTACAGATTTCATCGATTTCGACTCTCGCTAAATCCAAAGCAGATTTAAAAGCGGGTTCATAATCTTCATCTTTGATTTTCGAAAACGGAATACTGTCAAAAGGGGTATTGAATTGCTCTAAAAGCGGGTTTGTCATTTTATAAATTTTTTTACGCACACAAAAATATAAAAAAAGAGCCAACTCAATTTTAGTCAGCTCTCTGTAATATTTTTAGTTGATTAAATAGCTATTGAATAACATTTACTTTGTCTGCTGTACAAAAATCACTTCTTGATCACCTTAAACGATTTGACTTCCTTATCCGTAACCACCTTCAGGATATACAGGCCGGTTACCAAATTTTGGGTATTCAGCTGATACTGTTCCTGATCGTTTGCTTTTTGAGTCATGATCAGTCTGCCGGAAAGGTCGTAAATCATCAGTTCTTTTATTTGTCCTTCATTCAGTTTTACATTCAGTAAATCACTGAAAGGATTTGGACGAATAAAGAAAGAATTTTCATTCAATTCGTATGTACCCATATAATCAGGGAAAAGTTTTACCACCCAATAATCATAACCACCATGATTGCCGGTGACATCACCGTCATTTGAATTAGAAATACCCGCAAGAATATAACCGCCATCTGTGGTTTGCTGTCCTGAATAAGCATAATCATTACCACTGCCGCCGAGAGATTTTTGCCATTCAATATTTCCGGTATTGTTTAATTTGACGACCCAATAATCAGAAAGGCCATGATTATCGCTTACATCACCGTCATCTGAATTAGAAATTCCTGCGACAATATAACCACCGTCGGTAGTTTGCTGTGCTGAAAAAGCATTTTCATTACCACTGCCACCGAGAGATTTCTGCCAATCAATATTTCCGATGCTGTCTAATTTCACTATCCAATAGTCTCTGTTACCTTGATTGTTAGTGACATCACCATCATTTGACCAGGAATAACCCGCCACTATATAACCGCCGTCGGTAGTTTGCCGAATGGAATGTGCTCCATCTTCACCACTTCCACCCAAAGACTTTTGCCAATCAATATCTCCGGTATTGTCTAATTTTACTATCCAATAATCAGTTTCGCCATGATTACCGCTTACATCACCATCATTTGAAGCTGAGCCACCCGCAACAATATAACCCCCGTCTGTGGTTTGCTGAATGAAGGTTGCTGAATCCCAACCACTTCCACCCAAAGATTTTTGCCACTGGATATTTCCAGTGCTGTCTAATTTTACTATCCAATAGTCTCCGTCACCATGATTGCCGGTGACATCACCATCATTTGATCTGGAATCACCCGCAACAATATAACCCCCGTCTGCCGTTTGCTGAATTGAATGTGCATAATCCCAATCACTTCCACCCAAAGATTTTTGCCACTGGATATTTCCGACGCTGTTTAATTTTACTATCCAAAAATCAATATCACCATGATTGCCAGTGACATCACCATTATTTGAAGTGGAACCACCCGCAACAATGTATCCGCCGTCTGTGGTTTGCTGAATTGAATTTGCTGAATCGAGACCACTTCCTCCCAAGGATTTTTGCCACTGGATACCACCGGTACTGTCTAATTTTACTATCCAATAGTCTCTGCTACCATGATTCCCGGTAACATCACCGTCATTTGAAGCTGAGCCACCAATAACAATATAACCCCCATCCGTTGTTTGTTGAATTGAAGCTCTGTCTTCGTCTTCAGTTCCACCCAAGGATTCCTGCCATTCAATGGCAGGTGCCTGAGCGTTCATCTTTAACAGAAACAGACTTGCAATCAGAAAGAAGATTATCTTTTTCATAATGATAAGTTTTTTAAGTTCAACACTTTAATAAATTTAGGCTAAAATAGTTAATTGTAAATAAATTAAAAATGGATTTTCTACTTATTTATTTCGTGATGAAAATAAAACCAACATCTAATCTGAGTTTAAGAAAATTCTCAAATGAATATAAAAATTGGGTTATTCAGCGTGAAGTTCCAGATTTTGGATTTACCCAAGATATCTCAAAAACTCTTCAGCCGTAATTTCTCCGGCACCCAAACTTTCCAAATGAGGTGTATAAACCTGACAATCTATCAATTCATATCTTTTTTGATATTTCCGGACAAAACAGATGAATCCGGCTTTGGATGCGTTAGAAACTTTTGCAAACATGCTTTCGCCACAGAAAACCCGTTTTTGTTCGATGCCATAAAATCCGCCGACCAATTCATCATTTTGCCAGACTTCAACGCTTTTTGCAATTCCGATCCGGTG
>JBAYPM010000017.1:0-55671 GCA_041677705.1 Weeksellaceae bacterium | reverse complement strand
TTGACTTCGAGTATCCAGTCATCCACCACCGGAATCAGGATTTGTTTTCCGTCAAAATCGATTTCGAACAGCGCCTGAATACCGCTGTCGTTTACATTTTTGATCAAACCGATTTCGCCCCTTCGGCTGTCGATCACCTTGTAACCGATGATTTCGTGATAATAAAAAGCGTCATCTTCCAGTTCGGGCAGTGTGTCCAAAGGCAGCCAGACCGAACGGTTGATCAGTTTTTCTGCTTCTTCTGGAGTGAGGTCTTCAAATTTGACCAGCAGTTTGTTTTTTGAATGCGGCCCGATGTTCTCAAAGAAAAATGGAACCAGCATTCCGTTTGTTTCAATGAATACTGATTCCATGTTTTGGTACAATTCCGGTTCGTCTGTTTCCAGATGCAGGATCAGATTGCCTTTAAAGCCGTGCTTTTTTGTGATTTTGCCCAGATAGTAGCAATCTTCCTTTTGCATATCGAAAAGGAATTTATTCTTCAGGTGCAGCTTCTTCAGAAGATGCTTCGGCAGCAGGTGTTTCTTCTGTTTCTTCTGTTGCTTCAGCAGCAGCTTCTTCGGCAGCTGGAGCTTCTTCAACCGCAGTTTCCTCGGTTGCAGCTTCAGCTTCTTCTGCAGGCGCTTCTTCTTCAACAGCTACTCTTGATTCTGCTTTTTTCCTTTCAACCTCAAGTGCAGCAGCTTTGGCGCTGTCTTTTGCTTTTGCCAAACCTGTTCTCTTGCTTTCAACCGCCTGAATTCTTTCTTCAAGCCATGCATTGAATCTCTTCTCTGCTTCTTCTTCGCTGAACGCGCCTTTTGCAACGCCGCCCAACAGGTGTTTTTTCATCATCGCACCTTTGTAAGAAAGAATATTTCTTGCGGTGTTGCTCGGTTCTGCACCCACCATCAGCCAGTGTACTGCTCTGTCTATGTTCAAATCGATGGTCGCAGGATTGGTGATTGGATTGTAAGTTCCGATTTTTTCGATGAAACGGCCGTCTCTTTTGAATCTTGAGTCGGCTACTACGATGTGGAAGAACGGTTTTCCTTTTCTTCCGTGTCTTTGCAATCTGATTTTTGTTGCCATTTACTGATATGTATTTGTGGGAACTCTGTCCCGGTTAATTACATTTTTGGGCTGCAAATATAGAACTTATTTTGAAATATTGACTTGTGCGACAAATATTAATGAATTTCGGTTGATTAAAATTTTTCTTTCTTTTTTTAAAAACAAACTGTTCATTGCTTTCATTATCGCATTTCTGAGATTGTTGTATTCGTCCTTTTTCAAATTACCCTTCATTTTCATAAGACTCAATATGTTCCCTAACCAAAGAATTATTGCTCAGTTTGACCACATCGGCAGGAATCGTTGCAAAACCGCCTTTTCCGGCATCAATCATAAAGCAACAACCAACTGAAAGTCAGTATTGAACATCAAGAATTTCTCCACGCCCTAATTTTCTTTGAGCGATCGTGTTATCCGAAACACAAACAATCACACCCGAATTGTTGCTGTTTCAGTACAGATTCTGATTGTGCGGAATCGAAGAAACTCAGCCGTTTCCAATCAGAAGAATTCAAATTGAAATTGACTATTTTATAAAATTCATCAAATCAAAAAAATATAGATTCATTTCTGCAGACAACTGTCGAATAGGGTATTGACAGTGGGACAAACTAAACATTTCAGATTAATCAAATCCCGATTTGTTATTTTCTTTCATTTTAAACAGCAGGCAGCAGCCAGAACAAACAAAACTTCAAATCACAATCCTTTGTAAATTAAAATTTTGTAATTTTAGTCATTTCAATGAAAAAAATTAAATTATGAAAAACCTGTTTATCATTGGTGCATTTGCCTTTCTGTTTGGTCAGTCAAATGCACAATCAGTTTACAAAATCGCCTCATTGAACCAAGACGATACCCTGGAAGTACATGAAGTGCTCCTTCCCGATCCGCCAATGGCAGCTCCTTCTGATGTTTCTCCGGATCCGTTTCTCAGCTACGGACAACCTGCCTATTTTATCAAAAACCAGCGCGGTCTGACACTCGCCGACTTGGATGGTGACGGACTTGAAGATATGATTTTCGGAATCAACGATACACTTTATGCCCGAAAAGGGAACGGTGAATTTTTGTTCAAAAAGAAATTTAACAAACCCGTGCTGATGCCGGTTGCAGTTGCCGATATGGACAATGACGGACAACCGGACATCATACTGAACTACGGCCATTCATCTTCTCAGGGCGGCGGTGTGACACTGCTCGACCGCGAAGCGAATGAATTTCCGGGCTGGCCGGTTGCCATAGGAAAGCAGATGAGCAGTGCGCTTGCAGTTTCTGATTTGGACGGCGACGGAATTTTTGAAATCGTTTCGGCAGAAAGAACCTACCCGACCGGATTGCTTCATATTTTCAAAATCGACGGAAGCTCATACAGTTCAGACTGGCCGGCAGAACTTGCGACTGTTCCTGCGGCTACTCCTTCGATCGGTGATATCAACAATGACGGCGTCAAAGACATCGTTATGATGAGTTATTCAGAAATGAACGCATTCAATCTTGACGGAACCCAGTTGGCCGGATTTCCGGTTTCAGAAGCAGGCGTGAGTTATTCGTATCAGTCGCCGATACTGGTCGATCTGGACGATGACGACACACTTGAGATCGTGGGTGCGAATCATGGCGACAATTCAAGATATTTTGTAATGAAATCAGATGGCAGTTTTATGGACGGTTGGCCCTATAATCTGCCAAGCTGGACTTATTCTCCGCCAACAGTTGCAGATGTGGACGACAACGGTTCGTATGAAATTTTCATGGGCTATCCGAGTATGAGTTTTGACGGTGAAGAACTTCCTGCTATGTACGGTTTTGAGTCTGACGGAACGCTGCTGGAAGGTTTTCCGATCATGAAAGAAGGCGGGAATGAAGGTGTGGTTTCAATTGCAGATGTCAACAATGACGGTGTAATGGATTTGGTGTTTGGCAGCAATATGACCGATGCTGACGGTTACGGTTTTATTCACGCTTACGCGGTGGATGGCAGCGGTCAGGTGGACGGATTTCCGCTGAGGCCGATCGGCTTTACCTATATGAACGGATCGGTTTTGGGTGATGTGGACGGCGACGGACTGCTTGATCTGACTGCTCTCTCCTACTCCAGTTTTTCGCCCAGCGGCGTGGATTCGATTTATATCAACACCTATAATCTCGGTGTTCCCTATCAACCTGACAAAATCCTGAGAAGCGGATACAAAGGGAACAACACCAGAGACGGTCTGATCAGCGGTGCACAGATGGGAATTTCTGAAGGATTTGCAAATCAGATTCAGATTTATCCGAATCCTTCAAACGGAATGCTCAATATCCGACTCGAAAAAGAACCGAAAGATTTTGGTCTGACCGTACTCGATCTGGCAGGAAGGAAGGTTTATTCGGATACCGGAATCAAAAATCAAAAACTGCTGAACTATGATTTGAGCAGTCTGCCCAAAGGTGTCTATCTCATTTATATCACCGCAGACCGACAGAGTAATTCTGTCAAATGGATTAAAAAATAATTGAAACTTATCCTTATAAATTAATTGGTACTATGGCCGTTCAAATTTGAACGGCTTTTTTTATGAAAAATTCCTTCCCCTGATTATGGGATTGCGTCGCTTTCCTGCCGTATCTAATTTTACACCAACTAAAAAACATTTAACAATGAAAAGCAAAATACTTTATTTAATTACTGCAATTATTTTTTCCATTGGAATTCAATCGGCTTTTGGCCAGGATCCATTATGGAATTCAGACGTGAATGTAATGCCTCAGGCAGGAAAGTATTACAAAGAAGTGAAGACAACAGTAGCTTTTGACGGCACCATCTATCTGGGAAGGCTTTATGCGGATTCACCCGATGGAAGATATTATGGATTTGATATTTTGAAAAGTCAGGATGACGGCGTAACCTGGTCTTTTTTTCATTCAGAAACCTTGGATGGTTCTGATGAAGCCTTCACTGCGATGGATATCATAGCAGCCGGTGAAAACACAGATGATTTCAGATTATATCTCGCTGTTCCTGCAATTAATACAGCAACTCACTATACGGTCATGCTTGCTACAAGATACAATAAAAATGGAGTTGCAGAGATTCTTTCTTTTAATGGTGAAGATTATACCTATAATTCTACCAGAGGGTTTTCCTCCGTTTCATGGGCTACAGACTCACGAAAACCTTCAGAGGTTTCAAACCCCTACACCATCAGTTTAGCTGCAGCAAAAGCGGAATCTACGGACGAAGTTATTGCTTGGTCAACCAATGATCCTTCGATTGATTTCCATAGAAAGGTAGTTGCGAGTAGCGTAAGTTTCATGAAAAATGTCAGCGCAAGTATAGGGGTTGTTGAAATTTCGCCCTACCCGGTTTTGGGAGTTGCTTATACTACAACGGTCAACGGTCAGACCGACTTTGGTGATGTTTTTGTCAGATATTTTTATGCGGATGATCTAACTTCTATGACATATCCTCTTCCTGTGGGTACTGGTGCAACAGATTATGGCCGTCCCTCTCTCTCACTTTCGCAAACCAGAGGTTCCGGAAGCGGCCCGGGTTATGATGACATCAGAACAATCATCGCCTATAATGTAGATCAAAGCACTGATATAAATACCAATTTCAGATATGCAGATACACTTTTCGATTCTGACCCTGATTTTGAAACTATAACAGGTCCGCTAATTGGTGGTGGAGCGGGTGATCAGATGAACCCCCATGTGATTTTTGATCCCGCAGGGAAAAATTTCGTTGTAACCTATTATGACAAAAACACCGGAAAGCTGCCTTTTCTTTATAAATGGTTGGGCAGTCCTGTCTCAGAAAGTTTTGCTTTACTAAAAGACACTTACCGGGATTCCTTTATTATACCTTCTTCCAATATTATCCCAAGATTGGCGATGAATCCGACAAAAGTACAGGCGGTTTTTGCCTGGAATGATGATTATCTTTCAATGTTTGATGCTGAATATACAATGGGAGTCAATGATTCAGAATTGAGCATACTTTCTGTTTATCCGAATCCGGTAAAAGATATACTGAATATCAATTCACAAAAAAATGTGGAGAAAGCAGAAGTTTATAATTTGTCCGGTCAGCTTGTTTTGACTGCAAAAAATCAAACCAAAATCGATATGAGTTCTCTTCCCGCCGGAAATTATGTAGTAAGAATTTTCTCAGCGGATGAAGTCAAATCCATTCCAGTCATCAAAAAATAATTTTAACAAACTTTCTTTATTATAATTGTTATTAAAACCGCTCATTTTGTGAGCGGTTTTTTTTATAGAGCCTGCTTAAATTTTATTTTTTCGGTCAAATTTCAACAGGTTTCTATGGATCTGTGAAAAAAAATCCATCCCCTGATTATGGGATTGTTCAGTCTTACTGAAGTATTTATTTTTACATCAATATTAAAATTTCTGCCATGAAAACTCAACATTATTTTTTGTTCCTTTTCACCTTTTTGTATATCGCGGGTTGTTCATCCGGCGACGATACAGCTGATCCAATCACTTTAAATACAAAAATTATGAAAATCTCAACCGGAAACCACACCTCATTTTTCATTGATGAAAACAGCCAACTTTTCGGCTGTGGCAACAACAGCAGCGGCCAGCTGGCATACAGCCAGCAGAGTTCGCAATATCTGCCGGTGAAAACCATAGGCAATGTCAGCAAAGTTGCTTCGGGCGAATACCACAGTTTGATTCTGAAAACCGACAAGACACTTTGGGCAGTTGGCTCTAACGATTTCGGACAATTGGGAACCGGAAACACCAACAGCCAACATTCACCTATACAAATTGCTGCCGATATCATTGAAATTGCCGCCGGAAAAAATTACAGTTTTTATGTTACCGAAGATCACCGGCTTTTTGGCATGGGAAATAATGTATTTGGTCAGTTGGGCAACGGAAATACCAATAACCAAACTACACCTTTGGAAATCATGAACAATGTAAAATCAGTTGTCGCCGCAACCGCTCACACGCTGATTCTGAAAACCGACGGTTCGCTTTGGAGCTGCGGCAGAAATTCCTCTTACGAATTGGGAGACGGCACCAATGTCGATAAATCCACACCCATACAGATTGCTGACAATGCTACACAAATGAGCGCCGGAAATCAGTTCTCAGTTTTCCTGAAAACTGACGGAACGCTTTGGGGTGTAGGATTTGACGGAGCCGGACAGTTGGGTGATGGCGGCCCGCAAACGGTACATTCTCCAAAACAGATTTTGACCGATGTAAAGGAAGTCAAAACCGGGTACGGACATACGCTTGCACTGAAACCCGATGGCTCGGTTTGGGCAGCCGGATTGAATGATTTCGGACAATTGGGCAACGGAAATTACACCAATACCGGACATTTTGAAAAAGTAATGGACGGCGTTTCTGCCATCAGATCAGGAAGCTCTCATTCATTGGCGCTGAAAAATGACGGAAGTGTGTGGAGCACAGGCAGCAACGGTTCGGGGCAATTGGGAACCGGAACGGGATTGACCGATAGAAACCATTTTGAACAGATTAAATTTTAAACTGACCTTGCAAAGTCCAAATGTTTATGGCAAATGTTATGCAAAGAAACATACGCCCTTGAAGGGGTCGAATACGAGAGCAAGATTGTTCTATAAATCTTAGAATCCTTTGGATTCCTGAAAAAATAATTAAAAAAACCTTTACAATGAAAACCATTCAATTATTTCTATTCCTGTTTCTTTTTAGCTTTGTACACAGCCTTGCGCAACTGCCCGTGGTCTATGCCGAAAGTTTTGATGAAAAAATCGTGGATTGGCCAAAAATTAAGGCAGAGCATGACAAAGACTCTGAGAACGATCTGGATTTTTTCTATAACGATTGCGCTATGGAAATCGAGGCATTCAGGGCTTCAAGTACCTTGGAAAATCAGAAAGATCATTCCTATCACGTTCGATTAATGACAGATGAAAACCCGATGACCGCATGGGTTCCGAAAGGCGACGGAATCGGAGCGACTTTTGAAGTGCTGTCCGGCGGAATTACCTCTATTTACAATGGTTATCAGGCAAATCCCAAACTCTGGGAAGAAAATTCCAGAGTAAAAAAAATGAAAGTTTACAGCAACGGAAAACCAATTTGTTATTTGGTTCTGGAAGACAAAATGGGCGGTCAGTATGTGGATCTGCCTGGCGAAACGATTTTTTCTGACAGCAACAAACAGATTTTAAAATTCGAAATACTCGAAACCTACAAAGGAACCAAATACCGAGATGTTGCCATTTCCGAAATCGTGTACAGCGGATGCTGTTTCAGCGGTGATGCAGAAATACTGACAGAAAATAAAATGGTCAATGCGCAAATGCTTGGTGAAAACCAAAAGATAATTTCGATTGACACCGCTACCGGGAAAACTTTCGAAGCCACCGTCCTAAAAACTTCCGAAACCTATCACGGACTGATGCTGAAAGTTTGTACCGCATCAAAATCAATAACCATCACACCGGAGCATCCTTTGTTTGTAAAAGATTATGGCTTTGTTTCATTAAAAAATGTAAAAAACGATATGAACCTAACTGATTATGACGCACTTTCAGATCGAATCGAAATATTGATTTGGGATTCGGAATTGCAACAAATCAAATTTGAAAAACTAAAATCGGTGATGCCGGAAAGCGGAAAAATAAAAACCTATTCCATCAGAAAGCTCCAAACCGGTGAAACCTATATCGCCAACGGATTTATCACCAGAACTTATTAATCCCTAAACCTCAAAACCATGAACTTTAGAAAAAAATTCTACATCATTTTCATCGGATTCTTTGTCTTGAGTTTTGCTTTATTCTATATCGGAAAAAAATTGATGAACAATGCCATTTCCAACTTCACTTCAGGGCAAATGGATGGAGTTGGAAGTCTGATGGGATTGAGCAATGTGCCGGTTTTTAAGACAGGCGTTTTCAGTGAGGACGGCAACTACTTTGCCTACACCTATCAGCCCGAAATCGTAAAACCGGATGTGGACGCAAGCATCACCATCAGAGGAATGGGTTTCCCGACTTATTTTCAGGTGATGGAAACTGCGACCGGTAAAAAACTGACGGATAAGCAATATAAAACCGCAAAAAGCGATCAAATGTATGTGGTATGGACGGAAGGCAATTGGGTCTGGCTGATGCAATCGGTTTATCATAAAGAAAATCAAATTGCATTGTATGATTTAAAAGCCAATAAATTCAAATACGATTTTGGTGAATTGGAAAAATTAAATTCTTCCGTAGATTGGAAAAACACTTATACTTTTTATATCAACAATACCGAAGAAAAAGGATTGATTTTAGAAGCCAACGACAAACGCTATTACCGCATTGATCCCAATTCAGGAAAAGCGGAAACCGTGCAGGGAAAATTTGAAATGGTGAATTATAATTTTGCCAAAAACTTTCAGGTTTCCGACAGAAATTCGGACAGGCAATACAGCAAAAAACAAATCAACGGCAGCAGACAAAGCATTACGACCAACAACGGGAAAACCGTTTCTCAGGATGATTTTATTGAAGTAAAATATCTGACGCTGACCAAAAGCGAATTAAGCTTAGGACAGGATGCGCCACTTACCTACTATAAAAACAACTTCTTTATACTGTCGCCTCTTACTTCCGACAACGAAAAAGATATGGAACTGGCGATGCTGGACAAAACCACATTGAAAACTATTTGGAAAACACAGCTGCCTCAAAAGGAATTGAAAACCACCATCCCGAATTACGGATCAGAACGCTTCTTAATCAAAGGCGACCAAATGCTCGTAACCAACAACGATTATTTGATGACCATTGACCTCACAAATGGAAAAATTGTGAAACAGGAAAATTTGTTTGATTAACCTCGAAAAAGTAAAAAAATGGGAAATAACAATTACGGAAAAAAATTTGCCAACACCTCCCTGTTAATGGGACTCGGCATTGGACTTTTTACACTGGGTTCTATTTATTTCACGATAAAAGAAACGGGTTTTGGAGACCTCATCAATCAAATCTTTGGCAGCAGCTTTTGGTTTATCGTTATCGGATTTGTGGTCTTCATCATTCTGATAATTTATATATTGCAACGCTGGCTTTTGGGCGGACTGAAACCCAAAGACATTCCAAACGGTTTGCCGGCAACCGCAACCGTCATCAAAAGTTATCAGGCAGGGATGTCTATGCGCGCCGGAGCCAATCAGTTTTATTCGATTATCATTGAAGCAAATATCACCAATCCGCAAGGCGAAACCTGGTTTGAAAAAATAGAACAGATGCTCCCCATTACCCAAGTCGGTATTTTTCAGCCGGGTGTCAGCTTTGCAGTGAAATATGACCCGAATGACCGAAGTAAAGTTGTTTTTGACCAGTCGGCACAAACTTCCGGAAGTCAGCAAAAACCTTTTGGTTCTGTAAATGTTCCGGGTTATGGAACCGTGGATTCCATTATGGCAAATCAAGCCAAGCAACATCAGCCGCAGGATATTGTATTGCAACTGCAGGCAACGAGTGCGTTACTCAACGAACTGAATGCCAATGGAAATGGCGTTACAGCTGAAGCCGAAGTTTTATCCAAAACGCAGCTTATCGACAACTTTATGAACGGTGCGGATGCTTATAAACTGCGTATTCGTGTGAATGCAACAGATATCAGTTCTTTTGAAACCGATGTTGTGCTTTTGATTCAAAAACCATCCGTTTACAAAATCGAACCCGGAAAAACAGTGTATGTAAAATATGACCGAAATAATCCGCAGCGCACGGTTATATCGGGAACAGACAAACCGGATTCTGCGGTGGCACTTTAAAAGACCTTTCTTTAAAATCAGACAATAAACGCTATGTACAATATCGGAACCATTTTAATTTTCGGAATTGTTTTCATCATCACCATCATCGGCATTTTCAACCGGTTTGTCAAGAACCGAAATAGGGTAAAAGATGCGTGGAGCATTATAGATGTTGCCCTGAAACGCCGACACGACCATATTCCCAATCTCGTGAATACCGTAAAAGGCTATGCCGCACACGAACAGGAAACGCTGAATAAAGTTGTTGCTGCAAGAAACGCAGCCACGTCAGCGCCGAAAGATGACATCAATGCACAAATAAAAGCCGAAAACCAATTACAGCAAACACTGCGCAGTCTGTTCGCGCTCAGCGAATCTTATCCCGATTTGAAAGCCAATACCAATTTCCTCGACCTGCAGCAAAAGCTGAGCGAAATTGAAGAAAATCTGGAACGAAGCCGAAAATATTACAACATCACCGTTCGCGAAAACAATACTTATGGCGAAAGTTTTCCCGGAGTTGTGTTTGCCGGAATTTTCAAGTATCGGCATTTCGATTACTTTGAAGCAGAAGCTGCCGACAGGGAAAATGTAAATGTGGATTTAAAAAATTTAGCGCCATGAAACGAATTTATTTTCTCTTTGTTTTCCTGCTGTGCGGTACAGTTTCCTTTGCACAGGATTTTATCGTGAATAATCTTACCGCGGAATTCTATCTCAGCAAAGACGGCTATTTTGATGTGGTGGAAAAATACGACATCGAATTTTCCCAGCCGAAACACGGCATTTTCAGGGAAATGCTTACAAAGTTTGATTTCCGGGACGAAAACGGAAAAGTTTCCAAACGGGAAATGTATATCTCCGATATTGAGGTTCCCGGACGTACTTTCACCACCAATGAAATCTTTGGAAAACGATTCAGCGATAAGCTCAGCATCAAAATCGGCGACAAAGACAAACTGATCGATGGAAACCAGCAATACGAAATCCGCTACCGGGTGAAAAATGCACTGATTTTTACGGACAGTCTCGCACAATTTTACTGGAATGTAAAACCTTCGGAATGGCTCTCTGTTTTCAAATCAGTAAACTTTACTGTTCACACTCCTGATGGTACTGTACTTTCGCCGAAAAACTGTTTTGTGTATTCGGGAGCCAATGGAAATACCGAACTTTCCACCGAATTTGATGACGATTATTCCGAAAATATTTTCTCGGCAAAATCAAAAGAAAATTTTTATTCAGTTCTCGGTCAAAGCGTAACGGTTTTGGTGAAAATGCCAAAATCATTGATTGCCGAAACGGATTTCACACCGCCGTTTTGGAAACGATATGACTGGCTGGGCATTCCGGGTTTGATTTTCATTTCCGTCTTTGGCTATGTCAAACTGAAGTTAAGACTGAACAGAATCACGCCCGTTACCAGTTATTATCCGCCGGAAAATATGGATCCGGCAATGGCAGGAGTGCTGATTGACAACACGGCTGATTCCAGGGATATCTCTTGTTTGCTGCCCTATTGGGCAACGAAAGGCATTATCCGTATGGAAGAAATTCCCAAAGGAGAACGTGCTTTGAATGATAATTTAAAATTGATAAAACTCAAAGAACTGCCCGAAGATTCCGCCGGCTATGAATTCAATTTGTTTGGCAAAATATTTAAAGAAAAAGACGAAGTTTTGACGGGCAATCTTGTAGGGGTTTTCCATGAAGCATTGCAATTGCTCAACAATAAATCCAAAGAATATTATACCCATAAAGATTCAGGATTAAAACTGTTCATTATGATATTATCGTGGACATGGGCGGCTTTCAGCATTACGGCTTTACCGTTTTTCGTGAAAGATTATATAGACATCGAATCGGTAAAATTCATTCTGTTGCTCATTTTTAATTTTCTTTTCTTTTTTACTGTTTTTCCGTTTTTGTTTGCATACATCACCAACAAACTTCTGACAAAAAATAAAAAAGGAAAATCGGTGATGCCCGAACTTTTGGGCTTTTACCAATTCGTCAAAATGGCGGAAACAGACCGCATCAGAACCCTGCTGCAGGAAGACCCGCTTTATTTTGAAAAGACAATGCCTTATGCGGTCGCTTTCAATTTACTGAAAGAATGGACAGGGAAATTTGAAGGATTATTATCAAAATCGCCCGATTGGTACAGCAGCAGCTCGGGGACACATTTCACGATGAATACGTTTGCACATTCGTTCAGCAGCAGTATGAAAACCGCAAGCAGAACAATGGTGGCTTCGCCGTCAAGCGGCAGCAGTTCTTCGCATAGTGGCGGCGGTTCTTCAGGAGGCGGTGCCGGAAGCGGCGGCGGCGGAAGCTGGTGATAAGGACAATGGACAATTGGCGGTTGAATTTTTTTAGGTGACATTATTCAATAAGACCATGCTCTACCGCAAAACGAATCAAAGCGGCAGTATTGCTGACCTCTAACTTGGTAATCATATTTTTGCGGTGAGTATCTACCGTGGATGGACTTACGAATAGCTTTTCGGCAATCCGATTATTGGTCATGCCTTCGGCAATCAGTTGCAGCACTTCTTTTTCCCGCTTGGTCAGGTCGGGCATATTGCTTTTTGTAACCGAATTAGGCTGGAGAAGGTGTTTCATATTCAGGCTCATATAGAGTTTTCCCTGCATTGCCGATTCGATGGCTTCGGCAATTTCTTCTTTTGATGCGCTTTTGATAAGATAGCCGTGAGCACCGTTCTGTATCATTCGGGAAATATAGCTGCGCTCGCTGAACGTGCTGATCCCCAGAATTTTGATATCGGGGAACTCTTTCCGGATCTTTTTACACAAATCAATACCGCTGATATCCGGCAGATTGATATCCAAAAGCAGTACATCCGTTTTTGTTTTTTTCAATAATTCCACTGCTTCCACCGCATTGTACGCCACACCCGTAACCTGATGTCCGTCAAGTTTCTCAATAACCGACTTCAACCCTTCCACCACCACCGGATGATCGTCCACAATAAAAACAGAAATCATGATATAAAGTTAAAAATTAAAATTATGCTGGAGTTCAAAAAGTCCAATAAATTGTCATCTTGAGCTGAGTCAAAAGATACAATTTATTGATTTCAATGATGTCTATTCTTCGTTGGATATGGTTTGTACCGCTCCGGATTTGATTGATAATTCAGGACGGAGATTGCAGGGAAACCAAACCATTTCAGACCTCGATCGTATTATTGCCGAAACTGGGTAAAAAAAAACACAGCGCCGTTCAAACACTAAATATTATGAAAAAATATGTTTTGGATCATTCATCCGCAACTGTAAGTCTTACACTTACAGATGATGATCGATTTATCTGCAAAACACAGGGAAAAGGCGCAATCGACAAACCGAAAGTGATCGATATTCCGCTTTCTGACCTTCGTAATTTTTGTAGGGTGGAAACCACCAATCCTCAAAATCTCAGAGGTTTTCGCTCCGAAGGCGATTTTTCATACAATTCGGAATTCATTTTTACCTATTCCAAAAACGGAAAGACCAAAACCAAACGGATTTTTATAAACAGCAACGACGAGGATTTTGAACGACTTCTGAACGCATTGACAAAAAATCGTCCGGATGCAAGCCTGCAGCATCTTCCCAAAGAAGAAGCTCTGAAAAAAATGGGCGTAATGTCGGCAAAAAAAGCAGTACGGATTTTTTTATGGCTGCTGATTGGTATTCCGGTTCTAATTGCCCTCATTTATTCAGTAGCCAATTTATTCTCACAATGAAACCAATTGAAACCAAACGGAAATGAAACATTATTATGCAATGATGCTTTAAATTATTCCACCATCACATTTCTCGATTTCCGCCTCCCCTATTTTCGGGATTGTATCATTTTGATATTCAGAATAATTTTACCCTGTCAATTAAAAATTAAAATCGATGAACATCAAAATCAGAAACGGAATACAGTTGGAAGCCAAAGGCGGATTAACCGTAGAACAGGCGTGGCTGCAATATGCCTCGGGACCTTTGGTTCGTGAAGAAAATCTCATCAATCTCGGCGAAAAGATGCATCTCCATCTTATCATTCACGGATGGAAAGGAATGAACGAATCGATCAGCATTGGTGCATCCGAAAAAATCACCACCGATGAGGGGCAATGTTTCCTGCACGAAGGCGATTTGTTTGAACGCTACGATGTTCTTCCGCTCAAAGCTGCCGAAAAAATTTCGCTCTCGGCTGTCATTGACGGCATAGACCGTTTGGTGGATTTCTTCCGTGTGGATTTCAGGATTTGGAGTAAAATGTATCCGGAGCAGGAAATCAGCGGGCATTACATTTTTTACATTTAAACATTAAAACTGAAAACTATGAAAACCCAAAAAACAATCCTCAGTATTTTTGTACTGCTGATGCTTTGCTCCTGCGAATTCAGCGTAGGCAGCGGCAACAAAACCGCAGACAATTTAAAAACCGTTTCAGAAAGCATCAACCCAATTAGAAATGCTGTCGAATTTCGGGAAGCCGGCGGTCTGAAAGTAGAATCTGCTTTTCTGATGAAAGACAACGGCGAACTGGTTCCCGAAAACAATACACTGAAAGCAGGCGACCGCTTTAATTTGGTTTTAAAGCTTTCCGGATGGCAGGCAGATAACGGAAAAGTATTGATTGGAGCAGCCGAAAGACTGACCAACAGCAACCGCGAAGTGATGCTTAAGGAAGACGATCTCTTTGCCAATACAGCTGCGGTTTCTGCTGAAGATGCTGAGGTGATTACACTCATCATGGAAGTGCTGAATACCGAAACCATATATGATTTTTATCAAACCGAATTTGAAGTGTGGAACAAGAATAAAGATCAGTCCGTTCACGGTGCTTATCGGTTTCAGCTCAGGAAATAAAAATTTTGGAAACCATTTATCATTTGTAAAAACTCAACTGCCTTTTTCAACTGACCATACAGTTAACAAATAACTCATTAAAAAAATGGAAATAAAAATTTCAAATACTGCAATTCTGATTTTTTGTTTGATGATTTCTTTTTCTTCCTGCAAAGGTTCAGACAAAAATGAATCAATTCATCAGGAAACCGACAACGAAATCATGGAATTTCCCGGTGATACTGTTGCTGCAGCATCAGATATCATTCCGTTTCCAAAAAATGTGGAAATCATTCTGCCAATGGCTTACCGAAAAGACGACACCGGCTATCCCGTAACCGTGGAAGGCAAAGAATGGTACGAAATCTATAAAAACAATAAAAACGGAAAATGGATGGTCGCAAAAGCAGATTTAAATGTCCGTTATGACAACGATCCGTGTTCGGGATTGGATGTGATGATCATTAATTCCAAACACAAAGACGCGGTGTTGTTCTTTACACCTTTCGAAGGTTTGAGTGAAAATCAGTTTACCGTTCTGGAAGATAAACCTTTGATTCCCGGAAATTCTGTAATTTTTAAAATGAATGACAAAGAATATTCCTTATCAGCTTCAGGAACAGATGATGAAGGAAATATCTTATCTGCGGATAAGCTCCCCGAAGATTCGGAAGGCAATATTTATTTTGATGCAAAAAACTTCAAACTGTTTTTCAGTTCGGATGATGCAAAAAGCTATCCCATTGCCGAAGTGGATGAAATATACGATTCAAATCCTAAAATGATCTGGGCGGGAGATTTGAATGCGGACGGTTTGCCCGACATGATTCTGGATTTGAGCCAAGATTACGAAAGCCGTCATCTGTATTTTTTCCTTTCCGATCAAAACGATTCCGAAAAACCACTGAAAAAAATTGGTGACGGACTGGTCGTATTCGATTGCTAAGCCTGTTTAAATTTTGTTATAATTCATAATGATTAAGTAAATAACTATAAAACAATGAATTACAAAACAGAATCTGATATTTCAATTTTTTCACTTACAAATGGAAATTTATTTTGTTGCCTGAATAAAGCAGATAAAAAAACTAAAAAACATGAAAACCATCAAATTTTATTTCATTCTCATCTTTGCAAACACTGTAATGATGACAAGCTGCGGGCAATCCGATTCAAAAACAGACAAAACTGAAAATTTGCAGGGCAGCCTTCCGAATGAGAATCCGGCGACAGACAGTAGCGCCATCATGCTGGCATTTGAAAAGCTCAAAACCAATAAAAAGTTCCTGAAAGATATGGCTTTGGAAAATGAAAAAATCTTCAGTTGGAACGATGATATGGTGAAAATCATTTATGGAGATTTGGACAGCGACGGTATTTCAGATGCTTTGCTTGGGTTCACTGTGGAAGGCCGCAGCGGCGGAAACAATTTCGATATCCATTATGCTGTTTTTTTGAACAAAGACAAACAGTGGCTCTATCAGAATCAGTTCGATGCCAATGCCGGTTCGACCGATCTTTTTTACAGATTGAAAGAAATCAGAAACGGAATCATCATTGGAGAAATCTTGAGCAACAACAATGATGATTACTCAGTACCGACCGAATTTATCTTTAAAAACAAATCGCTTATCAATACATTTACTGCGCTTCACAAAACCGAAATTGGCCAACGTGAATACATTTGGGTCGATGAAATCCTGACTCCCGAAAATGTTTCGATTCCGTTGACCGCAACGCTCAAGGAATATCAGAAACTTTTGGGAAACGGAAAAATAACCGATCCTGATATGACGATGGAATGCGGAATCTATTTCATTGAAGGAGAGTACCGTGAATTGCAATATCCAAATTTGATTTTTGAATTGAGCGAACAAAAACAAGCGGCGTTCCAAACCATTGCATTTAAAAACAGCGGCTTGAAGCTGCAAACCGGCAAAGGCACCATTACCGCCGATACAACCTTGAAAGAACTGCAAAATATTCTGCATAAGAACGACAGCTGGTGGATCAATGACGGTGAGGGCGACAGCGGAAAATCAATATCAATTCCCACCGGCGAGGAAGCTGATGACAGATGGATCATTCGGTTCGACAACAATGGAAATATCGTAAGTGTCACCTTATTTATTCCCTGCTAAATTCAGAATAATCAAAAATAAACATTATGAAAAATTTTAATCAGACCATAATACCATTCGTCGTTTTGATGTTCGGTTTCGAGTTGTTCATCGGTTGTAAAAATGAAAACAAAACGACTGAAGTTAAGAATTTTAAAACCTCAGAAATTTCCGAAAACCATGCTCCAGAAATTATTCCGCTTCCGGACATGAATTTTGACCTGGAACAATTTGGTGAAAAAGAAATTCAAAACAATCAGCCGCTTTCCGGTTCGGATCTCAAAGAATTGCAAATTGACAAAATAGATAAATATTTTCCGGATACAAACGGCAGTCTATCCGGAATCGATTATTATCTTCTCAAAGAAATGTACAGCGGAATAGAAGGCAAAATCCTGCTCATCAGCCGGACTTCTGAGATGGAAAACAATGCCTGGCTCGCAACTTATGACACCAAAGATCAGCTGACGGATTCCAAAAAAGTGTTTTACGATGAATGGGCGGAAAGTATGATGCAGACAACATCCGAAATCAAAAACAATACAATCATCATTTCCGAACACGAATTGGATATGGAAGCCGAAAAAACAATTACAAAAACCAAAGCATTCCAAGTCGGGAAAAATTTAAAATTCGTGGAAAATCATTCTTAAAATTACGAAACCGTTTTCGACCCGGAAAATAAAAACTGGCATTACGAAAAGAAAAATTAAAATGAAACGCAATTATTTATTCCCCATTATCCTGATGCTGATTTTCACAATATCGGTATCGGCACAAATCAAACCCGAAAAATTCAAACCATTTATCGGTCAGCAGGAAATTATTGACAGCTTCGGTCCCGGATTGAAATCTGATTCCGGCGATATTCTGCTGGAATTAAAAGATGATGAAAATCCCGATTTTGAAACCCTGATGATCCTGCGGAATACCAAAGGAAAACTGACGAAAATTGCAGAAAATTCAGAACTGATGATGGGAAAAGACCTTCTGGGAATTTCCGGAGGCAACTATCCTGAACTTTCCGTCAATATACTTTCCGTCGATTATACATTGGGGAGCGGCAGTTCACAGTCGGATATTTCAATTGTATTTGAAAAAGACAAAAACGGAGATTACGAATTCAAAGAATATACTTCTGTTACCAGAAATTACGGGAAAGAAGATGTTTCTGCCCGCCAAAAAATAACGGCTGCACAAACCGGGAAAATCTTTTTTTCGGAAGCATTAACTGAAGAATTCATCCTGAAAAAAGCAAAATCCGCCAATACTAAACCCTGCAAGAATGATTATCAATATGAACCTGCTGTTTCCAAAATCAGCGGAACATTGACTGAAAAAATGTTTTATGGCGCTCCGAATTACGGTGAAACACCGGAAAAAGACGAGAAAGAAACAGTGTTGATTTTAAAACTCGATTATCCTGTGAATGTGATAGCCGCACCCGACCAACCCGATCCGGAAATGGGGGACCACACCATCCGTGGAATTAAGGAAATTCAAATATATACTTTGGATAAAAAAATAAATTTATCTAAATATCTGAACAAAAAAATCACTGTGCAGGGGCCACTGATGAGCGCAATAAGCGGACATCATCACACTGAAGTGTTGATGGAAGTGAAACAAATCGGCCGGTAATAATTTACTAAACTTTCGCATACCTGTTCAACTCAAAGGAATACAAATTTTTGAATCAGGAACGGTCTTTAGATCGTTTATCAAAGATTGTATCAATCAGGGATTAGCCAAAAGAAATCGCCTGTTTTTCTGATTTACCAATAATTAAATCACCTACGAAAATCCGGTTATTAACCGACAATTTTTATTGCCTTCTGCTTCGGCTGAATGAAAATAAAAAGTCCGTTTCTGACAAAGAAATTACATTCTTTTCAAAAAAAATGAAATTTCTGATCCGGCTGACCGATATTTGAGGATTAATTTTTCTGCAATGAGTCAACAGTCAATTTTGAAAACCGCTGATGAATTTATCAAAAAGAAATTTAGCGGCGAAAGTACCGGACACGATTATTTTCATATTGAAAGGGTGGTCAAAACTGCAATAAAAATTGCAAAAGAAGAAAATGCAGATTTGTTTTTGGTCGAATTGGCCGCACGGCTGCATGATCTGGGCGATTACAAACTCAACGGCGGAAAAGACAGATCTGAAGAACTGATTACCAAATTTCTGAAAGCTCAAAACGCTGATTCTGAATTGATTTCAAAGATCGTGGAAATCGTTTCTCAGATTTCATTCAGCAAGGGAAAAAAAGCGATTTCAATCGAAGCCCAAATCGTTCAGGATGCTGACCGGCTCGATGCGATGGGCGCAATCGGGATTGCAAGATGTTTTGCTTACGGTGGAAAAACAGAAAGAGAAATCTGGAATTCTGAAAATCCCAACGAAACCGGTCTTCAGCATTTTTATGATAAATTACTGAAATTAAAAGATCTGATGAATACTTCTGAAGGCCGAAAAATCGCCGAAGAAAGACATCGGTTTTTGGAAGAATTTCTGAAAAGATTTTTGGACGAATGGGATTCCGGAAAATAAATTGATCACTTCATTTTTTTCCACCACATGATGAAACCTGTGATTGGAAGTGAAAAACCGATCAGTGTGATCAGAAAATAAAAAATCAGACTCTTCAAACCAAGGATTTCACCGGTATGCAGCGGTTTTGAAATTTCTTTGAACTGCTGATGAAGCGGTTTGTTTTTGAACAATTCTTCTTTTTGAAGATTTCCTTTTTTGTCATATTCGACCAGATCAGGCAGCATCGCCCCCAAAAGATTGTCGGTATTGATTTTTTGAATTCTGAATCTCGGCTCATTCTCGTTGGGCATCAGAATCACGGTTGTTCCATTGTACTGAAGATCTTTTGAAACCAGCGAATAAATACTGTCGGCAGAAATCGGTTTTTCATTACTGAGCGCTGATTTTTCATTTTCTTTTTTGAGCATTTCATTCATCAGTTCAGCAAAAGAATCAGAAACTTCATCATCGGGCTGAACTGTCTGTTCCTGAACCGAGCTGCCGCCAAGCGAAACCAGAACCGCAGATTTCACCCACGGATAAGTGATATAGACACCTGTAACGGCAATGAACAGCAGAAAAATCAGACTGTAAAATCCTAAGGTGCTGTGCAGATCATGGTTGAGTCTGTAAAACTTTGCCTTCCATTTGATGCCGAAAGCATTTCTGATCTGTTTCTTTTTTCTTTTTGGCCACCAAAGCACCAAACCCGAAAAAAGCAAAAAAATAAAAATCAGCACAAAGACACCGACAATCTGTTTGCCGGCATCGCCCAAAAGCAGATTCTTATGAATCTGTTCGACTGTATTGAAAAATCCGTCAAGACTACCGCCCGAACCCAAATCTTTGCCTGTATATGGATTGAAAAAATGGGTTTGGAAAATCTTTGAATCCGGATCTGTCGAACTGATGACCAAACTTCTTTTGGCGCTTTTCGGAATCATGATCGAACTGATCTGCTGATCTGATTTTGCAAGCTGATCTTCAAAATACTGAAGCGGCAGACGCTCTCCGCCGGATTTTACAAAAACCTGTTCACGGTTGTAAAAATCATTGACCTGATTTTTGAAAACATAGATACAACCGGTCAGACAAACAATCAAAATGACCAGAGATGAAATCAGCCCAAGCCACAAATGAAGAATGAAAGCGATGTGTTTGAACCTGCTTTCATTCTTTTTTCTCTTTCTGAAAAATAACTTTCTGAATTTCATATCCCAAATCGAAAAGCTCAAAATAAAAGCACAAACAGCAGAACCGTTTGTGCTTTTTCAAATTTTATTGATTCGCCTCGTCAACCAGCTCTCTGAACTTTGTCACCTGTTCATCGCTCAGCACCGATTCGATTGCTGTTCTCCGCTGTTTGTCAAATTTTTCACGGTATTCTTTTGCAAGCTCCTCGTTTCCGTGATAGATGTCGTGTGCATCCTGAAATTCTTTTTCAAACGCATTGTTTGCAGCTTCCAGAACCTTTGACTGTTCCTGGTCAAGACTTAGCTCGGTTTTGATTTTTGCCAAAAGCTCATCGTTGTATCTTGGTCTTTTGCGTGTATTCTTATCCATGAATTCATTGTACTTCGCCTGCTGACCTTCGTCAAGAAAAGCAGACATTTCTGCTGACTGCAGTTTATAAATCTCCTCCATTTTTGCAAAAAACGCAGTTCTGTTCATCTTTCCGCCTTCTGTGGTGTTAGCTGCTTTGTTTTCCTCCATCATATTTTTGAATTTGGCTGCAGTTTCATCAAATTTTGAGGACTGGTCTGAGTTCAGAGCGAGTTCATTTTTCAGCTGATCATAGTCCAAACCTCTTTTTTTCTCTTCTTTGCTGCAAGAGACTGCGAAAATCATCAGCCCGAGAACAGCTGTAAAAATCAATTTTTTCATATCATTTAAAATTTAAAATTAATTTGGGCGGAAATGTTGAACGGATCAGTCTGATTGATGAACCCGCCTCTATAATAAGAGTTGTATCCGATTGAATTGGTGATGTTGTTAAAGAACAGCTGAAAATTCATCTTTTTCCATTCATAAGCCAGCTGTGCATTCAGTGTGGTGTAGGCAGGCATATTGAAATATCTGATGCCCGGTGTGGTGTCGTGTACCGAAGTGATTTTTGTATAATCATTTGCAGGGCGGTCACCCACGTAATAGACACCTGCGCCGATAGAAAATCCTTTCAGGAGACTTCGGTCAAACTTGTAATAAGCCCATGCATTGGCAGTATTGTAAGGTGAATTCATCGGTCTTGAACCGTCCATAAATGCGGGTGAATTGTGGTATTTCGCATCCAAATATGAATAGCCGAGCATCACATGAAGCGATTTGATCGGTCTGCCCGCCAATTCCAGTTCAACTCCGTTCCTTTTCAGATTGCCGGCCTTTCCGTACAGTCCGGTCGGCGTCTGGTTTTCGTCATAAATCTGATAAGACATATTTTTATTGTCCATATCAAAATAGGTCATATTTATTCTGAAACGGTCATTGAACCATTGGGATTTGAAACCAAATTCATACTGATAGGTTCTTGACACACCCAGCGTTCCGCCTTCTTCCATCGGATTGGCTGCACTTCTCAGACTTGAGGTAGTGGTGTAGGAACCAAAAAAATTGACATTTTTAACCGGCGAAAACATCAGACCGATCATCGGATCGACTACGCTTTTGCTTTGATTGATCGAATAACTCCATCTCACACCGCCAATTATTTTTACATAATCAGTGATCGACAAATGATGCTGAGTCATAAAACCGTAATAATAATTTCTGGTCAGTGTGGATTCACCCAACTCAAGCATTTCTGCGTCATAATCGCCAAAAGTAACTGAATTCGGGTTTGGGATTTCATCTAAAACATCGATAACATCCAGTTTTTTGATTCCTTTTGCGCTTCTTGAATCCACTCTCGACATGGTATAATCATAACCGGCCTGCCATGCCCATTTAAAAATTCCAAAGTTCATGTCACTGCCCATCAAGTCGATTTGCAAAGTTGAATTTCTATCGTTTGTAAAACTTCGGCCGATGCCTCTCACTCTTTTGTTGTATATGATATCTCCGTCCTGATCCTTGAAACTTGAAATGGTCGCACCTCTGCTGTCCATTTCAAAATATGAATTGAAATATCCGACTCTGGCAACGATTTTATCGGTAATGTTTCTGTGGATTCTTGCAGAATAAGTCAGGTTTTTCACATTGACATTGTCGTCTTTGAACCCCATGAATTTATGGTTCATTTTGTAAAGCGCATAATCAGTGTCAGACGCCAGATTGACAGTTCCTCTGTCCGGTGTTGAATTCTGATTCAGATAATCCATCTCCATGATCAATTCGGTTTTGTCGTCAATCTTCCATCCCAAAGAAGGATTCACATATACCTTTTTATTCTTCACCTCATCACGGTATGATTTTCCGGTTTCAAATGCACCTGTAATTCTGAAACCGAGATTTCTGCTATCAAGGACTGCGGTTTGGGCATCGTACTGCATACGGCTTCTCCACCAAGAACCCGATCTGACGCTCAATTCGGCTGCACTTTTATAATTTGGTGTTTTGGTTACGATGTTGATCACACCGCCCGCACTTCCCAAGTCGTCACCGACCCCCTGAGTGATTGCTGCAGAACCTTTGATGATTTGGATCGATTCAACCCCTGCCATATCTGTAATTGCAGAACCGGTTCTGAAATCAGAATCCATTCTAACACCGTTTTTCAGCGTCGGTGTTCCTCTGTATCCTCTGATCGACATTGACTCTCTCGGTCCGCCGTAACTGGCAAACTGAATGACACCCGGCACATTTCTGGCGGCATCGGTCAGCGTCAGCACACCCTGATTCTCAATCAGCTTTTCAGATATGATTGAAACGGTCTGAATCTGCTGATTTGTGTTGACCGGAAAACGGGTGATCTGTTCGATTCCTTTTGGTTTTTCTTCTCTCCTGCCAAAGATTTCAACATTGTCAAGCACAAATTCACCAAGATATTTGTAATTGAATTTCACATCATGATTGTCAATCACAACTGATTCGGTTATTTTCCGGTCGTTTGGCAATTCGATGGTCACCAGATATTGCCCGTTTTCAATCGGTGATATATTGTATTTTCCGTCCAAATCTGTATAAACCACCAGGTCGGTTCCGTCAACTATGACGACAGCATTTGGAATCGGATGGTTTGACTTATCTGTGATTTTTCCGGAAAGCGACAGTTGTTGCGCCCAAAGCATGCCTCCGATTAAGAACAATACCGGAAGGGCAACTCTTGTATAAAAATTCATTTAATTTTAAATTAGTCTAAATAAGCGATACAAATGTATTGGGGAAATTCAAATTTAACAAATGACTGTTGTCATTATCTTTTTTCGATTTGATCCAAAAGACCGATAAGATTTACAATTCATAAAGCTTTATATTTGCACCAATTTTCAAAACAGCATCAATATGAAATGTGGAATCGTCGGTCTGCCAAATGTCGGAAAATCAACACTGTTCAACTGTCTGTCAAATGCAAAAGCACAGTCGGCCAACTATCCGTTTTGTACCATCGAACCCAATGTGGGAACGGTTTCTGTACCTGATCCGAGAATCTATAAGCTCGAAGAACTGGTCAAACCCGAAAGAGTGGTTCCGGCAGTGGTTGAAATTGTTGACATAGCCGGTCTGGTCAAAGGTGCGAGCAAGGGAGAAGGACTGGGTAATCAGTTTCTGGCCAACATCAGAGAATGCAACGCCATCATTCATGTTTTGAGATGTTTTGACAATGAGAACATTACCCACGTGGACGGATCCATCGATCCGATCAGAGACAAGGAGACCATCGACACAGAGTTGCAGATCAAAGATTTGGAAGCGGTTGACAAACGAATCGACAAAGCAAAAAAAATGGCGAAAGGCGGAAACAAGGAAGAAGAAAAAATTGCTGAAGTGCTTGAATCTGCCAAATCATTTCTGGAACAGGGAAAAAATCTGAGAGAAATGGACGCTGACGAAATTGAATCAGAAATTCTCGACAGTCTGCATATGCTGACTTTCAAACCGGTCCTTTATTTGTGCAACGTGGACGAGGCTGCCGTAAAAAACGGAAACAAATATGTGGATGCGGTTCGTGAAGCGGTCAAAGATGAAAACGCAGAAGTATTGGTGCTGGCTGCACAGATTGAAGCAGATATCACCGAGCTTGAAACCTACGAAGAAAGACAGATTTTTCTGGAAGAACTCGGTCTGGAAGAACCCGGCGTCAACCGTCTGATTCGTTCTGCCTACAAACTGCTGAAACTACAGACTTATTTCACTGCTGGTGTCAAAGAAGTTCGCGCCTGGACCATCCATGAGGGATCTACCGCACCTCAGGCTGCCGGTGTGATTCATACCGATTTCGAAAAAGGTTTTATTCGTGCCGAGGTGATTTCTTATGATAATTTTGTAAAATACGGCTCAGAAGCAAAAGCAAGAGAAGCTGGAAAACTGAGTACCGAAGGAAAATCATACATTGTTCAGGATGGTGATGTGATGCACTTTTTGTTCAACGTCTGAAAGGTCAATTTTAATTTACTAAATCCGAATCAGCTTCTCAATCGCTCTCTCCATGGTTTCCTCTTTTTTGGCAAAGCAGAATCTGACCAGTTTTTGTTCGGGCGGATCATTGTAAAATGCTGAAACCGGAATTACTGCCACTTTGTAATTTTCAGTCAGCCATTTTGAAAATTCAAATTCGTTCAAATCAGAAATTTCTGAATAATCAGCCAGCAGAAAATAACTTCCTTTGGGTTTTAATATTTTGAAAGGCGTTTGTTTCATTCCTTCAATAAAAAAATCTCTTTTCCTCCGAAAAAATTCGGGCAGGCTCAAATATTCATCTTTTCTTTTCAGAAATTCGGCCAAACCATACTGAACCGGCGTGTTGACACAAAAAACATTGAACTGATGCACCTTTCTGAATTCTTTGGCCAAATCTTCAGGCGCCAGACAGTAACCGACTTTCCAGCCGGTGATGTGATAAAGTTTCCCAAAAGAAGCAATCACAAAACTTCTTTCTTTTAATTCCGGAAACTGACTGATGCTGATGTGTTTCAAACCGTCAAAAACGATATGTTCATAGACTTCGTCGCTGATAATCGCAATATCGGTGTCTCTGACAATTTTAGCCAGTTCCATAAAATCATTTTCGGTCAAAACCGAGGTTGCAGGATTGTTCGGATTGTTGATGATGATCAGTTTCGTTTTTGAACTGATCATCGATTTGACGATTTCCCAATCGATTTGAAAATCCGGCCCAATCAATTTGACCGATTTTACAATTCCGCCAAAAAGTTCAATCGCTGGCCGATAAAGATCGTAGGCAGGTTCAAAAATAATCGCTTCATCGTCCGGTCGGATGACTGCCGCAATCGCCGAAAACAAAGCTTCAGCACCTCCGGCGGTTACGGTTACCTCGGTGTCGGGATGATAACCGGAATTGTGAATTTCAGACTGTTTCCGGCTGATCTGTTCTCTGAGTTCTTTGACACCGCTCATCGGCGAATACTGGTTCAAACCTTTTTTCATTGCATCATTAACCAGATTTACCAGATCGGGCGAACAGTCAAAATCGGGAAATCCCTGCGAAAGATTGACAGCACCCTGTTCGTTTGCCAATTGAGACATCACCGTAAAAATTGTGGTTCCGAACTGCGGAAGTTTTGATTTCAGATTCATTGGTTAAAATTAAGCATAAAACAATGAAAAATCGTTGAAAAACATTTGATAATCATTTTGAGTTGGTTTGAAATCACAATTGAATTTTTCTATTTTTGTGAAATGACAGAAGATGTGATCAATGAGCCGTTGTCAAAGACGGCGAACAATTATACAGAAGACAATATCAAGACCCTCGACTGGCGCGAACATATCAGAATGCGCCCGGGGATGTATATCGGGAAACTCGGCGACGGTTCATCTCAGGATGACGGTATCTATGTACTGCTGAAAGAAATCATCGACAACTCGATTGACGAGTTTGTGATGGGTGCGGGAAAGACAATTGAGATCAACCTGTCCGACAGCGAAGTCAGCGTTCGAGACTACGGACGGGGGATTCCGCTCGGAAAAATGGTGGATGCGGTTTCAAAAATGAACACCGGCGGAAAGTACGATTCGAGAGCGTTCAAAAAATCGGTCGGTCTGAACGGAGTCGGCACCAAAGCGGTCAATGCGCTTTCATCATTTTTTAAAGTCCAGTCAATTCGTGACAATAAAACCAGAATTGCTGAATTTTCTTATGGCACGCTGACCTGTGAAGAAGAAAAGGAAACCACCATCAGAAAGGGAACAAAAATCACTTTTGTACCCGATCCCGAAATTTTTAAAAATTTCAAATACCGAAAAGAGTACGTGGAACGGATGCTCAAGAATTATGTATATCTGAATCCGGGTCTGAAAATTATTTTTAACGGCGAAGAATTTTATTCCGAAAACGGTCTGATGGATTTGCTGACCGACAATATTGACGAGGAAATCGTTTATGACATCATTCATTTGAGAGGCGAAGACATCGAAATTGCGCTTACACACAGCAGAAGTTCATATTCCGAAACTTATTATTCGTTTGTAAACGGTCAGAACACCACCCAGGGCGGAACCCATCTGAGTGCGTTCAAAGAAGCTGTTGTAAAGACGGTCAGAGATTTTTTCAATAAAAATTATGATCCGAGCGATATCAGAAAATCAATCATCAGTGCAATTGCAATCAAAGTAATCGAACCTGTGTTTGAATCACAGACCAAAACTAAACTCGGTTCAACCGACATGGGTCCCGATCTGCCGACGGTCAGAACTTTTGTAAATGATTTTGTCAAAACACAGCTCGACAATTTTCTTCATAAAAATCCGGAAGTTGCACAATCTCTTGAGAAAAAAATCAAAGAAGCGGAACTCGAAAGAAAGGAGCTTTCGGGCATCAGGAAACTGGCCAGAGAAAGAGCAAAAAAAGTCAGTCTGCACAACAAAAAACTGAGAGACTGCCGCCAGCATTACAACGATCAGAAATCGGTTTCTAAACTTGATTCCACCATCTTTATCACCGAGGGTGATTCTGCAAGCGGTTCGATCACAAAAAGCCGTAATGTTGAAACCCAGGCGGTGTTCAGTCTGAGAGGCAAGCCATTGAATTCATACGGCCTGACCAAAAAGATCGTATATGAAAACGAAGAATTCAATCTGCTGCAGGCGGCACTGAATATAGAAGACGGGCTGGAAGAATTGAGATACAACAATGTGGTGATTGCGACCGATGCCGATGTGGACGGTATGCACATCCGTCTGCTGCTGATTACTTTCTTTCTCCAGTTTTTCCCTGATCTGATCCGCGAAGGTCATCTGTATATTTTGCAGACACCGCTGTTCAGGGTGAGAAACAAAAAAGAAACCAGATACTGTTATACCGACGAAGAAAGAATCAGTGCAATCAGTGAGTTGGGCAAAAATCCGGAGATCACGCGATTCAAAGGTTTGGGAGAAATTTCACCAGATGAATTCAAAAACTTTATCGGTAAGGACATGCGTCTCGAACCGGTGATGATCGGTCGAGACACGACGATTGAAGAACTTCTGGAATTCTATATGGGAAAAAACACACCTGACCGTCAGGAATTTATCGTTAAAAATCTGAGGGTCGATCTTTGAGAAAATCTGAAACAAGATGAGAATTAACAACAAAAGAGTCATTCCGATTGTCAATATCGTTTATACTTTCCTGATGCTGGGCATACTTTGCGGTCTGCTGCTGATCCTGGTCCCGATACCTGCAATCATCAATCTTGTACCGCACGAATTCAGACCGGAATTCCCCTATCTGATCATCTGCCTGTTTTCACTGCTGATCTTTAGTTTCAAAAAGACAGGACCTCATCAGTTTGAATACAGCAGCGACGGAGAGACGATCACCATAAGGACAAAAGATCCGTTTTGGTCAAAATATTTTCCACAAAATGTAAGAATGGTTGATTTCCCAAAAAGAAAACTCAGCGGTTTTAAAATCAAAAAGAAATCTTTTGGCAAAAGACTTGAATTGTATATCAGGAGCAAACGAAGCAAAGACGGAATCAACCGGATTTATCTCAATATCAAATACCTGAATGACAAGGAAATATCTGATTTAAAAAGATCGCTTTACAAAGTCATTCAAAAAAACAAAGAAGCAGAATCAATGAAGAACAAAGAAGAAGAGTACAATGAACGATCACAATAACGAAGAAACCATCAAAAAAATATCGGGCATGTATCAGGACTGGTTCCTGGATTATGCCTCTTATGTCATACTTGAAAGAGCGATTCCTTCGATTTTTGACGGTCTCAAACCGGTTCAGCGAAGAATCATGCATTCGATGCGAGAGCTGGAAGACGGCCGATACAACAAGGTGGCAAACATCGTCGGGAATACCATGAAATATCATCCGCACGGTGATGCCGCCATCACAGATGCGATCGTACAGGTCGGACAGAAAGAACTGCTGATCGATACTCAGGGAAACTGGGGAAACGTTTTGACCGGCGACGGTGCTGCGGCTGCACGATACATTGAAGCCAGACTGACACCCTTTGCGCTCGAAGTGGTTTTTAACCCGAAAACTACGACCTGGCTTCCTTCTTATGACGGCAGAAACAAGGAACCCGAAAACCTTCCGGTCAAATTTCCGCTGCTTCTTGCTCAAGGCGTGGAAGGAATTGCGGTCGGACTTTCAACCAAGATTTTACCGCATAACTTTATTGAACTGATCGATGCTTCAATCGCTTATCTGAAAGACAAAAAATTTGTGCTCTATCCCGATTTCCTGACCGGCGGGCTGATCGATGTAAGCGATTACAATGACGGACAGAGAGGCGGAAAGATTAGAAGCCGTGCAAAAATTCATCAGGAAGACAAAAACACGCTGAAGATTACAGAAATTCCGTTTGGGACCACCACCGGAAGTCTGATTGATTCGATCATCAAAGCGAATGACAAAGGAAAGATCAAAATCAAAAAAATCGAAGACAATACATCGAGCAATGTTGAAATTCTGGTTCATCTCATGCCCGGTGTTTCACCTGACAAGATGATCGATGCGCTGTATGCGTTTACCGACTGTGAAATTTCGATTTCGCCAAATGCATGTGTAATCAATGTGAACACACCCGAATTTCTGACGGTCAGCGATATATTGAAAAGCGATACCGATTTCACGGTTGAACTGCTCAAAAGAGAGCTTGAAATCGAATTGGACGAACTCCAGGAACAATGGCATTTTTCATCATTGGAAAGAATTTTTATCGAAAACCGGATTTATCACGACATTGAAAATGAGGAATCCTGGGAAGGTGTAATCAGTGCGATCGACAAAGGTCTAAAACCACATACCGCACATCTGCTGAGAGAAGTTACCGAAGAAGACATCGTCCGACTGACCGAAATCAGAATCAAAAGGATTTCAAAATTCGATATGGACAAGGCACAGCAGTACATCGAATCGCTCGAAGACAAAATCAAAAATGTCAAACATCATCTTGAAAATCTGATTGAATATGCGATTGATTATTTCAAAAATCTGAAATCAAAATACGGAAAAGGAAAAGAGAGAAGAACAGAAATCAGGATTTTTGACAATATCGATGCAACCAAAGTTGCAGCCGCCAATGTGAAATTCTATGTGGATGCGGAGGAAGGATTTATCGGGACTTCGCTCAAAAAAGACGAATTTTTGTTTGAATGTTCAGACATTGACGACATCATCGTTTTCAGAAAAGACGGTGTGATGATGGTGACCAAAGTCGATTCAAAAACCTTTGTCGGGAAAGGAATCATCCACGTTGCAGTGTGGAATAAAAATGACAAACGGACCATTTATAATTTAATCTATCGTGACGGCAAAAACGGACCTTCCTATCAGAAACGCTTTGCGGTGACTTCGATCACCCGCGATCGCGAATATGATCTGACCAATGGAAACAAAGGTTCGGAAATTCTTTATTTTTCGGCCAATCCAAACGGTGAAGCCGAGGTTGTCCAGATATTGCTGAAACCATCACAAAGACTGAAAAAACTGAAATTCGATCTCGATTTTTCGGAATTGTCGGTCAAGGGAAGAAACAGCAAGGGAAATCTGGTTTCAAAATATCCGATCAAAAAAGTTGAGCTCAAAGAAGAAGGTGTTTCGACACTTGCACCCAGGAAAATCTGGTTTGACGATACAGTGAAAAGACTGAATGCAGACGGAAGAGGCGAACTGTTGGGCGCATTTAAAGGAGCCGATAAGATTCTGACCATCAACGACAAAGGCGAAATCAAACTCACCGGTTTTGATCTGAGCAACCGATATGATGACGAACTGCTGGCGATTGAAAAATGGAAGCCCGAAAAACCGATTTCGTGTATTTATTATGATGCGGACAAAGACCGATATTATGTCAAAAGATTTCTGGCAGAAGACACGCTGAGACCCCAACCGTTCTATTTTTCAGAAAATCCAAATTCGTTTATCGAACTGGTCACTGCACAGAAAAATCCGGTTGTCGATCTGATTTTTTCAAAAGTCAAAGGAATCGAAAAGGAAACCGAAACGGTTGATCTGGAAGAATTTATTGCGGTCAAAGGCATCAACGCTCAGGGCAATCAGCTGACCACAGACAAAATCAAACAGATCAATCTGCATCCGCAGGTTGAGGAACCCGAAGAGGAAGAAATTGAAGAATTGGAAAATGAGACGGATGACAGCGAAGGCTCAATTGGCGAACAGGCTTTATTGTTTGATTTTCCGGATGAAAATGATGATTCAGCAACCGAAAATGATGACAAATGATTGATCCGATTACAATTGCAATTCTTGCGATCACAGTGATTTTCAGCTACAAGGGATTTGGAGATTACAATTTTTTTGACCGCTTTAAATTTCAGCCCGGACCGATCATTGGCCACAAACAGTACGACCGGCTGTTAACATCAGGTTTTCTGCATGTGAACACCACCCATCTGCTGTTCAATATGCTGACGCTGTATTTTTTTGCCTGGTATGTGATCGGTTTTTTTTCGAGCCACACCGGTTCGGTTGCAAACGGTCAGCTGGTTTTTGCAATCGTCTATCTGGCAGCAATCATCGGCGGAAATCTGCTGTCTCTGTTTTTTCAGCGAAACAATTACAATTACTCGGCGGTCGGTGCATCTGGCGGGGTTTCGGGAATCTTGTTTGCGTCGATTGTCGTCGATCCGAATCTGGAACTTTACCTGTTTTTCTTTTTGCCGATTAAAGGCTGGATATTTGCAATTGCTTATCTCGGCTATTCGGTTTACGGAATGAGAAAACAGCTTGGAAACATTGGCCACGAAGCGCATCTGGGCGGTTCAATCATTGGTTTGATTGCGCCGATACTGGTATATCCGGATATATTTGAGCAAAACAAAATCTATATACTCGGCATGCTTGTTCCGATCGCGGTATTGTTTGTGATGGCATTGAAAGAAAAAAAATAATCATGCTGAAAGAACTCTGCGGAATCCACTATCTGGAACGAAAACCAAATCAAATTACAGAAAAACCAAAACTGATGCTGCTGATACACGGCTATGGCAGCAACGAGGAAGATCTGTTCAGTTTTTCGGAAGCTTTTCCGGCTGATTTTTATGTGGTCAGCGTGCGAGGAATACACAATCTTGCATTTGGAATGTATGCCTGGTATGAGATCAATTTTATGGATGCCGGCAAATTCAACAATATACCGCAGGGGCTGGAATCAAGGGACAAATTGGTTGGGTTTATCGATGAATTTACAGAAAAAGAAAACTGCGACAAAGATCAGGTCTGGATTTGCGGATTCAGTCAGGGAGCAATTTTGAGTTATTCGATCGCATTGAACTTTCAGGACAGGGTAAGACATGTGGCGATATTGAGCGGTTATCCCGAAGATGAATTTATAGGCAGCATTGATACCGGAAAAGATTATTCAAAACTCGATTTTTTCATTTCTCACGGAACCGATGATCAGGTGATTCCAGTCGAATGGGCAAGAAAAGGAAAACCTCTGCTCGATGGTCTGAATATCAAAAACGAATACAATGAATATCGTCAGGGGCACGGTTTGAATCAGCAAAATTATGCTGATTTTATGCTGTGGATTATGAGAAATCATGAATAAATATAAAGCGCCGGTTAGTTTCATAATCCGTTTCCGATTCATAACTTTGCATCAAATCAAACTCAAAAAATGAGCAACCCGGACAGAAAACCAATTGTAGCCATTTCGGTAGGAGACTTCAACGGCATCGGTTATGAAATCATCGTAAAAACATTGGCAGACAAAGAAATTCTTGATTTTTTCACACCGGTCATCTTTGGTTCGACCAAGCATTTGAATTATTACAAAAATCTGATCGACGACAATTCAATCCAGTTTTTTGGAATCAATGAAGCTTCAGCCGCAGTTGAAAAAAAGATCAATGTGATCAATCTCTGGAAAGAACCGGCTCAGATGGAATTTGGTGTCTCGTCCGAAATCGCTGGGAATTATGCTTATGAATCGCTCAAAGCTGCTGCCGATGCAGTCAAAAGCGGAGATTGCGATCTACTGGTCACCGCACCGATCAACAAACAAAACATTCAGTCTGATAAATTTCATTTTCCGGGTCATACCGAATTTTTGGGTGAAGCCTGGGGCGGAGATCCGCTGATGTTTCTGGTTTCCGAAAAACTCAAAGTCAGTCTGGTCACCCAGCATATTCCGTTGAAAGATGTGGCCGGCGCGATCAATAAAAAGAATATCGTTCAAAAAATCAATCAGATACACGATTCGCTGGTTCAGGATTACAGAATCAGCAAACCGAAAATTGCGGTTTTGGGTCTGAATCCGCATTCGGGCGACAACGGGCTGCTCGGAAAAGAAGAACAGGAAACCATCATTCCGGCCATACAGTCATTGTACGAAAAAGGTATGCTGGTCTATGGTCCTTATGCAGCAGACAGTTTTTTCAGTCCGGAAAATATTGAGGTTTTTGATGCGGTTTTGGGGATGTACCACGACCAGGTTTTGATTCCATTTAAGACGCTTTGTTTTGACGAAGGTGTGAATTATACCGCTTCGCTGCCGTTTGTGAGAACCTCGCCTGATCATGGCGTTGCTTATGACATTGCCGGAAAAGGAATTGCAGATCCGACTTCGTTCAGAGAAGCGATTTATACAGCCATCGACATTTTCAAAACCAGACAGGAATACAAAGAACTGACCGCTAATGTACTGAAAGCCCACAAGTTATCGGCAGACAGGGATGAATAAATCATACGACTTACGGTCAAAAAAAGAAAAACTTAAAAATCCTGTTGTTTTTCAGTCAGATGTATTATCTTTGCCACCCGTTTTGAGTTATGGAAAAGTTCAGGAATTATGATATTTCCTTTTCAGGATTGAAGTTGGGAAGACATGAATTTGAATTTCAAATCACTCAGCCGTTCTTTGATTTGTTTGAATTTGATCAGGATTTCAGCAGGCCCGATGTGAAGGTGATCACGGTTTTGGACAAGAAAAATAATTTTCTTGAATTGTTTTTCAAATTGTCAGGTTCGGTCGAACTGATTTGTGATGTCACAAATGAACCTTATGATCAGCCGATTGAAGGTGAGAATGAAATCATTGTAAAATTCGGTGAGGATTCTGATTTTTCGGATGATGAGGTTTGGGTCATTCCGTTTGGTGAGCACAGCATCAATGTTGCGCAGCTGATTTATGAGATGACACTGTTGACGATACCGGTCAAAAGGATTCATCCGGATGTACTGAACGGAAAAAGCAATTCAGAGATGATTGAATTGCTTGAAAAATACAGTCCGCACGAACCTCAGGAATCAGACAAGGAGGAAATTGACCCGAGATGGGAAGCATTGAAAAAATTAAAAAAATAATAATAACTGAAAAGAATATAAGTTATGGCACATCCTAAGAGAAGACAATCGACTACGAGAAGAGATAAACGTAGAACGCATTACAAGATTGAGGCTCCACAGATTGCGGTTGACAAAACCACCGGAGTTTCACATCTGTACCACAGAGCTTACTGGCACGAAGGAAAAATGTACTACAGAGGCAAAGTGGTAATGGAAAGAGAAATTGAAGAAAGCGAGGATTGATCCGCTCTTTCAGTCAAAAATTAAAAAGCTGCTTCTTTTAATGAAGTCAGCTTTTCTTTTTTTTATACCTTTGAAATTCCATTCCATTTAACAAATTCACATTATGGACATTAAAGAAATACAAAATTTAATCAAATTCGTTTCAAAGTCAGATGTGGCAGAAGTCAGTCTGAAAATGAAAGATTTTGAAATCAAAGTCAAAAACATTGGCGGCCAGACTATCAGTTATACGCCTCAGGCAGTAATTCCGCAACAGGTCGCTGCGCCCCAGCCGGAAGCTGCAGCGCCAACCGCTCCTACTGCTGAAACAGAAGACAATTCAAAGTATATCACAGTCAAATCACCAATGATCGGAACTTTCTACCGTTCTTCGGGACCGGACAAAGAACCATTCATACAGGTAGGCGACAGCGTTTCACCGGGTACTGTGCTTTGTATCGTGGAAGCAATGAAATTGTTCAACGAAATCGAGTCTGAAGTTTCGGGTAAAGTTGTAAAAATATTGGTGGATGACACCACACCGGTTGAGTATGATCAGCCATTGTTCCTGATAGAACCTTAATTCTCCAAAGCGCAAAAATATGTTTAAAAAGATATTAATTGCCAACAGAGGTGAGATTGCAATGCGTATCATTCGTACAGCAAAGGAAATGGGAATCAAAACAGTTGCTGTCTATTCAACTGCCGACCGCGACAGTCTCCATGTAAGATTTGCAGATGAAGCAGTCTGTGTGGGACCTCCCGCCAGCGCACAGTCTTATCTGAAAATTGCAAATATCATTGCTGCCGCAGAAATCACAGATGCAGATGCCATCCATCCCGGTTACGGATTTTTGTCAGAAAATTCAAAATTCTCAAAAACCTGTAAAGACACAGGCATCAAATTCATCGGCGCATTGCCCGAACAAATCGACCGTATGGGCGACAAGGCAAGTGCAAAGGCAACCATGATTGAAGCCGGAGTTCCGGTAGTTCCCGGTTCCAAAGGAATTCTGAAAGATTTGGAAGACGCAAAAAAAACTGCAAAGAAAATCGGGTATCCGGTGATGATCAAAGCAACTGCAGGCGGTGGCGGAAAAGGAATGAGAGAGATTTTTAATGATAAAGATCTCGACAAACATTTTGATTCTGCCGTTCAGGAAGCAACCGCAGCATTTGGAAACGGAGGTATGTATATGGAGAAACTGATTTTGAGTCCGAGACATATCGAAATCCAGATTGCGGGCGATTCCAGAGGAAGGGCCTGTCACCTGTCTGAAAGAGACTGCTCGATCCAGAGAAGACACCAGAAACTGACCGAAGAAACGCCTTCACCATTTATGACACCCGAATTGCGTGCAAAAATGGGTGAAGCTGCTGTTAAAGCTGCCGAATACATCGGCTATGAAGGTGTGGGGACCATTGAGTTTCTGGTTGACAAAGACGGGAATTTCTATTTTATGGAAATGAACACCCGTATCCAGGTAGAACACCCGATTACAGAACAGGTGATTGATTATGACCTGGTAAAAGAACAGATTTTGATAGCTGCCGGTCAGCAGATTTCGGGTAAAAATTATCTGCCCAAACTGCATGCAATCGAATGCCGTATCAATGCGGAGGACCCGTACAACAACTTCAGACCGTCTCCGGGAATCATTACTAATATCAACATTCCGGGCGGCCACGGTGTCAGAATCGACACCCATGTGTATGCGGGTTATCAGATTCCGCCATATTATGATTCGATGATTGCAAAACTGATTGTAACCGCTCAGACCAGAGAAGAATCTTTGGCAAAAATGAGACGGGCACTTGAGGAATTCTATATCGAAGGAATCAAAACCACAGTTCCGTTCCACAGACAGCTGATGGACAATCCGGTCTATATCAAAGGCGATTACACCACAGCATTTATGGAAACTTTTGAGATGGATCCGTCCTACGAAAATCAGTTTTAAAAAAAAATCAATTCATAACAAAAGCCGGAGTTTTTAAAATTCCGGCTTTTTTTTGCGTAAGCAACTTTATTTTGAACAACAATGGTCCTTCCTAAATTATCTTTTGATCATCTTTTGTTTGTGAATCAGCTTTTGATTGGCATCAGACAACATGATCAGATAAATTCCCCGATTTAATTTCGACAAATCAATTTCAGGCTGATTTGAATTAATCCGAATCGGATTTATAATCAGCCGCCCGTTCAAATCAGCAACACTGAAAAATACTTCTGAGGAATTAACACCCGAGAAGATAATCTTATCAGAGAAAGGATTGGGTAAAATCCGAACCCGATTCAGTTCATTTTCTGAAGTATTCATAGTTCTGCTGTTATAAATAGCCGTATCTCCAAATTGATTGGTAACAGTAAGGGTAAAACTGTCGTCAGGATTTTCGTTTATATTATAATTCAAAGGTTCTCCCGACATACCTCCTTCCCCGTAAAAATATGCATACTTTTGATGGAAAGTCTCGTTTTCTTCCATTGTACAGGCACAACTGCTGCCAAAATCAAAAAATGAAAAAGATCCCTCAACCACCCAGTTTAAAAGACCACCCAAATGGTTGCATAAAGAATACGAATCAAACCAAAAAAAGCCTTCGGGTTCTTCATTTATCTTCATCCAAACCTCTCCCAATTCTTCATTTTCAGGAATTTCCGTTGCTTCTCCATCAACTTCCAAATCAGTCAACACCCATTCGTGGGTCATAATCTGTAAATTCTGTGCCCAAATAAAACTGAAAAAGAATAAGAATAATAATGTATTTAGCTTTTTCATTTCTTTTTAATTTTTTATTAAGTTTTTTGATTTAACAGTCTGCCCATTACAGACTAAAGTTACCAAATAAATTCCATTAGGGTAATTGGTTAAATCAATTAACCTTTGATTAGAATTCAAACCCAGAATATAATTATTGTAAGTACCATCTGCTAAACTTGTAATAATCAAATAAGCAGAATCAGCTTCAGAGATTTCATAACTGACTGAAATTTGACTCCCTGCAGGATTTGGAGATATCGTACCAAGTGAAAATGGTGAAATTCCTTCAACATTAATTATCTGATAGTCTTTAAAGCCATCCAAATCAGATATTACTTCCAAACTGTATGTTTCTGATATCTGCGGAGAAATGATGTATTCTCTTCCAGTATATAATAGATTCCCTTCCGAATCATACCAATTATAAAGAGCAGGCTCACCTATGTCATTTGCAGCCAAAAAAGTTTGATTGTTATTATTTTCTTTTTGGGCAGTAGCTGAAAATATTTGTCTGTTAGATTTATTGATAAATATTGTACCTCCTCCCACAATATTTCCACTTAAAGCATCTCTTTGAACTATGTCATACTCATGGTACATTTGTGATAAACAAACATTAACCAATAAAAGAGAAAAGAAAGAAATAATTTTTTTCATGATTATAATTTTAGTAGTGAATTTCAAAGTTAAAAAGTCTCTTTATACTTTCCAAATTATTTAGATACAATCTTTTACAAAAAAAAAGAGGCGGAAGATAATGTTCCGCGCTCTCAATCGTCCTTTGAGTCCCCCCAAAGAAAGCAACCAACCTAAACCAAATTGTTAGTCCACATTGTCATGCAGAAAATTGTTGGGTCGAATTTTTGTTTCCTTCTGACTGTTCTCGCTGATGATAAAATCAGATGGTGAATTGTCTTCTCTTTCGCTCAGGTCCACACCCTGCCTTTTGTATGCAGGTACACTCTCGATTTCATCAACCGTTTTGTTGCTGACCGAATTTTTAAATTTATAATTGAACTGTTTCAGTCTCGCCCTTCTTTCTTCAATCGCATGTGAAAGCGTCTGTGAAAGCGGTTCGTCAAACGGATCTTTTTCAACTTCGGGAACAGCTTTCGGTTTTTCCTCAATCGCTGCCTTCACTTCAGTTTTGGTCTGAACTTCTGCAGCATGCGCTTGGGCCTGTTTTGAAACCGGCTCGGCAGGAATTTCTGTAATTTCATCTTCTATGTCTCCGTCAAGCGTAAACATGATGGTTTGCGGAAATTCATTTACTTCTTCTGCAGGCTGTTCTTCAACCGCTTCAAAAGGTTCTTCAGGTTCCGCATCAAAGTCGAGTTCTTCAGTAAACTGAATTTCATTATCTTTTTTCAGAACGGGTTCCCAATCGCTTTCCTCTTCGGCTGCAATCGGTTCTTCTTTAAACGGCTCTTCCTCTACCTGATCTTCCAGTTCAAATTTGATCTGTTCGGTTGTTTCTTCCGCTTTCTGTTCCGGTTCTTTTGCTTTCTCAGGCATTTTTTTCAGTCTGACCGGAAATGGTGTTTCGGTCGAAAGCACTTGAGTCAGCGGTTGTTCTTCTTCCAAAGTGTGGACAATCTTCTCATCCTCTTTTCCGGTATAAGCCTGACCGTCACTCGGAAAACCGGTTGCAACGATGGTTACGGCAATTTTGTCTTCAAGCGACTGATCCTCACCCACACCCATGATGATGTTGGCGTTGTGACCCGCTTCAGTCTGTATGTGTTCGTTGATGATTCCGATTTCGTCCATCGTGATTTCATCATTACCCGAAACGATCAGCAGCAGCACATTGGTCGCACCCGAAATTTTGTTGTTGTTCAGCAATGGCGAATCCAGCGCAGCTTTGACAGCTTCTTTTGCTTTGTTTTCACCGCTCGCCTTTCCGGTTCCCATAATCGCAGTTCCCGAATCTGCCAAAACGGTTCTGGCATCTTTCAGGTCGATATTGGTTGAATAATGTTTTGAGATAACTTCAGCAATTCCTTTTGCACCGGTGGTCAAAACTTCATCAGCCTTTGCAAAACTCGCTTTGTAACCGAGATTTCCGTACAGCTCTCTCAGTTTGTTGTTGTTGATCACAATCAGCGAATCCACATTTTCCTGCAGTTTTCTGATTCCCTGCTCTGCCTGTTCAAGCCTCATTTTCCCTTCAAAACTAAAAGGCGCGGTAACGATACCTACGGTGAGGATCCCCATATCTTTGGCTACTCCGGCAATGATCGGTGCGGCACCCGTTCCGGTACCTCCGCCCATACCCGCTGTGACAAAGACCATTTTTGAGTTGGCATCCAGCAAACCTTTGATTTCGTCAATACTTTCCAATGCAGCCTGTTCGCCCACTTCAGGATTGGCACCTGCGCCGAGTCCCTCGGTAATCGCCTGTCCCAGCTGAATCTTGTTTGGAACCGGACTGCTGTTCAATGCCTGAGCATCTGTATTGCAAACCACAAAATCAACTCCTTCTATCCCTTGTTGAAACATGTAATTTACCGCATTGCTTCCGCCCCCCCCAACACCGATCACCTTAATCGATGATGAATGGTGTTTTGGCAGGTCAAACGAAAAATCTTCAGTTTTCATATTTGTTGTTTTTTTTAATTCAAATTATTCCGATTCATTAATCATCTGGATAAATTTATCCGTCCATTTTGACCAGATCGTGGTAGCTTTTGACTTCTTAGGAGTCTTTACTTTGACCGGTTTATTCTTGGTCTCAGATTTATTCTCAACTGTCTGAAACTCGACTTCTGAATTGTTTTGATCAATTCCGTCCAGTTCCTGAACAATTTCGTCATCTTCGTCTTCATAATCTTCCATATTTTCAAGACCTTTCATCAACAAACCGATTGCGGTTGCATATTCGGGTCCTGAAATTTTCTGTTCTTCAACCAGTGGTCCGACCAGGTGTTCATCAGAATATCCGATTCTGACGTCCATACCCGAAATGTATTCTGAAAGCTGACGAATGTGTTTCAATTTTGAACCGCCGCCGGTCATCACAATACCCGCAATCAGTCTTCGTTTCTGATCTTCACAACCGTAATGTCTCAATTCCTGATAGCATTGTTCAAGAATTTCCTGAGTTCTCGCATGAATGATCTGAGAAAGTCGTTTCATCGAAATTTCTTTCGGCTCTCTTCCTCTCAGTCCCGGTATTGAAATGATTTCATTCTCTTTGTTTTCACCCGGCCATGCAGAACCGTATTTTTCTTTCATCAGCTCAGCCTGTCTCTCTATGATTGAACAGCCTACTTTGATGTCTTCTGTAATTACATTGCCACCATAAGGAATCACCGAGGTATGACGGATCATATTGTCTTTGAAAACCGCAATGTCAGTAGTTCCGCCGCCTATATCAATCAGCGCAACACCCGCTTCTTTTTCCTCACTGCTCAGCGTTGCATCTGCAGAAGCAAGCGGTTCGAGCGTGATGGCATTCAAAGTCAGACCGGCATTTTTCACACAGCGTGCAATATTTTTTATCGAAGCAACCTGACCGACAACTACATGGAAGTTTGCTTCCAGACGGCTGCCGTACATACCGATTGGTTCGGTGGTTTCCTGACTGTCCACTTTGTATTCCTGCGGAAGAACGTGAATGATTTCTTCGCCCGGCAGCATCACCAGTTTGTGTACCTGGCTGACCAGCTTTTTCAGATCGTTTTCATCAATCACATCTTCAAAATTCGGACGCGTGATGTAATCACTGTGCTGCAGAGAGCGGATGTGCTGACCGGCTATGCCCACCGTTACATCCTTGATTTGGATTCCGGACAGTTTTTCTGCCTGTGCCACCGCTTCTTTAATTGACTCAACGGTTTGGGTGATGTGGGTCACCACCCCTCTTTTCACACCGAGACTTTTTGATCTGCCGACACCGAGCACCTCAATTTTTCCATGTTCGTTTTTTCGGCCGACCATAGCGACAATCTTGGTTGTTCCTATATCAAGTCCGACCGCAATTTTGTTAGTTTTCATCATTTTTTCTTTTGGTTGCTACAATTTGGTTTCTATATTTCAGGTTAATTTTGCTGTAATAATTCAGTCCGACTTTGTCGAGATACTGATCATAAAACAGTTTCAATTTTTCAAATTTTTCATCAAAATCCCTTAATTCACCAAATTCAATAATGTAGTTTCCTTTGTTAACAAACAAATTAAACGAATTTGGCTCCACCTTTTTAACAGCGATAATATGTTTTTTCAACAACTTATCAGCCGAAATCGCTTCTGACAGCGCTTTCAGTCCGCTGAAATCAGACTCTTTGATGTCTCCGCCAGCCAATAAGACTTGGGCAGAATAAAGATTTGACAATGGGATTTTGGTCAGCTGGTCAGACAGATAATATTCTTCAACGTTAGTGTTGACCCTCATTATCGGCTTTTTCTGATTAATTTTGACACTCAGATTTCCATCCACATCCTTAAAGACCTGAGATTTTTTTACAAACGGATTACCGTTCAGCACCTTTTCAATTTTTCTAATGTTGAGATTTCCCAATGGTGTAGAGCTGACACGCAATTCTTTTCCGTCGAGCAGATTTCTGACCAGTTCGTCGTTCACAAAACGGTTTTCGGAGCTGTGATCAATCTCAATCAAAACATCTGCGACCGGTTTACAGGCATGTCTTTTGGCCGAAAAACCCACCAGAAAGATGAACACCGAAATGCCCAAAAACAGTTTGAGTATTTTGAGTTTAGTTTTCATTCAGCCATTTTTTTATCGGTTTGACCAAAGTATCTATATTTCCAGCTCCGGCGGTTACAATCACATCAAAAGATCTGGATTTGATTTTGTCCATCGCATCTGCAAGCGAACAGACTTCTTTGTCTTCCAAATTCACTTTTTTGAGCAGTTCCGCAGAAGTAATTCCTTCGATCGGAAGTTCGCGTGCCGGATAAATATCGAGCAGCAGCAATTCGTCAAATCTTGAAAGCGAATCTGCCATTTCATCCATAAAATCTCTTGTCCGTGTATAGAGATGCGGCTGAAAAATTCCAAAAATCTTTTTTGCCGGAAACATTTCTCTCAAAGTATGAGACAGTGCATTCAGCTCGGTCGGATGATGGGCATAATCGTCTATATAAATCTTTCCGCCAATGTCCCAGCGATTGAATCTTCTTTTAACTCCTTTGAAGTCTGCAAGTGCTTTTTTGATGATTTCAACCGGAACTTTCAGATAAAGCGAAACCGCAATTGCAGCAGTCGAATTTTCAACATTGTGTCTGCCGGGATGATTCAGTACAAACTCATCAATTTTTCCGTCAGGTGTTTTTAAATCAAAATGATAAGCACCATCAATAACTTTGACATTGATTGCATCATAATCCGCACCACATTCAACTCCGTAGGTCGAGCCGTTATCAATCGGCAGGCCTTTTTTGAAAAAGAGTTTTTCTGAGATCTTGAGACTGAATTCAACAAAGCTTTGTTTGAAATGTTCCGGATCTCCGTATATGTCCAGATGATCCGGATCGATTGATGTGATTACACCGATTTTGGGTGAAAGCTTCAAAAACGAACGATCGTATTCGTCAGCTTCAGCCACTGTATATTTATTTCCTTTGTACAGAAAATTGGTATCATAATTCTCAACAATTCCGCCCAGAAATGAAGCGCACTCAAAACCGGCTTCATACAAAATGTGAGCAATCAGTGATGAAGTTGTGGTTTTGCCATGACTGCCCGCAACAGCAATTCCGTATGTTACTTTTGTAATTTCGCCCAATGCTTCCGACCTTTTCATTATTTCGAAACCATGGTTCAGAAAATAAAGAAATTCGGAATGCTCTTTTGGGACCGCAGGCGTATAAATCACCAAAGTATTTTCAGGTGTGAGTCCTTTTGGAATAAACCTCACATCATCCTCAAAATGAAGAATTGCGCCTTCTCTTTCCAGATGATCTGTCAACTCGGTTCTGATCCGGTCATAGCCAAAAACTTCTTTTCCAAGAAATCTGAAATAACGTGCCAATGCGCTCATTCCGATTCCTCCGGCTCCGATGAAATAATAATATTTTTTATCGGTAACTGTCATTTGATCCGGCTCATTAAAATATCCACAATCTCTTTGGTTGCATCGGGTTTTCCCAACTGCTTTATATTATTGGAAAGCATTTTCTGTTTTTCCTCGTCATTGATCAATTCCAATGCAGTTCTGACCAGTTTCTTTGCAGCATCCGAATCGGTCATCATCAGTGCCGCATTATTATCGGCCAGTGATTTTGCATTTTTTGTCTGATGGTCTTCGGCGGCATACGGAAAAGGCACAAGCACAACCGGTTTTCCGATTAGACAGAGTTCCGAAATCGCCATCGCGCCTGCTCTCGACACAATCAAATCTGCAGACGCAAAGGCTTTTTTCATTTCATAAATGAATTCGGTCAGATGAATTCCTGAATCATCATTTTTTATTTCTCTTTTGAGGTTTTCGAAATCCGGCTTACCTGTTTGCCAGATCAGCTGAACATCATTTTTCAGAATTTGTGCGATTCCTGCTTTCCATGCATTGTTGAGCGTTCTCGAACCCTGACTGCCACCTATCGACAATATTGTCTTTTTGTCCGGGTTCAGACCAAACGATCTGACAGCATCTGATTTGTCGGGAAGCTTTGTAAAAATTTCTGACCGAATCGGGTTTCCTGTATAATAAGTTTTATCAGCCGGAAACTGACTGATACCCTGATAAGCAACACAAATTGCGGTTGCTTTGTTTTTTAATAATTTATTGGTGATTCCAGGAAATGAATTCTGCTCCTGAATCACCACCGGAATTCCTTTTTTTGATGCCTGCCACAAAAGTGGTCCGCTGGCATATCCGCCTGTCCCGATTGCGGCATCGGGTTTGAATTCCGAAATAATTTTTTTGGCAAGATTCAGGCTTTTGATGAGTTTGAACGGAAATTTAAAATTTGAAAATAGATTTCCTCTGTCAAATCCTTCAATCGGAAGGCCTTTGATCGGATAGCCCGCCTTGGGCACTTTCTCCATTTCCATTTTTCCAAGCGCACCCACAAACAGTATTTCGGCATCGGGAAAACGGTTTTTGATCTCATCCGCAATTGCAATTGCAGGATAGATATGACCGCCGGTTCCGCCTCCGCTGATGATGATTTTAGGCGATGTCCTGGATGACTTCATCTGTATTTTTTCTTTCTTCCGATTTAATTTCCTCGGGCGACATGATCGCCCTGCTCACACTCAATACAATTCCAAACGCAATACAGGTAACCCAAAGCGAGGTTCCGCCGTAACTGATCATTGGAAGCGGCTGACCCGTCACCGGAAAAAGACTTACCGCAACACCCATATTGATAAACGCCTGGAAAATTACAGGAAGACCCACTGCACAAACCACAAGCGTACCAAAAATGGTGTGGATTTTGGTGGCGATGATCGTCATCCTGAAAAGGATCAGTAAATAAACAAAAATCAGTCCTCCCGCTCCGAGAATTCCGTATTCTTCCACAATAATGGCAAAAATAAAGTCGGAAGAAGACTGTGGCAAAGTCTGTTTGAAAACGCTTTTGCCGGGGCCAACACCCCAGAGTCCGCCGCGATTGATTGCAGCTTTGGCGTGATGAACCTGATAGGATTCGATTCCGTCGTCATTTGAAAAATTCTCAATCCTCGACTGCCATGTGTGCACCCTCGAGCTCGGCAGAATTTCGGGGTGATTCATCGCCACATATATAAATGCACCAGCTGCAAGTATTCCGGTTCCGACAATCACCAGCAGATATTTGATCGGGAAACCGCCGATAAACAATAGCACCAGACACATCGCAAAAAGGATGGCTGCGGTGGATCCGTTGGCAGGCAGGATCAGACCAATGATTGCAAACATCGGCACAAACAAAGGCAGTATCGTAGATCCGAAGCTGATTTCTTTGTCCCTGATTTTGGTCAGATAACGTGCCACATAAATCAGCAGTGCCATTGATGCAAAGGTGGAGGTCTGTATGGTAACCGAAGTTCCGGGAAGCGTAATCCATCGAGAAGCATTAGCACCATCAATGGTTTTTCCCTGAAGCAGCGTATAAGCGAGCAATGCGGCAGAAATGATCACCGCAAAAAATGCAAAGCCTCCAAAATATTTGTAATTCACTTTTTGGATTCCGACGATGATCAACATTCCGACCACTAAAAAGATCGCATGTTTGCCCATGTGTGAAATCACTGAACCTTTACCAACCGTATAAACCAGATTGGAGCTCGCCGAATAAACCGGAAGGAATGAGAAAACAGCCAGCAGTCCAATGAAGGCCCACAGATATTTATCGCCTTTTATCAATTCTTTAAAAAAGTTCATTCCTTTCTGATAATTATAATTTTTTCACTTCTACCTTAAACTGATTTCCTCTGTCTTCGTAGTTTTTGAACAAATCAAAACTTGCGCAGCAGGGTGACAACAGGACAGTATCTCCTTTTTCACTGAAGAAATACGCAGATCTCACAGCTTCCTCCATCGATTTGGCTTCAACAATATTCTCGACCATTCCGTCAAAAGCGCTCAGAATTTTTGAGTTGTCAACGCCGAGACAGACGATCGCTTTAACTCTTTTCTGCACCAGATCGAATACTTCGGAATAATCATTTCCTTTATCGGTTCCGCCGACGATCCAAACCGTCGGATTTTTCATGCTTTCAAGCGCATAATAGGCAGCGTTTACATTGGTCGCCTTTGAGTCATTGATAAATTCGACTCCGCCGACTTTGAGTACAAACTCAAGCCGGTGTTCGACTGCCGAGAAATCAGACATGCTCCGTCTGATCACATCTTTTCTGATTTTCAGAATATTGGCAGTGGTTGCTGCCGCCATTGAATTGTAGATATTGTGTTTTCCGCGAAGTGAAATTTCAGAAATCGGAATTTCAAATCTGTCCGGATAATTAATCATCATTTTTTCATCATCTGCATAGGCTCCTTCGTCCAAATTTGTGTTCATAGAATAGGCTACTTTTTTTGCGGTTGTGTCAATTTCTTTTATTAGTTCTGCTATATTTTCGTCGTCAAAATCATATACAAAATAGTCTTCGTGAGACTGATTTTCGGTAATTCTGAATTTTGTTTTTGCATACAGTTCAAGTTTGTAATCATATCGGTCCAAATGGTCGGGTGTGATGTTGAGCAGGATGGCGATATAAGGTTTGAACGAAACAATATCGTCAAGCTGAAAGCTGCTGATTTCAAGCACATAGCAGTCAAATCCTCCTTCTGCTACCAGATCTGCAAAGCTTCTTCCGATGTTTCCGCCCAGACCGACGTTCATTCCTGCAACGCTGAGTATATAATGGATCAGCGAAGTTGTGGTGGTTTTACCGTTGCTGCCGGTTACAGCAATGATTTTTGAATCAGTAAAACGTGATGCAAATTCAATTTCAGAAATTACAGAAATATGTTTTTGATTCAATTTTTGAATGATTGGTGCTTCCTTTGGAATTCCGGGGCTTTTGACCACCAGATCTGCATTCATGATTTCTGATTCGGAATGCTGTCCTTCTTCGTAATCAATTCCGTTGTCAATGAGTCTGACCCTGAATTTTTCGGACAGCGTACCTCTGTCTGACAGAAAAACTCTGTATCCCTGTTTTTTTGCGAGTACTGCGGCACCTACACCGCTTTCGCCTCCGCCCAATATGACCAGTTTTTGTTGCATCATCTCATTTTTAAAGTAATCACTGTAACCACTGCCAGTATAAATCCGACAATCATCATCCGGTTCACTATCTTGCTCTCATGCAGTCCCTGCTTCTGATAGTGATGGTGCAGGGGAGACATCAGGAAGATTCTTCTTCCCTCTCCGTATTTTCGTTTGGTGTATTTGAAATAAGAAACCTGAAGCATTACCGAAACGCTTTCTGCCAGAAAGATTCCGCAAAGCACAGGCAGCATCAGTTCTTTCCTGACGATGATCGCAATCACAGCGATCAAACCGCCGATTGTGAGGCTTCCGGTATCGCCCATAAATACCTGTGCCGGATAAGTGTTGTACCACAAAAATCCGATCAGTCCGCCGATAAATGCGGTACAAAAGACGACGACTTCTTCTGATCTCGGTATAAATACAATGTTCAGATAATCTGCAAAAATGATGTTGCCAGACACAAACGCAAAGAGCGAAAGCGCGGCGACAATGATGACTGAAGAACCCGCCGCCAGACCGTCAATGCCGTCTGCGAGATTGGCACCGTTCGAAACGGCTGTGATGATAAAAACAACTGCGAGCAGAAAAACAATCCATTCGTATTTGATCTTTCCAGAATTGTCCATCCAGAAAAGAAGTTCTCCGTAATTGAATTCATTGTTTTTCAGAAACGGAAGTGTGGTATCAAGACTCTTTTCTTCATCACCGAATTTCACTGTATGTGTTCCTACTGTCTGACCTTCATTGACATTCACCTGATGCTTTATGGTCACATCCGGACTGAAATAAATCATTGCACCAACAAAAATTCCCAAACCTGCCTGACCCAGTATTTTGAACCTTCCGGCAAGTCCTTCTTTGTGTTTTCTGAATACTTTGATGTAATCATCCAAAAATCCGATTGCACCCAGCCAAATCGTTGAAACCAAAAGTATGATCACATAGATATTGTCGAGTTTTGCAAACAGCAAAGTCGGAATGACGGTTGCCAGTATGATGATGATTCCGCCCATGGTCGGGGTCCCCGATTTCTCGTTTTGACCTTGCAGGCCGAGATCCCGGACTGTTTCACCCAATTGTTCCCGTCGCAGATAATTGATAATTTTTTTGCCAAAAAACAGTGCGATAAACAATGCGGTCAATACCGCCAGACCCGATCGGAATGACACATATTGGAACATGCCCGCACCGGGGATATCAAAATGTTTGTCCAAATATTCAAATAAGTAGTACAGCATCTTATTTATTGAGTTGAGTTGCCAATTCTTTTACAGTTTCCATGTCATCAAAGTGATGTTTCACTCCGTTTATTTCCTGATAAGTTTCATGCCCTTTGCCTGCAATCAGGATGATATCACCTTTTTCGGCCATCCTCAGCGCAGTCTTGATCGCTTCTTTCCTGTCTGTTATTTTTAATGTTTTTTTGTAATTTATTGGTTTGATTCCTGCCTCCATATCTGCCAAAATCGCTTCAGGGTCTTCTGTTCTCGGATTGTCAGAAGTAAAAATTGTCTGATCTGATTTTTCAGATGCAATATCCGCCATTTCGGGTCGTTTGGTTTTGTCACGATCACCGCCACAGCCGACCACAGTAAACAGTTTTTCGCTGTGATTTCTGATGGTCTGAATGGTATCCAGCACATTTTCAAGTGCATCCGGCGTATGCGCATAATCGATGATTGCAACAATGCCGGATTTTGTCATAAACGACTGAAATCTTCCGTCCACTTTTCCGAGGCTGCTCAGGTGAGTGAGAATTTCATTCACCTCAAAACCAAGAATTCTTGCAATCGAATAAACCGTCAGCAGATTGTAGGCATTGAACTGACCGATCAGCGGTGTCCATACTTCTTTGCCGTCAATCGAAAGCAACATTCCGTCAAAACGATTTTCAAGAATTTTTGCTCTGAAATCAGCATCTGATCTCAGTGCATAAGAATATCTTTTTGAAGCTGAATTCTGAACCATTACTACGCCGTTTTTGTCATCGATATTGGTCAGCGATGAAGCCGATTTTGGCAAATTGTCAAAGAAACTTTTTTTGACTTTCAGATATTGAGCAAATGTTTTGTGATAATCCAAATGGTCGTGTGTAATGTTTGTAAACACAGCCACTTTAAAATTCAAACCTGCAATCCTGTGCTGATGAATCCCGATGGAGCTGACTTCCATCACCGCAAATTCACAACCGGCATCGACCGCTTCTTTGAAAATTTTGTTCAGCGTGATGATATCGGGTGTGGTATGTCCGGTAGAATGTTCTTTTCCGTCCACAAGAATTCTGATGGTTGAAATCAGAACTGCAGCAAAACCCAAAGACTCAAACAGGTTATAGGTCAAAGTTGCAGTGGTGGTTTTTCCGTTGGTTCCTGTGATACCGATCAGTTTTAATTTTTCGGACGGATTGTCATAAAAATTGGCTGCGATAAAACCCATTGCTTCAGATGAATTTTCAACCTTTACATAGGTCACTTTCGGATTTGTATTTTCCGGAATATGTTCACAAACGACAGCGGCTGCACCGTCAGAAATTGAATTTTCAATAAAATCATGACCGTCAACCAGAGTACCTTTTTGAGCGATGAACAGCGCGTTTTTCTCAATCTTCCTGGAGTCAAAATGGACAGAAGAAATCGGAATATCTGTATTTCCGATCACCTCTATCAATTTCACTTTGCACAATAAATCCTTCAGCTTCATCTGTTCTTTGGCTTAACTTTCAAGTGTCAAATAAATCGTTTGTCCTTTTCTGAATGGGGTTCCGGCCGGAATTGACTGTCCGGTCACCTTGCCCAATCCGTTGTATCTCACATCCAGCCCCATATTTTCGAGAACCGGAATCACATTTTCTCCGCTTTTGCCGATCAGATTTGGAATTCTGCTGCCTTCACCATTGTATCGGATCGACGGTGCAGACTTAATTTCCTTTTCTACATTGACCAGCTCGGGTGTTTCAGGAACTTTGATCGGTGTTCTCGAATAAACCCAGTCCGCAATTTTTTTAAATACCGGTGCAGTCACCGTACCACCGTAAATTCCTTTGTTGTTGGCAGGTTTGTGAACCACCACGATGCAGGTGTATTTGGGATCGTCGGCCGGAAAGAAACCTGCAAATGAAGCCCGATATCTGATAGGCTGATCTTTTATCCAATATTCAACCCTCGCAGTACCGGTTTTGCCTGCTATCTCGTAATGCTCGGTAAAAATGTTTTTTGCGGTTCCTTCAGAAACTGCTTTTCTGAGCATTTCTGTCATTGTTGCTATATTTTGGTCAGACGCCATTTTGTCAACCAGCACCTGCGGCTGAAAATTGACAATCGTACCGTCGTATTTTTCAATTTTGTCGATAAACAAAGGTTTGAGCATTCTGCCTTTGTTTGCAATTCCGTTGTAGAAAGTCAGGATTTGGAGCGGTGTAATCTGAAAGCCATAACCGTATGACATAACCGGAAGTGTGATATTGCTCCAGTCCGAATCGGTTGGTTTGTGAAAGACCGGCGCGGTTTCACCCTCAATGTCGATCCCCATTTTTTTGGTCAGATTCCATTCTGAGAGTTGATCAAAATATTGCTGCGGATTGCTTCCAAAACCGGCATTGATCAGTTTGGCGGTTCCGATATTTGAAGATTTGATCAAGACCTGTTCTACGGTCAGGGTTCCGTTTCCGTGGGTATCAGAAATTACTTTGTTGTAAAGTCTGTACCGTCCGTTTCCCGTTTCAACCGTATCATCGGCTTTGAATTTTTCATTTTCGAGACCGGCCAAAAGCGAAACGGTTTTGAAGGTCGATCCGGGTTCTGCGCGGTCTGCAACCACATAATTGTAAACATCTGTATAAGTTCCGTCCACGCCTCTTTTCAGATTTACGATTGCTCTGATTTTTCCGGTTGCCACTTCCATTACAGCCACACAGCCGTATTCTGCTTCGTACTGAATCAACTGATTTTGAAGCGCGCTGTATGCGGCAATCTGCATGCCGGCATCGATTGTGGTATATACATCCGAACCGTTTACCGGTGCCTGTTCCCATGATTTGGACGGTCTCCATTGTCCGCGACCCATAAACTGTTCCCAGCGTTTGCCTTCAACACCCGACAGGTCTTTTGAATAGGCACCTTCCAAACCTGATTTGCGGTCACCGGTGTCATAACCAATCGTCCTTTTGCCCACATCATCCAAAACCAGTTCTCTTCTCGATTCGGTTTGATGGATAAATCCGCCTTTGTTCTGACCTTTATTAAATATCGGAAATGATTTGATTCGTTTGTAATCTTTGTAATCCAAACCTTTGATCAGCGTCATATATCGGTTTCCCTTTTTCTTTTCGGTTTTAAGTTTTTCCTGAAAATAAGATGCGGGTTTATCAAACATCACTGACAGCGAATCAGACAAAGCACCCAATTGAGATTCGAATAATTTGTCTTCGATGGTCGCCATATCCACATAGATGTTGTGAACTGTAATTGTAGTTGCAAGCAGATCTCCGCCCGATGCATAGAGATTCCCCCGTTTTGAAGGTTCCGATTTCAGTCTGAAATTATTTTCTGCAAACTCATCGAGTTCCGAGCCTTCTGCAATTTGAATTTTCGCCATTGAATACAGTACGCCCAACGCAATCACCAGGATTCCGACGGCGACCATATAGGCTCTGATCAGCATGTATTTACGGTTCCTGATCATAGATTTCTTTGATTAAAACATAAGGTTGTACTTCTGTGATGGTAATGCCCATTTTTTCGGACTGTTTTCTGATTTCGGGTTCTAACTGCATTTTCATCAGTTCGCGGTGTGCATCTGTATATTGTGATTTCAGATTGGCGACTTCCTCGTTCAGCCGGTTGATTTCAACCACTTTCTTTTCCAGCCAGTGCGAACTTGAAATCGCGACAAAAGCAAGAAAAATCAGATAGAGGCCAAATCCCCAATTGCGGGCAGAGCCTTCTTCAACCAGAAATTTTCCTTTGAAAATATCTTTGATGCTGATATTGCTTTTTCTGTTTTTTGCCATTTTTAATTTTTTATTGCAACCCGCATTTTTGCGCTTCTTGCTCTCGGGTTTGTTTCAATTTCTATTTCATCCGGCACCATTACTTTTGATTGCAATGGTTTGAAAGGGCTTTCCCAGTTGCCGTACAAATCCTTTTCGGGCTCACCTTCAAACATGCCGGTCTTCATATATCTTTTCACCAGCCGGTCTTCCAGCGAATGATAGGATATCACCACCAGTTTTCCGCCCGGCTCAATCAGTTCGCCGGTTTGGATCAGCATCTCTTTGAGCGCTGCCAGTTCGTCGTTTACTTCAATTCTCAAAGACTGGAACAGTTGGGCAAGAAATTTATTCTCTCTGTTTTTGGGGATATAACTGAATGTTTTTTTCAGATCGGCTGTGGTTCTGATTTTTTCGGATTTTCGACTTCCGACGATTTCACGCGCCATTCTTCTTGCATTTCTCAATTCGCCGTAATTGTAAAAAACATCAGCCAGCTTTTCCTCGCTGTAAGTATTCAGAATTTTTTCAGCAGTCAGTTTTGAAGCTCTGTTCATCCGCATATCGAGTCGTTCATCATCGAACCGGATTGAAAATCCTCTTTGGGGTGAATCAAACTGATGGGACGAAACACCCAGATCAGCCAATACACCGTTCAGTTTTCTGTAGCCGAGATATCTGAGGTTGTTTTTCAGAAATCTGAAATTCTGTCTGATCAGCGTAAATCTCACATCTTTCAATTCATTCTTCCAGGCATCCTCATCCTGATCAAAAGCAATCAGTCTGCCCTGGTCTCCCAATCTTTTCAAAATTTCAACAGAATGACCTCCTCCTCCAAAAGTGCAGTCCGCATAAACTCCGTTCGGATCATCCACCAACGCCTCAACGCTTTCCTTCAGCAACACCGGATTGTGATACATCTCACTCATCTTTTCCCAATCCTCCCATCACTTTTTCGGTCAGTGCAACAAATTCATCTTCGTTGATATCCACCGACCTTTCATATTTTTCCTTGTCCCATATTTCAAGCACATTCACCGACGGGTGAAGCACCACCTCCTTGCTGATTCCTGCAAATGAAACCAGATCTCTTGCGATCTGAATTCGACCGGTAGAGTCGATTTCAACCGTTTTCAGACCGGCTGTAAACACACGGATAAAAGTGTTATTTTCTTTTACAAAACGATTCAGTTTATTGATTTCCTCCATCACAACCGCCCATTCACTGTACGGATACAGCTCAAGACATTCCTGAAAAACAGAACGCTTCAGCACAAAGCCTTCAGTCAAAATTTCAGACCACTGCTTCTGCAAACCGGTCGGCAGCGGCAGTCTGAATTTTGAATCCACTTTGCACTCATATGTCCCTATCAGAGGTATCAATTTTTTTTAGTTTTGAACAAAAGTAGAAAAACTTTTGCATTTTTTACCACTTCATTGCACTTTGTTGATAACTTTTAACATCAGCTGAGCAGTTTAGGGTAATTTTGGATAAAATCGTGAACCGTTGATTTCCACCCGACAAAAAACAAATTTTAGATTTTAATACAGAATCCTTACTTTTGTCACAAATTCAAGGCTTAATGCTTCTCAACTTAAAAAAAACCAAAAAATACTCATATGTGGAGGAAGGCGAAGGCCTTCCGATCGTGCTCCTTCACGGGCTGATGGGTGAGTTGAGTAATTTCAACAAGCTTACAGATCATTTCTCAAAAATCGGTTACAAAGTTTATGCACCCGAACTGCCGCTATACAACTATCCGATTTTGAACACCAACGTCAACAGTTTTGGGAAATTTGTTTCAAGATTTGTCAAAGACATCGTGGGTGAACCCGCTATACTGGTCGGGAATTCGCTGGGCGGACATTTGGGTCTGATCGTCGCCATCAAACATCCGGAACAGGTGAGAGCGCTCTGTCTGACAGGAAGTTCGGGACTTTATGAGAAATCTTTTGGTGAGACTTTTCCTAAACGCGGAAGTTATGATTACGTGTTGAAAAAGACGCAGGAAGTATTTTACGATCCCGATGTGGCAACAAAAGAAATCGTTGACGATGTGTTTGAAACCATCAACGACCGAAAAAAAGCGATCAAAACGCTGTATATCGCAAGAAGCGCGATCAAAGACAATCTGAAAAAAGACCTGAAAAAAATCAATGCGCCGGTCTGTCTGATCTGGGGGAAACAGGACAATGTCACTCCGCCCGAAGTTGCAGTCGAATTCAATGAAGATATTACAGATTCGAGTCTTTACTGGATCGACAAATGCGGGCATGCACCAATGATGGAACATCCGCAACAATTCAATGAACTGCTTGAAAGCTGGCTCGAGGAAAAAAACATAGTTCCGTCTTAATGGATCTGAAACCCGAATTTATAAAAAGTGCTGCCAAATGGCAGGATTGCCCCGAACCCAATCTGCCCGAGTATGCTTTTATCGGCCGTTCAAATGTGGGCAAATCTTCGCTGATCAATATGCTGGCAGAACGAAAAAGTCTTGCAAAAACTTCGGGAACACCCGGGAAAACCCAATTGCTCAATGTATTTCTGATGCAGCAAAGCTGGTATCTGACCGATCTGCCGGGTTACGGTTATGCAAAAGTTTCAAAAAAGAAAAGAGGTGAATTTGACAAAATGATCACTTCCTACCTGACCAAACGACCCAATCTGGTCAATACATTTGTGCTGATCGACTGCAGGATTCCTGCACAGAAAATCGATCTCGAATTTATGATCCGGCTCGGTGAAAATCAGATTCCGTTTTCAATCGTTTTTACAAAAATCGATAAAATCAGCAGCGCAGCACTTCAAAAAGCATTGCTCAATTACAAAAAAGAAATGCTGAAAAGCTGGGAATTCATGCCTCAGGTTTTTACTACCTCGGCAGAAAGCAAACTGGGAAGACTCGAACTGCTGAATTATATCGGTTCGCTGAACGAACAGCTGAAAGGCCGGTTTCAGACCGACAGCAATTCCTGAATCGCCATCCTGTAACCGTCAAGACCAAAACCCGAAATTATCCTGAGACAATTTTGACCGGTAATCAGATTTTTTCTGAAATCTTCACGATGGGTCACATCAGAAATATGAACTTCGATCACCGGCGTATTGATCGCGCTGACCGCATCTGCAATCGCATAAGAATAATGTGAATAAGCGGCTGGATTCATGATGATACCGTGATAGGAAAAACCGACTTCATGCAGTTTGTCGATGATTTCACCTTCGTGATTGGTCTGAAAATAATGAAGCGCAACTTCGGGAAACTGTTTTCTGAGCTTCAGAAAATAATCATCAAATGATTGAGAGCCGTAGATTTCAGGTTCCCGAATTCCGGTCAGGTTCAGGTTGGGGCCGTTAATGATTTGAATTTGAATCAATCTAAATATTCTTTTTAATTTTTTATTCGAATTTAAAGATAAGCATATTTGGAATTACCGGATCAGAGTTAAATAAATTATTGCCTGAATAATTCACCACAAAAGTGATTGATTATTTAAAGCACTGTTAATCAACTGTTCACTCAATTGTTTAAAAAAGTTTTCTCTTTAAATTTTAATTTTGAAATGCAATTTTCTGATGAACTCAGTGAGCCAAACAAAAGGAAAGCATTAATGAGCAGTCCGGAAATGTGATTATTTCTCCGGTTCTTTGGCCACATTATTTCATACACTATCCATACACTATCCATGCTTTATCCATATATGATCTATGGAGCAGCTCAGCATCAGGTTTTTTTATTTTCAGGCTAAATTACTGACAAGCAATTGAATGTGCAAGTCATTGGAAATGACATTTGTGTCGATTTGGTACGGAAGGAGAAATAT
>JBAYPM010000016.1:0-55908 GCA_041677705.1 Weeksellaceae bacterium | reverse complement strand
CCGATTCAGTATGATATGACGGCGCATGATTATATTTCTGTACTGAACAGCTGGAAGTTGTAGTTTTCCGGTTTATTCCATACTTTTTGGTCTAACAAAACTTTTCGTGTAGAAATCCAAGTCGGCCACATCACATTTTTGATTAAAAACAACAATCGAATGGATAGAAAATAAATTCGTAAATTAACTTTTATGACTGATAAAATACTTTAATTAATCTCCTGTTGTTATGGGGCCGGCTAAACAACTGGTTCATATACTATTTTGGCTTAGATTCCGGACTGTAAAGAATTTAAGAAATCGAAAAATAGCGAATTGTTTATCTCCGAGATCATAAAATTATAAAAATATAACCCGAAAAATGAGCAATCAATTAAAGTCATAGCGAGCTGAACGACTTCTTATAATTATTAGGAAGATTTGAGATGCCTGCTTTGCAAAACAGGACAAACGTTAAAAAACAAAAAAGACCCTGCCGCAATTGCAACAGGGTCTGTATTGATCAGTGATTTACTTTTTTAAGCTTCACCGGGAGGGCCGAAACTCATCGGCATTTGTGCAGACTGGTTGTCTTTGATGTTGCCGTATTGTTTTTCAAAACGGCCCACATTTTCAGCCAATGCAGCAGCCAGTCTTTTGGCATGTTGCGGAGTCAGTATGATTCTTGACTTCACTCTTGCCTTTGGCACTCCGGGCATCATCTGAATGAAATCCACCACAAATTCTGTGGGTGAATGATTGATCACTGCCAGATTTGAATAAACCCCTTCAGCGGTCTGATCATTGATTTCTATATTGATGTTTTTTTGTTCTTCTGCCATCAGATTACAGTTTTTTCAGTTACCAATTCCTCATATTCCTTTTGTGAACCGACGATGATGTTCTGATAATCTTTCAGTCCGGTTCCGGCAGGAATCAGGTGTCCTACAATCACATTCTCTTTCAGACCGTTCAAATCATCCAGTTTTCCGGCAATCGCAGCTTCGTTCAAAACCTTGGTGGTCTCCTGGAAGGATGCAGCCGACATAAATGATTTGGTCTGAAGCGAAGCTCTGGTGATTCCCTGCAGAATCGGTTCGGCAGTTGCCGGCATTGCCTCTCTTGCAGTAACCAGATTCTTGTCTTCACGTTTGAGAATTGAATTCTCGTCTCTCAGTTCTCTGGCGCTGATGATCTGTCCGGGTTTCAGACTTGAACTTTCTCCCGCATCTTCTACCACCTTCATTCCAAAGATTCTGTCGTTTTCTTCAAGGAAGTCGTCCTTGTGCTCAAGGCTGTCTTCAAGGAATCGGGTATCTCCCGGATCAACGATTCTTACTTTTCTCATCATCTGACGAACGATGATTTCAAAGTGTTTGTCATCAATCTTCACACCCTGCAAACGATAAACGTCCTGGATTTCATTGACCAGATATTCCTGTACTGCGGTTGGCCCTTTGATTCTCAAAATATCTTCAGGTGTAATTGCACCGTCCGAAAGCGGCATACCAGCTCTTACAAAGTCATTTTCCTGAACCAGTATCTGGTTTGACAGTTTCACCAGATATTTAAAGATTTCACCGGTTTTTGATTCAACCATGATTTCACGGTTACCTCTTTTGATCTTACCAAATGAAACCACGCCGTCAACTTCGGCAACAACAGCCGGGTTCGACGGATTACGTGCTTCAAACAGTTCGGTCACCCTTGGCAGACCGCCGGTGATGTCACCTGCTTTTGCAGACCTTCTTGGAATCTTAACCAGCACCTTACCCGCTTTGATTTTCTCACCGTCATTGACGATCAGGTGAGCGCCCACCGGCAGGTTGTAGTTTCTTTCTTCTCCGCCTGTTGCCATCACTTTCAGCGTTGGTATCAGTTTTTTGTTTTTGGATTCTGAAATAACTTTTTCCTGGAAACCGGTTTGTTCGTCAATCTCAAGTTGGAAGGTTGATCCCTGTTCAATATTTTCATATTCGACTTTACCTGCAGATTCAGCAATGATTACACCGTTGTACGGATCCCAGCTCGCAATCACATCTCCTTTCACGATCTTTTGCCCTTCTTTGATATGAAGTACAGAACCGTAAGAAATATTGTGGTTCATACGAACGTTTCCTGTGGCATCGATCAGCTTCATTTCGGTTGATCTTGATACCACAACTTCAACCTGTTTACCGGATTCGTCTTCAGATTTAACCGTTCTGAGGTCATCAAATTCAACATGACCGTCCATTTTTGCAATGATCGAAGACTGTTCAGATACGTTACCGGCAATACCACCAACGTGGAATGTCCTCAGTGTCAACTGAGTACCCGGCTCACCAATTGACTGTGCAGCAACCACGCCAACCGCTTCACCTTTCTGAACCCTTTTACCGGTTGCAAGGTTTCGGCCGTAACAACATGCACAGATACCTGATTTTGATTCACAGGTCAGCGGTGATCTTACTTCGACCACATCAATACCTGCTTTTTCAATCGCTTCACCTACTTCTTCTGTAATCACTTTATCTGCTGCAACGATCAGGTCTCCGGTATTCGGGTCGGTCACGTCGTGCAGCGAAGTTCTTCCCAAAATTCTTGAAGAAAGCGATTCGATGATCTCCTCATTTTTCTTCAGCGCAGTCACATCGACTCCTCTCAGCGTGCCGCAGTCTTCTTCGGTAATGATTACATCCTGAGCCACGTCAACCAGCCTTCTTGTCAGATAACCCGCATCGGCTGTTTTCAGAGCGGTATCGGCAAGTCCTTTACGCGCACCGTGGGTTGAGATAAAGTATTCAAGGATTGAGAGTCCTTCACGGAAGTTTGAAATAATCGGGTTTTCGATGATTTCACCTCCGGTCGCACCTGCTTTCTGGGGTTTTGCCATCAGACCTCTCATACCTGCAAGCTGGCGAATCTGTTCTTTCGAACCTCTCGCACCCGAGTCAAGCATCATATATACCGAGTTGAAACCATCCTGGTCTTCGGTCATTCTTCTCATCACCATTTCGGTCAGCGTTGCATTGGTATTGGTCCAGACGTCGATCACCTGATTGTAACGTTCGTTGTTGGTAATCAGACCCATGTTGTAATTGGTCTTGATGCCTTCAACCTGCTCAATCGCATTTGCAATCAAATCTTTTTTCTTGTCCGGAATCAGGATGTCACCCAAACTGAATGACAGTCCGCCTTCAAATGCACTTCTGTATCCAAGATCTTTCATCTTGTCAAGGAAAGCTGCAGTGGTCGGGAAATCGGTCAATGCAAGGATTCTACTGATAATGGCTCTCAATGATTTCTTAGTCAGCAGTTCATTGACAAAACCAACCTTTGCCGGAACAATCTGATTGAACAGCACTCTTCCGACGGTGGTCTCAACCAGTCTTTCAACCAGTTCCTCACCTTCTCTTACTTTGGTTTTTACTTTGACAACCGCATTCAGATCAACACTTTTTTCGTTGTATGCTATTTCAACTTCTTCTGCAGAATAGAATATGATTCCTTCTCCTTTTGCTCCTTTTTTTGCTTTTGTGATGTAATACAGTCCCAATACCATGTCCTGAGACGGAACCGCAATCGGCGATCCGTTTGCCGGATTCAAAATGTTCTGGGAAGCAAGCATCAGCAGCTGTGCCTCAAGAACCGCTTCCGGTCCCAAAGGCAGGTGAACCGCCATCTGGTCACCGTCGAAGTCGGCGTTGAATGCGGTACAAACCAGCGGGTGCAATTGGATTGCTTTTCCTTCAATCAGTTTCGGCTGGAATGCCTGAATACCCAGACGGTGCAACGTTGGAGCACGGTTGAGCAGCACAGGATGTCCTTTCAAAACATTTTCAAGGATATCATAAACCACCGGTTCTTTTTTGTCGATGATCTTTTTGGCTGATTTAACTGTTTTTACAATCCCTCTTTCGATCAGTTTACGAACGATAAACGGTTTGTAAAGTTCTGCCGCCATATCTTTTGGAAGACCGCATTCATACAGTTTCAGGCTTGGTCCAACGACAATAACGGAACGAGCCGAATAGTCAACCCTTTTACCCAAAAGGTTCTGACGGAAACGTCCCTGCTTACCTTTCAATGAGTCTGAAAGTGATTTCAGCGCGCGGTTACCGTCAGCTTTCACTGCAGAAGCTTTTCTGGTATTGTCAAATAGTGAATCTACAGATTCCTGAAGCATCCTCTTTTCATTTCTCAAAATCACCTCAGGCGCCTTGATTTCCATCAGTCGTTTCAAACGGTTGTTTCTGATGATCACACGACGATACAGATCATTCAGGTCAGAAGTTGCAAAACGTCCTCCGTCGAGTGGTACCAAAGGTCTCAGCTCGGGCGGAATCACCGGAACAACCCTCATCACCATCCATTCGGGGCGGTTGACATGATGAAGATTTGATTCTCTCAGCGATTCAACTACCTGAAGTCTCTTGAGCGCTTCTGTTCTTCTCTGTTTTGATGTTTCGTTATGTGCTTTGTGTCTCAATTCGTACGACAGATCGTCCAGATTGATTCTCTTCAGCAAATCTTCAAGTGCCTCAGCACCCATTTTTGCGATAAATTTGTTCGGATCTGTATCTTCCAGATACTGATTGTCTGCCGGAAGTGTATCCAGAATATCCAGATATTCTTCTTCGGTCAGGAAGTCCAGTTTTTCCAAATCACCGCCTTCGGGCGCTTTTGCTATACCCGGCTGAATGACCACATATCTTTCATAATAGATGATCATATCCAGTTTCTTTGACGGAAGACCGAGTACATAACCGATCTTGTTCGGAAGCGAGCGAAAATACCAGATGTGTGCCACCGGAACCACCAGATTGATGTGTCCAATACGCTCACGTCTCACCTTCTTTTCGGTTACTTCCACACCGCAACGGTCACAGACAATTCCTTTGTACCGGATTCTCTTGTACTTGCCGCAGGCGCATTCGTAATCTTTAACTGGTCCGAATATCCTTTCACAGAACAAACCGTCTCGTTCGGGTTTGTGAGTTCGGTAATTAATCGTTTCCGGCTTCAGCACCTCTCCTCTCGATTCCTGAAGAATGGATTCAGGTGATGCCAGTCCGATTCGGATTTTTGAAAATTTACTGGTTTTATTTTTTGTTGACATAATGATTTCTTCTAATCAATTAAAAATTTAATAAGTCCGGGATCCGACGGCAGAACCGCCGGAACCGAAACAGTCAATTTTATTCCTCAAGGTTAATATCCAGTCCAAGACCCTGCAATTCGTGCAGTAGTACGTTGAATGATTCCGGAATTCCGGGTTCAGGCATAGGCTCACCTTTTACGATTGCTTCGTAGGTTTTTGCCCTTCCGATCACGTCATCCGACTTCACAGTCAGAATCTCTCTCAGGATGTTGGCAGCTCCGAATGCTTCAAGCGCCCAAACCTCCATTTCTCCAAAACGCTGACCACCGAACTGTGCCTTACCGCCCAACGGCTGCTGGGTAATCAGTGAGTATGGTCCGATTGATCTCGAGTGCATTTTGTCGTCAACCAGGTGACCGAGTTTCAGCATATAAATCATGCCGACGGTCGCCATCTGTGCAAAACGCTCACCGGTACCACCGTCATACAGATAAGTAGTTCCGTATTTTGGAAGACCTGCCTTCTCGATCAGTTCATTGATCGGTTCGATTTCTGCACCGTCAAAGATTGGAGTTGCATAGGTTTCACCCAATTTTGCACCTGCCCATCCGAGAACGGTTTCATAAATCTGGCCGATGTTCATACGTGAAGGTACACCCAGCGGGTTCAGAACGATGTCAACCGGAGTTCCGTCTTCGAGGAATGGCATGTCTTCGTCTCTGACGATTCTGGATACGATACCTTTGTTTCCGTGACGGCCCGCCATTTTGTCACCTACTTTCAGCTTACGTTTTTTGGCGATGTAGATTTTGGCCAGTTTGACGATTCCCGAAGGAAGTTCGTCACCCACCGAAACAGTGAATACCTCACGATTCAGTGAGCCGTGCAGGTCGTTGTATTTGATCTTATAATTGTGAAGAAGCTGTTTGACCTGGTCATTTTTCACCTCGTCAACCACCCAGATGCTTTCTGCGCCTGTCAGATTCAAATAATCTTCAACAGAGGAAAGAATCTTTTTGGTGAATTTTGTTCCTTTTTTGATGACTTCTTCGTTCAGGTCATTGAAAACGCCCTGAGAAGTTTTGCCGTCGAGCAGCAGGAACAGTTTGTTGAGCAAAGTTTCTCTCAGCTCGTCAAATTTCTTTTGGAAATCTGACTCGATGCTGTCGATGATCGCTTTGTCCTGGGTTCTTCTTCTCTTGTCTTTGATGCTTCTTGAGAACAGTTTTTTGTCGATCACCACACCGTGAAGAGACGGAGAAGCTTTCAGTGAAGCATCTTTCACATCACCCGCTTTGTCGCCAAAGATGGCTCTCAGCAGTTTTTCTTCAGGAGTCGGATCAGATTCTCCTTTTGGTGTAATCTTACCGATAAGTATATCGCCCGGTTTTACTTCTGCACCGACACGGATCATACCGTTTTCATCCAGATCTTTGGTCGCTTCTTCAGAAACGTTCGGGATGTCAGCCGTCAATTCTTCCATACCGAGTTTGGTATCACGGACTTCAAGTGAATATTCGTCCACGTGTACCGATGTAAACCAGTCTTCACGAACTACTTTTTCGTTGATTACAATCGCATCCTCAAAGTTGTATCCTTTCCAAGGCATAAATGCAACCAGCAGGTTTCTGCCGAGCGCAAGTTCACCGTTTTCAGTTGCATAACCTTCACAAAGCACCTGACCTTTATGGACTCTGTCGCCTTCCTGAACGATTGGCTTCAGTGTAATGGTCGTACCCTGATTGGTTTTTCTGAATTTGGTCAAATGATAACTTTTCTCTGCCTGATCAAAACTTACGATTTCTTCATCTTCTGTTCTGTCATATTTGATCGAAATCTTATCTGCATCCACATAGGTAACCGTACCGCTTCTGTCTGCGTTGATCAGAATTCTTGAATCGGTTGCCACCTGTTTTTCAAGTCCGGTACCGACGATCGGTGCCTGGGCTTTCAACAGCGGAACCGCCTGACGCATCATGTTTGATCCCATCAGCGCACGGTTTGCGTCGTCATGTTCCAGAAACGGAATCAGTGAAGCCGAAATCGATGCAATCTGATTGGGTGCGATATCCATCAGCTGAACCTCGTCGGGTGAAACCACCGGGAAGTCACCGTCTTCACGGGCAGTGATACGGTCGCTGACAAATTTTCCGTTGTCATCAATCGGCGCATTTGCCTGTGCAATTGTCATTTCTTCCTCTTCTTCTGCTGAAAGATAGATTGGTTCTGATTTTATATCGACTTTTCCGTTTTCAACCTTTCTGTATGGTGTTTCAATAAATCCGAGATTGTTCACTTTTGCAAATACACAAAGTGAAGAGATCAAACCGATGTTCGGACCTTCAGGGGTCTCAATCGGACAAAGTCTTCCGTAGTGTGTATAGTGTACGTCACGCACTTCAAAACCTGCTCTCTCTCTGGACAGACCGCCGGGTCCCAGTGCAGACAGTCTTCGCTTGTGAGTAATCTCAGAAAGCGGATTGGTCTGGTCCATGAACTGTGAAAGCTGGTTGGTTCCGAAGAATGAGTTGATAACAGACGAAAGTGTTTTTGCATTGATCAGGTCGATCGGCGTAAACACCTCATTGTCACGAACGTTCATTCTCTCACGGATGGTTCTTGCCATACGCGCCAAACCTACACCGAACTGTGCGGCCATCTGTTCACCAACAGTTCTCACACGACGGTTTGACAGGTGGTCGATGTCGTCAACTTCAGCTTTTGAGTTGATCAGTTCGATCAGATATTTGATGATGGATATGATATCTTCTCTGGTCAGAATCTGAACATCTTCAGGAATATCCAGAGAAAGTTTTTTATTCAGTCTGTATCGTCCCACTTCTCCCAGTGAATATCTCTGCTCAGAGAAAAAGAGCTTGTCGATGATTCCTCTTGCGGTTTCCTCATCTGGCGGCTCTGCATTTCTCAATTGACGGTAGATGTATTCAACCGCTTCCTTCTGGGTATTGGTCGGGTCTTTCTGAAGTGTGTTGTGGATAATCGAGTAATCAGAAGATTTGTTGTCCTCTTTGTGAACCAAAATTGATTTCACACCAGAATCAAGAATCTGATCGATATGATCTTTTTCAATTACTGTCTCACGATCGAGGATAATTTCATTACGTTCGATTGAAACCACTTCACCTGTATCTTCATCCACAAAATCCTCATGCCAGGTGTTCAGTACACGGGCAGCAAGTTTTTTGCCGACTGCTTTTTTGATCGATGTTTTGGTAACTTTGATTTCTTCTGCAAGGTCAAAGATTTCGAGTATGTCTTTGTCTTTCTCATAACCGATGGCTCTTAACAGTGTAGTCAAAGGTAATTTTTTCTTACGGTCAATGTATGCATACATCACGCTGTTGATGTCGGTTGCAAACTCAATCCATGAACCTTTGAAAGGTATAATTCTGGAAGAATACAGTTTGGTTCCGTTGGCATGATAAGACTGACCAAAGAATACACCGGGTGAACGGTGAAGCTGTGAAACGACCACTCTTTCCGCACCGTTGATGATGAACGAACCGGAGTTGGTCATATAGGGGATGGTCCCCAGATAAACGTCCTGAACAACGGTTTCAAAATCTTCGTGTTCGGGATCGGTACAATACAATTTCATTCGAGCCTTGAGCGGGACACTGTATGTCAAACCTCTTTCGATACACTCGTCGATGGTGTAACGGGGCGGGTCAACAAAGTAATCCAGGAATTCAAGTACGAACTGATTTCGGGTGTCTGAAATCGGGAAGTTTTCAGCAAAAGTCTTGTACAAACCTTCTTTTGCCCTTTGGTCGGGGCGGGTTTCCAATTGAAAGAAATCCTCAAAAGATTTGATCTGAATGTCCAAAAAGTCCGGAAATTCGGTGTGTACTTTTGTAGCAGAAAAGCTGATTCTCTGATTTCTCTGAGCCTTAACGTCTTTTTTACTCATAAGAATTTTAGAAATGGGTTAAAAAAATATTTTGTTTTCCAAAAAAATATCAGACATTTGCCTCTGAAGGCCTCTGCCCAACTGCAACACTGGTATATCTTTTCACAGCGTAGTGCAAAATATTTTTTTCCTTCGGCAAACAGTAATACGGTTGGAACAACTACAAACAAAAAAATCCCTCCGATTTTGTCGAAGAGTTGATTTTCAATAAGTTACTCAAATATAACCGTTTACCATTGTCAAAAGGACGACAAATGTACAAAATTTATCAGACAATGCGATAACTTTTTCTAAACTTTTTTTGTGGTTAAAATTAATTTTTTATTTTTCGCTCCTTTTCCGGCTTTTCTATCATCCAACTGAAAAGATTTTTCAATTTATTTTTCAAAAATCAATGCCTGGAAAATAAATATTTGATTACATTTATCTATTAATACAACCAACCCTAAAAACTAATCTCACTTCCTTTCGGATATGGAGAACATGCAAGACCATGAAAATCAGCATCATCATCCCGGTTTACAATGTAGAGAAATATTTGGATGCCTGCCTTGACAGTGTAATCCATCAGACCTATCAGGATATTGAAATCATTCTGATCAACGACGGTTCAACCGACGGCAGTCTTCAGATTTGTGAAAAATACAAAAATTCAGATGGCAGAATTTTACTGATCAACAAAGAAAACAATGGCCTGGCAGAAGCCAGAAATACAGGCTTTCAATTTGTAACGGGCGAATATGTCTGTTTTGCTGACAGTGATGATGTTCTTGAATTTGATTATGTAAAAAAATTAATCGAAACCAGTTTGAAGTTTGATGCGGATATTGTGGAGTGTGATTTTATTAAATTCGAAACCGATGATGAACTTCAGAAATTAAAATCTAAAAGATCCGATCCAGGAGAAGAAGAATTTAAAGTTGAAGTATATAATAAGGTAGAAGCATTAAAACTGTTATTGACCGACGAGCTCAGGTCTATTGTCTGGAATAAGCTGTACAACAGAAAACTGATTGGTCCGATTTTATTTGAAAAAGGAAAGATTCACGAAGATCAGTTCTGGACGCATCAGATTTTTGCGAAGGCAGACAAAGTGGTTCATCTCAGGGCTCCACTTTATTATTACCGAATTCATTCAGAGAGCATTATGGGGAGGAAATACCATCTTGAAAGACTTCATGACATTGAGGCTTTTGATGAACAGGTATTTTATATGAAAAAGAATTTTCCGTCATTGACCACAACCGCAATGAGAAGATTATTCTACAATGTTCTCAGACATTACAAGTTGCTGAAAGCTTCAAATCTGAAGGGAGAGGCCGAAGAAAGAAAAAATATAATCAGTATTTTGAAGAAATACAATCACAAAGAATTCATAGCCGACTGGGGAAAGAAAGAAACATTCTGGTTCAAATTTCTGGTTTGCTGTCCGGCTTTCTGCTATTCGCTGATGAAGATCCTGAAGGATTTTTAAATCATTTTTTAATCAATAAAAAAACCGTCTCGTTAAGAAACAAGACGGTTTGTATGTCGGAAGAAGAACGGTCTTACGCGATTTCCACTTCTGCACCTGCTTCCTGAAGCTGTTTAGCCAAAGCATCTGCTTCGTCTTTAGAAACACCTTCTTTAACAGGATTAGGAGCACCGTCAACCAAATCTTTTGCTTCTTTCAATCCTACACCGGTCAAATCTTTAACCAGTTTCACAACTGCAAGTTTGCTTGCACCTGCTGCTTTCAGGATTACATCAAATTCGGTTTTTTCTTCTGCAGCAGCAGCTTCGCCGCCGGCAGCAGGACCTGCGGCAACTGCAACAGCTGCAGCAGCAGGTTCGATTCCGTATTCTTCTTTGAGGATATTTGCCAACTCGTTTACATCTTTAACAGTTAGGTTTACCAAATCCTCAGCCAATTTTTTTAAATCTGCCATTTTTTAATAATTTTTTTGTTGAACAACTTTTTAATTTTTGTTTCAAGTTTCAGGTTTCAGGTTTCAAGTTCTAAATTGATACTTTTTTCCTTTCCACTTTCTACTTTCAACTATGATAATAATTAGAGTGCGTACTGATTTATTTTTCAGAAAGTGTTTTAACGATACCCGCAATCTTCTGTCCGCCGGTCTGCAGCTGCGAAACCACAGTTTTAAGCGGCGACTGAAGAAGACCGATGATCTCTCCGACCAATTCTTCTTTTGTCTTGAGGTTTGACAATGCTTTCAGCTGATCGTCACCCACAAACACCGCCTGATCAATCCAGGCTGCTTTCAAAACCGGTTTATCTGATTTCTTTCTGAAATTCTCAATCACTTTGGCCGGCGCATTGCCTATTTCTGCCGTCATGATTGCAGTATTCCCTTTCAGAGAGCCATAGAGACCGTCGAATTCTTTTGCTTCGATTCGCTCCATCGCTTTTTTCAAAAGGGTGTTCTTCACCACCTTCAGAGAGATTTCATTTCTGAAACACTGTCTTCTCAATTCGGTAGTGTTGGCCGAATTCAAACCTTCAATATCAGCAAGATAGATGATGTTTGACTCTTCCAATACCGCAGTCAAATCATCGATCATCTGCGCTTTTTGTTCTCTTGTCATTCCCATAATTCTTACTTATTTATTGGTTTAAACTCTTTGGATCAATATGGATACCCGGACTCATTGTGCTTGAAAGCGTAATGCTTCTCATATAAGTACCTTTTGCAGTTGAAGGTTTCAATTTTGACAGTGTGGAAACCAGTTCCACTGCATTGTCTTTAATCTTGTCTGCTGTAAAAGACACTTTACCGATTGCGGCATGGATGTTTCCGTATTTGTCAACTTTAAAGTCGATTTTTCCGGCTTTCACATCAGAGACTGCTTTACCCACTTCAACTGTAACGGTTCCTGCTTTGGGGTTTGGCATCAGACCTCTCGGACCGAGCACACGGCCCAGAGGACCCAGTTTACCCATTACGGCAGGCATGGTTACGATCACATCCACGTCTGTCCAGCCATTCTTGATTTTGTCAAGATATTCGTCAAGACCTACGAAGTCAGCACCTGCTTCTTTGGCTTCCGCTTCCTTATCGGGCGTTACCAGTGCAAGCACTTTCACATCTTTACCGGTTCCGTGAGGCAGAGAAACCACACCGCGCACCATCTGATTTGCTTTCTTGGGGTCAACGCCCAGACGAACTGCAATATCAACAGATGCATCAAATTTTGTGGTATTCACTTCCTTCACCAAAGCGGCTGCTTCATCTATTGTATAAAGTTTGGTTTTATCAACTTTAGCGTTTGCTTCCTTTTGTTTCTTTGTTAACTGAGCCATTTTTTCAATATTAAAGATTACTCAGGAGCCTGACCTCCCTTTACAGCTATACCCATTGAACGGGCAGTACCTGCTACCATTTTCATTGCAGCCTCAACAGTAAAGCAGTTCATATCCTGCATTTTGTCTTCTGCGATTGTTCTGATCTGATCCCAGCTTACAGTAGCCACTTTCACACGGTTGGGTTCACCTGAACCTTTTTTGGCTTTTGCAATGCCCATCAATTGGATTGCAGCAGGAGGCGTCTTGATTACAAATTCAAAAGATTTGTCCTGAAAAACCGTAATTACAACCGGCAAAACCTGACCCTGTTTTTCTTGGGTACGACCGTTAAACTGTTTACAAAACTCCATGATGTTGACACCGGCAGCACCCAGCGCCGGACCAACTGGTGGCGAAGGATTGGCCTGGCCTCCTTTGACCTGAAGTTTTATAACTTTTTCAACTTTCTTTGCCATTTTCTTTTTTAATTAATTTTTGAATAAAAATGAATTTGGAAGCATTTATTATTCAGTAAATTAGGTTACTCACAAACCCTATTTTACTTTTAGGACTGCAAAAGTATAAAATTTATTTAACCCAGCAATATTTATTTCAATGTTTTTTAGCACATTATGTACTTCTTTCAAATACAAAAGCCACCTGAATCAGATGGCTTCCTAATTTTTTATAAAAAGTTTTTAAACTTTTTCAACCTGCATAAACGAAAGCTCCAAAGGCGTTTTCCGTCCAAAGATCAAAACCATCACTTCAAGTTTTCTCTTTTCCTCATTGATTTTCTCAACCGTGCCGTTGAATCCGTTGAAAGGACCGTCGATCACTTTTACGGTTTCGCCCACCAGATAAGGGATGTTCATCAGGTTTTCGTCAGACTCGGCCAGTTCGTCAACTCGACCGAGCATTTTGTTCACCTCAGACAGCCTCATCGGAATCGGTTCTCCGCCTTTGGTTGCACTCAGAAAACTGATTACACCCGGTATGCTTTTGATCACATGCGGAACTTCGCCTTTGAGGTCAGCTTCGATCATCACATAACCCGGATAGTAAACTTTTTCTTTTTGTACTTTTTTACCGTTTTTGATCTGGATAACTTTTTCCATCGGCACCACAATCTGTCCGACAAAATCCTGCAACTTATGGTATTCGATTTCGTCTTCGATATAGGCTTTGATTTTAAGTTCCTGACCGCTAACGGTTTTCAGTACATACCATTTTTTATCGCTCATAATTAAATTGTCTGAAATTCTTATTTGAGTAATTCAAACATATTTTTGATAATCACATTTCCGAAGAATGAGTCAACGGCATACAGGAAGATGGCCAAAATAAGCGTAGAAATTGCCACTACCACTGTGTCCTGCTGCAACTGGGTCCACGAAGGCCAGGTTACATGATCTTTGAATTCGTAATATGATTCTTTTATAAAATCTAATGCTTTCATCTTTTCTATTATTGCACGGGCACAAGGATTCGAACCCTGACCAGCGGTTTTGGAGACCGCGATACTAACCATTATACTATGCCCGTATGTGAGACAAGGTGTCCCCGAAAAAAACCGGAGAACACCTCTTTCTCAATTCATATTATTAACTGAAATTAGTCAAGAATCTGAGTTACCTGACCGGCACCAACGGTACGACCTCCTTCACGGATAGCGAAACGAAGACCGTCGTTCAATGCGATCGGTTGGATCAAATCAACTTCGATGGTCAGGTTGTCACCAGGCAATACCATTTCAATTCCTTCAGGCAGGTGAATTTCACCTGTTACGTCGGTTGTACGAACGTAAAACTGAGGACGGTATTTGTTGTGGAAAGGTGTGTGACGACCTCCTTCTTCTTTGGTAAGGATATAAACCTCAGCCTTGAATTTTTTGTGCGGTTTAACTGATCCGGGTTTTGCAATCACCATACCTCGACGGATATCGGTTTTTTCAATACCTCTGAGCAACAAACCAACGTTGTCACCTGCTTCACCTCTGTCAAGGATCTTACGGAACATCTCAACTCCGGTAATGGTAGAAGTCAATTTTTCATCACCCATACCTACGATATCCACACCGTCACCGGTGTTGATGATACCTGATTCAATACGTCCTGTAGCAACAGTTCCACGACCTGTAATTGAGAACACGTCTTCAATCGGCATCAAAAATGCTTTGTCCTGGTAACGAACAGGAAGTTCGATCCAGCTGTCAACAGCATCCATCAGCTCCATTACAGAATCAACCCATTTTTGCTCTCCGTTCAACGCGCCCAATGCAGAACCTCTGATTACAGGAGTGTTGTCTCCGTCATAATCGTAAGAAGAAAGAAGATCTCTAACTTCCATTTCAACCAGTTCCAACAATTCTTCGTCGTCAACCATATCACATTTGTTCAGGAATACAACAATTCTTGGAACGTTTACCTGACGGCACAAAAGGATGTGTTCACGGGTTTGTGGCATAGGTCCGTCAGTTGCCGCAACCACCAGGATTGCACCGTCCATCTGAGCAGCACCTGTTACCATGTTTTTCACATAGTCAGCGTGGCCGGGGCAGTCAACGTGTGCATAATGACGTCCTGCGGTCTGATATTCTACGTGAGAAGTGTTGATGGTGATACCTCTTTCTTTCTCTTCCGGAGCATTGTCGATTTGATCGTAAGCTCTAGCTTCTGACAAACCAGCGTCTGCCAATACTTTGGTAATAGCAGCAGTCAAAGTGGTTTTACCGTGGTCAACGTGACCGATGGTTCCGATATTCAAATGCGGCTTATTACGATTAAAAGTTTCCTTTGCCATTTTAAAATAATTTCTATGTTATACTTAATTCTAATTAATCTCAAATACCAAAAAAACCGGTGAATTCTGTTTCATATTCAACTCAGTTTTATTCTTTAACTGCGATGCTTAGAGCCAATGACGGGATTTGAACCCGTGACCTCGTCCTTACCAAGGAAGCGCTCTACCACTGAGCTACATCGGCAAAATCTTGAGCGGGAAACGGGACTCGAACCCGCAACATTCAGCTTGGAAGGCTGACGCTCTACCAATTGAGCTATTCCCGCCTGAGACCGGTGAAACCCGGTACTGTTCATTTTGGTGGGGAGAGCAGGATTCGAACCTGCGAAGGTGAAAACCAACAGATTTACAGTCTGTCCTCGTTGGCCGCTTGAGTATCTCCCCGAAACCTAGAATTTATGAGCCGGCAGAGGGATTCGAACCCACGACCCCGAGATTACAAATCACGTGCTCTGGCCAGCTGAGCTATGCCGGCATTTTTCTATGTTTTTATGTAAAAGAACAGTCCGTTTTATTTAACGGACTGCAAATGTACGAAGTTTTATGTATTCTCCAAATTTTTGGAAAAAAATATTTGAATGCTATCTGACAGCTGATTTTTCCTTCCTTCTGATGATCATTTTTTTGAGTGCTTCAATTGACAAATCAATGCATTCTTCAAAGGTCTGACCCGATTTTTTGACCACTATGTCGTCGCCCGGAACCTCCAGACGGATGTCAACAAATTTGTTCTCCTTTTCAGATACGTTTTCAACTCTCATTGATACTTGCGCCGATAAAATCTTATCGTAAAATTGTTCCAGTTTACCCAATTTCTTTTCAACATATTCGTCCAGTCCCGGCTTTGCGTTGAAATTTACTGTTTGAAGTTTAATAGTCATAATTTTTAATTTTTGTCGCTCCTTGGATGAGCTTTGTTAAACACTTCTTTTAATTGTTCAATGCCACTGTGTGTGTAAACCTGGGTAGCCGCCAAACTTGAATGCCCCAAAAGTTCTTTGACCGCATTCAGATTCGCACCGTGGGCCAGCAGATGAGTGGCAAAACTGTGCCTCAAAATATGAGGACTTTTATTCATCTTAGTACTGACGACACTAAGGTAATTATTTACTAATTTATAAACAAATTTATCGTAAAGCTGCCCTCCTTTTTTCGTCAAAAATAATGCCTGATTTTTGTCTCCGGACAATTCATTTCGCTCTCTGACATAGCCGACAAGCCTTTCGCACAATTCATCGCCGATCGGAATCAGCCTTTCCTTGTTTCTTTTGCCCAGCACTTTCAGATTTTTTTCGTCAAAATTCAAATCAGAAATCTTCAGACCGGTCAGTTCTGCCCTACGCATTCCGGTCTGATAAAACAATTCGATGATCAGCCGATCACGACGGCCTTCAAAATCATCAGAAAAAATCCCTTCGGTTTCAAACAGATTCCGAATCTCTTCTTCAGAAAATGGAATCCTCACCTTATTATTATGTTTCAAAGTCGAGATCATAGCCGCCGGCGACTGATCGATTGCCTGAATCTTCAGCAAATATTTGTAATAGGATTTGAGCGAACTGATTTTTCGGTTGATGCTCCGTTCAGAAAAATCGGATTGGGAAAGATGCATCAGAAAGTTCCTGAGATCAAGTTTCTTTGCTTTTGAAATGTCTTCGGATCCGTTTTCGGCATTATAGAATTCAACAAAACCGTTCAGATCATTTTCATAACTCTCAACAGTCCTTGGCGAATACTTTTTTTCAAACCTCAAATAATCAAGAAACTTTGGTACCGACATAAAAAAAGCTGTTCACCAAAGTTAAAAAACTTTGGTGAACAGCTGTGTATCTTTACAGTAAAATTATTAAGCCTCTTCTTTGCTCTGCATTTGCTGCTTGTATGCCGCTCTTGCTCTCTGCTGTCTTTTGGTTACAGAAGGCTTGGTGAACTGCTGACGGCTTCTCAGCTGACGAACCACACCGGTTCTGTCAAACTTACGTTTGTATTTCTTAAGTGCTTTGTCGATTGACTCTCCGTCTTTTACTGTTATTATCAACATAATGATCTCTTATTTTTTAGGTGTGCAAATATAGCAATGATTTTTATTCCGGCAAATAATTTTCTGAAGATTATTTATCACTTCAGAATATTTCTTCCAATCACCAGTTTTTGAATCTCGGTTGTGCCCTCACCAATGGTACAAAGTTTTGAATCCCTGTAGTATTTCTCAGCCGGAAAGTCTTTGGTATAACCATAACCGCCAAAAATCTGAACTGCTTCGTTTGAAATTCTCACACAGGCTTCGGATGCATAGTATTTTGCCATCGCACCTTCTGTTGCCATCGGCTGATGATTGTTTTTGAGATAAGCAGCCTTTCTGATCAGCAGTTCTGATGCCTCAATTTCGGTTGCCATTTCGGCAAGTTTGAAATTGATCGCCTGGAAGTTTGCAATCGGCTGTCCGAACTGATGTCTTTCTTTTGCATATTTCAAAGCAGCTTTGTAGGCCCCTTTTGCGATTCCGAGACTTAAGGCCGCAATCGAAATTCGGCCGCCGTCCAATATGGTCAGCGCCTGATGAAATCCGCTGCCGACCTCGCCGAGTCTGTGGCTGTCCGGAACTCTGACATTGTCAAAAATCAATTCGGCAGTTTCGGATGCTCTCATTCCGAGTTTGTTTTCCTTTTTCCCAGAACTGAAACCTGGCATACCTTTCTCAAATACAAAGGCGGTTGAATTGTGTTTGGCTCCTTTCTCTCCGGTACGGGTCATTACGACTGCAATGTCACCACTGATCGCATGGGTGATGAAATTTTTCGCACCGTTGATGATCCATTCGTCACCATCCTTTTTTGCGGTGGTGCTCATTCCGCCGGCATCAGAGCCTGTATTGTGTTCGGTCAGACCCCAGGCACCGATCACCTGACCGGTCGCCAGTTTGGGCAGCCATTTCTTTTTCTGCTCTTCATTTCCAAAAGTCAAAATATGATTGGTGCAAAGCGAATTGTGAGCCGCAACCGACAATCCGATTGAAGGATCGATTTGCGAAATTTCATCGACGATGGTCACATATTCATCATACGAAAGACCACTGCCGCCAAATTCTTCGGGTACCAAAACACCCATAAAGCCCATTTCGCCTGCCTTTTTAAATACTTCAACCGGAAAATGCTGTGCTTCGTCCCACTCCATGATGTGGGGTTCGATATGCTGTTTTGCAAATTCTCTGGCTGATTCGGATATAAATTTTTGATTTTCGGAAAGTTTAAAGTCCATCACCTGAATTTTTTTATTGATTGCGGCCAAAAGTAATGATTTTTATAGAAGTGACAGTTATCGGTTTGTGAAAAACAGATACAGCACACCTTTATTCAATACATTCATTAATTTCTGACCGGCACTTCTGAAGCAACCCGAAAGATTAAATCTTATTCATATAATTTACAAGCGTGATCAGACTGTTTTCTTTGGTCAGATCGATTTTGTTTTTCTTGATATAATCTTCTACCTGAGCACCATCGGGCCCCAGAAGTTTTGCAAACTTGCTTCTCGACTTGGGAATTTCCACCACACTTCCGTCTTTCAGTCTGATCAGATACATATCTTTCAGCGGTTTGTAATAGGCGGGTGTATCGGTGTCCATGCTTGTCTTCGCTTCGGTTCCCGGAACAAAAACTATCTTTTCTCTTTTGTAAAGTGAATAATTGTCGCCTTTATCCAGTTCAACCAAAAAACCGTTGACATAACCACTTCCATCATTGTAGGTAGTTGCCACATACTTCTTTTTAATTCCCTGAAATTCAACCACCGAATGCTGAAGTTTGTCCAAATCATACTGCAGACCGTCCACTTCATATTCCATCTGGTCAGAATATGCATTGTATCTCATTGGATAAGAAGTCTGGAAATTGATGATTTCTGCACTCAGAAAATTTTCATTGAAATAGGCAGATCCTTTGACTTTTCCCTCAGCCGGTTTTTCAATCGACAGTGAACCGATCGAAGTCAGATTGTGGGCGGCACCCTGAAGCAGGGTCTGTTGTGAATATACTGCTGTCGAAAAGATTATCGAAAATAATACGCAAAAAGTTCTCATAATTTTAATTGTTTTTATGGAACAAAGTTAAAATTTTAAATCAATCCTTTCTATAATTTAAACTATTAAATGACCTGAATTCGTCACTTCAGAATTCTGTACAATTCTCTGATTTTCTCAAGATTTGATTCGCTGAATTCAGATTCTCCAAAAAAATCAGTTTCATCATTTTGATTTTCTCTGACAACCGCTGATGACACGGATGCATGAATTTCATCAAAACCGTTTTGATAAAAAAGCAGTGCATTTGTCGGACTGATTCCGCCGCCCGGCAATATTTTGATTTGATTTTGAGCCAAATCCTTTAATCGAATCAGCAATTCAAAACCTTCTGCTGCAGTGAACTGCTGACCCGAAGTGAGTATCCGGTCGGCACCCAAATCGATGAGTTCATTCAAACCTTTTTCGGGATTTGCAAGTCGGTCAAAGGCGCGATGAAAAGTAAATTCAAGCGGTCGAGTTAGTTCGATCAGCTTCTTTGTTCTTTTTTTGTCAATGGTATAATCCGGATTGAGAATTCCGGAAACAATTCCCGAACAGCCCAAATCTTTGCAAATTTCAATGTCTGTTCTCATTGCTGAAAATTCATCATCCGAATAACAAAAATCACCGCTTCTCGGCCGGATCAGTACAAAAACCGGAATTTGGATCAGATTCAGCACTTCTTTGATCATTCCGAAGGAAGGCGTGATTCCGCCCACAGCCAGTTCGGAACACAATTCAATTCGGTCGGCACCGCCTTTTTGGGCATTGATCGCCGAACCGACATTGGCTGCACAAATTTCAATCTGCATTGACATATTGTTTGATGCGAAATTAGTGAAAATAGCATTCCAAAAAGGAATTGAAATACCGGTTGAAACCAAATTGAGTTCTGCCAAAAAGTCACAAAGCGCCGCTTGGCAGTATTTTTGACTTTGAGTTGAAAAAGATTGAAAAAATGTCAGAGAACATAATAAACGAAGAAGAATTAAATCAGGAAACAACAGAGAGTACAGATTCTCAAACAGAAGAGTTGTCTGAAGTTGAGTCGATTAAAGAAGAATTGAACCATCAGAAAGAACAGTATCTTAGACTGTTTGCAGAGTTTGACAATTTCAAAAAGAGAACTGCCAAGGAAAGACTTGATTTCTTTAAAACTGCCAATTCCGAAACCATACAGGCGCTTTTGCCGGTGCTTGATGATTTTGAAAGAGCCATCAAGGAGATTGTGAAATCAGATGACAACGAACTGCTGAAAGGAATTGAACTGATTCAGAACAAACTGATTGAAACGCTTCGTTCAAAGGGTTTGAGGAAAATTGAAATTGAAACCGGTGATGATTTTGATGTTGAATCCATGGAAGCTGTGGCTCAGATACCAGCACCCGAAGAGAATCTTCAGGGCAAAGTTGTTGATGTGGTTCAAACCGGATATTCGCTGACCGACAAAGTAATCAGACACGCAAAAGTAGTGGTTGGTCAATAAATCAAAAACCAAGTCAGATGTAAAAAATTACATTTGTACTTTTTTAGCTTATAAAGAATGGCAAAAAGAGATTATTACGAAATACTCGGCGTTTCAAAATCGGCTTCAGCAGATGAAATCAAAAAAGCATACAGAAAGCAGGCATTGAAATACCACCCTGACAGAAATCCGGGAGATAAAGAAGCTGAGGAAAAATTCAAGGAAGCTGCAGAGGCATACGAAGTTTTGAGCGATCCGGACAAGAAACAAAGATATGATCAGTTTGGTCATGCGGGTCTTGGCGGTGCAGGAGGTTTCAGCGGCGGCGGAATGAATATGGAAGATATATTCTCACACTTTGGGGATATATTCGGAAGTCATTTTGGCGGTGGCTTCAGCGGCGGTTTCGGACAAAGAGGTCCGAGACAGTCAAAGGGTTCGGATTTGAGGATTCGTGTCAAACTGAATCTGGAGGAAATGATGAACGGAGCTTCCAAAAAAGTAAAAATCAAAAGATTCAAAAGAGCAGAGGGCATTACCTATAAAACCTGTCCGACCTGTCAGGGTTCGGGTTATCAGACCAAAATTGCAAACACCATACTCGGCCGTATGCAGACCACCACTCCCTGCAGCAATTGTCAGGGTAACGGAAAGATTGCAGACCATATTCCGCCGGGTGCAAACAATCAGGGACTGAACAAAGTGGAAGAAACGGTTGAAATCAAAATTCCGGCCGGTGTGAGAGAAGGGATACAACTTCAGGTCAGCGGAAAAGGAAATGATGCTCCCTTTGACGGAATACCGGGCGATCTGCTTGTTTTAATTGACGAGGAAGAAGACAAAGACCTGAAAAGAGACGGCAACAATCTGCACTATGATCTGTACATCTCAATCCCCGAAGCGATACTGGGAACCACAAAAGAGATTCCGGCTGTCAACAACAAGATGAGGATCAAAATTGAGAAAGGCACCCAATCCGGAAAAGTGCTGAGACTCAAAGGCCAGGGATTGCCGAGTCTGAACAGTTACGGAAGCGGAGATTTGTTTGTTCATGTGAATGTGTGGACACCCGACAAGCTTTCGAAAGAACAGGAAAACATGTTTGAAAAGCTGATGAAAGATGAAAACTTCAAACCGCATCCGTCCAAAAACGAAAAATCATTTTTTGAAAAAGTAAAGGAAATGTTCAGTTAAACTGAAATCAAATGATAAAGCAATAAAAAAACCCCGTGAAAATTTCTCGGGGTTTTTTGTTTTCTGATCGATTGTTTATTTCAATTTTTCAAAACTTCTTTTGATAAAATCTGTCAGCTCTTTTCCTTTCAGCAGATTTTGAGAAAGTTTTGCCAGATCCAGCGCATTGCCGATCAGTTCAGCTCTTTCATCATCCGGTTTGTTCAGGATTTCGGTTGCCAGATCGCAATTGGTATTGACCACCAGATTGTACATTTCGGGAAAAGCGCCCATTGCGAACATTCCTCCGCCGCCAGTCTGCTGCATATCCTTCATCCTTCTGATAAATTCGGGCTGAGTGATGACAAATGGCGCATCGGTCATGCTCAGGTCTTCAAGCTGAATGGTGTATTTCTCTTTGTCAATTGAACTTTCGATCGAAGTTTTCAGACTTTCTTTTTGTTCATCAGAAAGTTTTGAAATCGAAGTTTCATCCTTTTTAATCAGATTATTGATATGATCCGCATCGACTCTTGCAAAATTGATTTTCTCTTTAGTATATTCCAGTTTTTGGATAAAGTGAGCTGCAATCGGCGAATCCATCAGCAGCACCTCGTATGATTTTTCGTGTGCCGACTGTATGTATGCATCCTGCTGTTCCTTGTCTGTCGCATACAGCAGTATGAATTTTCCGTCCTTGTCGGTTTGGCTGTCTTTGAGTTTCTCATTCAGTTCGTCCCAAGTATAATATTTTCCGTCAACGGTTGGGAACAGCATGAATTTGTCTGATTTTTCAGAAAATTTCTCATCCGAAATTACACCATACTCAAGCACCACCTTTATATCATTCCATTTTTTCTCAAATTCTTCTCTCTCATTCTTGAGCAGCAAAGCCATCTTGTCGGCTACTTTTTTGCTGATGTAATTTGAAATCTTTTTTACCGCACCGTCCGACTGCAGATAAGATCTGGACACATTCAGTGGGATATCGGGCGAATCGATCACACCTCTGAGCAGCATCAGAAAATCGGGAACGATTCCTTTGACTTCGTCGGTTACAAATACCTGATTCTGATACAGCTGGATTTTATCTTTGTCGATATTGATGTTGTTTCCCAATCTCGGGAAAAACAAAATTCCAGTCAGATGAAAAGGATAATCTACATTGAGATGAATCCAGAATAGCGGTTCTTCAAACTGACCCGGATAGAGTTCGTGATAAAAAGCGAGATAGTCTTCATCCTTCAGATCGGTCGGTTTTTTGATCCAGGCCGGATTGGGATTGTTGACGATATTGTCAACTTCCACAGTTTCGGGTTTTGCATCTTCAGAAGCATCTTCCGGCAACGGCAAGGTTTCTGTTCGGGTACCGAATTTAATTGGAATCTGATTGAATTTGCTGTATTTCTGAAGCAGTTCGCTGATTTTGTAATCTTCAAGAAATTCTTTTGAATCTTTAGAAATATGGAGAATAATTTCGGTTCCGTGTTCGATTTTTTTATCGGTTTCTTCCAGTGTAAATTCGGGGCTTCCGTCACAAATCCAATGAACAGCCGGTTCGTCTTTGTATGATTTGGTGATAATTTCAACCTGATCGGCGACCATAAATGACGAATAAAAACCAAGTCCAAAATGACCGATGATTCCGGCATCCTGTGCGCTTTCTTTGTATTGGTTCAAAAATTCTTCAGCACCCGAAAACGCAACTTCATTGATGTATTTTTCAACTTCTTCTCCGGTCATCCCGATTCCGCGGTCGATGATATGGAGTGTCTTTTTCTTTTTATCGATTTTCAGCTCGATCATCGGATTTCCGTATTCTACCTTTGCTTCTCCGATTTGGGTCAGATGTTTGAGTTTAAGTGTCGCATCGGTTGCATTTGAAATCAGTTCTCTCAAAAAAATCTCGTGATCACTGTACAAAAATTTCTTGATCAGCGGAAAAATATTCTCAACCGAAACATTAATATTTCCTTTGGCCATAATAAAATTTTAAATTTTCTGTCAATGACTCAAAAAAAATACCATCGGACGGATGCGTGACAAAATGTCGCTTTTGGTTTTCTGATTTTTGATTAACTTTCGATTTTGAATCAAGATCGGATGAAAGCGGCAGCAATCGCATTTTACAATACTGAGAATTTTTTTGACATCGGAAACGATCCTGAAAAGTTCGACAATGAATTTACACCCGACGGCACGCTGAGGTGGACGCGCAAAAGATACAACAACAAATTGCGAAAAATCAGCTGGGTAATCAGTCAGATCGGGATTGAGGAAACCGGCGAACCACCTCTGTTTGTGGGTCTGGCTGAAATTGAAAACAGGACGGTTTTGAAAGATCTGGTCGAATCTGAAAATCTGGAAAAATTCAACTATGAATTTGTTCATTTTGATTCTTTGGACGAAAGAGGAATAGACAATGCACTGATTTACAGAAAAGATATGATCGATTACATCAGTTCCGAGCCAATCAGACTGACTTATGAAAGACCGGACGGAAGGATTGATTACAGCCGTGATGCGCTTCATGTGAAATTTAAAATCAACCAAAAGGAGCTCCATGTTTTTGTCACTCATTTTCCGTCAAGGGCAAACAATGACGACAAAAGAGAGTTCAGAAATCAGATCATGTCAAATCTGAGATTTATAATTGATGAAATCCTGAATTCCAATCCGCTGGCACAGGTGGCAGTCATCGGTGATATGAACGGAAATCCGGATGACCCTGAGGCGAGAATTCTGCTCAGAACAACAGACGAACTGAATTTTGACAACAAAGAGTTGTACAATCCGATGTTGAAATTTGACAAAAATACAGGCAGTCTGACCCACTACAGGAATTGGATTTTGTTTGACCAGATGCTTTTTTCAAAATCGTTTTTTGAACACGAAGAAGGCGGCATCAGATTTGAATCTGCACACATCTTTCAGCACAATTCGGTGAGGGATTGGGACAAAAAATTTATGGGGACACCCTTTCGAACTTATGCCGGAACGAAATATTTGGGCGGATACAGTGATCATTTTCCGGTTTATGCCATTTTAAATTATTAATTTTGCTCTTCCAACTAAACTTGAAAAATATGAATGTAGCCGATTTTATTGACTCAACTTATCTAAAGACTCCCAAACAAAGCGGAATTTCAGATTCCGAAACCCTTGAAAAAGTTAGGCAGCTTGCCAAAGAGGCGATTGAAAACCATATTTATGCGATTATGGTCCGCCCCGATTATGTGCGTTCGCTCAGGATGCTGATCGACGAACAGGGCTCAAATCTCAAATTGGGAACCGTAATTGATTTCCCCGAAGGCACAAATACGGTCAAAGAGAAATTGAACGAAGCACAGAGCGCATTGGCAAATGGTGCGGACGAACTCGATTTTGTGATTGACTACAATGCATTCAAAAACGGAAAGATTGAAAAAGTCAGGGAAGAAATCGAATCCTGCTCACTTCTGGTTCTGAAATCCGGAAAAATTGTCAAGTGGATCATTGAAACCGCCGCCCTCACAGATACTGAAATTATTTCAATCACAAAATTGATCAGAGATATCACCCTCGACAAACTCAGTGAATACCCGCCTGAGGATGTATTTGTGAAATCTTCGACCGGATTTTTTGAAACAGAACACGGTGTGCCCAACGGTGCAAATCTGCATGTAATCGGTCTGATGCTTGAACATGCCGGTCCACTATCGGTGAAAGCTTCGGGCGGAATCAGAAATCACAAAGACGCCGAAAAAATGATTAAAACCGGTGTAAAAAGAATAGGAACTTCCTCAGCCTTAAAGATTTTGACTGAGAAAATTGAAAAATAAAGCCTTCAATGAGCAATACTTTATTGCAGTTTCCGTTTTATTCATCAAAGATTTCTATTTTTATCAAAAATTTACAAATGATTAAATACATTCTGATTCCGATTTTGGCATTTGGATTTATATGGAGTTGTTCGGACAGCGAGTTGATCACACCGGGTGATGAGTATCTTCCTGCCGGAATGAAAGACGGTTCGTACGTTGTGGATGTGGACGGAGACCAGTGGAATTTCAGCAAACAGACTTCTGCTCAGAGCAATTCGACTGCGAGCACAGTGGACGGTTCAAATATGAATGGTGCTTTGATTTCGATAACGATTCCGCAGGCGATTGCTGTTGGAACTTATGATCAAATTGACGGTGCAACCATTCAGATCAAACTCACTGACGGCATTTATGTCAATCAGGATTTGAACGGGCCACTTCCGTTTATTGTGAATATCACCGGCCTGACTACAGGCACAAAACCAAAAGTAACCGGAAATTTTGTGGGCACTGTTTACAACGCAGCAACCGGTCAGACCAAAACGCTGACAAACGGAAGTTTTGTGAAAATTAAAGTCCAGGGAACTGCGGCTCAGTCAGCAATATTCAAAGCGAAATTTAACGGTCAGGATAAGGATTTCAGCTCCAATGCAAAAGCTGAGGGGATCGTAACCGCAGCTTTGATTTCAGGAAAAAACATTACTGACAACCAGACGCTGTCGATCACCATACCGGGCGGAATTGCAGTTGGAACCTACACAGAAGCAAATGAAGTTATGCTCAAAGTCAATTTGGGAACTTCAAATCCGGCTGACGATTACACAAATTTCAATCCTTCTGACGGAACTTATCTGCCTGCAAATTTGGTTATCACAGGCGTTTCAAGCGGTGCAAACGGAACGGTAATCGGCACCTTTACCGGAACAGTCGCCAAATTTGTGAACGGACAGCCGACCAATCAGGTTGAAATCACCGCAGGACAAATCAAAGTACCGGTTGTAAATCCTTAAAAAATTAAATCAAAAATAATATTGAAAGAAGCCGTTTGAAATCAAACGGCTTTTGTTTTTGAAAACATGTGTGAATTACTTTTTGTCGTCAGAATCTTTGTTTCCTTTGATCATTTTTGAGACATAAATCACTGCAACAATGACGACAATGGCTGTGAAAATATATTGGATTATCGGACTAAACATATTTTGATTTTATTGATTTCCTGCGTAATAAATCTTGCCGATGACATATAGGTCCATCGCCGTCATTTTCTCATTGCTGATTTTTGCAATCACCATCTTCATATTTTCGGCATCCAAACTGACAAAGAATTCATTTCCGGCAGCATCAGTCATAAAAAAAGAACCCGATTTCTGTCCTTCTTCGAAATTTGGTTCGCTGATTTTATATTCAAATCTCAAACCGCCGTCCAATGTATTCATTGTAAAAATCGTATTTGCATCATCGATTCCGAAAAATACCTGGTTTTCGTCTGCAGACAAAATTTTGATTTCCTCGCTTGCTTCGTCGTATAGAATGTTTTCATGCGAAACCGATTCGATGATCAGCGTTCTTTGTGCGCTGACCGGAATCAGTATCATTAAAAACAAAAAGAAAAAACTGCTTTTCAGCATCGGTTATTGTTCGTCTTCTTCATCCAATTCATCGTCAAAACCCATCCAGGTGAGTTCATAGCGATCGAGCTCGATCCTTCCGTTGACCTCATAGGAAATCACCAGCATCATTGTTTCTTCATTGATGACAACCGCCAGTTCTTCATTGTTATCATCTGCAACAAACATGGTCAGTATATCCGGATCCTTTTCAAATTTATGTTCTGACACATCAAAAGCAATTATATTTTCTTCATTGTCCATTGTCATAAATAATGACATATCATCCAAAACGGCAAAAGTATATTGTCCTTCCACTTTGTTGATTGACACCAACTCGTCGCTTTCCGCAACATAATACATATGTTCTTTTGATTTGCCGTCAAAAATCATCATTCTTTCCTGGGCAAATCCCCAAAAGAAAGTTGTGCAGAACAACAGACTGAAAATAAATTTTGCTTTCATGAATTTTAAGTTTTTAAATTAATTTGGATAAAAATATAGAAATAATCTGAATCATCTGAAATTAATTATTACACAGCGATTTTTGTATTGAATGAAATAAAAAAAGGGAGTCCAAAGAAAGAAACTCCCTCCAATTATCCTCTTGTCAATTAATCAATTTTGTCAAATCCTGTATAACTTCTGAGTTTTTCGGGAACTCGGATGCTTCCGTCAGGCTGCTGATGATTTTCGAGCAATGCAGCCAAAATCCTTGGCAGTGCAAGTGAGCTGCCGTTCAGCGTATGGCACAACTCATTTTTTCCCTCGTTTTTGAATCTGAGTTTCAGACGGTTTGCCTGAAAAGTTTCAAAGTTGGAAACCGAACTCACTTCGAGCCATTTTTCCTGAGCTGCAGAAAACACTTCAAAGTCATAGGTCAGCGAAGAGGTGAATCCCATATCGCCGCCGCAAAGTCTCAAAATCCTGAACGGAAGTTCCAGATCTCTGAGCAGTCCCTTGACGTGTTCCACCATTTCGTTCAATGCAGCATAAGAATTTTCGGGTTTTTCAATTCTGACGATTTCAACTTTTTCAAACTGATGCAGACGGTTCAAACCGCGAACATCTTTACCGTAACTTCCCGCCTCTCTTCTGAAACAGGGCGAATAGGCAGTCATTTTGACCGGCAAATCGGATTCGTTCAACAATTCGTCACGATACAGATTGGTCACCGGAACTTCTGAAGTCGGAATCAGATAAAGTTCATCTTCATTCACATAATACATCTGACCTTCTTTGTCAGGCAGCTGTCCAGTTCCGTATCCCGAAGCTTCATTCACCACAAACGGCGGAATGATTTCTTTGTATCCGGCTGCCGTGTTTTTATCCAAAAAATACTGGATCAGCGCTCTCTGAAATCTTGCTCCTTTTCCGAGATAAACCGGAAATCCGGCGCCTGTAATCTTAACGCCGAGTTCAAAATCGATCAGATTCAGTTTCTTTGCCAGATCCCAATGTGGCATCATATCTGGTTTTGGAGAATCGTCTCCTTCTTTGAAAACAACTTCGTTGTCATCTGCCCCAAACCCCTGAGCCACACTGCTGTGCGGAATATTCGGAATCAGGTACAGCGTATTTTTCAGGCTTTCTTCATAATCATTCAGCAGATCCTGAAGCTCTTTGATTTTTGATTTATAAGTTGCAGTCTTTTCTTTCAGCTCATTTGCTTCAGCGGTTTTTCCCTGCTGAAACAGCTGTCCGATTTCTTTTGACATTCGGTTTGATTCGGAAAGCAGATTGTCCAGTTCAAACTGGGTTTTCCGACGAAGTTCGTCTGTGTTAATCACTTCATCAATTAAATCCAATTGTTTGAAGTTTCTCTTCTTCAAACCTTCGATAATCCTTTCTTTATTTTCCAGAATTGCAGCTACGACTAACATCCATTAAAATTTTGGCAAAGTTAAAGTTAATAATTCTGATTGTGGAATTTAGCGGCTGAAATTATTTCAAGTCAGGCCTTGCCGGTCTGACTTCAATCTTGCTTGGCAGTGTCCTCGGATTCATTTTGAGCAAATCCAAAACCAGCTGGCCGATGTCTTCGGGCTGAATCTTCCAGCCGTCATTTTTGTCCGGCACATGATTGTTGAAATAAGTTGCAACTGACCCCGGCATGATGGTCGAGACTTTGATATTAAATTTTCTCAAATCGAGCATTGCAGCCTGTGTAAAACCGACTACACCAAATTTTGTTGCATTGTAACCTGCACCTTTTTCAAAGAAATTTGTTCCGGCAAGACTCGCCAATGTGATGTAATAACCTTCCGATTTTTTCAGTTCTTCAACCGAAGCTTTCAGTGTATGAAAAACGCCGTACAGATTGGTTTTCATCATTCGGTCCCAGTCTTCAGCAGACAATTCGTCAATCGAAGAAAAAATTCCGACACCTGCATTGGCAAGAACCGCATCGATCTGACCAAAATGAGCCGTTACTTTCTGAACCGCATTTTTTTCATCTTCAAAATTGGTCACATCAGACACTATACCAAAAACCCTTGAACTGTCGCCCAGAGATTTTGCTGCATTTTCAACATCTTCCTGTTTGCGGCCGCTGATTGCAATCCTCATTCCGGCATTCAGCAGAACTTTCGCAGTTCCGTAGCCGATACCTTTTGTGCCTCCCGTTATGTAGGCAACTTTATCTTTTAAATCCATTGTAAAATTTATTTGAAATCTAAGAGTCGGTGTAATATTTCACCAAAAAAAATTTATTTCTTTTTCTTTTTTCTGAAAATACTTCCAATTCCCTTGCCAAAACTTTCTATGGTTTCAACTCCTTTGCTCATTGAAGCAGCCGAAAAATCTTCATAATTGTCCATATGCCACTGGCCTTCGTTTGCCTGCGGATAAATCACGATCAGGCTGTTGTTTGGAAAATATTTTTCAAACTTTCCGGATGCTTTTTCGAGTGACGATATATATGAAATCGAGTTTCTTCTCGCCGAATTCAAAATGATCAGATCGGTTGGATGAATATCTTTTGAAATGATCAGGAAATCATCCCATTCGGAGAACGGAACAAAGTTGAGTTTTCCGCCCAATTTTGATTCCTTCATAATCTGCTGAATCGCCAGATATGTTTTTTCTTCCGCATAAAGCATGACCGAAGTACTGTATTCCTGCGCAATTCTCATCACCTTCTGAACAATCAGTTTGAATCCGTTTTCTCTTTGTGCAAACGGCGGACAGATATAGATCAGCCTTTTCTTTTCAATCAGAGGTTTGACGATATGGCAGAATACAAGAATCCTATCGACTTTGCTGATGATGGTTCCCATTTTGTCACCAAAAATATAATCAAAAATCCCTCCCTTTTCAGGCCATTTCATAATAACGATATCTGCGCTGGTCTCTTTTGAGATTCTCGCAATACCGCTCGACTGATTGTGGTCGATGGTGGTGATGGTGTTGACCCTGGCTTCGGCCGCAGAACCCTGATCTATAAATTTTTCAAGTTCTTTTTTGTATTTTAGCAAATTCACTTCTGATTCACTGTCATTTGGGACCACAGAAAGAAGTGAAATCGGGTTGTCTGAGTTTTTATCTTTTATAATCAGCGCAAAATCAAGCAGACTTTCGACCGCAGACAGATCAGAAATCGGAAGTATGATCTGTTCGTTTTTTTCGGCTCTGCCTTTCAGATTTTCAACTGATAAATCTTTTTCTTCTGTCAGTGCAATTTTCTTTGCTGCCTTTTCAGCCGCAAATGATGCAACCACACAGGTAATCAGAATCAGTATGATGGTTCCGTTCAGAATTCCGTCATCCAGAATTCCTTCACGGTATCCGACCAGAATCACAGCCAGAGTTGCTGCGGCATGACCGCCACTCAACCCGAAGATGATCTGTCTTTGTGCACCGGTGTATTTGTATATAATCTGGGTAATCCAAGCTGCAAGCCATTTTCCTGACAAAGCCACCACACTGAGTACGATGGCTACAATGATTCCTTCCCATCCATGAAGGATGACACTGATATCTACCAGCATACCGACCGAAATCAGAAAGAAAGGAATAAACAGCGAGTTACCGATAAACTCAACCCGGTTCATCAGTGCAGACGACTGCGGAATCAGCGGATTGAGTGCAAGACCTGCGACAAACGCACCGATGATCGCTTCGATTCCGGCAACTTCTGCCAGAAAGGCAGCAAAAAATACAACTGCCAGTACAAATATATAGTGGGCGTGTTTTTCGCTTTCCAATTTTTTGAAAAACCATTTTGCAATTCTGGGAATGATCAAAAACATAATGGCAGAAAATATCACCAGTGAAATCCCCAACTGTATCCAAAATGCCTGGTCAAGCGTTCCTTTGTGATTGCCGACGATGATGGCAAGTACGATCAGCACTGCTGTATCGGTCAGTATGGTACCGCCGACGGTGATTGCGACCGCCTGATTTTTTGAAACCCCCAAACGACTGACAATCGGATAGGCAACCAGTGTATGGGTTGCAAACATACTCGCAGTCAGAAAACTGGCGTTAAAATCAAAATCATACCAATGACCGAGAAAATAATACATGGCCGGGTAACCGATGGCAAGCGGTATAATAAAGGTGAAAAATCCAAAGACCAAACTTTTGTTTTTATTGGCTTTGAATTCATTCAAATCAAGTTCCAGACCGGCGATAAACATGATGTACAACAGACCGATGGTCGAAAACAGCTTCATCGCAAAGTTGTTTTCCAATACGTTGAAACCATGCGGACCGATGACCACTCCGGAAATAATCAGACCGATGATTCCGGGTATGTTCAGTCGTTTGAGTATGATCGGGGCTAACAGTATGATGAGCAGAATAACCGAAAAAAACAATACCGGATTGTTTAATGGAAGTGTAAATTCGTTACTGAGTTTTTCGAAAAATTCGGTCATAAGTCAGTTTTTCGCTTTTATATCCGCCGCAAAAATCAGGCAAATCTGTTATGCCGTAATTTTTTCGGGTTACAATGATAATAAAAATTAACGGTTTTTATCTAAAATCAGGTTTCCTTTTTTCAAGAAACGCACTCACTCCTTCTTTGAAATCCTGTTCTTCAAACAGTTCGCCAAAGCTTTGAATTTCCACACCAAAACCGTCTTTTGTTCCGCTCGCATTGATTGCTTTGATTGCTTTTGAAATTGCGGTTGATGAATTCTTCGAAATATTTGATGCAATTGCTTTTGCGCGATCGAGCAGTTCAGACTGAGCAACTACTTCATTGACCAGTCCGATTTCAAAAGCTCTTTGAGCGCTAATCATTTCAGCTGTAAAAATCATTTGTGCCGCTCTTCCTCTTCCGACCAGCCTCGGCAATCTCTGGGTTCCGCCATAACCCGGAATCAGACCCAAAGTCACTTCGGGAAGACCAAGTTTTGCATTGTCGGATGCAATCCTGATGTGGGAAGCCATTGCAAGTTCAAGGCCGCCACCCAGCGCAAAACCGTTGACAGCCGCAATGACCGGTTTGCCAAAATTTTCAATTTTATCAAAAACCTGCTGTTGTCCGGTTGCAGAAAGCGCTTCTCCTTCTGTTTGATTGAAATGACTGAATTCCTTGATGTCTGCTCCTGCAACAAAAGATTTCTCGCCGCTGCCGGTCAGTATCACTGCCCGAATATTGTCATCCAAAGCAGATTGGTCAAAAAATGCACTCAGTTCAGAAAGCAAATCACGGTTGAGTGCATTCAATGCCTCGGGCCGGTTGAGCGTTACCACCGCAATCCGGTCGATTGTTTCTATTTTGAGATTCTGAAAATTCATTTTGATTGATTTTAGGTCTTAAAATTAATGATTTTTAATCAGCTGTTTGATAAGAAATTTAATGAGGGTTTCAATCAGATGAAACCCTCATTTTCTATCTTCATCAGCCGATCAGATTTGATCAACAATTCTGTTCAAAGTTTGTGACGGTCGCATTGCAGCATAGGTTTTCTGTTCGTCCTGTTTGTAATACCCGCCAATGTTCTGAGGTTTGTTTTGTGCGCCGATCAGTTCGTCATTGATCTTTGATTCATTCTCTTCCATTGCTTTCGCAACCGGTGCAAATTTGGCAGCCAGTTCGCTGTCTTTTGACTGATTCGCCAATGCTTCTGCCCAGTACATCGCCAGATAATAATGAGAACCTCTGTTGTCGATGGTGCCCAGTTTTCTTCCTGGTGATTTGTCATTTTCAAGGAATTTCGCATTTGCAGCGTCCAAAGCATCAGCAAGAATTTGAGATTTCTGATTTCCCTGAATCTGTGCCAGATGTTCAAGCGACGCCTGCAACGCCAGGAACTCACCCAAAGAATCCCATCTCAGATAACCTTCTTCAACAAACTGCTGTATGTGTTTTGGAGCAGATCCGCCGGCGCCGGTTTCAAAAAGACCTCCGCCCGCCATCAGTGGAACGATCGAAAGCATTTTTGCCGAAGTTCCCAATTCGAGAATCGGGAAAAGGTCGGTCAGATAATCTCTCAACACGTTGCCGGTAACTGAAATTGTATCTTTTCCGGCTCTGATTCTTTTCATCGTTTCTTTGGCAGCATCTTTTACATCCATGATTTGGATGTCCAAACCGCTGGTATCAAAATCATTCAGATATTTTTCAACTTTTTCAATCAGCTGTCTGTCGTGTGCTCTTGCTTTGTCCAGCCAGAAAATTGCAGGCGTGTTTGAAAGTCTTGCACGATTGACCGCCAGTTTTACCCAGTCTTTGATCGGTGCATCTTTCACCTGACACATTCTGAAAATATCGTCCTTTTCAACTTTTTGCTCAAGCAGAACATTTCCGTTTGGTTCTTCAATTTTCACTGTACCGTCTGCGGTGATTTGGAAAGTTTTGTCGTGCGAACCGTATTCTTCAGCCTTTTGAGCCATCAGTCCGACGTTGGGAACACTACCCATGGCAGTCGGATCGAGTGTACCGTTTTCTTTCATATCATCGATCACAGCCTCATAAAGCAAAGCATAAGAACGGTCGGGAACGATGCAGACAGTATCTTCCTCATTTCCGTCTTTGTTCCACATTTTGCCTCCGTTTCTGATCAGTGCAGCCATTGAAGCATCAACGATGATGTCTGACGGAACATGGAAGTTTGTAATTCCTTTGTCAGAATTCACCATTGCGATTCTCGGTCCGTTTTCAATTGCTGTATCTATGTCTTTTTTAATTTCCTGCTCCTTTGGATTTCCTGCAATTTTGGTGTACAGATTTGCCAAACCATCGTTCGGATTGATGTCGAGCGAATCAAAGAGTTCATGATATTTTGAAAATACATCTTTGAAATAAGTTTCCACAATTGCGCCAAACATAATCGGGTCAGAAACCTTCATCATGGTTGCCTTCAAATGCGCTGAAAGCAGTACATTTTTTTCTTTTGCTTCCTCAATCGACTGCTGAACAAATTTTTTCAAAGAATTGATGCTCATCACAGCAGTATCGATTACTTCATCTTTCAGAAGTTTTGCTGAATCCTTTAAAACCTTTTGAGAACCGTCATTCCCGTAAAAAACAATTTTGAATTCGGTCTGATGATCGAGTGTCATTGAATTTTCGGTTGCATAATAATCATGGTCATTCATGTGTGCAACTTCGGTTTTGCTGTCTTTTGACCAGGCACCCATTTTGTGCGGATGTGATTTTGCATAATCTTTTACCGCTTTTGGTGCGCGACGGTCAGAATTTCCCTGTCTCAAAACCGGATTTACAGCGCTTCCCAAAACTTTTGCATATCTGGTCTTAATCACCGCCTCCTCATCATTTTTGGGTTCTGCCGGATAATCGGGAACCGCAAATCCTTTGCTCTGCAATTCAGAAATCGCTGCAGCCAGCTGTGGAACAGAAGCAGAAATATTTGGAAGTTTGATGATGTTGGCATCCGGATTTAAAGTCAATTCACCCAGTTCAGCCAGTGCATCCGGAACTTTCTGATCGTCTTTCAAAAAGTCTGGAAAAGTGGCGAGAATCCTGCCCGCAAGCGATATATCGGAAACTTCGATTTCGATTCCGGCAGTTTTGGTAAAAGCCTTTACAACAGGCAGAAACGAATGAGTTGCCAGCATTGGCGCTTCGTCGGTCAGGGTGTAATGAATTTTTGAATTTGACATGCTTTTGTTTTTTTTAATTTTTGTCGTCTGTAATTTAAATTCAATTCTCGAATGAAGAATTTCAGGCTGCAAAATTACATAATTTTATGCGATTTGAAGATGAGCCAAATCAGCAGTTTTTCTTAAAATCTGTCTAAACTTTTGAATTTATCAATCATTCAGCTAATTTTGACCAAAACTAATTCCAAAATGAAAATAAAAGTCTTGAGCCTTATGGTTTCGGTTTTATTGATTTCTGCCGGATGCAGGAACAACAAAACAATTCAAATAAAAAAATACACAGCAGAAGAAATGAAAGACAATCCTTTGATCCAAGAGAGCACACTTCCCTATTCGGCTCCCGATTTTTCAAAAATTAAAAACGAAGATTTCAAACCGGCGCTTGAATATGCGCTGCAGGTTGAAGATGATGCAATCGATAAAATTGCAAACAACAGCGAAGCCCCCACATTTGAAAATACGCTGATTGAAATGCAAAAAGCAAACGAGCTGATTGATCGGGTTTCAAATGTGTTTTATTCGCTGACAGCGGCTGATACAAATGATACACTCAAAAAACTGGACGAAGAGATGTCGCCGAAATTTGCAGAACATCAGGACAATATACTGCTGAACGAAAAACTTTTTCAGAGAATCAAAACCCTTTTTGACCAAAAAGAAAGTCTTGGTCTGGAAGGTGACGATCTGAGTCTGCTCCGGGTGACTTATCAGAATTTTATAAAAGCAGGCGCAAATCTTTCTGATGACGACAAAAACAAATTAAAAGAAATCAATTCAAAACTGGCGACGCTGACCAATAAATTCGGTCAGACGCTTTTGGAAGCCGGAAATGATTCGGCACTCAAAATTACGGATGTCAGCAAACTCGGCGGACTGACTCAGGGCGAAATCAATTCGCTGAAAGACAAAGATAAAAATGAATGGGTTATTCCGATTCAAAACACTACCCAGCAGCCTGCCACCCAATCGCTGAACGACAGATCGGTTCGTGAGGAACTTTTCAACAAAAGCTGGCACAGAACCGACAACGGAAAATATTCAACCTTGGATCTGATCAAACAAATCGTTGAACTGAGAAGTCAGAAAGCAAAACTTTTGGGTTATCCGAATTATGCGGCGTGGAATCTTCAGGATACCATGGTGAAAACCACAAACACAGTCGATAATTTCTTTTCAGAACTGGTTCCGGCAACGGTTGCATCCGCAAACAAAGAAGCGGCAGAACTCCAGCAGATGATCAATTCGGAGGGTGGAGAATTCGAACTGAAGCCTTGGGACTGGACCTATTATTCCGAAAAAGTCAGAAAAGCAAAATACGATCTGGATGAAAATGAAATCAAACCTTATTTCACACTGAAAACAGTTTTGGAAGACGGAGTTTTCTTTGCAGCAAACAAATTGTACGGAATTTCATTTAAAGAAAGAACAGACATTCCTACTTATCATCCCGATGTTTTGGTTTATGAATTGTTTGAAGAAGACGGCTCACCATTGGGACTTTTCTACGGCGATTATTTCAAAAGACCGAGTAAAAGAGGCGGTGCGTGGATGAGCAATTTTGTTACTCAATCACATTTATTCAATAAAAAACCTGTGATTTACAATGTTTGCAATTACAGCAAACCGGCTGACGGCGAAGCTGCGCTTTTGAGTTATGACGAAGTTGAAACCCTGTTCCACGAATTTGGACATGCGCTGCACGGATTTTTTGCAGACCAGAAATATCCGACGATTTCGGGAACATCTGTTGCAAGAGATTTCGTTGAATATCCTTCACAGGCAAACGAGCACTGGGCGTTGTATCCCGAGGTTTTGAAAAATTACGCAAAACATTATGAAACCGGCGAACAGATTCCGCAGAGTCTGATTGATAAAATCAAAAGAGCATCGACTTTCAATCAGGGATTTTCATTTGGAGAAGTGCTGGCGGCTGCCAATCTGGATTTCAATTTTCATACAATTGAATCGGTACCGGAAGATTTTGATGCCGACAAATTTGAAAAAGAATCACTGGCAGCAGAAGGATTGTGGATGGACAATGTACCGCCGAGATATCGCGCCACCTATTTCAATCATATTTTCGCAGGCGGTTACGGAGCCGGATATTATGCCTATTTGTGGACAGAAATGCTTGCGCTCGATACCGGAAAATGGTTTGACGAAAACGGCGGTCTGAAGAGGGAAAACGGACAGAGATACAGAGATATGATCCTGTCGAGAGGAAACACAATCGAATACAAAGATGCATACAAAGCTTTCAGAGGAAGCGATCCGAATGTGAGTACGATCCTTGAAACGAAAGGATTAAAATAATTATCTTATTAGGATGATTTTTAAAAGCTCTGTTTCACTCAACAGGGCTTTTTTAATTATGTATTTTTATACATTTGGGGAAATTTAAAAAATGAATAGAATTTTATCAATTTTAACCTTCACTTTGCTAATTGCAGGAAATCTAAACGCACAGGAAGGTTTCTAAATGCTGTGAACGGACACTATCCATCACAAACTTATGTTCCGGAATGTACAGGAATTCCGGAAAACATTGTGACCACAGCCTGGTCGGGAGAGTATTCAAAAGTAGAATTGACTGAAGATGTGAATTATACTTTCATCAGTTCAATTTCAATATATTTCCTAACCATCTCTGATGAAAACGGTTCAGAAGTTCTGGTATTTGGAACCACACCGGTTACTTTCACTCCGGATGTCAATATGGTGATTCGTTTCTATTCTCACATAAATTCAGATTGTGAATCAGATTAGGAAGACAGAGCAAGAATAGTAATTTGTGGCGATAACCAAGACGAGCCAGTTTACGGTTGCAGTCAGGTTTATAATGCAGGAACCATTGCTTATTCAAGTTCAATCGAGCCGGATTATGGAATGAGTGCAAATGATCTCTTTGTACTTAAAGAATCCGGAAGTTATCAGCTAAATTCAGTTACTGCACTGATGTATGCTATGGCAGGTTCAAATGCCGATTTTACAACTTTTGATGCGAAGATTTTAGAAGACAACGGCGGAACTCCAGGAAATGAAATTTTCACAAAGACCAATATGACTCCTTTGACTTATTACGAACACAATGAACTCTATATGGGCTACAAAACCTATTGGGTAACACTTGATCTGGAAGGCGTGGGACTGGATGTAAATCCAAATGAAGACACCCGCTACTGGATGGTTTCCCAATCTCACTCATTGAATAATTTTGACAAGTTCTGGGTACTTTACCCATATGCAGAAGGATGGAACACCCAGCCGACTTATACTTCTTCAGACAGCGGACAGACCTGGACCAAAGTCACTCAGTTCGGAAACGGTGATCATTATGATGGTTTTATGGAAATCGAAGCTACCTGTGACACAATGGGTGTAAACGATTTGAACAAAGACAAATTCAGTTATTATCCAAATCCGGTGAACAACACACTGAACATTGTTACCGGACATCAAATCAAAAACATTTCAGTTATCAACCTTGCAGGACAAGTTGTTGGAAATCTTTCAGCAATCGACGGAAAAGTTGATTTGAGTAGTTTACCGACAGGCGTTTTTGTTCTGAAAGTTGTTCATGACAACAAACAGATTGAGACTTTTAAAATTGTAAAAAAATAACAGAAAATAATTTTCTCAACATCAAAAAAACTGCCGGAAATCCGGCAGTTTTTTATACTTCTATACTTTCTCCAATCTTTGGAAGAATCAGCACTTTCCCCTGAGCCGAAAAATGATCGATTGCTTTTTGGTGATCGATTGCAATCGGCGGGAAAGTATCAAAATGATAACCCATCACACGATTGCAACGGATAAAATTACTTGCAATACACGCATCTTCATACCCCATTGTAAAATGATCGCCAACCGGTAAAACCGCCAAATCCGGTGCGCCAATGGTATCGGGGATCAGTTTCATTTCATTGGTCAGCGCGGTGTCGCCGGCGATGTAAATCCTTTTTCCGTCTGCCTCCATCACATATCCGTTCGGGTTTCCGCCATAACTTCCGTCAGGAAATGAACTCGAGTGAAATGCAATGGTCGATTTGACAGAAATTCCGTCAAAACTGAATTTTCCGCCGGTGTTCATTCCAACGGTTTTGAACCCTTTTGAATCATAATGATAAGACATTTCGGCATTGCAAATGATCGTTGCACCGGTTCTTTTGGCTATCGGTTCGACATCCGCAATATGATCGCCGTGCGCATGGGTCAGCAGCAGATAATCAGCTTTCAGCGAGCTCACATCGATTGATTTCGCCAAAGGATTAGCAGAAATAAAAGGATCGACTATGATGAATTTGCCATTTGCCTCAATCTGGAGACTGGCATGGCCGAGATATTTGATTTTCATTTTTCAGAAATTTAAACTAATCCCTAAAATTAATGAAAAAGCCAATGTCAGCAAAGCAACCTTCTTTAATTCTTTGTCGAGCAGCCTCTGATCTTCGGTTGAAAAAAGAGTTTTCAAAATCAGAAAAGCCGGAATCAGCAGGGTCAGATACAGAAAATGAAACCAGTTTGATTTTTCGGCGAGATACAGATAAATCATGACCAAAACAAAGGGAAGCAACAGCAAAAACGACTGATATATCTTTGCTTTTTGAAATCCGATTTTGAGCGGAATTGTCTGTTTTCCCGATCGACTGTCAGAATCCATATCGCGCATATTGTTGAGATTCAAAACTGCTGTGCTCAAAAGTCCGATGGCAACTGCCGGCAAAAAAATCTGACTGTTGAATTCGCCGTGTTCATAAAGTGTATAACTGCCCCAAACCGAAATGATTCCAAAAAAAAGAAATACAAACAGATCGCCCAAACCGGCATAACCGTATGCATTTCTGCCGACCGTATATTTGATTGCCGCCCATACACAGGCAAAAGCCAAAAAGATAAAAAGTGCGGCATAAATAAAATTTTCTTTGAACGCAACATAAATCAAAATCAAAGCGGTTGCTGCCGACAATGCACTGAAAATCACAATGGCTGTTTTCATCTGTCCCGGCGTGACTTCACCGGCTGCAACTATCCTTTTTTCGCCCACGCGATGAGTATCTGTCCCTCTGATTCCGTCGCCGTAATCATTAGCATAATTTGACAAAATCTGTAAAAACAAAGTCGTCAAAAAGGCGAGTATAAAAATCCACCGGTTCCAGTATCCTTCAGAAAGCGCAATCAGCGAACCGAGTATGATTCCGCTGATCGACAGCGGAAGGGTTCTCAATCTTGCGGCATGAATCCATTTCTTCATAGTCTGCAAATTTACTGAATTTGTTTGGCTGAAGTCTGTTTTCAAAGAATCAAAAAATTCAAACCAAAACAGATTATTCTAATTTTACATGTCTGACTGCTTTAATTCTCAGTGCAATGATGATTACAACCGCAATGGTCATTGCGCCCCCAAAAATAATCGACGGAACCAGACCGAGCAGACTGGCTGCCACACCACTTTCAAATGCGCCCAATTCGTTTGAACTGCTGACAAAAATACTGTTGACAGAAGAAACACGGCCTTTCAGATTTTCGGGTGTTTTGTATTGCAAAATGCTTTGTCTGATGATGACCGAAACCGCATCAAATGCACCGCCGCACATCAGAATAAGAAACGACAGATAAAAATTTTTTGACAAACCGAACATGATGATACAGAGTCCGAATCCGGCAACAGAACCCAAAAGTTTCGACCCGACTCTTGTCCTCAAAATGGGAACTGCCGATAAAATCAGCATCATGCTCAGTGCACCGATTCCGTGAGCCGACCTCAGCCAGCCGAATTCGACCGCACCTGCATTCAGAACTTTTTCGACCACTGCAGGCAGCATCGATTCGGCGCCTCCAAAAAATACAGCAAACATATCGAGACTCAAAACCGCAAGGATAATCGGTGTTGCCCAAATAAATTTCAAACCTTCCCTGATTCGCCGGACCGGCGTTTCTTCAGAACTTAACTCTGATTCTTCGGGCGGTTTGGGCGAAATCCGATAGACTGCAATCATAGAAATACACATCATCAGAAAAGCGATGGCAAGTGTAATTTCAATTCCGACCGCAGCCAGCAGCAAACCGCCGACCAAAGGCCCGGTCACAGCTCCGATCATAAATGATGATGAGTTGATCGGGATTGCTTTTTCGTAATTTTCTCTTCTCACTACCCTTGCCAAAAGCGAAAAAACAGCAGGTGAGCTGAATGCTCGTGTCAGTCCGAGTATGAAAAATGCGAGATAACAGACTGCCAGATAAACCGTCGTTCCGACTTTTTGCTGTACCGACGGAAAATGGATGGTCATCAGAACAAATGATGCAACCATAAATGCGCCGATGGTCCGGGCAGTCATCTTTTGCTTGTCCTTTCTGTCCACCAGTTGACCGGCATAAAAGGCTGTAAATAAAATCGGTGCAAATTCAAATAGTCCGATCAGACCGAGATAGATTTCTTTTTGGGTCACTCTGAAAATCTCAAATGCAACCGAAGTGCTTTGCATAAAAAGTGCGAAAATCAGTGAGAATCTAAGAAAAATCAGTGCTCTGAATTCTTTGTTTTTCCAGACGGACGGGATTGTATTTTCGGGGTCGAGCATATTGGATGATGACCAAAATCGGGTTTTGATACTCCAAAATTACAGAAGATTTGACTGCTGTCTATCTGAATTTGTCAAAATCTCTTTTTCTTTTTTCTAAAAATGCATTTCTTCCTTCTTCTGCTTCGTCGGTTCCATAAGCCAAGCGGGTCGCTTCACCGGCAAAAACCTGCTGTCCGACCAGACCGTCATCAATCAGATTAAAAGCAAATTTCAACATTTTAATCGCAGTCGGTGATTTGGTCAATATCTCCTGAGCCCAGTCAAAAGCGGTTTGTTCCAATTCATCGTGTGGAACCACTTTGTTGACCATTCCCATTTCAAAAGCTTCCTGAGCAGAATAATTTGCACCCAGGAAAAAGATTTCACGTGCCCTTTTCTGACCGACCTGACGTGCGAGATAAGCAGAACCAAAACCACCGTCAAAACTTGCCACATCGGCATCGGTTTGTTTAAAAATCGCATGTTCTTTTGATGCAATTGTCATATCACAAACCACATGAAGCGAGTGTCCGCCTCCGACTGCCCAGCCGTTGACTACTGCGATGACCACTTTGGTCGAAAATCTGATCAGACGCTGAACTTCAAGAATATTCAGTCTTCCGATTCTGTCAGAACCTTCGTAACCCTTCTTTCCTCTCACCCGCTGGTCGCCGCCGGAACAAAACGCCCAACCGCCGTCTTTGGGCGAAGGACCTTCACCGGTCAGTAAAATCACACCGATTGAACGGTCTTCTTCTGCAATCGTAAAAGCATCGAGCAGTTCAAAAACGGTTTTGGGTCTGAAAGCATTTCTGACTTCGGGACGGTTGAATGCAATCCGTGCCACGCCGTTGCATTTTTTGAAAGTAATGTCTTCGTATTTTTTGATGTTTTCCCAGCTGATCATATCGGTCTGATTAATTTTGGGTAAAAATACGGAATGCGAATGATGAATGGAAATTGATGAATCAGTAATTTTTTACATAAGTCCGACCGCTGTTTTGGTATGGATTGCGTGATCTGACGGTTTCGTCTGTTCCATGTCTCTTTTTGAAAATGGTTTTCACCCGGTTGTAATCCAGATAAAAACTGATTCGGATTGAAAAACTGTTGAGCTGCGGCTGGTGAAAAAGATAATCAAAATTATCCCGAAAATTCATCCCCGAGACATCTTTATAGCTTTCAACCGCATTTCGGTAAAGAAAAGTCAGCTGGCTGCCGGGCGCAAACCACCAGCTGAAACGCAGATCGATGTTCCAGAAATTGTAAGTCCCGTTCTGATTTGTATTGTAACTAAAGTCGGGTGTCAGCACTCCGTCCTCATTGAGTGTGTAAAATTTATCATAACTGACATCAGTATAATAATGTCTGAACGCAAGATTCATCGCCATTTTATCATTGAAAATAAACTGAGATTCCAATGAAGTTTCAATTGTGTTTCTGTCGCGTTTGCCAAAGAAAATATTGGCACCGTCATAGTCAACAAATCCTTCTTCATTATTTGAAATGGTTCCCTGTGATGACAGTATAAGTTTTAATTTGTCAGAAACCCTGAATCTCGGCGCCAGTCTCATGGTCAGTTTGTCACGACCGTTCTGATCAAATTTGACCCAGTAAAGGTTGACATCCAGCGCCAGTCTTTTCCTGTAGTCGGTTGAGAGCCATCCGGACGGATAATAATATGCCGGAATTTTTACAAAACGGCCTTCTATGCGTGGTTCATATATATCATTGTTGCCAAAAGGTGCGGTTTCAAATCCGACTCCAAACGAAAGATATTTTTTTGTTTCAAATTCAGAATTGAAATTGAAATTGAAATAATTGTACAGATCCGGTTCGAGTCTTCGGCCATAATTCAGATTGAAATTCAAATAAGCGGTGTTGAATGCGCCTTTGGGCTGAAGAATCCGATATCCGTAATAGCCGAAATAATTGATGTAATTGGTCTGACCGGTATATCCCAAATCGTCAATATTGTAATCTTTGGTTCTGAATATAATGGTTGCCTGTGCTCTGTGTTTCCCGTTGATTTTGGCAGCCGACAGACTGCCTTCCATCCCAAACAAATCTTCGGTGTCTTTGACAAAACTCGCTTCTGCATTTCCCCAATAATTCATTATACTGTTCTTATTGGTCACGTCAAAATAGAGTCCCGATGCATTTGCATCCCTGTAATTCCCTTCGCGCAAAGTGCTGGTGTTGACAAATGAAATTGAATTGTTTTGTCCGAATCTCTGATCCAATGCGACTACATTGTAATTGGCAAGCGGCTCCACAAGTTCTTTTCGGTTCTGACCGGTAGTTGTATTTTTAATTTTGGCATAAGTCCTTTCTGTAACTGCATTGAAAATTCCGATACCGAGATTTTTCCTGGTTCGGCCCGAAACTTTTATTGCATTGATCAAATCCACTTTTGCCGGAAATTTAACAATTTCTTCATCTGCGGAAAGATTCGGGTACAGACTCGGATATCCGCCTACCCTTCTGGAATAAAACAAATCTCCTTTGTTGAACAGTTCGGTCCCTTCTGTAAAGAAAGGCCGCTGTTCTTCGTACTGAACTTCAAAGGCGGTAAGATTCAGAACTTTTGGATCAAATTTGGTCTGGCCAAAATCGGGCACCAGCATCATATCGAGCGTAAAAGCATCACTGATTCCGTATTTCAGATCCAGTCCGCCGTTGTAAACAAAATCGGTTTTCCGGTCGTAATCGTTGATATAGCCGGACAAATAGGGCAGAAAAGACAGCCGTACCGGCGGATCGATGTTTTGAATGCCGTGAATTTCACCGTCATAAATCGAAAACAAACCTTTGACATTGTCCACATGATTCCAACTGTATCGGGTTCTGGTTCTTCGAAATTCTCTTTCCATCTGCAGACCCCACTGCTGAACATCTTTTTTTGGGAATCGGATTTCGGAATAAGGAATAAAAACCTCTGCCACCCAGCTGTCATCATTGATTTTCACGCTGCTGTACCAGACGCCGTTCCACGAAACATCCTCATTTCCGTTGGTCATTTTCGCATCATACTGTACACCTGCAGCGGTCACGATAAACTGAAGACTCTGCTGACGGTCATTGTAACCGTTGAGCAGTATAAAAAAGAAATCATCATTGCCGATACCGTCGCGTTCTGTCAGTTCTTTCAGTATTTTATCGGGTTCGGGATCGTACATGGTTGCACCGAAATAAATTCCAAAATCGTCATAAACGATCTTCACATCGGTTCTCAGGCTGTCCGGAATCGGTCTGCCGTTGTTGGGCAGACGTTCCACAAAGTCGGTTGCAACAGGTGCATTCTGCCATGCTGCATCATCCAGAATTCCGTTAATTTTCGGGCCTTCCAATACCTTAACGAGTCGGATTCTCTTTCTCGGAATGGTATCGAATTCCTGTCCGAAAAGACAGGAACCAAAACAAAAAACAGCAATGTAAATTAGAACTCTGACCATGAGCGTAGCAGCCATTATCTTTAGACCAACCATTTCTTAATTGTTTCAAAAATACAGTTAAAATTCATATCTGAAATAAATTCAGAAAAAATTTAAAAAGAATTCATTTTTATCTTAATTATCTGAATTGAAAAAGCTTAAGATTTGTCAAAAATAATGATTTCATTTTTTTCCAAATCTTTACCAATTTGAATCCTCTGTGGCTAAATACTGCTGAATTGAGATTGAAATAAATCATAAATTAAATCCAAAAAAATGCAGTGCAGATTTAATTTTTCATGCTACTTTTTTATTTTTGCAAAAACCGTTAAAAACATGGATTTCAAACTTTTTGTTTGATTTTGTGAACTGCCGGTTTTATGAAATTCGAAATTTTCCAAATTGTTCTGTTGACGGATTGTGCAGAGTGAAATCAAAACAAGATGGAACAGACTTATTATCAGAGAAATATAACTCTAAAATGGAATTATATTAAATTGACAAAAAACAATGTATGAGCAGAATCAAAAGATTAAAAGGAATCAGAAAGTTTTATGAATGGACAACCTCAATCCCTCTGCTCGCTTGGGTTTTGTATCTTTCAGGCTATCTTGACGACAATATTCCGTTTCAGATATTTGCCGGAATTCTACTGATTTTCAGCGTAATGTCAGCGGTTCATCATTCCGAGATCGTTGCACACAGGGTCGGTGAACCATACGGAACCATCATTCTCGCATTGTCAATCACCATTATTGAAGTTTCGATCATCGTTTCACTGATGATTACCGGCGGCGAACAATATGCTTCCTTTGCGCGAGACACGGTTTATGCGGCGGTGATGCTCATTTTGAACGGAATTGTCGGGCTCAGCCTGTTTATCGGCGGCAATAAATTTCATACCCAGACTTTTTCTGCACATTCGGTTCGTATTGCGCTGGTCACTCTGATATCAATTGTTGCATTCACAATGGTGCTTCCGACCTTTACCAACAGCCAGGCGGGACCGTACTATACCAAATCGCAGATAATTTTTGAAGTTTTTGCCTGTCTGGTGATCTATGTGGCATTTATATCCGCACAAACCACCAAACACAGGGAATATTTCATTGTTTCGGAAGACGGAAACAAGGAGCACAATTCGGTAACCGTTTCAACGAGGTCATTTTTTATCAGTCTGATATTCCTGATTTTGAGTCTGGCAATCGTGGTGCTGCTTGCAAAAGATCTTTCCATACCGATGGAAACACTGATTGTTTCCTACGGACTGCCCAAAACCCTTGTCGGCGTGATCATAGCTGCCATCATCCTTTTGCCGGAAGGAATTGCGGCGGTGAATGCGGCCAGAAAAGACAAGCTTCAGACAAGTCTCAATCTGGCATTGGGATCGGCGATTGCAAGTATCGGGTTGACCATTCCGGCGGTCTCGATTGCAAGTTATTTCTGGGGTTTCTCGGTCATTCTGGGCTTGGATCTGCTGTCGATCATACTGATTGCGATTTCAATTTTTACGGTGATGATTTCACTGATCGGCGGACGAAGCAATTCGGTTTACGGAGTGGTACTCCTGGTCAATCTGGTCGCTTATGTGTTTTTGACCATCAACCCGTAAAAAAATCTGTTGATTCAAATTAAATTCAAATAAAAGCGGAGGTTTGTCCGCTTTACTTTTGCTGAATAAAAATTTAAATCTTTTAATTCTTTCTCAGTTTCTTACTGAAAATCCTTCCTTCACTGTCCCTGATCCTGACGATATAAATTGATTTAGGGAGATTTCCAACCTGGATGCGCTGACTGCTCAGGCTGTTATTTTCAAAAATCCTTTTGCCCGACAAATCATAAATTTCAACCGAAGCAGCTGCAGGTGTCTGATTTTGATTTTGAACAACGAGTTCATTATCATGAAAATTCAGCAGGTATTCGGGCTGTTCTATATCATTGACATCCTGAACCGACAGGCTGACATTTCTGAAATTCATTTCCTGAAAAATCTGGGTGCCCATATACAGACTCAGCGAACCGTCCGGATTTTCGTTGATAAAATAAAAGAGCCCCGGATCGGGAATCTGATTGAAATAAGAAATGTAGAGCTGTTCAAATTCCTGATTCTCGGGCAGTGTACACATCTCACCTTCTTCGCAGCATTCCAAATCAGAATAGAAGAAAGCATCATTTTCAAAATCTGAAATTTTTGCTGAAATCGGCGCACAGGCTCCGGTCAAAAAATACCATTCACCATTTTCCTGATAAAATTCAAAAGTAATCTGCGACATTTCTTCATTGACCGGCGGATAAACATTGCCCTCATGAATTTCGTCCGATACCGATTCGAGATACCAGATATTGCTGACCAGTTCCGACTGCTGTGCATTCAGAAAAATACAACTGAACAAAAATAAAAAAGAAAACTTTTTCATACCTCCTAAACTTTAGACTGACTGCAAGTTACCAAAAATTCAGTCAGTATGTAAACCGATTTGTCAAATTTCTTTTTGTCGGTTTTGCTGTCATTTGTTGCAGTTTCGTATTAAATTTACAGTCCAATCAAAGAAATCAAAGACATGTTTTCAAAAGAAATATATGAGAAAAGGAGGGAAATCCTGAAAAAAAATGTATCGTCGGGTCTGCTGATTTTTATCGGGAATACTGAAATGCCGATGAATTTTGCCGACAACACTTTTCCTTTTCGTCAGGACAGCAGCTTTCTGTATTATTTCGGAATCAGCGAACCCGGACTGGCTGCGGTTATCGATCTTGATACTGATGAAACAATTATTTTTGGCGACGAACTGAGCATAGACGCAATCGTTTGGATGGGCAGACAGGAAACCATACAGTCAAAAGCAGAAAAATCAGGTGTTCACAACAGAAAGGATTTTTGGAAACTGTCGGATTATCTGAAAACAGCAAAAGATAAATCTCAAAAAATTCATATCCTTCCGCCCTATTCCGCAGCTCAGCGACTGAAACTCAGCGAGCTGATCGGCTGCGGTATCTCGGAAGTTGATTCTTATGTTTCCGAAAAATTTATCAAAGCAATTGTAAAACAGCGGTCAATCAAACAGCCCGAAGAAATTGAAGAAATCGAAAAAGCGGTCAATGTTTCCAACGAAATGCATCTGTTGGCAATGCGGATGGCAAAACCCGGAATAAAGGAATATCAGCTGGTCAGCGCGATCGAGAAATTTGCTGTTGACAATGAATGCAGATTTTCATATCCGGCGATCATGACGATTCGGGGCGAAATTCTTCACAATCATTTCAGAATGAATACGCTCAAAGAAGGTGATATGGTGCTCAACGATTCGGGTGTCGAAACCGCATTGGGTTATGCCGGCGATCTGACCAGAACTTTTCCTGCGAGCAAAAAATTCAATTCAACTCAAAAAGATTTTTACAATATCGTACTGAAGGCGTTTGAAGATTCTCATTCGATCATGAAACCGGGTCTGAATTACAAAGAAGTCCATCGCACCGCTGCATTGCGACTGGTGGAAGGACTGACTGATCTGGGTCTGCTCAAAGGAAATCCGGAAGAAGCATTGGCAAACAATGTTCATACTTTGTTTTTCCAGTGTGGTGTCGGGCACATGATGGGTCTGGATGTGCACGATATGGAAAATCTGGGTGAACAGTATGTCGGTTATACTCAGGATAATCCGAAAGACACCAAAACTTTTGGGTGGAAATCGCTCAGACTGGGCCGTCCGCTTGAAGAAGGTTTTGTGGTAACAGTCGAACCGGGTATCTATGTGATTCCCGAACTGATCGATATTTGGAAAGCAGAAAACAAATTAAAGGATTTCATCAATTATGAGGAGGTTGAAAAACACAAAAACTTTGGCGGAATCAGGATTGAGGACAATTTCCTGATTACAAAAGACGGTTTCAGAAGACTTGGAAAAGGACTGATCAAAACCGTTGATGAAATTGAGGAATTGAGAAGTCTGGGTTTTTAGATTTGTTGGATGCGGGGCAACTGATTTTGGGTGTGAACCTGAAAAAATTGGAACCTGGAATCTATAATTGCCATCTGCAAAAATCACTTCTTCAAAGTAAACAGAAACTCCAACCCGCCGTTTTTTCGGTTTTTGGCAGCAATCTTTCCTTTGTGAAAAATTACCGCATTTTTCACAATCGACAGACCCAGACCCGAACCGCCGGTGTCGCGTGTCCTGCCTTCGTTCACCCGATAAAACCGTTCAAAAATCCTATTCAGCCGGCTTTCGTCTGGAATGCCAGCTCCTGTATCGTAAAACGAAAAATAGTAATAATCAGCGTCTTCATTGTAGATACTCACATTGATTTTGGTGTCCGAACCGGCATAACGGATGGCGTTATCGGTAAGATTTCTGAAAATTGAATAAATCAGATTGGAACTGCCGTTGATTTCGGTATTAGGCGGCAATTGAAAATCGAAATCCATATTTTTTGATTTCAGCTGAGCGCCGACTTCTTCATTGATCCGATTCAGCAATGCTTCAATATTCACTTTTTCGGAAACAATCAGATTGGGTGTTTCCTCCATTTTCGCAATCAGACTCATGTCTCTGATAATTTCAGAGAGCGCCAAAATCTGCTGAAAAGACCGTTCGATGAAATACCGTTTCTTTCCTTCATCCAAATCCTGTGTCAGCACGGTTTCCAAATATGCACGAATGCCCGCCACCGGTGTCCGAAGTTCGTGTGCCACATTACCGGTCATTTCCTGTTTGAGCTGTTTTACTTTTTCCTGTTTTGTTATGTCGTTCAGAATAATTTCAAGACTTTCGTCCTCAAAAACATTGGCTCTGACCAAAAAAGTTTTACCCTGTTTGACGATTTGATCCTCAAAATAAGGTTTCTCCTTTTTTTTCAGAAATTTCTGAAGTTTCCGAAAACCGGGATCGCTCAGAATCAGCGCAGGATCACTGTCGGGTTCATCACAAATCGTATTCAGATACTGAATAAACAATCCGTTGTGAAATTCCACCTTATATTGGGGCGAAAGAAAACAGATACCTTCTTCAAGAATCTGGATATGCTGCAGCAGTTTTTGTTTTTCAAGATTCAAATTTCTTCTGCTTTCCTTGAGTTTCTGATAATTTTCTGCAATTTTAATTCCGATTTCACCCACTTCATCATCCGGAAACCGGAGCTGTTTCAGTTCCATCGGATCGGATGAAAGCACAAAATCCCGAAGCTGACCGATGGTTTTTCCAAACCGTCGGGTGATGATATGAATAAAGCAAAGAAAAACAGCAAAAACCGCCAATATAAAATACAGCGCAGCATTGCCCGGTTTCAGCGACTGCTGCAATTGTGTGTCGTAGGGCAATGCGACACGTATAAAATTAACGCCGAAATTTTTGGCGAAATACAGATATTTTCTTTGGTTTGATTCCGACAATCGTATGTCGGTTCCGGATCCCGACTGCGCTGCCTCAACAATTTCAGGTCGGTCATTGTGGTTTTCCAGTTCCGAATAATCCCGGATTGAATTGTCAAAAAGCACTTTCCCCGAAAAATCAATCAATGTGATTCTCAGATCTTTTGGCAATAAAGTTTGAAGTCCGGCCATTTCAGCATTGATATCTTCATCATTTTTTGAAAGCCCGTTCTGAATGATTTCGGTATAAGTTTCCAATCGTTCGCTGAGTACACGGGTTTTGTAGTCTTTTTCGAGTATCTGTTCAAAAATAATCACACCTGCAGTGAACAGCGCAAAGATCAGCCCTACATACAAAAACAGCCGACGGCGGTAATTCAGCTTCATAAATCCGAAATATTAAACCGATAGCCGTAACCGGCACGGTTGTGAATGACCGAAGCATAATTGCCCAGTTTTTTCCGTATCCGCGCAATGTGCACATCCACCGTCCGTTCGGTGATATAGGGTGATTCCTGCCACAGTTTGGTGATGATATTTTCTCTTGAAAACATCCGGTCGGGATTTTTGGCCAACAGCGACAAAAGCTCAAATTCGGTTTTGGTCAGTGCGATTGTTTCACAGTCTATTCTCAGTTCCTTCAAATTAAAATCCAGAATAAAATTATTGTAAATCAATTTGTTATTGTCTGAAATTTCGTTTTTGGATCCTCTTTTTAGCACCGCTTTTATCCTTGCAACCACCTCTTTGACAGAAAAAGGTTTTGAAATATAATCATCTCCGCCGACCGAAAAACCGGTGAGCATATCATTTTCGGTATCTTTTGCAGTCAGAAAAATGATTGGAACAATCAGTCCGTCTTTTCTGATTTTTTCAGCCATTTTGTAGCCCGACATTCCGCCCATCATCACATCTAAAAGTATCAGATTGAATTGGGCAATCGGTTTATTCAGTGCTTCCTCAGCCGACACTGCCGTGTCCACTTCAAAACCTTCATTTTTCAGATTGAATTCCAAAATTTCAGCAATGCTGCTGTCATCATCCACGATCAGAATCCGGCTCATTCTGTTTTTTTTATTGCTGCCCAAAGTTACTCAAAAAAAATCTGCATTTATTTATTTTTCCCTTTATGCTTCAGGACTTTTGCTTCCACAAAGAACACGATTTCCTCCACGATATTGCTGCAATGGTCGCCGATGCGTTCCATTTTTCGAATCGCCATGATCGTATTCAGTCCGCAGCCGATGTCTTTGTTTTCCTTTTTCAGCTGTTCCAAAAGTGTTTCAAAGGCTTTGTTGAAAATCTTGTTGACTTCTTTGTCTTTTGACAGAATTTTGCCTGCACTTTTTGTGTTCTCCGTATTGAAAGCAGTCAGACTGTCGGTCAGCATATTCAGCAGCAGATCAAACATTCTTTCGATTTCCAGCATTTCTTTCATTTTGGACGTAAAGGCATGACAATCTTTTTCAGTAACGTAATGCGCAACGCCGGCCGCATAATCCGCAATCCTTTCGAGCGTGATGCTGATTTTCATGATGGACAGCACAAAACGCAAATCAATCGCCACCGGGCTGTAAAGCGCAATATAGTGTTCGCAGCTGCTGTCGATTTTCAGTTCGATGCCATCCACTCTTTTTTCGAGTTTGATGATTTCCAGCGCCAGCTCCACATCATTGTTGAGCAAAGCCTGTTTGGTTTTTGTCACCTGCGAGATCACCAGTTTCCACATCTGATTGATTTCCTCTCTCAGATAAATCAATTCCTGTTCGTTGTGTAACATTTATATTAATTTTTTAATTTTTTTCTGAATTTAATTTCCGTCTCAATCAGTTATTTGATTGACATTCAACTGGCTTGAAGTCAAATATGACTCAATTCCCTGTTTTGGTAAAAATCAATTTGTTCAGGTCTTCCGGTTGTATAATTTCCGTTCATCAATGTAGATGTGATGATGAAATCGGCTGAAGACCGTGTGCAACCGTAAACAATATTGTACAGGGTTGCAATCCTGAGCAGTGCCTTGATATCCACATCATGCGGCTGAGGTTCCATCGCATCCCAGAAAAAAATCAGTATATCCACACCGCCGTTGCAGATCATGGCACCCAACTGCTGATCGCCGCCCAAAGGTCCGGATTTCAACAGGGTCAGATCCGGCTGATCCTCAATTCCGGCCGGTTTCATACATTCGTTTAATTTCTCGACGGTCAGCCGGCCGGTGGTTCCGGTGCAGACCAGTTTGAATTCGATCAGTTTTCTCCAGTTCATCCCGACCCAGTCGAGTAATTCCTGTTTACAGTTATCATGCGCCACCAACGCAATTGTTTTTTTATTTTTCATATAATTTTTTTATCCAAATCTTCCGGTGATATAATTTTGTGTGGTTTCCTTGTCCGGTTTCAGGAACATCTTCTTGGTATCGCTGTATTCAATCAGTTCACCCAACATAAAAAATCCGGTTTTGTCGCTTACCCTCGCCGCCTGCTGCATATTGTGGGTCACGATGACGATGGTGTAATCCTCCTTTAACTGATGGATGAGTTCCTCAATTTTGGAAGTCGAAATCGGGTCAAGTGCCGAAGCCGGTTCGTCCATCAGCAAAATCTTTGGATTCACCGCCAAAGCCCGTGCAATGCACAAACGCTGCTGCTGACCGCCCGACAGTTCAAAGGCAGATTTGTTCAGTTTGTCCCTGACTTCATCCCACAAAGCTGCCGAAATCAATGAATTCTCTACCCTTTGTGCGATTTTCTTTTTGTCGTTCATCCCGTTTACCCGCAAACCATAGGCTACATTTTCAAAAATGGACTTTGGAAAGGGATTGGGTTTTTGAAAAACCATGCCCACATTTTTGCGCAATTTGTCCACATCCACAGATTTTCCGTAAATGTCTTTGCCATCAATCAGACATTCGCCTTCCAAACGGGTGTCCGCAATCAGATCGTTCATCCGGTTGAACAATCTGAGGAAAGTAGATTTCCCGCAACCCGACGGACCGATAAAAGCCGTTACAGTATTGGGTTTGATTTTAATGCTGATGTCTTTCAGTGCATGAAAATCTCCGTAATAGAAATTGATGTCTTTAACTTTTATCATCTTTAATTTTGTTTAAATTTTTTGTTTAAGCCCTGACGCAAAAGCGTAGCTGACAGATTGAAAACCAGCACGATGACAATCAGCACCAAGGCCGTTCCGTAAGCCATCGGGCGCGAAGCTTCCAGGTCTGTACCGCTTGTTGCCAGTACATACAAATGGTAAGGCAGCGCCATCGCCTGGTCGAAAATGCTCTGCGGCAGATTCGGCAGAAAATAAGCTGCAACCGTGAAAAGAATCGGTGCAGTTTCGCCCGAAACCCTTCCGATGGAAAGAATCACACCGGTCAGTATATTGGACAAAGCACTCGGCAAAACCACTTTTCGGATGGTTTGAAGTTTGCTTGCTCCCAAAGCCAGACTTCCGCTGCGATAAGCATCGGGAACCGCCTTCAATGCTTCTTCCGAAGTACGAATAATCAAAGGCAAAGTCAGCAGACCAAGCGTAAGCGAACCCGCCAGAATTGAATCTCCAAAACCTAAATTATTGACAAACAAAGCCATACCAAAAAGTCCGAAAACAATGGAAGGCACACTTGCCAGGTTGTTGGTCATCAGTCGGATGAAACGGACAATGTAGCCGTTGCCGGCATATTCGGTGGTGTAAATTGCGGACATCACGCCCAAAGGAACCGCAAAAATCAAACTGCCGATGACCAGATAGAAGGTTCCGACAATGGCAGGGAAAATTCCGCCTGCCGTCATGCCATCGGTCGGGGATTTGGTCAGGAAATCCCAGCTGATTACTCTGATACCGTTAATCACGATGAATCCGAGGATGCTCACCAAAATTCCAACGATGAAAAAGCTGAACAAACGGAATAAAAAGAAGACTGTTTTTTGTTTTATTTTTTGATTCATTTTATACGCTTTTGTAATTTTTCTTTTTTGAAACCATTTCGGAAACCACCGAAATCATCATCGATATCAAAAATAAAATACAACCGAGCAGGAACAAAGCCTGATAATGCTGACCGCCCGAAGGTGCTTCGCCCAATTCTGCCGCAATGGTGGCCGGAATGGTCCGGACGGGTTCAAAAATCGAAGTGGGAATCACCGCCGCATTTCCGGTAATCATCAGCACCGCCATGGTTTCACCCACCGCACGACCGATGCCCAAAACTGCAGCCGCCGAAATCCCGGAACCGGCATAAGGAATCACCACTTTGCGAATCGTCTGCCATTGGGTGGCTCCCAGTGCCAGACTGGCTTCGCGCATTGCTCTCGGCGTATTGCTGATAGCATCTTCAGCTACCGAAATAATCGTCGGCAGAGCCATGATGGCCAAAATCAATCCGCCTGTAAAAGCGGTTTCACCCACCGGCAGATTAAAAGCTTTCTGCACCAAAGGCGCAACCACCACCAAACCAAAAAAGCCGTACACCACCGAAGGAATACCCGCCAGCAGTTCGATGACCGGTTTCAAGAATTTCCGCATCCGTTCATCCGCCAGTTCCGACAAATAAACCGCAACGCCCAAGCCCAAAGGCAATGCCAAAACAATGGCAATCAGACTGACCAGCAAGGTGCCCAGAATTAGCGGCAATGAACCAAACAAAGGCGATGGCGTGGCTGTGGGCAGCCATTCTTTTCCGAGAAAGAAATCCGAAACCGTGGTATTGAGAACCTTCACTTCTTTTGCGCCCTGTGCAGCCGAAGGTGCAAATTCTTCCGGCACATAAGCGATGATATTTTTGTGGTCAGAGATGATATGCCCTAATTTTTCGGGAAGCAGACTGTAGTTTTCACCCAAATCCTCATCCGAATAATAATCAAACACATCGTCAATCCTGAAAACCATGATTTCCCAATCGGTTCCTCCCACTTCCTTCCAATTGATGATTTCCTCGTCATACATATTTTTGACATCCAGGGGATACAGCTGATTGACCGGATTTTCGGGATTTACATAAAGTCCGTAGCCGTCTTCTATGGCCGGCGTTTTGAACAAACCGAAACCTTCTTTGAAAAGGAAAATGGTGATGAACAAAATTGCAATGGTCGTCAGTGCGCCGCTGACGGTAAGCAGACTTTCTGCAGTCTTTTCAATAATTTTTCCCAAAAGATTTTTTTGTGCCATTTGCTGAAATTTGTTTAACTGACAGGTACATAACCGGTTTCTTCCACGATTTTCTGACCTGTAGGCGAGAGCAGATAGTCAATGAAATTCTTCACTTTGGCCTCATCTTTTG
>JBAYPM010000015.1:0-58586 GCA_041677705.1 Weeksellaceae bacterium | reverse complement strand
ACTTATGAATAGGGCATTGGTATTATTTAGTCTCATGAGATTAACTTTTGTTTGGCATAATTTTAACAAAATTATCTGATATAAGGAGTCGGAGGTATTATTTATGACATGATAAATATCATGCTTTGAAAAAAGGGGATAAACACCCTAAAATAAAAGGGGAAATCACCTCTAATGAATGGGGGTGAAACACCTTTTTAACCTGCATAATTCACTGCATTAGTGATTGACTATTTAAAACGCGGTAAATCAATTCATTAGAAAGTATTTAATTTTTATATCTTAAACGGGATATTTTCTTTTGAATTAAGCAGGTCAAACAGCCGATTCAAATTAATTTTTATCTTTATTGACTAAAAATTATTTTTATGAAATCAGAATTTTTATTTTCATCCGGCACATCCGCATCAAGAGTTGACCTCGCCGGTCTGATCTTAAGACTGGTCGTAGCCAGCTCGGTACTGTACGGTCACGGTCTGTTTAAATTCCAAAAAGTTCTTTCAGGCGGCGATATTGAGTTTGTCAATTTTTTGGGCTTGGGCATGAAAACCACCTTTATCATTGTGATGTTTGCAGAATTCATCTGTGCTGCAATGGTGGTGATCGGTCTGTTTACACGTATTGCGCTGATACCGCTTTTGATCAATATGGCATACATTGTTTTTGTAATCCACAAAGCAGATGATTTTGGGTCAAAAGAATTGCCGCTTATTTATCTTGCCGTTTGGTTTGCACTGTTTATGCTTGGGCCGGGAAAATATTCACTCGATCGGATGATTCGAAGCAGAAAAAATACAGTCTGAGAAAAAATTAATCCAAAAAAAATCCCGCATCCAAATGGAGCGGGATTTTTTATATCTCAGGATAAGATTATTTCTTAACCGCTTTTCTGATGGTGGTCTTGCCGTCTGCAGTAATTTTCACCACATAAACTCCTTTTGCAAGTCCGCTAACATTCAGTTGGAACGCATTGTTTCCTTCAGCTTTCTGAATCAGCTGACCGTTCATATTGAAGATTTCAACTACTGCTTTTCCTTCAGTTACAAAGTTTGCAGTATTGGTCCAAACGGTTGTCATCACCACATCTGAATCAGTCAGATCGGAGACACCCATCGCATCGGTAACGTCTGTCAAAAATACTTGAATGGTCGCATTGAATCTTCCGCCAAATCCGAAGATAGCGACTGAAGATGAAGGAATCGGCTGGCCGATGATCGGAATATCATAAATCTGAGTTCTTGCCTCAACATCATAAGTTCCGTCGGTCACAGGATATCCTTTACCGTTTTGGAAAGTACCGTCACCACCTTCAGTATCCGAAATGGTCACATCGTTGATTGCAATATATTCGCTTTCATAAGCAGTCGGGTTTGCCAGATAAGCTGACAATGAAACCAGCTGATAGTTTACCGGGTTTCCGGAAGAAACCGCAGTTTCACCTGCCTCAGTCGGCACAAATTGAAGCAGACCGTTGTAGTCAACCAATGAACCGGTGATGTTTTTAATTTTGTCACCCACTTCATAATCGTCGCCCAGTCTTCCTGCAACATCATCAATCAGGATACCTGCTGTATTGTCCTGAATATATTTCTGATGTCTGTTTGCAATTTTATAAGTCAGCAAAGCTTCACCGGTCAGTTTGTAAATCGCACCGCCTGTAACGCCTGCTCTCAGTTCTGCAATGGTAGCAACTTCAGTTACTTCAATTTCTCCGCCTTCAACCAAAACTGCGTCATCAATCAACACACCGGTTTCTCCTGTATTTCTCACAGAAATAATGATCTGAACGCCGGTTACATCTTCTCCGGTTTCAAAAACATAAGTGATTTTTTCCCAGTTGGATGTTGCAGCAGTATAATCTGAATATGATGAATACCCTTGACCTGATGACTCATCATTACCGTTATAAAATGCGTTCCTAACATCTCCTACGCCTTTGACATAGAAAGTCAGCGTGTAAGAAGTGTTTTGCAACAAATTATAACCCTGGGTGGTAAATCTTTTGTGAGTTGAACCTGTATTGATCAGCGCTACAGATTTTGAGCCTTCATAAGCGTCAGAAGATTCCTGAACATTTGAATTTGCGATATTGGTTTTGGAACCAAGCCAGAAATCAGGTTTCCCATCTGTCCAATTCTCAAAACTTCCGTTTTGCAAAATGTTTTGAGCACCCAAAAACATTGAAGCACTCAAGAAAAGAAATGTAAAAATTTGTTTCATGATTGTAATTCGTTTTTTATTATAATCGTGCAAAGTTAAGGTTTTCTGCTGATTCTATTGTTACATAACTGTTAAATCAAAAACCATTTTCAGAAACTTTAAACCATTATCGGTCAGCCAGTCTGAGAATGTCTCCAAAGACTCCCCTTGCCGTTACGCCGGCACCCGCGCCCGCACCCTGAATCACAATCGGATGTTCGCCGTAACTCTCGGTATAAATTTCAAAAATACTGTCAGAACCTTTCAGCTGACCAAGCGCACTGTCAGACGAAACTTCAACCAGACGGGTTTCAAGCAGCCCTTTCTCCTGCTGCAGATCACCCGAAAGTTCACCGATATATCTCAATACCGTTCCGGCTTCAAGATTCTTTTTGACCAGACCGAAATAGTAATCCAAACCTTCCTTTTTTTCAAAAAATTCTTTGGTCGAAATCTGCTGCAATTCTTTTGGAATCAGATTTTGAATCTTAATTTCACCCCATTCATTTTTCAAATCCAGTTCTCTGGCAAGCACAAGAAGCTTCCGACCGACATCGTTTCCGGACAAATCCTCTCTCGGATCGGGTTCAGTTAAACCAAGCCGAATGGCATCGTCCAAAATCTCGCTGAAAGCAGCTTCATCCTTTGAAAAACGGTTGAAAATATAACTCAGACTGCCAGAAAAGACACCTCTGATTTTGGTGATGTTTTCACCCGAAAGATGCAGCAGTTTAATGGTGTCAATCAGCGGGAGACCGGCGCCCACATTGGTTTCATACAGATATTCCTTATGATTTGATTTCAGACTTTCTCTGAGTTTTTTGTAAAATTCATATTCCACCGTGTTTGCGATTTTGTTGGATGAAATCAGATCAAAACCGTTTTCGACCAAACGGATATAATTTTTTGTAAATGCTTTTGAAGCTGTATTGTCAACCGCAATCAGATTTTCAAGATGACGTTCGTCCGCAAACCGGATGATGTCTTCAATTGTGTAATTTTCTCCATCTTTTTTAATTCCTGTTTTCCAATCTTTTCCGATTCCGTTTTCATCCAGCAGTATCTTTTTTGAATTTGCAATTCCAAAAATATTGAGTCTGATGTTTTTCTTTTTTTCAATTTTTTCAGCCGATTCCAGAATCTGACCGATCAGCGCATTGCCCACATTTCCGTGTCCGAACAAAATTAGATTGACCGTTTTTGAAATTCCGAAAATCTGGCCGTGAATCACATTCAAAGCTTTTTTTGACTGTTCTTTTTCGACCACCAGACTGACGTTTTTTCCGGTCACCGCATTGCTGAAAAGTATCGGTATGATTTTGTTTTTGATCAGAGCCGAATAAGCCTTGTCAAAACTTCTCAAATCCTGACCCACGATTGAAATCACCGCTATGTCTTTTCGAATCGAAATCCGATCGAGATCACCGCTGTCAAAATCTTTTTTAAATTCTTTCTGCAATGCATTGGCTGCTTTTTCGGCATCTTTTTCAGAAACGATAAAACCGATTCCTCTTTCGGAAGTTCCCTGTGCAATCAGACCGACACTCACATTTTCTTTCGCCAAAACACCAAAAATCCTTCCGTCGATTCCCGATTTTCCGAGCAGTCCCTGACCGTTCATCCGAATCAGCGCAACTTCAGACTGAAGCGAGAGCGAACGAATTCCTTTCCGGGTCGGCTTTTCAGAAATCAATGTTCCTTTTTCATCCGGTTTCATTGAATTCAGAATCCGAATCGGAATTTTGTTTTCAACCAATGGCTGAATCGTTCTTGAATGAAGAATTGAAGCACCAAAATTCGCCAGTTCGCTTGCATCTTCATAACTCAGCCGGTCAATCTTTTGAGAATTTTTCACCCAATCCGGATTGGCGGTAAAGATGCCGTCCACATGGGTATAATTCTGCAATTCTTTTGCTTTTACAAATTTGGCAAGCAGCGCAGCCGAATAATTGCTGCCGTTCCTGCCCAGAGTCACCGTATCTCCTTTCCGGGTCGATGCTATGAATCCACTGACAACCGGAATCGAATTTTTGTCAAATTTCGAAAAAAGTTCTTTGGTTTTGAGTTCTGATTTCTGTTCATCCGCAACTGCATTTCCGTAATTTTCATTTGCCAGAAAAATCTTTCGGCTGTCAACCGGAATCGCGTTGATATTTCTTTTTGAAAGCTGTTCAGACAAAACTTTGATTGAAATCAGCTCACCCTGCGCCAATACCAAATCTCTGATTTTCGGACTGTAATCCGCAATCAGAGAAACGCCTTCAAACAGTTTCTGAAGCAGCCCGAATTCTTCTTTCAGGTCAGCATCCGAATGATACGGCCGGTTTTTGAATTCTTCAAACGCAGCGACATAACCGTTTTGTTTTTTTGCTTTTTCAAGTATCTTTTCAAGCGTATTGGTCGTATCTCCAATGGCAGAAACCACCACAGCGATTTTTTCATTTTTTGATTGATTTTGGACAATCCTGATTGCGTTTTCAAAACCCTGATCAGCCGCAAGCGATCTTCCTCCAAATTTGATGATTTTCATTTTTTCTGTTTTTTTAATTGAATTTATTTTTTCATGCCGAATACATTGCTGCCATTCGGGTTTTATTGATTTCAGCCGTTTTTATGCCGGCTGCAAAAATTTCTTTCAAAATCGAAGACAACTGTTCATATTCGATAAGAAATGCATCATGACCGTGAACCGACGAAATCTGGTGATAACCGATATTGTATTTATTTCTTCTGATTAGTCGGTAGATTTCCTTCTGCTCTTCTTTTGTAAACATATAATCAGTTTCGATTGCAATTAGATGGATTTTGGACTGACTGACTTTTGAAAAATTCAAAATTTCATCTTCTGTCAAATCCTCACCGATGGTTTTCAGCAGAAGATTCATCTGTTTGTAAGCATCCAATGAAAAACGATTTTTCAATGCGCCGCCGTGATAATTCAGCCAGCTTTCAACCGCATACTGATTTTCTTCTGATTTAAATTTTCGATTGAATTTCAGATCAAAAGAAACCGGTGTCCGATAAAGAAGCATCGCATGTTTTCTTGCGGTTTCAATCGGATTTTCGGAATGATTCAGAATTTCATCCTGAACCAGTACATTTCCGATCAGCCAATCTGAAGCTTTGAGACTACAGGCAACCGGAATCAGATTTTCGATCAAATCCGGTTTTTGAAAAGCCATTTCCCAGGCGATACTGCCACCCAGACTTCCACCAATGGCAGCAAACAACCGATGAATTCCCAAACCGTCAAGCGCTTTCCAATACAAACCCGCAATGATTTTCACAGTCATCAGCCGATAATCCAAATCCAATCTGACCGGGTCGGGGCCAAAACCGTTTCCGGGCACATCAAATGCAATCACCGTATAATTTTCCAAACCGATCGTCTTTCCTTCACCAATCAGTTCTTTCCACCAGCCGTTCGGGCCGGCTGCTCCGCTGTTTCCGGTCAGTGCATGATTGACAAGCACCACCGGCGCAGTATGAAGCGGCCGACCAAAAAGCTGAAAACTCAATTCAAAATCATAAAAATTGTCGTCAGACAGTCTGTAATTCCTGACTGTCACCGTTCTCATCCGATCCATTAGTCTGTGTTTCCAATTGTTCAAATACACTTCTCAAATCATCAATCAGATCCTCCACATCTTCAAGACCCACAGACAATCGGATCAGATCGGGTGTTACACCGGTCGATCGCTGACTTTCCTCTGAAAGCTGCTGATGGGTAGTCGAGGCAGGGTGGATAATCAGCGATTTTGAATCGCCGAAATTGGCAAGCAGTGAAAACAGTCTGGTTTCATCCACCACTTTTTTGGCAGCCGCATAGCCTCCCTTCAAACCAAAAGTCACAATACCGCTTTGTCCGTTTGGAAGGTAATGCTTGGCTGCTTCATAATAGCTGCTCGATTTCAATCCGGGATAATTCACCCAGGCAACCTCGTCCCTGTTTTCAAGCCACTCGGCAAGTTTGAGTGCATTATCGCTGTGTTTTTGAATTCTGATCGGCAGTGTTTCCAATCCCTGAATGATCTGAAAAGAATTAAAAGGACTCAGTGCACCTCCAAAATCTCTCAAACCTTCGATTCTGACTTTTGCAATAAAAGCTGCATTTCCGAGTGCTTCGTGATAGACCAGGCCATGATAACCTGGTGAAGGTTCTGTAAATTCAGGGAATTTCCCGTTGCTCCAGTCAAATTTCCCGGCATCGATGATCACACCGCCCAAAGCAGTTCCGTTGCCCGAAATGTATTTGGTCAGCGAATGAATGACAATGTCAGCTCCGTGTTCGATCGGTCTGAAAAGATAAGGCGAAAGCGCGGTGTTGTCAACGATCAGCGGGATTCTGAACTCATGCGCAATTTCTGAAATCGCTCTTACATTCAGCAGATCGAGTTTCGGATTGCCCAAAGTTTCAGCAAAAATCGCTCTGGTGTTTTCACGAATTGAGGCTCTCAATGCTTTCAGATTATCCAGATCCACAAAACTGGTTTCGACTCCAAATCTCGGCAAAGTCACGCTGAGCAGATTGTAGGTTCCACCATAAAGGCTGTTGGATGAAACAATGTGATCTCCAACTCTCAAAAGCGTCAGCAGAGTGGTTGAAACCGCAGAAGCACCCGAAGCGGTGGCAACTGCACCGATACCGCCTTCAAGTGCAGCAAGTCGCTGTTCGAGCACATCAGTCGTCGGGTTGTTGAGCCTGGTATAAATATAACCCGGAATTGAAAGATTAAAAACACCAGCGGCATGATCCGCATTTTCAAACACATAAGAAACGGTCTGATAGATCGGCACAGCTCTGCTTCCTGCTGTTGCTTTGACGTCGTGGCCCGAATGAAGGGCGATGGTTGAAAATTTTAAATTACTCATTGCTTAAAAATTTTAGAATTGTTAAAAATTTGATATAAAAAAAGTCCCTCCGGTTTTTGCCGAAAGGACTTCAAGTTTTGCTGTTTGATTATTTTTTACAGACTCATTCACTTGTTGACTTTGGGCAAAGCTCTGACGGGCGCATAAACATGCACATCATCATTTTGCCGGTTTTACAAGTTTTGAAAGTCATTGTTTATTTCTGTTTTTATTCATTTTTTCTTCTACAAAAAAAGCCCCTGCATCGGCAGGGGCTTTCTGTGTATCATCTGATTCTTCAATTTAAACCAAAAGCAGCCCCTGCGCGTTTCCGCACATCATCATCTGCATTTTGTTAAATTTTGAATTCATTTTTTCGTTTTGAACGGACAAAGATTGAAAATAAATTTTTGATTTTGCAAATTTATTTTTTGAATTCATTGAATTTTTTGATTTCAGAGATTAAATAATTGTGAGAATTTTAATGGAAATTGAATAAGCTAATAAGCTCAAAGCCAGGTCAAATTATATTGGTTATGAAGGTAATAAGGTTTTAAGCAGATCAAAATAATCCAAAGAGATAAGCTTTAAAATTCTTAAATGCTTTAGAAAGAAATCAGTCGTGTCCGACAAAGATTTAAGACCGCTTCGCTTTTAGACAAAAGACATGAGATAGTTTTGTAAAACCTTATAAATCATACTAATTTAAGGAATGAGTAATTCTTTTTTTATTTAAAACAACAATTACTCCATCTCAAGATATGATTATCGGGTTTAAAACGTAACTTATTGATTTTGATTAATGTATTCAATATTGCTTAATTTTTAATCGGACAATAGTGGAAAGAAATATTTGAATACAAAAAGATCTTATTGGAAATTTTAATCTTAGTAACCAAACGCTTCACCTTCAAAAAATGATCTTATTACCTTATTTTAAGAGCACAAAAGACAATTGAATTCAATCTTTTGAAATGGGTTTTAGAATTACCGAAAATTATTGATCAAGAAAAAATTAGAAGCTAAAAAGTTGAGCGAGAAACGGGACTCAAATCCGCTGCATTCAGCTTGGATCCGCTGCGGCGGACTACCAATTGAGCTATTCCCGCTTTTGTGACTGCAAATAAAATTCTAAAATCTGAATTGTCCAATAATTTTATTAAGTTTTTCGAGTTATTAAATTAAAAGGACAAAACGGTCTGAATCCATTTTCTAATCCTTATTTTTGTAAACAAATAAATCAGTAAACATGAAACATAAGCCGGTTGAAGGATTTTCAAAAATGTCAAAACATGGCAAAATCGAATGGCTGGTCAACGAATATCTGAACGGCTCCGAAAAGGCGGTTCAGACTCTTACCCAGTACTGGAATGAAGATCCGGAACTGCAGCGGCTGCATGATGAATTTTCAGAAAATACATTGTCCAATTTTTATATGCCGCTCGGATTTGCGCCCAACTTTCTAATCGATGGTGAACTGCTGTGTCTGCCAATGGCGATAGAAGAAAGTTCGGTGGTGGCAGCTGCTTCAAAGTCGGCAAAATTCTGGCTGGATAAAGGCGGTTTCAAAACCAGGATTCTGTCAAAAATCAAACTTGGTCACGTTCACTTTATGTTTGAGGGAGATGCCGAAAAGCTGAATCATTTTTATCTGGAAACTGTCCTTGCAAAACTGTACAAAGATACTGCTCAGATTACAAAAAACATGCAGTCGAGGGGTGGTGGAATTTTGAATATCAAATTGGTTGACAAGACTTTTGAAATCAAAAATTATTATCAGATTCATGCCGAATTTGACACTGTCGATTCGATGGGTGCCAATTTCATCAATTCATGTCTTGAGCAGTTTGCACAGACACTGAAAAGAGAGGTTGAAAACAGTGATGAATTTACCAATGATGAGAAAGATTCGCTGCAGATCGTGATGTGTATTCTTTCAAATTACACACCCGACTGTCTGGTACGGGCTGAAGTCGGCTGTCCGATAGAAATGCTTGCTGACAAAGATGTCAGCGCAGAAGATTTTGTCGAAAAATTTGCAAGAGCGGTCAGAATTGCAGAGGTTGAACCCTATCGCGCCACCACCCACAACAAAGGCATTATGAACGGGGTGGATGCGGTTGTGATTGCAACCGGAAATGATTTCAGGGCAGTCGAAGCCTGTGCGCATGCTTTTGCTTCAAAAGACGGAAGATATACCAGTCTGACTCATTGTGAAGTCAAAGACGGTGAATTCAGATTTTGGCTGGATCTGCCGATTTCGGTCGGTACGGTTGGCGGTCTTACATCGCTTCATCCGCTGGTGAAAATCGCAATGGAAATTTTGGGAAATCCAAATTCAGACCGACTGATGGAAATCACTGCAGTTGCCGGTCTGGCTCAGAATTTTGCCGCCATCCGTTCGCTGGTGACCACCGGCATCCAAAAAGGCCACATGAAAATGCACTTGCTGAACATACTCAATCAGTTGGAAGCTACCGAAGACGAGAAAAAATATTTTGTTACTTATTTCAAAGACAAAACGGTTTCACATCATACAGTAATTTCAGAATTCTGCCGAATCAGAGGGATTAAAAGCGTTGAGGAATTGAAAAAGAAGTAGGTTGAAATTTCTCAGACTTTAAGAATTGAAAGTCAACCACTCATTTCAGAATCCCTCAAGAAAAGATTAAATCAAACCAATTGCTATCCGATAAAATATTGACCATCAATTTGAATCAATCCCAAACGGAAGAACACCCTGACCTCAATTCATTTTTTCAATTTTTTTAAAATTTAATTGTACCTTGCAAAATCAATTGCCTTAAAATCTTTTTTTTGGTAAACCGGATTTGAAATTTTAAAACTCTATAAACTATGACAGGACTAATTTTATTGGGCGCTATCGTTGTTTTGGGCGGATTACTGGTTGGAATCTTCAACAAATTTGCAAAAAACAGGAATATGGTCCAGGATGCATGGGCGAATATCGATGTCGCACTCAAAAAGCGGCACGATCTGATTCCCAATCTGGTCAATACGGTAAAGGGTTATGCAGCGCACGAAAAGGATACTTTTACGCAGGTAATCGAAGCCCGAAATGCTGCAATGGCCGTTCCAAAAGGTGACATCAACGGTCAGATTCAGGCAGAAAATGCTTTGCAGCAAACTCTGAAAAGCCTTTTTGCGCTCGCTGAAGCTTATCCAAATCTGAAGGCAGATACCTCGTTTCTGAACCTTCAAACCCAATTGACCGAAATCGAAGAAAATCTTGAAAGGGCAAGACGTTATTACAATTCGACCGTAAGAGAAAACAATACTTATGGCGAAAGTTTTCCGGGGACGCTGTTTGCAGGTATGTTCAAATATCAGCATTTCAATTATTTTGAAGCTGCAGCCGGAGAAAAAGAAAACGTTACAGTTGATTTTTCATAAATAAAAATCTGTCAGTCTTTTGCAGCTGTCTAATTTGTCAAAACAAACAGGATTTTGAGGATTTCGGACAACGAAGGATGGACAGATATCTGAATTTTCGTCGTATGGGCAGCAGTCTTTAATCGATTTTTTAATCAAAAAAAGAAGCTCAATTCTAACCCTTTCCTGATAAATATTTTCTGATTTTATCAGTCTGGTTTTGTGAAACTTATTACCGAAAAATCAAAAACTCCAATATGAAAAAGCTCTCGCTTTCCTTACTGCTCTTATTTTCATTCAGCTGTTTATTTTCGCAGGGATTTACAGTCAAAAAATACACTGCAGACATCACAATGAACCCGGACGGCTGGTTTGATGTGGTCGAATATTATGATGTAGAGTTTACAGAATACAAGCACGGTCTGCTCAGAGACATCATCACTAAATACAATCTGGACGGCAAAAGCCGAAAAATTTATATCAGCGACATCAAAGTACCCGGACACAAATTTGACACTCCTCCCCGTTTTTTTGTGGATTTGGCCGGAACGCTTGAAATCAAGATCGGAGATCCGGATGTAACCATCATCGGGCCACAGCATTACGAAATCAGATATCGGGTCAAAAATGCTTATCTGTTTAACGAGAATCAGGTGTCGTTTTACTGGAATATAAAACCGGACGGCTGGTATGCAAATTTTGAAAATGTTGAATTCAATGTGCATGCACCGGCAGGCGCAAAACTTTCGGCAGAAAATTCATTTGTCTATTCGGGCATCTATGGCAGAACAAATCCTTCAACCTCATTTGAACTGAATTATTCAAACAATACATTCTCAGGCAAAAGTCTGGAGTCATCTTATTTTTTGGGCAGCGACAATATCACTCTGCTGGTCAAAATGCCAAAAGAAATGATTAAAGAAGTTGACTATTCGCCATCCGGATTTATAAAATACGGTTGGATGTGGATTCTGGGCGGATTTGCATTTATTTTCTGGTCGGTTTGGAAAAAATTCGGAAAGGACGACAAGGTGATTGCAGTTACAAGTTATTATCCGCCAAAAGGTGTGGATTCTGCGATGGCGGGTTATCTGATCAATGACCGTGAGGACGCGTCAGACCTGATTTCGCTGATACCGAAATGGGGTCAGGAAGGAATCGTCAGGGTAGTCGAAATTCCAAAAAGAAAAGGAGTTTTTTCAAAGTCCGATACACTAATCATCAAATTAAAAGAACTGCCCGAAGGCAGACCCAATTATGAAAAAACAATTTTCAACGGTTTGTTTTCCGGAATATTTTCATCGGAAACAGAAAATGAAATCAAATTGGGTTCGGTGCTGGTCAGCAGTCTGAAGGATACATTTTATACCACCATGAATTCTGCGAAAAGGGAATTAAAAGAAAAAGCACAGATTTATTACGAACCCAAATCAAACAAAGTAATGATTATAAGCTATATTCTCAGCGGATTGGGCATCATTGCCGTCAGCGGAATTTTTCTGTTTGTATTTGGACTATTGGCTGCGGTTGTGTGTGGAGTCTTTTTCTTATTTCTAATTTTTATGTCCGGTTATATGAAAAAGAAAAACAGCAGTGGAAACGAAGTTTTGTCAGAAATCAAAGGATTCAAACAATTTATAAAACTGGCAGAAACCAACCGGATCAAGACCTTGATTGAATCAGATCCGGATTATTTTGAAAAAACAATGAGTTATGCATTGGCATTTGGATTGCTCAAAGAATGGGCGGGCAAGTTTGCATCGCTCAATATTCCACCGCCTGATTGGTACAGCAGTCCGAATGCAGTCGGAATAATGAGCATGAATACTTTTGCAAATTCATTTTCAAGCAGTATGAATTCAACTCAGTCGGCGATGGTCAGTTCGCCTTCGAGCAGCGGAAGCGGCGGAGGCGGTTCATCAGGTGGCGGATTTGGCGGGGGTGGCGGCGGAAGCTGGTAACCAAATCAGAAATTAAAATTTCTAAAACAAAATACCATGAGAAAAAACAAACTGCTCAATCAGCTGATGGCAACGCTGAACACAGAGGTGAAAACACATCGTCAGGAAAATCCAAAACTCTACAGTCGAAGAAAATTTTTGACCGAATCCTCATTGGGTGCAGCCGGGCTGGCGATTGCACTGAGTACGCCTTCAATTTTTGCTGCCTGCAAATCAGAAAAGAAGGACAGTGAAAAAGATCCGGAAATGCTCGATATCGCAATTTTGGGCGCAGGAATTTCAGGTCTGAACTGTGCAAACCATTTGATCGGTTCGGGTTTGAATTTCAGAATATTCGAAGGCAGCCATCGTTTGGGCGGGCGAATCCTTACACATTACAACGATGCGATGCAGCTGGGAATTTTTCCCGAATTTGGAGGCGATTTTATCGATTCAGATCATGAAGATATGATTTCACTGGCAAAAGAATTCAATTTGGAACTGATCGATCTGATCGATGAACAGGAAAAAAACGGATGGATCAAAGACATTTATTTCTTTGACAACCGAAAAATCAGCGAGGAAGAAATCATCAATGAATTTAAAAAAATCGCACCCAAAATCGCAGCTGACAAAGCTTCGCTCGGTGAGGATTATGACACCGATGATGCGGTGATTCTCGACAATCTGCCGCTTTCAGATTACATCAAATCGCTTGAATGTGCGGAATGGCTGAAAGAATTGTTTGTAGCTGCTTTTGTGGCAGAATACGGTCTGGATTGTGAACAACAGTCAACCATCAATATGCTCGATATGATTGAAACAGAAACTGACGATGGATTCAGAGTTTTTGGCGAAAGTGATGAGAGATTCAGAATCAAAGGCGGGAATTCAAAAATCATCTATGGTCTGGCGAAAAAGATCGGTGAAGATAAAATTGAAACCAACCATCAGGTCAATTCGATCGTCGAGCAGGAAGATGGCAGCTATATCATCGGTTTTGAAAACGGAAAAGAAGTGAAAGCAAAAACATTGGTGGTCACCATTCCGTTTACCATATTGAGAAAATTGAAATTAGAACTCAAAAATATATCTGCCGAAAAACAAAAATGCATCAACGAACTCGGTTACGGAAACAACACCAAACTGATACTGGGTTATGACGGTCAGCCGTGGAGAAGCGAAAGAAACAAGGCGATGGGCTATCTGTTTACAAACGATATAACCAACGGCTGGGACGGAAGTGTGAACAAAACTTTGAACAATCCTTTTGGCGCATATGTTGCATATTTTGGCGGTGATTTTTCCCAAAAACTCTGCGACGAATCTTTCAAAAATCCGCTTGCGCCGCCCGATCATGTATGGCGAACCGAGCTTCCGGCGGAAAGAGTCAACGGATTTGTTGACGAGCTCGATAAAATTTTTACCGGATCAAAAGAGAAATTCAAAAACAAACATGTCTTTGTCAACTGGATCGAATATCCATGGGTGAAAGCAAGTTACAGCTGTTACAAACCCGGGCAGTGGACTTCTATTGCGGGTCACGAAATCGAGCCGGTCGGCAACTGTTTTTTTGCGGGTGAACACTGCAGCGAAATGTTTCAGGGATTTATGAACGGAGCTGCCGAGACCGGCAGACGGGTTGCACAGGGGATCAAAAGTCTGGTGAAAAAAGAGGCTTAGAATTCGAATCTTCAGAAGCTGAATTTCAGTCGGGTGCCTTGTCCGGGTGCAGAATCAATATCAAGACTTCCGCCCAAGTCCAGAATTCGGTTTTTCATATTGTCTAAACCGTTTCCGGTTCCGATTTTTTCGGCGGGAATTCCTTTTCCGTTGTCTGAAACCGTAATTCTGAATTTATCGCCTGATTTGTCAAATCTGACTGTAATTTCAGATGCATCCGAATGTTTAACGGCATTGTTGATTGCTTCCTGAATCAGTCGGTACAGATTGATTCCTTCAAATGCTGAGAATTTATGCGATTCTTCAATTTCTGAAGAAATATCAGTTTTGAAATCAATGTCAGAAGCAGCCGATTTTGCATTTTCAATAAAATTATTGATCCGAATCCTCAAATCCGAGAAACTGATGTTTTCTTTGCCCATTGCCCAAATCGTGTCTCTGAGTTCGTTGATCGTATTTCTGGTGAACCGATTGATTTCCTCCAGCCTGTCCACCACCTCGGGATTGTCCTTTTGAAGTTTGAATTTGAGATTGTCGAGTGACGAAATGATAAAGGTAAGCTGAGAGCCGATGTTGTCGTGAAGATCTCTCGAAATCCTGAGTCTTTCCTGCTGGACTTTGTTTTCTGCCTCAACTCTGATCAATGAATCTTTGAGCAGATTCTCTCGTTTGAGCTGTTCGTTTCTGAGTTTTTGGGTTCGATAGATCATAAATCCGGTTAGAGCAATCAAAAGCACCAAAAAGCCGAGACCGTACAAAAACATATTTTTATGTTCGATTTCCAAACGCTGTTCGGCCAGATCAGCTCTTTGTTCGAGTATCTTTTTTTCCTTTTCGTTGGTTTCAAACTGAACTTCAAGCTGGTTACGGTTGACGGTACTTTCCATATTGTAAATACTGTCTTTATAGGCCATATGTTCCTTCAAATACACAAAAGCATTTTTGTAGTCGTTTTTTTCTTTTGAATTTTCAGCGAGTGAATTGTAGATATTTGAGGTCAGCCAGTTGTATCCGGCCTCTTTACTGACTTCCAACGCTTCTCTGAAATATTTCAGCGCATTGTCATAATCCTTCTGCATTTCATAAAAAGTACCGTAGAAACTCAGGTTTTCAGCAATTCCGACTTTGTCATTGAGTTTGAGTCTTCGCTGATAGGCTTCATCAAAAATCACTTTTGCACCTTTGTAATCACCAAGTATCGATTTGAGTGCTGCAATCTTGTTGAGACTGTACGGAATGCCCACTTCATCATTGGTTTTGCGTTTCATGTCCAATGATTTATAGTAATAATAAAATGCACTGTCATAATTTCCGCTGTCTTCCAGCACCACCCCGTAATTGTCGTATAGCGATCTGAGCTCATCCTCAGCGCCTGCTTTTTCGGCCATCCGAATGCCGATGTTCATATACTCGATCGCCTTTGTCAGGTTTTGTCTTCTGAACCGGTAGCCATAAAGCCCGTAAAGGCCGCCTGCTTTACCGTATTCGCCCAACTCTTTGTATTTATCCACTGCCTTTAAAAAGTAGCCAACTCCCACATCATATTCACCTTTGTAATAATAGATCATCGACAGGTTTGCATAACTTTCTGCAATTCCCATCGGATAACTGATCTTTTTGGCCAAACTGAGATTGTCCAGATATTTTTGAATGTTGTTGCCTGAGGTTTCGATCTTTTTCTCATAAGACTGATGATTGAGCGAATCAATCGTCTTCTTGAGCTTTTCGTTCTGACCGAACAACAGACTTCCGATAAAAAATAATCCGATAAAGAATCGTATTGGCCTCATCATTTTCATTTTTTGAAAGCTTACATATAATCTGAACCAAAGCTGCAGCGACTTTCGTGGAAATTCCTCTTCATCGTCACTGCAGTCTGCTATTTTTGATCTGCCGATAATATCAGCTTTGAATTCTGAATTATGGCAGGGTCATAAATTTCACATTGAACGATCCGTCGGTCAAATTCTTAATGGTACCCCCTTCCTGGTCTTTTGCTTTAAACGAGAAGGTCCCTTTTACAAATGTTGAAGTTACTTCAGAAATCTTAATTTCTCCAACCTGAGTGTCGTCATAAGGTGCTACCCATACTTTCGAAGTCGGATTTGAAGGATTTGAGGCGTCGGTTTCTGTATAGCTGCACACATTAAAAATGTTTGCACCCCCGCCAACCGGATAAGTTCCGGGGCCGTCGAAGCCGACAATCGTCAGATTGAACGCTTTGTTTGGATTTTGACCGCCGTCATTTCCAAGAATCATCAGATTTCCGTTTGCATTTGATGCAGTAGTTGTCAATTCAATGGTTGTAACATTCGTACCGTCAACCTTTGCGGTGATTACACCCGATCCGGCTCCGCCTCCGCCGTCGCCGCCGTCATCGTCACTTTTACACGAAAAAGTAAACACTGCCGAAGAAAACAGCAGTGCTGCAATCATAAAGAAATTTTTAGTTTTCATTTTAAATTCGTTTTTAATTCTGAAGCAAATATATTGGCAACAGGAGACATACCCAATAAGGCATTTGCCCTATTTTTAAATCAGCTTGTTTTGCTCTGCTTTTTGAACCGCTTCCAATTTGCTGTGTACCTGAAGTTTTTTGTAGATATTTTCAATGTGTTTTCTGATCGTGCTTGGCGAAAGAATCAGGTTATCCGCAATCGCGGTATAACTCAATCCTTTGCATAACTGCTGCAAAACTTCAACCTCTCTTTCAGACAGATTGATTTCCTCTTTCTGCTGTTCACTGATTTCTGCTTTGATCGGATTTCTCAGAAGTTTCAGTGTTTTCAATGCGATCGAAGGCGTCATACCGGCGCCTCCGCTCAGCGTATCCAAAATTCCGTCATACAATCCCTGCGGATCAATTTCTTTGAGCAGATATCCGTCTGCACCTGCCTGAATCGAATGAAAAATATTTTCGTCATTGTCAAAAACGGTCAGCATCACAATTTTGATCTGCGGATACTTCTGTTTGACCTCTGCAGTTGCATCGATACCGTTCATTACCGGCATTTCTATATCCATCAGAATCAGATCAACCTGCGGATCATCAGAAAGTTTTTCAAGCAATTCCTTTCCGTTTGATGCGATATATTTCAGATTAAAATCATCAAAAAATGATAGTTTCTCTGCGATCACCCCGATCAGCGAGTGATTGTCGTCCACCAGTACCAACCTCTTTTTCATGGCTCAAAGATAAGAATTTATATAATTTCACCGCCTTACATGCATTTTGGAAATAATTTTTTGGAATCATTTAATTTCCTGCAATCAGTCCCGACGAATGATCTTTTGACGCGCCTGTCACAGAGCTGAGAATATTGATCTTTCCTTTTAATCTCAACAGACCGAGCCAGCCAAAAATCAGACTTTCCTTGAATTCAATCATTTCATTTTCAGGCAAAATTAACTTGGTATTGGTTTTTGAACCGATCGATTCGATCAGATAAGAATTGAATGCACCACCACCGGTTACCAGTACATTTTTGATCTGATAATGATTCAGCACTTTAGAAACTTGATTTGAAATATGAAAACCAAAGGTTGAAATCTGATCTTCAACAAACAGTTCTGATTCATCAAACAATTGAAAAATAAATTGATCACACCATTCGATTCCCAATGATTTTGGCGGTTCAGACCGATAAAATTCAAGTTGATCAAGTTTTTCCAAAAGTTTAGCATCAACCATCGCCGATTTTGCAATTTCACCGTCTTTGTCAAATGATTTTCCGAGTTTTTCAGAAAGACGATTGAGCACGATATTGACCGGACAAATGTCAAACGCAATCCTTTTTCCGTTTCGGTTGAATGAGATATTTGAAAAACCGCCCAAATTCAGACAAGCATCATATTCACCAAACAAAAGTTCATCGCCAATCGGTACCAAAGGTGCCCCCTGACCGCCCAATGTGACATCCTGGGTTCTGAAATCATAAATGGTTTTGATTCCGGTTTCAGCAAATATTGCAGTTCCGTTTCCGATCTGAACCGTATAACCTTCCTTCGGATTGTGAAAAACCGTATGACCGTGTGAAGCTATAAATTCAGGATTTGGAATTTGGTTTCTTATGATAAATTCTTTGACCGTTTTTCCAAGAAAATGGCCATATTCCATATCGAGCCGACAGAGCTCTTCGCCCGAAAGTGAAATTGAATTCTTTAATTTTTGTTTTAATTTGGAAGAATAAGAAATGGTTTCGGCAAAAAGAATATTGAATCCGGGTTTCGGGAACTGATATTCGGACAGGCAAATATCCAGTCCGTCCAAAGAGGTGCCCGACATCAGGCCGATACCCATAATTCTTTCCATGGCTTAAAGTTATTCAAAGTTTGCAAATCAAATACAGAAAACGGATGATTCTTATCCGAACAGAGCAGATTCACAATTAAAAAATATTTAACTTTGAGGAATAATTTATATAAAATGGCAAGAGACATTATTTTTGATCTGATTGAGGACGAAAGAGAAAGACAGACCGTCGGACTGGAGCTGATTGCTTCCGAAAATTACGTAAGCGACGAAGTGATGGAGGCTGTGGGTTCAATACTCACCAACAAATATGCGGAAGGTTATCCGAAAAGAAGATATTACGGCGGTTGTGAAGTGGTTGATGAAGTTGAAACACTTGCCATCGAAAGGCTGAAACATCTATTCAATGCGGAATATGTAAATGTTCAACCGCACTCGGGTTCACAGGCCAATGCATCTGTTTATCTTGCTGTACTGAAACCCGGCGAAAAAATGATGGGAATGGATCTGTCGCATGGCGGTCACCTGACCCACGGCTCACCGGTGAGTTCTTCAGGAATTCTGTATCAGACCTGTTTTTACCAGGTGGAAAAAGAAAGCGGAAGAATCGATTATGAAGCAATGCGTCTGACCGCATTGAAGGAAAGACCAAAGCTGATTATCTGCGGTGCTTCTGCCTATTCAAGAGACATTGATTACAAAAAATTCAGAGAAGTGGCAGACGAAGTCGGTGCTCTGCTGATGGCAGATATTGCACATCCGGCCGGGCTGATCGCAAGAGGAATTTTGAACGACCCGCTTCCACACTGTCACATTGTAACTTCGACCACCCATAAAACGCTGAGAGGCCCGAGAGGTGGGATTATCATGATGGGAAAAGATTTTGAAAATCCATGGGATTACAAAACACCAAAAGGAGAAATCAAAATGATGTCGAATCTGCTGAATATGGGCGTGTTCCCCGGCACTCAGGGCGGTCCGCTCGAACATGTGATCGCGGGTAAAGCGGTTGCATTTGAAGAAGCGCTTTCAGATAAATATTTTGATTACATCCTTCAGGTTTCAAAAAATGCAAAAGCACTTGCCAATGCGATGGTCGGCCTCGGTTATCAAATCATCTCGGGCGGAACAGACAACCACCTGATGCTGATCGATTTGAGAAACAAAGACATCAACGGAAAAGAAGCTGAAAACTGTCTGGTGAAAGCGCATATCACCTGCAATAAAAATATGGTTCCGTTTGATGACAAATCGCCGTTCACCACTTCGGGCATCCGTTTGGGAACGCCTGCGATTACAACAAGAGGTCTGAAAGAAAAAGATATGGAAACCGTAGCCGACCTGATTGACGAGGCGCTGATGAACAAAGACAATGATACGATTTTGGAAGCTGTCGGTAAAAAAGTAAACAATCTGATGTCTGACAGACCGCTGTTCAAATGGTGAAAAATAATTTATCAATCATAGAAGCCGCCTTGCTGAAGCGGCTTTTTTATGTTTTGAACTCAATCAATTTTTGTTAATTCAGTCAAATGACTGACTGAATTTCAAATTTTTATTATGATTTTTAGTTTGAGCCCATTAAAAAGATTTGTTCAATAGACCAAAGTCAAATCATTTCAATTAAATCACCAAATCAGAAAAAAATACACCACAAGATTCAAATTTCCGTTATTTGTAAATAAATTCATCTGTTTGGATCTGAAGAAATATATCGGTGCATTGTTTTTGATTTTATCATTCTTTCGGCTGGAAGCTCAGGAAACCGGCTGGACAAATGATAATTTCAGACAGGACAGCATTGTGGTTTCTTCAGATACGCTGAAACTCAATGCCAATCTGATTTTGCCCGAGAAATTTAAAATTACGGACGAAAACGGAAATGAAATCTCAAATCTCTTTTATAAAATTGATTACAGCACAGCCGAAATTGTTTTTGATCCGAGTCTGATCAGTCAAAAGATAATCGTCTCCTATTTTATTCATCCCGATTTTAAACAGCAGACTGTTTTTTCAAAAGACACTGCCATCATCCGGGAACCGATTGCAGAGAACAGATATTATACACTTTCGAGAGAAAAAAGAGAAGCCAAGAAACCTTTCGACGGATTGAACAGCCGTGGGTCGCTCGTACGGGGAATCCGATTTGGAAACAACCAGAGCGCTTCGGTACAGTCATCGCTCGATCTGCAGCTGACCGGACAGCTGACAAATGAAATCGGAATCAATGCGGTGATTTCAGACAACAATGTGCCGATACAGGCAGACGGCTACACCCAGCAATTGCAGGAATTTGATAAAATTTATGTTGAAATTTTTAATAAAAACTCGAAAATCAAAGCCGGGCATGTCGATCTGATTCAGGAAAATGATTTTTTTGGGAACTTCACACAAAAAGTTACGGGTGTAGAAATCTCGACTGAGCTGACCCATTCAAATGATTCAAAAACCAGAATCAGTCTGGCCGGAAGTACGACCCGGGGGGAATTTGCAACAAAAAAAATCACCGGTCAAAATGGAAATCAGGGACCCTACCGACTGTCGGGCAACAACAACGAACTCTACATCATCATTGTTTCTGGCAGTGAAAAAGTGTATCTGGACGGAATAATGCTCACAAGGGGCGAAGACCGCGATTATGTGATCAATTACAATACAGGTGAACTGTCATTTACTTCAAACCGTTTGATTACCGACAATTCGAGGATTACAGTCGAATATCTCTATGCCAACCGAGCCTATACCCAATTTCTTGCTTATGGCGGGATTGAGCACGAATCCGAAAGATTCAGAATAGCCGGGCATTTTTATTCAAATGGTGATTCAAAAAACAATCCATTGACCGACAATCTGAGCGATCAGGACATTCAGATTTTATCAGAAGCAGGAAACAACCCCGATGAAATGTACAATACCACTGCCGTTCGTGCCGATTATGATCCCGAAAAAAATCTGTACCGAAAAATACAGGTAGGCGGTGTTGAAGTTTTTGAGTTTTCTGACAATCCGAATGAAGAACTCTGGCAGGTCACCTTCACTTTTATGGGCGCCGGAAAAGGAAATTATGTGGCATCAAATGTTGAAGTAATCGGAAAAATATTTGAATATGTACCGCCGGCTGACGGTCTGATGCAGGGAAATTATGAACCGGTCCGTCAGCTGATTCCGCCCAAAAGACTTCAGGTTTATACTTTAAATTCTGCTTATAAATTCAAAACCGGCGGTGTGGTCGGAATCGATTTGGGAATGAGCAATCAGGATCTGAATCTGTTTTCGTCAAAAGACGACGACAAAAACATCGGTCTGGCAACAAGAATATACGGTAACAAAGATTTTGAGCTCAAAAACTGGAAGCTTCAGCCGCAGATGGAGTTTTCATTCATTCAAAAGAATTTCAATTCGATTCAAAGACTGAGACCGGTTGAATTTGACCGTGATTTCAATCTCGAAAACGAACTGTCGGATTCGGATCAGGCCTATCTGAGACTGGGTCTTGAATCTTCGTTCAAAGATTCGCTCAAACTGAAATATGATCTGCACTATCTTCAAAACAAAGATTTTTATGACGGAATCAAAAACGATCTGAGTCTGAATTATCTGACCAAAAAGAATTTTGCAGAAGCAGGATTTTCAATTTTGAACAACCGGAAACAAAATCTCGTCAATCCCGAAATGAAAGCAGACCAATCCAGATTTGTCAGATACAATGCAACTGTAAAAAGAAAGATTAAAAATTCATTCTGGCTGGGTGCCGGATTGGGTGGTGAAGACAATGAAATTGAAGACCGTCAGAATTCAACCGACGGCAATCATCTGTCTGATCAGTCATTCAGATGGAACGAAATCAGAGGAATGGCAGGAATCGGCGACACTGCAAAAATTTATGCTGAACTGACTTATTACAACCGAAAAGACGATTCGGTTCGTTTGGGTGTGATGCAGCGTCTGACCCGTTCGAACGGATGGATTCTCAATTCAAAACTAATCAGCCGTACCAATCACAGATTTGAAACATCATTTCATTACAGAACAGTGAAATATATTTTTGAAGACAATCCGGATGAAGATTTTATCACCGGAAATATCAAATGGTACAAAAGTCTGCTTCGAAACGGGATGACAGTCAATCTGTTTTATGAACTGGGAAGCGGAATGGAGCCTCAGCGTGAATTTGAATATGTAAAAGTCACCGACGGAATGGGCATATACAAATGGATCGATTACAACGGCGACGGTCTGGAGCAGCTCGACGAATTCGAAATCGCAGAATATCAGGATGAAGCCAATTACATCAGGGTTTACACCAACACCATCAATTATCTGAAAACCAATAAGAACAATCTGAATCTTTCGGTGCGAATCAAACCCAGGGAATTGCTGAATTCAAAAAATGAATTTTTGGGCAGATGGATGCTTCAGGGATCGCTTCAGTCAGCCAATTCGTTATTTAAAAACGGAAGAACACTTGAGTGGAATCCGTTTGTGAAATCAGACGAACTGCTCAACAAATCGAGAAGTTTGAAAAGCATTTTGAATTTCAATCAGGGCGGAAAATACAAATGGTCTGCGGCATATACCTATTCGAGTCAGGAAAGTCAAAACTTTTTGTTTACAGGTGCCGAATCTCGAGATACAAAAAGTCATTTGGTCAATGCAAAATATCGTCCGTGGCAGCATTTCAATATTTTGACAGAAGCAGAAAACATCAGGACTTCAAGTCATTCGGATCTGTTTTCAAGCAGAAGATTCAAACTGGATGCATGGCGTTTGAAGCCGGGAATTTCTTATCAGATCGAATCAAAATTCAGTGCAGCGTTGAATTATACATTTCAGACCAAGAAGAATACGGATGGCATCGAAAAACTGAAACAATCCGATCTGGGTGCTGAAATTCAATGGAACGACGGCAGCAAATCTTCGCTTTTGGGAACATTCAATTATATCAAGAATGATTTTACCGGCAACGGACAGTCGGTGGTCGGCAATCAGATGATGGAAGGTCTGAAGTCGGGCAACAATCTGGTCTGGCAATTCACATTTCAGAGACAGCTGAATTCATTTTTGAGCGTCAACATCAGTTATGACGGCCGAAAAACCGAAGGCAACAAAAGCATACATTCGGGTTCGGTTCAGATTCAGGCAAGATTCTAAAAGATTTCCAAATTATTGATCCACATCATCGGGCGATTCATCTGCTTCAGTAAACAGTCTGATGACTCTGACTCCTGTATTGACAAATGCTTTGCCTGTTTTCACATATTTGAATTTGGTAGAAAGACGGGTTTTTTCACTGCCCATATTGTTCAAAACATCGCCACGGGTGTTCATCCGATCCACCAAATCATAAAGCGTATCAAAACCGAGCTGACGGTATTCGTTTGGAATTTCGCAATACAGATCAAGAAATTTCTGAATGGCAGTTCTTTCATTTTTTCCGTACACATTCACCAGTCGGTTGGTTGAAAAGGTGAATCCGATATTTTTCAGTGCAGAAATATTTGATTTGTTTTTTTCGCTGTAAATATCATACGCATTCACAAATTTAACCCCGTATCCGCTCAGATTATCGGTATCCATCTTTTTGAGCTTGTCCACAAATTTGTCTCCGAGTGAATTGTTGTCAGAAACCAGAACCGCAATCAGCGGATCAGAAATTGTTTTGGCTACTACTGTTCCGTCACTCAGTTTCTCGTCAACTGTTTTTGAGGTTTGCTCGAGCTGACTGATGTTTTTGGTCACAATGATTTCGGCCGTCGGTAATTTCTTTTTCAGATGGTTTGAAAAATAATCTGCCAGTCCCTGATAACGGTCATCGGTCAGAATCTGAATCTGCTGGCCTTTATAATTGGCCGCAATTTCATTGACAATTGCATCTGCTATATCTTCGTCAGAAGGCGTTACCACCACCACATTTTCAAGTTCTCTCAAATCTTCGGAATTGCTCAAAGGCGACACCACAGTGATGCCCGAACCCGTCAGCATGGTTGCAGCGGTTTTAAAATTCGAGCCAAAAATCGGTCCGACAACTGCGTCAAATTGTGAAAAATCGTTGTTCACAATCAAATTTTCAACGCTCTGCGAACTGTTGCCTGAATCATATACTTTCAGATTGATTTTCTTTCCGGTATAAGCAAGCGAGTCGAGTGCGATTTTTGCACCGATCAGTATATCGGCTGAAATATCTTTTTCAGTTGATCTTGCCTGAGGATCATCCAGATGGAAAGGCAGAATCAGTGCAATACTGATTGTGCTGTCATCCACTCTTTTGATTTTTCCGGCATTTAAAATCTCAGCTCCTTCAGGCAGCGGAATCTTAAGCGTCATCCCGGCTCTCAACCCATCAGACAATTCAGGATTGTATTTCAGAAGATCTGCAAAAGTAACCCGGTACAGTTTTGTAATCGAATAAATCGTTTCACCCTGTTTGACTTTATGCTCGATAAAACCATCTTGGATTACAGCCGAAATTTTTCCTTTTTTGGGTATATTGATATAGGTGTCAACCACCAGACCTGAGGTCTGAATATCCGGATTTGAAATATAAAATTCATCCGAACTCACATTGAACTGTCTGGAAAGCGAATAAACGGTATCTCCTTTTTTCACCTTATACATTCCTGCCGGAGTTATTTCCTCTTCCTTATTCTGATTTGATTTCCTTGGAATCCTGATGACGTCACCCGCCTTCAATCCGTCTTTCAGCTGAGGGTTCAGGCTTCTCAATGCTTCTTCTGAAATATTGTATTCTTTGGTCAGCGAATAGATCGTCTGTTTGGGTTTGATTTCAAGATAGATAAAATTGCTGTCTTCTTTTGGCACATTGACAGTCGGCGCAGATTCGTCAACTGTAGTCACAACTGCATTGATATTTCCGTCGGCTTTTGGTTTGATGTTCCCGTCGCCGTTTTTTCCGGATTTGTCGGGAATCACCAGTTCATCGCCAATCTGAAGCATCCTGTCTTTGAGAAAAGGATTTGCATTGATCAGGTCTTCCTGACTGATTCCATATTGTTTGGAAATTCCGTAAACCGTTTCCTGGGCTTCCACTTTATGCGTTTTCTGCTGAGCCGAAAGCATTCCGGACAGCAACAATAAGAACATTATGCCAAAGATGTTTTTCATTTGAGCAGCAATTTGAAAATCAAAAATACAATACTTTTAATTATCGAATGTTTTAATAGTAAAACAAAAATCAATCGGTTTTATTTCATCGTAGATTTCGTCAATAAAATTAAATCCGTATTCGAGATGAAATTCAGAAAAATTATCCACCCTTTCCTGAAGTTTATTGTTTGGAAACAATTTTTTATAAATGGCTTCAATTCTTTCTGTTCTTTCAGCCTGTTTTTTTCGTTCGGCACGTTCCAGTCTTTTCAACATTTTCCCAAGTCCTTTCAGCTGTTTGGCGCGCTGGGCGGCAACCATTTTTGAAAAAGTAACGTCTGTTCTGACCGCTTTTTGATTCAATTCATCAAACATCACAGTCAGCATTTCTTCATATTTGCTGAAATCAATTCCGGTCTCGCTGTTCTGAATCACATTTCGGTTGATGACCTCCTGAACCGGCAGCATCAGATCTGAAAAATCGACTGATAATTTCTCAAGACTTTCTCTTTGTTTCGAACTGACGACCAGCATTGAATTTCTGCCGATCACCAGCGGATAGTCAGTGCTCATCGCTTCAAAAAAACTTTTGAGCTGAAGCCAGTACGACAATTCGCCAAAACCACCGATATATGCAACATTTGGCAATATGGTTTCCTGATAAAGCGGTCTGAGAATTACATTCGGACTGAATTTTTCGGGATAATTTTTTAATTCTTCTTTGATTTCCTGTTCATTGAATTTAAGTTGGGTATTCAGCACTTTGAATTTTCCGTTTTCAAAAACAATTCTTTCACGGACCGAATCGCCTTCCAGATAAAAAAGATTGATCTCTCTCGGATTGACCTGTATATTGTAATGATTCTCTGCCAGTTTATGATTGGTTTCGCTCACTTTTTTGAAAGCTGTATTATGAATCAAATCTTCTTCAAAAGCAGAAATCATCAGTTTTTTCAATTCACGGTCGTCGCCGTCAACCATTAGAACACCATATTTTCCAAACAGTTCCTGAATCAGTCTTTGGGTTGCTTCGGTCAGCGTTTTTGAATTCAGATAAGAATCATTTGCCAACTGTTTCAGTTCGTCTGCATGTTTTGAATCGGGAAGATCCTGAAAAAATTCCTCAAAGACTTTATCAATTCCGTCCAGATTCATTCTGCCGGTTGCGCCGCCAAAATCACGTTCCCATGAATATCTTTTGCAGTTGAAACAAAAATGGTTGATTTCTTCAAAGTCATGGTCTTCTGTCGCCATCCAGAATATCGGAACAAAATTAAATTCAGGATGTCTCACATTCATATGATTGCAGCATTTGACCACCTGAAGTATTTTGTAAAAAATATAGACCGGACCGGTAAACAGATTGAGCTGATGACCGGTGGAGATGGTCACCGTATTGTCTCTTCGTAATTTTTCAAGATTTTCAATCTGAAGTTCTGAAAGATCCAAAAATGAAAGCTGATTTTCAAGTGAGTCACAAAGAATCTCTCTGTTTTTGAATGATTTCAGCCTGTCCTTTGTTTGTTCAACCAGAGAATCTTCGCTTGGAAAACGATTGTATAAATCTGATGTAGTCTGCTGTTTGTTCATGTAATCACGCACCAAGGTGCTGAATTTACCGTATTCTTCTGCATTCCAACGAGTTGACTGTATGGTTTCCAATTGCTGCAAATTATTCTCAACTATATTTATGCAAAGTTACAAATTCAAAATAAGAAACGGATTTGATTCTGGAAATTTCAATAAAAAAAAGACTCAAACATCCTAAAATCCGGAAAAAATTATGCTTTAGCATTTATAAATGATTTTATTTACTTTTGTAAATTGAATTTTCTGCCTGCAAATGAACGACTCAAAGCTTACAAATAACATAAATTCCAGAAAAAAAATTCTGAAAACCATAGCCGGCGTGCTTCTGATTGCAGCCGGACTTTTTCTGCTGATTTCGTTTGTGTCCTATCTGATGAATTATACCGAGGATCAGAGCCAGCTCGATGATTTTTGGAATCGGGAGATTGTACCCGAGAATATGATGGGCAAAATCGGTGCCTATCTGGGTGAACTGATCATCTACAACGGGATTGGTGTGACCGCAATTTTCTTTCCGGTCTTTTTGATTCTTTTGGGGATCAAGATTTTGACCCAATTGAAAAAATTAAAACCTTTTAATCTTTTTTACAATTGTCTGTTTTTTCTGATCTGGCTTCCGATCGCATTCGGATTTTTCAGCCATATCGGGATATTGCACGGTGTAATGGGATTTGAAATCAATGATGTGCTCAATGATTTTATCGGAAAGATTGGCACCGGAATTCTGCTGCTGGTCAGTCTGCTCATATATATTATTGTCAACTGGAAAATCACACCCGATTCAATCGCTGAAAGACTCGAACGCAACTCTGACGGTTTGGACGGCGACGGCGCAAAAATTAAAATTAAAAAACCAAAAGCTGAACCCGAAGAAGAAAAAACCAATACCGTCGAATTGAAAACAGAAAATTCAACCGAAGATGAAACTTTAGCGACAAATTTAAAAGCCGAAGTTGAAACCAAACCGGTGCAAACCGTCACCCATATTCCCCCAAAAGACGAAAACGATGTGGAGCTGACCATTGAGGCTGTCGGTGAAGAAGAAACGGTTGATAAAATCGCATCTGAACTGGTTGATAAATTTGGCGAATACGACCATCGGCTTGAACTTCCGAATTATAAATTTCCGACACTCGATCTGCTGAAAAAATATGATACCGCAGACAATGTAACCATCAACCAGCAGGAACTTGAACAAAACAAAAACCGAATTGTTGAAACCCTTGCAAATTACGGAATCGGAATTTCGCAGATCAAAGCAACCATCGGACCTACTGTTACACTCTATGAAATCGTTCCCGAGGCGGGCATCAGAATTTCCAAAATCAAAAATCTGGAAGACGATATCGCATTGAGTCTTGCTGCATTGGGAATCAGAATCATTGCTCCGATACCGGGCAGAGGAACCATAGGAATTGAAGTACCAAACGGAAATCCGACCATCGTTTCAATGCGTTCGGTCATTGCCTCCAACAAATTTCAACAGTCAAAAATGGAACTGCCGATTGCTTTTGGAAAAACAATAGAAAACGAAACACTGGTTGTGGATCTGGCAAAAATGCCACATCTGCTGATGGCGGGTGCGACAGGTCAGGGAAAATCAGTAGGTCTGAATGCGATCATTGCATCTTTGCTGTATAAAAAACATCCGACCGAGCTGAAATTTGTATTGGTCGATCCAAAAAAAGTGGAACTCACACTTTATTCAAAAATTGAAAGACATTATCTTGCAAAACTGCCCGACAGTGATGATGCCATCATAACCGACAATACAAAGGTGATTTATACGCTCAATTCGCTTTGTATGGAAATGGATGACCGTTATGAACTGTTGAAAAATGCGTTTGTCAGAAACATCAAAGAATACAACGACAAATTCCGGCAAAGAAAACTGAGTCCCGAAAAAGGGCACAAATATCTTCCCTATATCGTTCTGATTGTGGATGAATTTGCAGACCTGATCATGACTGCCGGCAAGGAAGTGGAAACACCAATTGCACGTCTGGCACAATTGGCAAGAGCAGTCGGAATCCATCTGATCATCGCGACCCAGAGACCATCTGTCAATGTGATCACAGGGATTATCAAAGCAAACTTTCCGGCCAGGGTCGCATTTCGTGTGACTTCAAAAATTGATTCGAGAACCATACTCGATTCATCCGGTGCCGACCAGCTGATCGGAAAAGGAGATATGCTTTATACCACCGGCAATGAGCTGATCAGGCTTCAGTGTGCATTTGTTGACACGCCTGAGGTTGACAGCATCACCGAATTTATCGGTTCTCAGAGAGGATTCGCAGATGCATTCCATCTGCCTGAATATTCCGGTGAAGAAAACAGTCTGATGGATGTTGATTTGGGCGATAGAGATTCTTTGTTTGAAGACGCTGCGAGGGTGATTGTGATTGCACAGCAGGGCTCAGCTTCGCTATTGCAACGAAAATTGAAGTTGGGATACAACCGTGCAGGCAGACTGATCGACCAGTTGGAAGCAGCCGGTGTGGTTGGCCCGTTTGAAGGCAGCAAAGCACGTCAGGTGCTGATTCAGGATGAGATGAGTTTGGAACAGTTGTTGGATAATCTGAATCAAAATTAATCCTGATGAAAAAATTGTTTCTTTTCAGTTCTGTTTTTCTGTTTGCTGCGATCGGTCTGAAAGCACAATCGGCAGATGACATTCTGGACAAAGTGAGCAAAAATTATCAAAAACTTGCTGCTTACTATATCAAATTTGAATTCACAGACAGTGAAAATCAAAAAACAGAAACCGGTGAATTGTTTGCTGCCAAAGAAAAATACAATGTTGAGGTGATGGACATCCGCCAGATGTATGACGGAAAAAGTCTGTACACCATTTCAAAAGAAGACAAGGAAGTAACCGTTTCGCAGCCTTCTCCGGACAGTGATGATTTTTTATCGCCAACAAAAATTTTGAATGTTTACAAATCAAATTTCAAAGTTTCACTTTCAAAAACAGAAACCGTCAACGGAAAAAAAGTTCAATATCTGAAACTGACACCAAAATCAAAATCTGATATTGAATATGCACAGATCGGCATCTATACCGACAGCAATACACTCTACAATTACAAAGAGTTCTATCCGGGCGGAGGATCAAGAGCTTTCATGGTAAAAGAATATTTGGAAAATTTAATAATTCCGAAGGCTTTGTTTAAATTTGACAAGTCAAAATACGAAAAAGACGGCTACATCGTAACGCCTATATGATGGTTAAGAAACTCGATTGGTACACAGTTAAAACCTTTATCGGTCCTTTCATTCTGATATTCAGCATACTATTTTTCATTTTCATCGTTCAGTTTGCCTGGCAGGAAATGGACAAATATGCAGGAAAAGGACTGGGATTGTTTACGATTTCGAAACTTCTCTTCTATCTGGGAATCAACGTAATTCAACTCGTTTTACCACTTTCAATTCTGTTGGGTGCCATCATGACTTTTGGCGGTTTGGGCGAACGATACGAATTGGCTGCAATGAAAGCTTCGGGCATTTCATTGGCAAGAATACTGATGCCGGTTTTTGGTCTGGTGACTTTGCTTTCGGTGGGGCTTTATTATTTTGGCGATTATGTAATGCCCTATTCAGAGAAAAAAGCAAAAAATCTGGCTTACAACATTGTAAAAACAAAACCGACCCTTCAGCTGGTCGAAGGTGCATTTATAGAAAGCATTCCCGGATTCAGCATGAAGATCAGTCAGATTTCGGGTGAAGAAAACGACCGGATGAAAGATGTATTTATTCATCAAAGCGGAAATTTTGACGACGATTACAGGACCATCATTGCAGACAGCGGCACACTGAACCGGGATTCGACAGACATACGACTTTTGAAAATGGTGCTTTACCACGGCAGTATTTATCTCGATCAGTTAAAAGGAAAAGCCGGTGATGCAAGAAGAAAACAGCCCAACCAACTGATTGTGTTTGACACACTGACTCAGTATATTGACATCTCAGAGATCATTCAAAAAGCGATGGATGAAGAAAGCATTCAAAGTCATTATAAATTTATGAATGCCCACCAGCTGAAAAAACAAATCGATTCGATGGAAATTGCAAACCGGAAATTCCTGAAAGAATCGGCTGACAATATCTTTAACAACAGCATATTGGGAGCTCGCGGATTTGACACCATCAAAGCCGGAGGCAGCAAAAAGATGCCCAAGCCAATTGACAAATTTGATCAGGACAAACAAAACCTGATCATCAACGATGCGCTGGCAGCATTGGATCGTGACACAAACGAATACAATTGGAAAAGCGACGACATCGATTATCGGGTCAAACTTCAGGCAAAACAAAAATTGCATTTCAATCGGAATTTTTCATACGCATTCACCTGCATCGTTTTCTTCTTTATCGGCGCACCCTTGGGAGCGATCGTGAAAAAAGGAGGATTTGGCATGCCGGTGGTCATTTCAATCGTAGTTTTTGTATTTTATTACATCATCAATTTTTCTTCTGAGAATATGACAAAAAATGGGATTTTAGAGCCTACCTTTGCAGCATGGTCGGCCAATCTGATATTTTTTCCGATTGCACTGCTGCTGTTTTACAAGGCAAATCATGATTCGGCTCTATTCAACACAAGTCTTTATACCGATCCGATTGTGAAATTTATATCCAGATTCAGGCGAACCAAAAATGTTGAACATAGCAGATATCAGTAATGAGAAATGACGATAACAATCTAAAATTTCAATTGAATACAATAGAAGATGCACTTGAGGACATCCGCAACGGCAAGGTGATCATAGTGGTTGACGATGAAGACAGGGAAAATGAAGGTGATTTTGTGGCGGCAGCCGAAAAGGTGACACCAGAGATGATCAACTTTATGTCAAAACACGGTCGGGGTCTAATTTGTGCGCCCCTGACCATCGACCGATGCAAAGAACTGGATCTTCAGCTGATGGTGGAGCACAATACGGTTTTGCACCATACTCAGTTTACGGTTTCTGTAGATTACAAAGGAAAAGGAAATACAACCGGAATTTCGGTCAGCGACCGTTCAAATACGATTGCTGCGCTGGTAGATGTAAATACAAAATCTGAAGATCTGGGTCGTCCTGGTCATATCTTTCCGCTTCAGGCAAAGGAAGGAGGTGTACTCAGCCGTGCCGGACATACCGAGGCAACTGTCGATCTGGCAAGACTTGCCGGACTGAAACCGGGCGGAATCCTGGTTGAAATCCTAAACGAAGACGGAAGCATGGCAAGGCTGCCGCAACTGGTTGAAATCGCGCACAAATTCGATTTGAAAATCATCACCATTCAGGATCTGATCGCTTATCGACTGAAAAATGATTCACTGATTGAACGAGTGGACGAATTTCCAATCAAAACTTTTTTTGGTGATTTCAATTTGACCGCCTACAAACAGACCACAAACAATCAGATTCATTTTGCACTGACCAAGGGCGAGTGGACTGAAGATGAAATCGTACCGCTCCGTGTGATTTCCTCAAACAGTTATTATGATTTGTTTTCAGCACTTCAGTTTGGTGAATTCCCACAGCTCAGACTGACCAGTGAAATCATCAATCAGCATGAAAAAGGTGCGATTATCTTTATTAATAATGTATCAGATTCGGATCTGATGATCAGAAAAATGAATCGTTTCAAACTTTTTACAGAAGGAAAAACCGAGACCGGAATCATTCCGAATGACATCCGAGATTACGGAATCGGCGGACAGATCATCAATGATCTCAACATCAGAAAAGCAAATCTGATAACAAGAAATCCGGACAGCAAAGAACAGACGCTGAGCGGTTTTGATCTGAAGATTGTCAGATACACAAAAATTGATGAAAATATAGAGAATCTGAGTTAATCAGGTTTTTCCCAAAATTCTATGAATAACATCTGATCATTTAATTTCCGAAGTCACATAACCGCATTCGAGCATCGATTTGCCGTAATACGGATTTTTGATGTCCTTTTTGGTGCTCAGCCATTGCCCCTTTGCCATTGGACAATACTGGACATAGATGGTTCCGGTTTTGATCTTGTGTTCATTTGCCAGTTCGATCATCTTGTCAGATAGACCGTAAAAATATTCTCTTTGTTTTTTGATATCGTTTGTCTGCTGAATATTTGAAGCATCTTTTTTCAGCGCAGCTGATTTTTCGGCAGGAAGCATTTTTGAATCGATTGCAGCAACCGTACTGAAAAAGGATTTTGCTGCTGTTGCTGCCTTTGACGAATTGTCTGCGGTAAGCGCATCCTTGATTTCAAGATAATCTTTGAACAGTTTGTCCATCTTGTCGGCTGATTGTGCAGCCGCCGAAATCCCAAATCCCATCAGTAAAATCAAAATTAAATATCTCATAATTAACACCTTTACATATAATGCTGACACAAATATATACTTTTTCGTAATTGAATAACTTGAAATTGAATGAATCGGAAATTATTTTCAATCAATTTAACATTGAATTTTAACAATCTGTTTTGACCTTCCATATTTCGATGATTTATTAAAATCAAGTACTGCAAATATCTCTGAACAAACCGTCTTGAGCTCATAAAAAAAACAGAAAGTAATTAAAAAATTTGGTGAATTCAAAAAATATATTACCTTAGCAGTCCCAATAAACTTTAGTTTGTTAACATAGTTTTAACACTATTTGAATCATTCTATCGTTTCTTGACAACCTCCACCCCAAACCTTAGAAATATTTTGACCAAAAGCCTGTGAGACAATCAGAACCAAACCTGTGTGACAATTTTTAAACCAAACCTGTGAGACAAAAAGAGGGGAAAACTCTCGAAACTGTTTTAAAAAGTGGTTATGAAAAAGTTTCACATTATTATGCTGTCCATAATGCCGTTTATGGTGTTGGGGCAAAATCCGCAGTCGCAAAGACTGGGCACGGTTAAAAAAAATATTTCGGAGTCTCTCCTTCACAAAGAAGAGGCAAATCCGACCGTTAAAATCAATGGCAGCGGGCTTGTCAAATCAATTCGACAATCCGAAGGAAATGCTGAATCGGCAGACAATTGGCAATATGTCAACCGTTCGGTTTCACCGTTTGAACAGCTCAAAAACAATGAAGAAGTCGTTTCAAAAAGAGATGCCTTCTCAAAAACATTTGTCAACGGGAGCGGCGGATACACCAGTGTGATTTCTGCAGTACCGGTTCATTACGAAAAAAACGGTCAGTTTTTGATTATTGATCCGAGAATTCTGTACAATCCTTCTTCAGATTTTTCGCTTGCAAACACTGCGAATATTTTCGAATCTTATTTCGGAACAGAATCGAATACCGGTGTAAAAAACAAATCGGCTGAAGGCGAACTGATTGAATTTCTGAATACCCAAATGTATTGGGAGGCCGGTGGCCAGCAAAAATTGGTCAGAAATTCGTCAAATGTTCAGGCAGTCAGTCAGGGAGACCGGCTTTATTACAAAAATATCTACGGCAATATTTCGGCCGAGTTCACTGTCCTTCCGGCCAAAAGAAAATTAAATTACATCATTCCAAATAAAAATTCGCTCGGAAACATTCCGGATTCAGCTGATTTTCTGGTTTTTTCTGAAGACATCATGATTCCCTTCGGATGGACTTATGTTCAAACCGGGCATGGAATTCTGATCAAAGACAATTTCGGAAAAAATATTTATCTGTACGAAAACCCGACTTCATTTGATCAGTCTGAAAATTTTATAAATCCGTCAAATACGGTTTACGAGGTGATTCAGATTGGAAATACAATCAGAGTCAAAACAAAAGTAAAAGCTGATTGGTTGTTGAGCAACGAAAGGCAATATCCTGTGATGGTGGATCCGACAGTGACCATATATCCCGACAATTATTTTTTCTGGACCTGGAGTGTAAGGGAAGACGGAGATGAATCATCAATTGTACAGGGAACCTTCGGAAAAGATCCAAACGGTTTGTTTATTCAGTGGCATGTGAAATTTAATGCAAACTCGATTCCTGCCGGAATTTTGGTGAATTTTGCCGAAGCCTATTTCTATGTGGACTCAAGAAACGGAAGTACACCCTGGTCAAGACAATGGCAATGGTATGATTCGCTAAGTCCGACCAGTTACAACGAACTGCCTCTGTACAACAGTGCAGTTACTCCGCTTTCTGATCCCTTGGCGATAGGCGGTGTGGGATGGAGCAATAATCAGTTGACCAATCCGGTGGGAACAAATTATGTCAAAAACAGCATAAACAACGGCCCTTTTGTTGCGCTGACAGTCAAACCAAGTGGAACATACAATCCGGGTGACCTATTTAAAGCAGCAAATCATTCATCTGCAAACCGTCCTTATCTGATCATTGATTATGTACCTGACTGTATGGTTCCGGTGAACCCGACGGTCAGTGAAATCACTTCAACTTCGGCAAGATTAAGCTGGACAGAACCCGTATCAGCTCCGGCAAACGGCTATCAGTTTTTCATGAATACAAACGGCAACGCGCCTTCTGCGGGAAGTTCACCAACAGGAAGCGTTGGAGCCGGAATTACATTTGTAAACAGAACAGGATTAAACAAAAATACGGTTTATCATTTTTGGGTCAGATCAAATTGCGGATCTGCAAAAAGCGATTGGGTCTATGGAGGATATTTCAATACCAATCCGAGCCATGACTGTTTCCAGGGAGACGGTCAGATCCGTGGCGAAGTTGTGGACGGTCTGGTCATCAATCCTTCCGGCAGTTATCGGGTGGCGGATGATTTCATCGTACCTTCAGGCCAGTCACTAACGATCAAACAAATAGCAATTGAAGCAATCAGCACCACTGCAGTTAACAATGTGGTGATCAACATCCGATCAAACAATGCAGGAAAACCCGGAGCAGTGATGGCAACATTCAGCGGCTATCCTTCTTCATCTTCAAAATACACTCAATTTGACGGAAAAACAGTTTATCACGTCACATTGAATCTATCGTCACCTTTTTATACAGTTACAAGCGGTACCTATTGGATAGAAACCACTATGACAAATACACCTATGACAGATGTTGCATGGCGGGCAACTGATACCGGCACAAACGGCGCAAAAGCCCAGGTGAGCAATAACGGTGGAAGCAGTTGGAGCCAAAATCCGGGTAATTACCAGATGATGTTCTATGTGGCAGGTGAATGTACGGCAGCACCGGAGTGTGAACCTGTAACTGCAACTGCTGACAATTATGTCATCTGTTCAGGAGAAGAGGTGACACTCAGTGCATCAAGCACTGGTTCGGGATACACTTATAATTGGTACACCGATTGGGACAATGATTCACATACCGGAACTTATATAGGAACCGGATCTTCAATCAGTGTCAATCCTGATAATTCTACTCTTTATGGAGTGGTTGGAACCAAACCCGGCTGTGAGAGCGGTGATATGTTTGATTTGGTCGTGATTGCAGTTACTCCGCCACCGACTGATTTGGATGTCAATCCTAAAAATGTTTTTGGCTGTTCGTCAGAAAACAATCAGCTCAATGTAATCAATGGAGGTGAAATAGCAGAACACAGTCTGAATGAAAGTTTCAATCCGGATGAAAGCGAAATTCTCTGGATTTCAAAAACAATTCTTTATGGAGGCGGTAATCCGAATGATGCAGCTTGGGGACTGATGGAAAGCGATCCGGGCACGGTTGCCAGCAATGACAATTCGACTTTTGCAATTGTCGGAAGTCTTTTTGTGGATCCAAAAGAAATGGAAAGCAGCTTGATTTCGCCACCCATCAGTCTGCTCGATTATGCCGCACCGATCAATCTTAATTTTTATCATGTGCTTGCAACGGTTCCAAACGGTTCAAATTTCACAGATGCCTATGTTGAAATTTCAAATGACGGAGGTGTCAGCTGGAATGAACTGAAACACTACAACAGTGCACAGGGCGGCTGGACTTCATTCAAACAGGAAAATATTAATCTGAATGCGTATGCGGGCGAACCCTTTGTACTGATCAGATTCAGATACCATTCAAAAAATGATTATTTCTGGGCTGTTGACAATGTGAATGTAAGCGGCGATCCGATAGCGACCGAAATTACCTGGTCACCTTTTGACGGACTGTTTATGGACGAAGCGAAAACCATTCCATACAGCGGTCAGAATACAACCAGCGTATTTGCCTCTCCTTTGAACACAACCACTTATACGGTTTCAGCCCAAACGGCAGTCGGCTGTCCGGTGAGCGAACAGGTTTATGTGGAAAACACAGACAGAAACTGGAACAGCACTTCTGATACCCGGTGGGAATTGGCTTCAAACTGGGCTGAAAATTCAATTCCTGACGAAAACAGCTGTGTAATCATTCATCCTTCGGCCGGCAATACTGTGCTGGGTGCAAACATCCAAGGTTTTGCAAAGAATATTAGCGTTGAAAATGGGGGAACGCTCAGAATCAAAGACAAAGGTTCGCTGACCGTAACCGGATTTGTTGCCAACAATTCTGATGCTGATGATTTTGTAATTGAAGATGGTGGAAATCTGATTCAGATCAATGATGATGCGGTGAACACAGGTGAAATTAAAGTTGAAAAAGAATTTATACTTTCATCCCAAAGACAACAGTACAATTATACAATTTCGGCAGTGGAAGGACAGCCGATCAAAACCATTTATCCGGGCAATCCGACGGTCATCTACCACAGCGAAAATGCAAATTATTTTTACAATGCATACAACGGTGATTACATCGCAGGCCGTGCACTTGCCATCAAAGAACCTTCAGTTGCGGCAGTACCGACTTCGACTGTGACCGGTAAATTCAGAGGAAAACCGTTCAATGGTGAATTGAATTATACCTTGTCATACACAACAGACAATCCTCAATCGGGTGACGATCACGGTTACAATCTGGTAGGAAACCCCTATCCGTCGGCTTTGGATGCGGTTCAACTGTACACAGACAACTGGCAGAAGGTCAAAGCAAGTTTCCTTTTCTGGGACAACCGTGGAAATACACTTTATACCCAGCAGGGATCTGATTACAACCAGAGCAATTATGCAGTTTTCAACGCAGCATCGGGTCCTGACGGAACCGGTGTTGCAGCGATTGGAGCTTCCGGCACGCTCAAAAAGCCAAACCGATACATCACTGTGGGAAGCGGCTTCCTGATTCAGGCAAAACCAACGGCAAACGGTCAGACACTTGACTTTAAAAACGAGTATCGTACAAACGGTGAAGGAATCGATTTTGCAGGTAAACCGGGACAACTTGGAGGCAACGGAAAATACTGGTTGACAATGACCACACCTGCAGGTTTGGAAACCATGACAGCAGTTGTCTATTATAAATTTGGAAACAGCGACTTTGCAGATGACGACACCGAAAGAAATCAAAGTTCAGACGAGATTTATACTTTGGCCGGACAGAATGCTGCAATCATTCAGACAAAATCAGCCTTCAAAATAGAAGATACAGTTGAAATGGGTTACAGCGCATTTGAAACCGGAACACACATCATTTCGCTCCACAGTTCTGAAGGGATTTTTCAGGAAGGGCAGGATATTTATCTGATAGACAGACTGACAGGTCTAATTACAAACCTCAGTGAAAGAGTCTATAAATTCATCACAAGAGCAGGTGATTATCCAAACCGATTCCTAATTGTCTATAAACCAAATAAAGTTCGTGAATATTCTTCAGAAGATATTATATTTGCAAACAAAGTTGACATAACAAAGAGAGACGGACAGATTCAAATCAGTTCTACAATTGATAAAATAACTGAAATTGAAATGTTTGGCTTGAACGGAAATTCGGTTTACAAAAAGACTGACGTTAACTCAAAAGAACATCATATCGATTCTTTTGGATTCAGACAACAAATTCTGATAATTAACGTTAAAACCGAAGCTGGAGAATTTGTCAGCAAGAAGTTTGTGAACAAGTAAGATGAAGATAAGAAAACGAGCAACTGCCACACTTATAATATTACTGCTGATTTCAGGACCTGCCTATGGTCAATTTTTTGAAGATCAGCAGGAGCAGGACGCACCGTTTTCTGACAACAGCAGCTATTTTGACGGCTCAGGGCCAAATTATGAACAGCCCGAAGGCGGAAATGGTGACAATCCGGAATATGGAGAAGACGACGGACCCGGGAACCCAGGAGGACCTCGTGTCCCCATAGACGACTGGCTGTTTCTTCTTCCATTAGCAGGAATTGCAGTAGGCGCTTATTTTCTGAGAAGAAGAAGACAAAAAATTTATTGACGAATAAATTATTGGAAAAATACAAATCTCTTTGTTTGACGACAGAGGGATTTTTTTTGTTAAAAACATACTGTTTATTTTTGAAATTCAGGTTTTTCATTCAATGATTCAAACTCTTAATCTTTATCTTTAAAAAAATTATAAAATGAGAGTAATTATTCAGAGAGTCAGCCGGGCATCCGTAACAGTCAGTCAGAATAAAATCGCCGAAATCGGAAAAGGCCTGCTGGTTCTGGCTGGTTTTGAAGCGTCCGATGCTGAAGAGGATTTTGAATGGATGGCTTCAAAAATCATCAAACTCAGAATCTTTCCGGATCAAAATGGAGTAATGAATATTTCGGCAGAAGACACTAACGCCGAAATCCTGATTGTCAGCCAGTTTACGCTCCATGCTTCCACAAAAAAAGGAAACCGTCCGTCCTATTTCAGATCTTCTCCACCCGAGTTGGCAAAAACTCAGTATGAAATTTTTGTTAAAGTTTTGCAAAATAAATACATTAGCCCAATCCAATTTGGCGAATTCGGCGCAGACATGAAGGTTGAACTGCTCAACGACGGGCCGGTAACGATTTGGATTGACTCAAAGAACAAAGAATAAAAATGAAATTAATAAAAATACTGATCATTGTATCGGGTCTCGGATTTTTGAATGCACAGGAATTTGCAGTCGGTAACATTCCTTCAAAATTGACCGATGATGCCTATGCGGTTGTCAGAAAAGACAACACCAAAATTGAATTCATCAATTACGACAAACTGAAATATTCAAATGAATATGTGGTCACCGTGCTCAACGAAAGCGGATTGAGATACGGTTTTCAGCCCATATATTATGACAAACGGATGAAAATCAGCAAGTACACGGCTGTAATTTATGACAAAGACGGGAAGGAAATTAAAAAATTGAAATCAAAAGATCTGAAGGACATCAGTGTCTATGACGGTTCTGCCCTCTTTGTTGATTACCGGCTGCAGTATTATGAATTCACGCCTGTCTCCTATCCGTTCACGATACAGTATTATCAGGAATATACCACATCAAATACGATCGTGATTCCGGGTTGGAGAGCTGTCGGCAGTTACAATCTGGGCGTTGAAAACTCAACTTACGAACTGACCAATTCATCATCCATCCAAATCAGAAAAAAGGAATCCGGTTTTGACGGATGGAAAGTAAATAAAACCGAAATCGGCAACAAACTCAATTATTCGGTTCAGGATATTCCGCCGGTTCAGGAAGAAGTTTTAAGCCCGGTTTTGAGCGATCTCAGTCCGCGTGTCAAACTGATCCCAAATAAATTTCAGCTCGAGGGCGTCAACGGAAGTTTTGAAAATTGGGAACAGTTTGGGAAATGGTATTACAGCAATTTGCTCGACAACAAAAGAGAGCTGACTGCAAAAGACAAACAGACGGTTACACAACTCATCAGCGGCATCAGCGATCCGGTTGAAAAAATCAGAATCCTCTATCAGTATATGCAGTCAAAAACCAGATATGTGAATGTGGTGATCGGAATTGGCGGATGGGAACCTTTTCCGGCTTCTTATGTGGGCGACAAAAGCTATGGCGACTGCAAGGCATTGTCAAATTATATGATTAGTCTGTTAGATTATGCGGGCATTGAAGCTTTCTACACCATTGTTTACGGAAACAGAAGCAGAAAACAGGACATGGACGGAGAGTTTGCATCTCTTCAGGGAAATCACATCATTGTAAATGTTCCGCTGGACGAACAAACGATCTGGCTTGAATGTACCAGCCAACAGACCGCATTCAATTATCTCGGAAGTTTTACGGATGACCGTTATGCGATTTCTGTAAAACCAAACGGTGCAGAAGTGGTATCCACCCAGAAATATACAGTTGATCAGAATCTGACCAAAATCAGCGGTGAGGCTGTATTGTCAGCAGACGGAAAACTGAATATGAATATGGAATTGAAAGATCTCGGCCTGATGTACGATGGCGCAAGCGGCGTTTATTTTGAATCTGAAAAAGACCGTGTCCAGTCGCTCAGAAGCATGTTTTCTGAGGTTCCGAATTTTGACATGAAAAATTACGAAATTACAAATGACAGAGACAATGCGGTTTTCAAAACCTCAATCCAATTTGAATCCGGCCATTATGCGTCAGTCGTCGGAAACAGTCTGCTGATCAATTTGCTGCCAGTCGGAAAAAGCAAAACCGGACTGAAAAAGAACAACCAGAGAAAATTTCCGTTCGAAATCAGATTTGGTTATACCGATGTGGTTGAATTTGATCTGAAACTTCCAGTCGGATACAAAATAAGCGAAGATTTTGACAACATCATCTATATGACTGAATTCGGAAATTATCTGCTTGCAGTCAAAGACAACGGTGACGGAAGTTTGAGAATCCACAGGACGTTGACGGTCAAAGACGGAAATTACAGTAAGGATAAATTCAACGATTTTGTAGAATTCACCCGAAGAATTTCATCTTTTGACAATTCAAAAATTTTACTCGAAAAAAAATAACATCATAAAATTAACACAAAATGAGATCCTTATACTTATTAATTATTTGTCTTTCCACAGCCGTTCTGAATGGCCAGAATCGAAAATTCGGAAAAATCACAAAAGAAGAAGTCGAAGTTCAAAAAAGCAGCACTGAACCCGATGCCGCAGCCGAAGTCATCTATGAAACCGCTGTGGTGGTCATTGAATATTCGGTGACTGAACGAAAACTCAAAGCAAACAAAGAAATTGAAGGAAGAATCAAGATTTATGACAAGGACAGAGCCGATGATGAATTGTTCACCGTTGAAGTTCCGCTCTACATCTCTTCGGGTGCAGACAGAGAAAAAATGATGGAATTCAAAGGCGCAACTGCAAATATAGAAGGCGGAAAATTAGTCACAACCAAAGTTAAAAATTCGGATATATTTACTGACAGGAAAAACAAACGCTGGGAAACTCAGACGATGACCTTCCCAAACATCAAAAACGGTTCGGTGATCGAATACAGATATGTGGTTGAAACTCCATTTATCTTTGATCTGGGCAGATGGTTCTTTCAGCGCGACATACCTGTTCAGTACAGCTCATACAAACTGATTGCACCGGAACTGATCGTGTACAGCAACGACTATAGAGGCGGAATTACTCCAAAGATTAAAACCGACAGAGTCACCAATTTCCAGTTGGGCAACACCGAAGCTGTGACCGAATACATACTTGAGAAAATTCCTTCTTTAAAAGATGAACCATACGTTTTGAACTCTGACAATATGATGGCTTCCATACGTTATGAAATCATGAAACTCGAATATCCGGGGATAATCACCCAGAATTATTCAACCACCTGGACACAGATTGGAAAAGACCTGATGGACAGCTCAGATTTTGGCGGTCAGCTCAAAGGAAACAACTTTTTGGACGAAACAGTGAACAGTCTGATTGCAGGTGCCGACACTCCTTTTGACAAGACTTCAAAAATATTCAATTATGTGAAAAATAATTTTGCCTGGGATAAATTCAATTCAATCATTCCGGACAATGGACTGAGACAGACTTTTAAAGTCAAGACCGGAAATTCTGCAGACATCAATATGCTGCTGGTTGCAATGCTCCAAAAGGCAGGAATCGATGCGGCACCGGTTGTGCTGAGCACAGTCAACAACTTGATTATCAATTATTCATTCCCCTCAAGAAGCAGTCTGAATTTTCTGATTGCGGGTGCGGTAATCAACGAAAAACTCTTTCTGATGGATGCAACCGAGAAATTCAGCGATATCAATATGCTGCCTTTGAGAGATTTGAACCAGAGAGGATTCAGAATAACCGATAAAGGGGTTCAGGAAATCCCGCTGACCAATTATTCACTCAGCACTTCAAAAATTTCAATCAATGCTGCACTGGAATCAGACGGAAGCATCAACGGAAATTTTTCGGAAGTCAGAGATATGTATTTTGCAATGTCTGACAAGATGTCCCAGTCTGACAACTCGAAATCATTCGAAAAAAAATATTTGAGAAACTACAATTTTGATCCGGAAGGGTTCAAAATCGATGAAAATGCTGAAAAAGGAATCATCAGATACAGTTTCAAATTTGATGAACTTCAGGCAGGTGATGCGGTTGGAAATAAAATCATCATCAATCCGATGCTTTTTGAACAGCTGACAAAAAATTCATTTACTCACGACAGCCGAAGCTATCCGCTCGAATTCGGAACTGCGGCAAACGAAACCACCGTCATCAAAATCAAAATTCCTGACGGATACAAAGTGGAATCTCTTCCACAGCAGAAACAACATCTCGTACAGGGCGAAGTGGCCGGTTATGCTTATATGGTTCAGGAACAAAAAGGTTATGTGATTGTCACCACCGTTTTCCAACTGAGTCACAGCTCTTTGCCGCCAACTTATTACCCGGCAATGAAGGAACTTGAAAAACAGCAGATTGCAGCAGAAGCACAACAGCTGGTGCTGGTAAAAGAATAAATGATGAGTCTAAAAGTATTGCAAAAAGATGTGGACGACTGGATCAAGACCCATGGCGTCCGATATTTCAACGAACTGACCAACATGGCACAGCTCACCGAGGAAGTTGGTGAGGTGGCGAGGATCATCGCAAGAAGATACGGAGAACAGTCAGAAAAAGAATCGGACAAATCAAAAGATCTGGGCGAAGAATTGGCCGATGTGATTTTTGTGACCCTTTGTCTGGCCAATCAGACGGGTGTGGATCTTGAAACTGCTTTTTATAAAAAACTGGATGACAAAACAAAAAGAGACCACGACCGGCATCAACAGAACAAAAAACTGAAATAATCAGTCATGGACGATCTCCTGACACTGAAAAAAAACAGGCTCAAACCTTCGGCAGAAATACTGATTCCGGGTTCAAAAAGTGAGAGCAACCGACTGCTGATTATCAATCGGCTTTATTCAAATCCAATCAGGATACGCAATCTGTCAACTGCCGACGATACCCGTATGGTGATGGATGCGTTGAATTCAGATGCTGAGAAAATCGATATCGGTCATGCAGGAACCGCTATGCGTTTTCTGACTGCTTATTTTTCAATCTGCGAAAACAGAAAAGTCATACTCACCGGCTCCGATCGGATGAAACAGCGGCCAATCGGGATTCTGGCCAATGCACTGAAAACCTTGGGAGCGGACATTTCTTATGTCGAAAAAGTAGGATTCCCGCCCTTAAAAATCAACGGAAAAAAAATTAATCAAACCGGAATCGAACTGGCTGCCGGTGTCAGCAGTCAGTTTGTTTCAGCGCTGATGCTGATTGCACCAAAATTGGAAAACGGTCTGACCATTAGGCTCAAAAACGATCCGACTTCAAAACCGTATATCTGCATGACAACCGGAATTTTGAAAAAACTGGGAATTGAAATATTTGATGAAGGAAAATCAATTGAAATCAAACCCAGACAAAAAATCGATAAATGCGACTGGCAGATCGAATCTGATTACAGTTCTGCTTCTTATTATTTTTCACTGGTTGCACTGTCAGAAAATTCTGAAATTAAAATCGGAAAATTCAGCAAAGAAAGTTTTCAGGGCGATTCAAAAGTGATTGAAATTTACAGAAAATATTTTGGAGTCGAAACCCGATTTGAAGATGATTGGCTGATATTGAAAAGAAACCCTGATTTTGAAATCAAAACATTTGAAATCAATCTGAACGACACACCCGATCTGGCGCAAACCATTGCAGTTGCAGCGGCCGCATTGAAAACCAGATGCAGACTGACCGGATTAAAAACATTGAAAATCAAAGAAACCGATCGTTTGGAAGCGCTTTGCTCCGAACTCAAAAAAATCGGTGTGGAATCAAAGACAGATCAGGATTCAATTGAATTGTACAATTTTTTTGAAACAACTGAAATTCCGGAAATCGAAACCTTTGAAGACCATCGCATGGCAATGAGTTTTGCGCCTTTGTGTCTGAAAAGAGAATTAAAAATCCGAAAACCGAAAGTGGTTGAAAAGTCATATCCCGACTTTTGGAATGACTTTGAAAACTGTTTTTTAAAATAAAAGAAGAGGGTTTTCAAACCGTCAAAAACCCTCCATTCAATCTGCTTCAAATGGCAATATTCGGTTGGGATGCTTCAATTTCGGCAAGACTTTTTTCAATTTCCTCGGTACTCAGTTCGTGCTCAACCAAATTTCCTTCATTGAAATCACCATAAGCAGCCATATCCAGAAATCCGTGACCCGACAGATTGAACAGTATGGTTTTCTGCTCTCCGCTTTCTCTGCAGATCAGCGCTTCTCTCACCGCCTGTGCAATCCCGTGATTTGATTCGGGCGCCGGAATGATTCCTTCGGTCTTTGCAAACAGTTGTCCCGCCTTGAAACATTCAATCTGATTCAGCGCAGAAGCTTCGACCAGACCATCTTTCAGCAATTGAGAAACCAGAACGCTTGCACCATGATATCTCAGACCGCCTGCATGGATTGGTTCGGGTTCAAAATTATGACCCAAAGTGTACATCGGCAGCAAAGGCGTCAGACCCTGAGTATCACCAAAATCATACATAAATTTTCCGCGGGTCAGTTTCGGACAGGAAGCAGCTTCCACCGCAATCGCTCTCACCTCTTTTTTGTTTTGAAGTTTGTCTCTCAAAAACGGAAAAGCAAGACCCGCAAAGTTGGAACCGCCGCCCAACGGTGCAATTACAATATCGGGATAATCATCAGCCATCTCAAACTGTTTCAAAGCCTCCTCGCCAATGATGGTCTGATGAAGCAGCACATGATTCAAAACCGAGCCCAGCGAATATTTTGTCTGATCATCTTTTGCAGCCATTTCCACCGCTTCAGAAATTGCAATTCCGAGACTTCCGTTTGAATCCGGATGCTGTTCCAAAATCCTTTTTCCGGCCTCGGTACGGTTGCTCGGCGACGGATAAACATTTGCACCGTAGGTGTTCATCATAATCTTTCGATACGGTTTCTGCTGATAACTTACCCTGACCATATACACTTCACATTCAATTCCAAAAAGCGCACATGCATACGACAAAGCCGATCCCCACTGGCCTGCACCGGTTTCTGTCGTGATCTTTTTTGTTCCTGCTTTGGCATTGTAAAAGGCCTGTGCAATCGCGGTATTGGTTTTGTGCGAACCGCTTGGCGACACACCTTCGTATTTGAAATAAATCTTTGCGGGTGTCTTCAGCGCTTTTTCCAATTCAGTCGCTCTGATCAGCGGAGAAGGACGGTACATCAGATATTTTTCCCTCACCTCTTCGGGGATTTCAATAAATCTTTCGGTCGAAACTTCCTGCTCGATCAGTTCCATCGGAAAAAGAGGAGCCAACGCTTCGGGGCCGATCGGTTCACCGGTTGCCGGATGCAGCGGCGGCAATGGTTTGTTGGGCATGTCCGCTGCAATATTGTACCAGAATTTTGGCATCTGATCTTCACTTAAGAAATACTTTTTCTGTTTCATTTTTTTGTCATTTAAAGGTTAATAATTCATTTCTGGGTACAAAAAAAACCGCCTGAAAAAAATTTCAGACGGTTTCCTGACCTAATTGTATTTTTTGTTCAATTATTCAATACAAAAATCGGGCGCATCGTCTGAAACGGACGACAGCCACCACCAGTTTGTATTCAAAAATTGATTCATTTTCTTTGTTGTTGTCTGACAAATGTAAAAAAAAAATTCAATCTGCAAATCAATTTTGATTTTTTTTGGATTCAATCTGAGGTATCTCTTCAAGGGGTCGAAACGCTTGGAAGGTTACCTGACTCTTGAATTTTACAATCGAATTTTAAAGCGATTCATCATAAGTTTTGTAACTTTAAAAACTGAAAAAAATTAATCATTAAAAATTAAATTATGAATCTTGTAAAAATACCTGCACTCTGTATTGCCGCCATGCTTTTTTCGGTTTCCTGTTCATCGACAAAGGAAATTTCTTATGACATCACCGGCCGCGCCGGAACACCCACTGCCGGCACCGTAACTTTCTTTCAAAAAGACGGTGAAGTGACCATGACAGTAAAAGCAAACGGTCTGACACCGGGTCTGCATGCAATCCATCTTCACGAAAAAGCAGATTGTTCGGCACCTGATTTCACTTCGACCGGAGGCCACTGGAATCCTGCCGGATCGGATCACGGGCGTTGGGGCGCAGAACATTTCCACATGGGTGATATCGGAAATTTGAATGCAGATGCTGACGGAAATGCAGCAATGCTTTTTATTACCGACAAATGGTGCATCGGATGTAAAGATGCTTCAAAAAATATTATCGGAAAAGGAGTGATCATTCACGACACCCTTGATGATTTTCATACACAGCCGACCGGTAATGCAGGCGGAAGGGTTGGCTGCGTTGAAATCAAGTAATTGATTTACCGCCTAAACCTTGGAATGAGCCTGAATTCGTCTGAGTATCGGGCTCATTCTTTTTTTATTAAAATTTATAGAAAAATCCCAAACGTGCAAACGATCTGATGCCGACGCTGCTGTCAAAGAAAAGACCGTAATCCTGACCGTATTTCAATCCGAACGGTGTCACATTCCAGGTTACTGCCGTCTTGCTGTCGTTTACTCTGTCGTTTGATTCTTTGTCGGTATAATTCAGTTTCATAAAAGTTATCCCAAGACCTGCGCCCGAATAAATCTGAAATTTCCTTTCGGGTTTTCTCCACAGATAATTGACATTTGGCAACAGAGTGAAAAAATTTGCATCTGTGCCATAGGATGTATTGTCATCATCAAAAAATTCATTCATCAACCCCAAACCGTACTGCCATTTTTGATTCGGACTGTAAAAAGAAACCGATGCATCGAGTACTCCTTTGGCAGAAGCCCTTACTTCATCGTTCTGATCAACCTGGTTAAAGACCACATTCACAAAATCATAAGCAACTCCATAAAGTGAAGGCGTGCCGTAAGAAATCGAAATTTCTGTCTTTTGCGCATTTGCAAGACCAAGACCGATAAAAATAAAAACCGTAAAGAGCGTATTTTTTGACATAATTTGAGTTTGAATGACGAATATAAGAAAAAGAGCAGACAAGATCAATTTTTGTCGTGTACCAGGTTCCTTAAATAAAAAACCGTTTTTGAAGGATTCAAAACCCGAACCACGCCCCTTACTTCAGAACGAAAAGCTTTTGAATAGCAAAGAAACAAAGAATTAAAAAATTTATCTTAATTTGGGGGCGAATCTATTTGAACACTCAAACCTGTTTTGAGCTATGCAAAAACGTTTTCCATACATTCTCAAAACCACCGCGATTTTGCTGTTTTTCCCCTTGTTTTTATTAGGTCAGGACACAGAAAACAAAACGAATGCGTTTGGTTTGAAGAACGTGGCAGGACTTGCTTATTTTGAAGACCCTAACCGTGCGTTGACCTTTGACGATATTTTGGATAAACAATTCGTCATGGGGCAAACCGAAAACCTCAATATTCAGTCGAAATATTGGTACCGGCTTTCCATTCCTGAAGAAGCCAACAGAAAACTCTTGTTCCTGTACCTCATCGCTACCGACTTTTCAGATATATATGTTCCGGTCAAGGGTTCTGAAACCTACGAGCGCCATACCATAGGCCATTTTGCTAAGAGGGAAAAAAACATAGTGGCGTCCCCACAATTTCAAATATTGTCTATCCGGACCACTGACATTGACTTTTCAAAACCCTTTTTCTTTAACAAAACGGCCATTACCTATTGGACCAAATCCCACTGGCACCATATACCCCAGTATTTTTTTGCCGACAACCAAACTCCATTCATGCGCGATATGCTTCAAATTCACCAAAATCAAAGTGATAAAATTTTCTATATTGGCGTAGTATTTATTTCCTTTTTTCTATTCTTAGTAAATTTTTTCATCAGTAAAAACAAAAGTTTTCTTGTATATGGCCTTTATTTATTGGGCGTTTCACTGTATTATGCCAACCGGCTGCCATGGCTCATCAACTTCTATCAAAAAAGCAGCATCCCTGAGTTTTATTTTTATGTCAACCAGTTGGCTTATGTTGCCAACATTGGCTGCTACATCTGGTTTGTGTTCTATTTTCTGGACTTTAAACATGAATTTCCAAAAGCCTACCCATTTACGCGTAGTCTGCTGCTGGGCATTTTGGCTTTTGGAGTGCTTTACGGTTTTCAAATCGTGCTGTTTCCCTATTTCCCTTATCGTTTTTTGTTGATGGATTCTTTCCGGTTGGCAACCATGGTTTCTTCTACCGGATTGTTTGTGTTCCTGATGTTCCAAAAATCCGACATCATTGCCAAAATCGTACTCGCAGGCAGTTTGGTGCTTATCGTTGCCAATGTACTGTCGCTGATCTTGGATGATCATACCATTTTCCTGAAACTGATGGTTTTGGAAATTATCTTATTTTCCATTGTGGTGGCCCTGCGGAACAAACAGGTAGACGACAGGCGCATCAAAAACCGCTATGCACTTGAAGTGGAAAAGATGAAAACGAAGACCATGGAAGAGTTGAACGCCACCAAGGCCCGTTTTTACGAAAATATTACCCACGAGTTCCGCACGCCGCTCACTCTGATATTATCGCCTGTTGAACGGAAACTGTCCACTCCACAGCTCCCTTCCGAAGAAAAAAAGGAACTGAACCTTATTCGGCGCAATGCCCAACGCCTTCTGGGTCTTATCAACCAAATGCTTGACTTGGCAAAACTGGATGCTGGCAACGTAACGCTTTCGGCAAAACAAGGCGATTTAAAAGCTGTTTTACAACCCATTATAGATAGTTTCCAAAAGGAGGCTTTGGGCAATAAAAAACACTTTACCACAAACATCAAAGACCTGAAAAACGGTTGGTTTGACCGGGATATTGTTGAAAAAATCACTTCAAATTTATTGTCTAACGCCCTGAAATACACGCCAGAAAACGGCAGCATAAACGTGGAAACGTATATCAAAAACGGCTATTGGATTTTTGTGATAACCAATACCACTACACCCGGAATCGACATAGACGTCTCTCAGCTTTTTGAACGTTATTATCGGGCGGGGCAAGACAGTGAAGGCGTGGGAATCGGATTGTCTCTTATCAAAGAGTTGGTTGAATTGGCTCACGGAAATATTGTTGCCAAACTGATTGAAAATAATGATGTCCAATTCAGGGTTTCATTGCCCGCGGATTCGGCTCTTTTTGCTGATAGAACTCCTGAAAATGAAATTCCGGAAAGTTTTGGAATTGACGGCAATCAATTGTCGGATGCTGTTTTGGTGAATAAAGAAACATTTTCGAAAGAAGAAGTGCCGTTGGTTTTGTCGGAATATGATGATAAAAACCAGCCAAAACTCCTCATCGTGGAAGATAACCCCGAAATGCGGGCTTTTATCGTTTCAAATTTTCCAAAAAATTATAAAATCCTGGAAGCCGAGAACGGGAAAACCGGAATTGAAATGGCGCTCAAACATTTGCCGGACATAATAGTCAGTGATGTAATGATGCCTGTCAAATCGGGTATAGAATTGTGCAACAAACTTAAATTCAATGAACAAACCAGCCATATTCCTATTATTCTGCTGACAGCCAAAGCAGGTGACAATAATGAGATTGAAGGGCTTCAGTCGGGCGCAGATGATTATATCACCAAACCTTTTAATCCGAATATTTTAAAACTGAAAATTCGTAACCTTCTCAATTCCAGAGAGCGAATGAAAGAACTCTACTCCAAAACTTTCAATCTTCCGGCTGAACTTTTCGTTACTTCTACCGAACAGGAGTTTCTGGAAAGACTGGAAAAAATCACCAAAGAGCACATCACAGATTCGGCGCTTACCAGTGAAGATTTTTCACGGTTAATGGGAATGAGCCGTTCACAACTTCATAAAAAACTGCACGCTGTTTTGGGTGTTTCCACATCGGAATTCATTCGCTCCCAACGTTTGAAAATGGCCAAAGAATTACTCAAAAGCCAACGAAATATTTCTGAGATTTCCTATTTGGTAGGCTTCAACACCCCTTCTTATTTCTCCAAATGTTTTAAAGAAACTTTCGGTTGTACGCCGGCAGAGTTTCAGCAAGATCAATTATAAAATCTGATTTTGTAACTTCTTTGTAATTCATCTTTCGCAAAGCGACGATTTGTCTTCAAAATCCAATTATTTATATAAAAAACATTTGTTGGCACTTTTGAAACATATGCAATACGCTAATTTTCAACCATAGCATAGTTTTACTGCAATAAAATCAAACCCTGTATCAACGAATCTATAAAACGATTTCATTCATGAATATTTTATTCCAGATACTATTGTTTACAGTAATTAGGACGGCACAACTGACCAATGTAGCAGGACAAGTAGTTGCCAATAAAACAAACACAAGCTCACTTGACTTGACAAACTTGCCGTCAGGCGTTTACTTTTTGACACTTACAAATGACAACAGACAAATAATACAACGAAACAAAATAGTGAAAGAATAACTACTGATAACATCCAACTATTTAATTCAAAAATATTTGTCTGTTAAAATATCCATTTGATAAAACATTGAATCAATCAAAACAATAAAGACTACAAAAATGAAAACATTTACCTCTCGATTAATCATCATATTAGTTTTTGCGATGTTGAACCCTGATACTATGAAATCCCAGTTTCTTGAGAAACTTGCAGATTAAATTGTAATGTGGTCGAATGCACCGTAGAAAGACAAGTGAAAAAAATAACAAAAAAATAAAAAAACGTCATGAAAAACAAAACCATCATCACAATGCTCTTTGTATTGTGCTTCACCATGCCCTCACAGGCACAGTTTTTAAAAAAGCTGAAACAAAAAGCTGAACAAGCAGCAGAACGAACCATTTTGCGCAAAACCGATGAAACGGTGAGCAAAACCACCGAAAAGACCATTGACGGTGCCGTTGGCAAAAAAAATAAGAAAGCGCAAGAAAAAGAGGAGGAAGAAGCGGTTAAAGCCATAGAAGGTAAGCTCAAAGACATTTTGGACAGTACAGGTGGTCTTGAAGGCGGCAATGGCTCGGTCGAAAACCTCGGGAAAGGCGGAAAAGAATCTCCTGCGCCAAAGGACAACAACATTGTACTGCCTGTGTCATATACTTTTGGCTACGAGCTGACCGTAAAGGTGACCAACCACCAGGGCAGCAAAGAAAACCGTTACCTGCTACAACCGGGCGAATCGTATTACGCACAGGTAAGCAATGTAGCAGGGGGCAAAAAATACATTATCTACGACGAGGCGAATCTCACACTGTTGCATTTTTTGGAAAAACAAGGACAGACAGATTTTTGGAGAGAGAAAATGAGTATATTCACCCTATTGCGGATGGCCGGAATAGTCAATGGCAGTGATAATAGAAAAGTCAAAAATCTGGCCAAGAAATCCATTCTCGGATTCGAGGCCCATGGCTATGAAATTGCCACCGATGACGGTGTGCTCCAGCTATGGCTGACTCATGATGCGCCTGCTACCATGTTCAAACCCATGTTCAGCCTACGGGCCATCCAGAAGGAATCTCCATTCCGACCGAATGACATGATCATGGAAATGAAGTTTACATCTGCCGCAGATGCGACAAAGAACTTTAGCTGGTCATGTACCGCACTTAATCCCCATAAAAAATCATTTAATTTAACTGACTATGAAAACTAATAAGCAAGTGCTCCTGAGAGCAATACTACTATGCATGATCACCCTGTCCAACATGAATTTGGCACAGGCTCAGTCACCAAGCGATCCCTGGTGGGATGGATTGAAAGAAGGATTGGAAAATTTTGTGAACGATGTCGAAAACTCTCCCGAAGCCAAAGAGGCATGGCGGTGGATGACTATTTATAACACCGACATCCAGATGTGGATGAGTGGTGGAATGTCGAATAGCAGTGGCTTACCCAAAGGGGGAGGGGAAGAATCGGTCTATGCCGAATTCGATTGGGACAACCTCGCAGAAAAAATGGTCGTCACCGGCTACGAAAAGGGCGCCCCGGTGGTTAACACGCTCTATACCGATAAAACAGGCCATTTATATTCGCCATATGAAGGGGGCTATATCAAAATAAATGTTCCTAAAACGATACTGGACTTAAACGGCACAATAAATCTGTTGGATAAACACATCCCTGTACAAGACCTTTTAAAAGCCAACATGGTAGATATGGCGATCGGACTTACTCTTGTTGAGCATATATTAGGAAAAGGAATAGCCTACATAGTAAAAAATGAAGGATTAGGTGAGAAAGATGCCAAGTTTCGTATTTTCGAACATATTTATTATGCGATAGTATATTTCACAGGAGGAGGACCCATTAGTAGTAGTGCCGGCCACACCTTACGTGAACTACATGACTCGAGCGAAGATCTAAATGTACAAGAACTTCGTGAGTTCTTACATAAAAATGACCTGAGCGACTCCATGGCTTCTATGTTAGAAAATCTGCAGAGAGCCGGTGACATGAGCAGTATGGTAGGGTTCCCGGTATTTATCCATTGGGCGATGCTATACTCATCAGAAACGCTCAAAAGCCAATTCCCGGTAACGGAATCAGAAGTAAGCTGCCCCGATGGCAGCACAGGTTGTAACAAATTTACCGTTTCCAGTGGTAAGGAGCGCGGAAAATCAATGACTTTTGATCAATTTGGCAGACTCGTGTATATCGACGCACTGAAAGATGGTTTTATCCGATATTCGTACGACAAGGATTTGACAGTCAATTTGCCTGCTGCGATCACTTTTCAAGAAGCTGTAAACCAACATAGATGATATTATGGTAAAGTTGAAAACATTATTTCTTCCATTTGTGGCAAGTGCGCTTATTCTTGCCTGCAACAACCCTACATCCAACAGTCAGGCGGAAGATACGAATACCGATATGCCCGAAAAGCTTTTTAAAGAATCCACAAATCCTAATCTGAGTGAGTTAACACCGCTCACCATGGAAGAACTCGAAGCCTGGCTGCCTTCTGAGCTTGGCGGATTACCGCTACAAAGTGTTCATCCCGGGTCTATGAGTCGTTCGGGTGTTAACGGCATTGCTGGTCGCTATACAAATAGTGGAGATAAAGAGATCATCTTAACGGTAACCGATGGAGCAGGACCTACTGCTGCACCAATTGCCGGTGGAATGTTTTTACAAATGGAAAAGACGATAAATGGAAAACTTCCAATCAATGAGGGGGAAGAAATCGTAACGATAGGTAATATTCGAGCCATACAATCTTATTTCGATTACACCTACCATCATTCATTTGTGCATCAAAGCCGTCTGCTCATCAGTGTCGATGCTTCCCGATTTAGCAAGGAGGAAGCGGAGCAAGTCATCGAAGCATTGCCAATGGACAAACTCATAAAATAATAAATAAAAAAACAGTAAAATGAAAACATTGACACAAACAATCATCATCATGATGATAGCGACAGGTTTACAAGGTACAGCTTTCGCACAAAAGAAGTATAAAACATCGGACGGCGCCAAAGTGGTCCTGATCGTCGACAACAAAACCGGGCAGGCAGAAGACCTGGTGATGTTTTCCAAAGTCCGAAAGGAGATGACATCTGCCGAAAAAACCTACTATGCCGGTGTGTTGTACGGCAAATTTAAGCAAGGTGCGGACAAAAAGTTAAAAATAGTCAAAGAGAGGAAGGGAAAGCTATTAAAAACGTTCCCCCAGACTACATTGAAACATCTCAACGCCAATCAATTTACAATCGCACCACATCCCAATGCCATACTGATCCTGGATATCGCCAAACCCTTTATCCCCGGTGACCAGTTCATTCCGGGTGATCAATTTATACCGGGAGACCAATTTATCCCCGGCGACCAATTCATCCCGGGAGATCAGTTTATTCCCGGTGATCAGTTTGTTTACCATATCGACAACAAAAAGAAGGTGGCAACACTGGTCAAAAAATAACGAAGAACAACACCAAACAAATAGGATCATGAAAATATTAAACCTCTTCATTTATGCCATCAGCCTGTTGCTGTTCTTTACAGTGATGGTGGCCTGCAACAGCAAAGATAAAAACACAAGCAAGGCAAAAGAAGAAACGAGCCTGGCAACAAAAAGTGTCCAAGGGATAGCCAAACGATCCCTAAACCTTAGGAACGTGGAGTCTATCAGCCAAGAAGACCTGGAGAAATGGTTTCCACAGGATCTATCCGGGATGAAACTGGATACGTACAAAGAAAGTGCGCTGGCTTCCCAGAATGTTGTGGGGGCAACGGCTTCCTACAAAGGGGAAGGAACCAAAAAAATCGAGGTGTATGTCGCCGATGGAGCCGGGAAAGGTTCTCATGCAGTCCTCACCATGTTCTCAACCCTGGTTCACATTACACCGGAGGAAACCGATAGTCGGTCGCTGAAGATACTGGACGACAAAGACATGCAAGGCACCGAAATTTATGAAAAGAATACGAACACAACAAAATTGGCTTTTATGTACAAAGACCGTTTTGCCGTCACTGTCAACGGCTACGATATGGACGCCAAAGCGACCTGGAAAGCGACCGAAGAACTAAAACTGGATAAATTGTTTTAATCCTGCTAAGAGCAGATCGGAAGCAGACAATAAAAATAAAGACAAATTCTCTATGATTTGTGTGGATTTCAAACAAGAAAACAAAAACATCAATAAAAGCGAGTATAAATCCATGTTGGGACTTTAATCTGTATGGAGAAATACTCAAATCGTTTAATTAATTTATTTAATAATTCAAAAAAACAAAAATGAAGATGAAAACAATTTTAAAATTTACAAGTTTATTTCTTTTGGCCATGGTGATCAGCAGCTGTTCAAATGATGATGACCAATCGCAGGGAGGTACTCAATATACACTAAATGACCTGCAAGGCAAGTGGTATAGAGTGAACAGCTCAAATCCCACTGCCGATGGTATGGAAGTTACTGTAACGGACAACCAGGGAAAAGTTACCGATCCTGCCAATTCCGGTTTCCAGCTCAACAGCATCAAATGGAAAGATATTACGCAAACAGGAGATTCTGATTTTGAACACGAAGAACTTGGGTCAAACAATGCTTACTACGGCGGATATATGGAATATACGCATGACGATACATTGCGCATTTGGGTGAATTATGTAGCACCCGGATCTGAACAGAAATGGGTCAGAATCTATCAACCTTAAACGTTTGAGAATTTAATGTAAATGAAGAGAAGGCTGGCAATTCATAGTTGATTACTTTGAAACAGAATTGCCGGTTTTCACTAAAAAATTAAAAAAACAAAAGTTATGAATACATTCTTTAAAACTCTTTTGCATGCTTCACTCGCCATTTTTATTTGTCTGTCCTGCAGCAAAGGAAACGATGATGACGAAGCACCTCCGTTCAACAGTTTTGTGAAATACAGTATCCACGGACCCTCTATCAATGGCAACTTTGAAATCAAAAAAACACAGCAGAACGACGGCAATGTGCAAATTGCTTCCTATGTTCCTGAGAATCCCGAAACAGGAACAGATGAAATGGTTTACATTGCCATGACAGACAACGACCAGTTACTCTCATTTCGCATTAACGTTCCACCGTTAGAAAAACTGACTGAACTGGTTTACGGTCATTCTACCTATAGCATATACTTCGGTTTCGAGCACGTTGAACTCGAAACCGGAACTGTTTCGGTACATGTGACCGAAATGAATATTGACTCGGAATTTCATAATATGATTAGATATGTCAAAGGAAATTTTGAAGGAGTTGTTCTCCATATCTATGAAGAAGACGGTGTGGAAATTCAGGAATCACATACCGTAAACGGAAATTTCGAGTATGTACCTTTTTAATTAATTCAAATACATTATCAATATGAAAAATTCAATTTACTTAATCTTACTGACCTTCGCATTTCAATTCACAAATGCGCAATCTGAATTTAAAATAGGCGGAATGCTTGCCTATGGCACTGAAATCGAAAATCTGGGCTTCGGCGTAAACGCTGAAATTCCGGTTATGGAGAAACTGACGATTTCTCCATCGCTTATTTTTTATTTCCCGAAAGACCAATACGGTGTTAAAATAAATTGGTTCGAAGTCAATGCAAATGCCAATTATTACTTTTTAGACACAGACAACATTGATTTGTACGGACTGGCGGGTATAAATTACTCAAGCGTAAAAGTTAAATACGACGGAATCGATTACGGTTATGGCGTGTTGGGAGGTTATTCCGGTTCAGACGGCCGTATCGGTGCAAATATCGGTGCCGGCGCAAACTTCAATATTGGCTCGACTATAATACCATTTGCCGAATTGAAATATGTAATCATAGATGGCGGGCAACTGGTTGCCGCAGCAGGGATTAAGTTCAGTCTTTGAAATCAGTATCAATGAAATCAAATTTTCAAATCATGATTGGTCATTGTTAATGACTTTTCTACCAGGAGCAGGTGAAATATAGAATTGAGAACCAAACATTAGGCTCTCTCAACGACAGAAATATTTTTCAAAACTGGGGTACTCAATTGTTTTTAGATTAGGCTAAAGAGACTGTTTCAGATAGTCCATTAAATTGAACTTTCCGGATCAGCCTCTCCTTTGTTTATTCTACAAATTAGCAGGTATCCCACTACCCGCTTTTGATTCGAATATTTTTATTTTTCATCTGCCGAAGGTCCGTAATTTCCAGGAACCGGAATGTTGAGCAATCGCATATAAACCGTCAATTGTCCGCGGTGGTGAATCAGATGATTGGTAATTATAAAGCGGAATGCGCCCAATTTCGGCATTTTCGAAAGGGTCTGTTCACCCGCTTTCAAAGTCCAATTCGTCAGCCAGAATTCATCGGTTTGAGCATTTACAAACTCGTTGTTTTTCTGTAAACCTTTTTCCAGTTCGGCTTTTAATTCTTCCACACTTGCAGCTTTGGGTGGAGTATAGTCTGCGTAGAAGTCAAAAACATCTTTAGACAGGGAATGATGTACCCAATTATGAAGCTCCACAACATGTGAAGCCAGCTCTCCCAAAGTCATTGACTTTTCGTGCGGTTTGTAATTCCAATGTTCATTGCTGAGATTGTCCAAAACCCTTCCGGTATTGAGGGTCTCGCGTTTTATTTCGGCTAAAATACCGTCTTTAATACTCATATCTTTAAGTGTTTCAATTCTAAATTTCTTAGCAACGAAAATACGGTTTTATTTTTTATGATTCAGAATCAGTCGTGTCCGACAAAGATTTAAGACCGCTTCGCTTTTAGACAAAAGACATGAGATAGTTTTGTCAAACCTTATTAATCATACTAATTTAAGGAATGAGTAAATTTTTTTTTCATTTAAAACGACAATTACTCCATCTCAAGATATGATTATCGGGTTTAAAACATAACTTATTGATTTTGATTAATATATTCAATATTTCTTAATTTTTAATCGGACAATAGT